>NZ_BAABJE010000002.1:24905-478547 GCF_039543145.1 Lysobacter hankyongensis | reverse complement strand
CCGCACGGACACGGTTGCCGTCGGCGAGCACGCTGATGTCGGTCACTTCCACCAGCGGCAGAAACGAGCCGAGACGCTCCCAGTTGCTGCCGCTGTCCAGCGAGCGGTACGCGCCGAGGTGCGTTGCCGCGTAGAGCGTCGTGCGCACCGTCGGATCGACCACGATCTGGTTCACCGGAATGCCGACAGGGAAGCCTGTCCCGTCGATCGCCGCCCAGCTCGCACCGAAGTCGGTGCTGCGCCACAGGTGGGTGCGATCGGGTGACGCGGCCACCGAAGAGACGTAGAGGATGTTCCGATCCACCGGGTCGAAGGCGATCGAGCTGAGCGACTGGCCGTTGTTGGGCAGCACGCCGGCCTGCCGTGCCCAGGTCGCGCCGCCATCGGTCGTGAGATAGATGCGCCCGGCGCTGGCGACGATGCCAACGACGCTGTCGTTGTTGGGCGTGGTGCCGCTGGTCTTCGCGATGCCGAGGCCGCGGATGACGAGATCCGAGGGCAGACCGGCGGTGCCCAGTGCGGCCCAGGAGGTCGCGTAGTTCGTGCTGCGATAGACCTTGCTGTCCGAGTGGGTGTAGACGACGTCGCCAACGCTGTCCCCGGCCCAGGGCACGATCGCGGTGAAAAAGGGCGCGGTGTCGCTGTTGTTGCATTCGGCGATGCCGGCGCATGATGCGAAGACATTGGCGCCGCCATTCACGCTCTTGTGAATGCCCAGATACTGAAAGCTCATCAGCATCCTGCTGGCATTGGAGCGATTCACGTTGCAGCCGAAACCGTCGCCGCCAAGGATCTGGTTGAAGATGCCGGTGTTGGTTTCGCGCAGGCGACTGCCGTTGTCCTGCAGGCCCATCAGGATACGGTCGCTGACCGCGGGCGATGAGCAGACGGTGAAGACCAGATGCGCCGCGATGCCTTCATTGAGCGTATCGGTGAAGGTCGTACCGCCGTTGCTCGACGCGAAAATGCCGCCATCGGTGCCGAAGTAAAGCGTGCCGTTCGAAGCGATGTGGCCCGAGTGCGCATCGGCATGCACGTAGGGCAGACCGAAATCGGCAAGCCAGTCGGTCATGATCGAATAGGTCTGCCCACCGTCGGTCGTCCTGGCGATATGCAGCGCACCGCCGAAATAGGCGATGTCCGGGTTGGTGCGATCGACCACGACGGCGTGGTTGTACCAGCCCTGGCCGTTCAACAACTGTTCGATCGAAGAGGCATCCGCGTTCGGATTGGTGTAGCTCTTGTAGGCGCCGAGCGCGTCGGTCGCCATCGAAGTCCAATTCTGACCGCCATCGACCGATTTGAAGATGGTGCCGAGATCGCGGTCCGGATCGCCCGAAGGACGCGGTTTGGAGGCCAGCGCATACATGATCGAACGGTTGGACGGCGCGGAGGCCAGCGTGATCCGGTTGACGCCCTGCGGGATCGTCACGCCGCTGCTCAGCGTCCAGGTCGCACCGTTGTCGGTCGAACGCCAGATCTGGCCGTTGCGGCGGCCGGGATCGGTGAGCGAGGCCGTCGGCGTCGCCTCGAGCGACATCACGATGGTGTTGCCGCCGCCGTAGGCCAGCGACCAGGCTCCGGGAATGTCGGTCACGCCGGTATTCACCGAGACCGGCACATAGGTCTTGCCGGCGTTGGTGGAGCGGTACAAGCCCTGGTTGGTGGCGACCAGCACGATGTTGGAATTCGAAGGGGCGACCAGGATCTTGCGGATCGAGGTCGAAGAACCCAGGAACACGGGCTCTTCCCAGGCATCGCCGCCCTGGGTCATCTTCACGATGCCCAGGCCGGTACCGTCGAAGGGATCGCCCAGACCGAGGTACATCGTCTGCGGGTTGTTGGGGTCGAGCGCGAAGCTGCCCACCGACAGCGAGCCCAGCGTCTCGGTCTTGGCCTGCCAGCTCGCGCCGCCGTCGGTGGTCTTCCAGAGGCCGCCGCCGGAAAAGGCGAGATAGATCGTGTTCGGATTGGCAGGATCGGTCTCGATGGCGTTGATCCGGCCGGTGTCGGTGACGTTGAGCACCGTTCCGCCGTTGCGCAGGAAGTTGGCCTTCGTCGGCCCCAGGTTGGTCCAGCGCAGATCGCGGCTCAGCGAATCGGCCGGAGCACGCGCCGTCGGTGGTGCCGACGGGTCCAACACCGCCTTGGACGTCCCCGAAACCGGCATCTTCGCCGCGTAACGCAGGCGTTCGCGCTTGGCTGCGGCCATCATGAAGCGCTGGTAGCTCTGCGACCACACCCCACCGTGCTGTGGACCACTGCTCGACTTGCCGCCCGAGCGCGCATAGCTCTCGTTGTAACGCTCATCCATCCAGCGCGCCCGTCCGCCGGGATTGTCGGCATCCTTGATCTTCTTGACCGGGCGACCTTCGGGGCGCTCCGGCAGAGCGCCGTTCTGGGGTTTGCCCGCTGCGGACAGCGAACCCGCGATGGCCAGCGTCAGTGCGAAGCCGGCGATTGCGGTCTTGTGGATGAGGGTGTTCATGGATCGATGCCTGAATGAGTGACGTTCGAGCCGAACCGGCGGCCAGCGAGATCCTTCGCGCAAGGGATGCCGTCGATGAGGCCATGGATCGGGCGCATGTTTCCGGCCTGCGCCCCCTCAGCGGGATCGCGCGCGACTGGCGTCCGGATCGGAATCGGGCGGCACAGAGGAGACCCATTCGCCGATCGTGGACTTGCACACCGTATCGGCAGCCCCCGCCCATCCCCACCCCACGGCGGAAGGCAATGCCGGTCGGCCAAGATTAACGCGATCTGGGCGCGCTGACGTGTGCCCCTCGATGGGCCTGCGGGACGACCCGCCGGAAAAGGGATCCCGGGGCGCCCCCACAACGAAAACGCCCCCTCCGAAGAGGGGGCGTTTGGTCTTGCGATTCCGGTGCCCGGCACCGGAGCAGGCCCTGGCTTACCAGGTCAGGACGGTCCAGCCCGTGGCCGGCGTGCCGACCTCGCTCGCCTGCACACCGCCGCCCTGAGGCAACGCCCAGCGCCACATGTTCCGGCTCGGGTTCTCGTAGATCACTTCCGCGCGGCCATCGCCGTCGAAGTCGCCCGTCCGCGCAGGCACGTACGTCCCGCCCGCACCGCCCACCACCACACCGCTGGTCACCGTCGAACCGTCCATCAGCCAGTACGCCAGCAGCGTCCCGTTCCGAAGCACGTAGTCCGTCCGGCCATCGCCGTTGATGTCGTCCACCGCGAACACCGACCAACCGCTCGCCGGCGTCCCCACTTCGCTCACCGTCACGCTGCTGCCGTCCGCGCCGATCTGCCAGCGCCACATGTTCCCCGCAGCGTTCTGGTAGATCACTTCCGTCCGGCCGTCGCCGTTGAAGTCGCCCGCCCACGTCGGCTGGTAGCCCGCGATCGAACCGCCCACCACCACACCGTTCGTCACCGTCGCGCCATTCATCAGCCAATACGCCAGCAGCGTCCCGTTCCGCAGCAGCAGGTCCGTGCGGCCATCGCCGTTCACGTCCGCCGTCGCGAACACCGACCACCCACTCGGCGGCGTCCCGATCTCCGACGCCGTCACCGTCGTCCCGTTCGCCGCCAGGAACCACACCCACATGTTCCCCGTCGCGTTCTGGTACACCGCTTCCCAGCGACCGTCGCCGTTGAAGTCGCCCGTGTAGCGGATCTCGTAACCGCTCACCGAACCGCCCACCACCACGCCGTTCGTCACCGTCGAGCCGTTCATCAGCCAATACGCGAACAGGTTGCTGTTCTTCAGCACGAAGTCCGTGCGCCCGTCGCCGTTGATGTCGTTGCGGACGCTGCCGGCCAACGGCACGACGAGATTGCGGAACTGCACCACCAGCGGCATCGAGAGGTTGAGGCTGGCGGCATTGTTGGCGTTGGCCGTGCCGGTCACGCGGCCGGTGTCGGCGTAGGTGACGTTGGGGTTGCCGAAGTTGGTGATCGAGAACTGGCTCGCGTTGTCGATCTCGTACGCCATCACCGTGAAGAAACCGGTGGTGGACGTTTCGCGGTAACCGTAGGAATAAGGATGCGTGCCGGTATCGCCGCCGCTGTCTTCGACGTTGTGCTGCTGGCCCATGTTGTGGCCCAGTTCGTGCGCCAGGGTCACGTCGTAGCAGAAATAGCTGCGGCCATCGGATTCGCTGACGTCGGTGCCGTCGCTGACCACCGAATAGCCGAACGGCGCATCGGTATTGTCGATGGTGAAACCGCCACCGCCGAGCAGCCAGGCGATACCGCAGCCGCTCTGTTCCGGCGCCTTGAACTGACGGACCAGCGACACGAGATCGCCGCCGTACTGGTCGCGCGCATCGCGCAGCGGCTGCAGTTCCGCCGGCACGGTCTGGTTGGAGCAGCCGGACGTCGAGCAGCTGACGCCGGTCATCGCTTCCAGCGCGACTTCGTTGTCGTTGGTATCGGTGTAGTTGACCTGCACCGTCCGCACCAGACGCACGCGCGGCGTCACCTGGCTGTTCTGATAGGCCTGGTTGGTGATCGCGATCAGGTTGGTCAGGCGGGTGTTGGTCGCCGAAACGCTGCCGATGCGGGCGACAAGACCGTTGGTATACCCCAGCACCACGTCCACCGTGTTGGCGGCACTGGCCTTGGTGCCGATGTCGCCGGCCTTGGGGGCGTCGGCCACGGCGGCCGCCTGCTTGCGGGCCGCCGCCGAGACGGCGAGCGTCGAGGGGATCAGCACATCGGACCGTTCGTCGCCGCGGAGCAGATTGCCGTCGAACATGCGGTTGCGATCGGCCTGAACCAGCCAGGGCTGACCGGCCGACATCGTGATCTGCAGGGCCTGGTCGCCGCGCTGTTCGATCCGACCGAAGACGGCGTCTTCGCCGAAGGTGATGATGGCTTCGAGGCCGTCGCCGGTGCGGCCGATCCAGCTCCAGTTGCCGTCGAGGCCCTCTTCCATCCGCTGGTACGCGAAGCTGAGGTTTTCGCCCGACGGCGTCTGCAGCGCGATGCTGCGGCCGGGAGCGGAGGCATTGAGTGCGTGCGCCTCGCTCAACTGGACAGGATGGTAGGTCTCGGCACCGCGATTGACGGTGGCCCGGGCGCGATCGTAGGCGAGCAGCGCGCCGCGATCGGGCAGCGAGGCGAACGCGGCGCGGTCGGTCGGCCGGGCCAACGCCCAGGCGGGCATGGTCCGGGCGGTCGACGCAGCATTCTGTGAAGAAACGGTGACGTCTTCCTGTTCGGAAGCGCAGCCGGCGATGAGCACGGCAACGGTGAAACAGAGGATGAGCTTGCGCATGGGCTGATCTCGACGACGGAGCCCCGGAGGAGGAGGGGGTCCGGCTAGGATACGCCCAAGGCCGGACATGAACATCCGTCGAAGGGCAATTCGGGTGGGCAGGGTTGAGAAGGCGCCCTCACCCCGAGCGGGATGAAGCGCACACTTCGCGAATGTCCGTGTCGCCCGGTCGATTCTAGCCCTGTTCCATGGCGGGGTTCCACCACCGGCAGGCCTCGTATTTCATGCCCTCCGGAACGACGGAAGCCGGCAGATGCCGGCTTCCGGTGACGCGTGTGTTGGACCGATGGATCAGGACATCATGGATCCGGGCATCAACGCCCCGGCACCCGGCAACAGGTCCGCGAAGCACGCAGCGTGGCACTGGCGCCGGAATTGTTCTGGGCCGAGCAGGTGCCGCTCTGGAAATACACGAACGGCATCTGCCAGGTCGACGACTCGCAGTTGGTCGAGGTCTGGGTATAGCCGGTCGCGCACGCCGGTGCGACCGCGTTGCCGGTGCCGCCCGCCGGAATGGCAAGATCGGTGTTGGCGGTTTCCACGCAGTCCAGCGCCGTGGCCTGCGGCGGCATGTAATAGCCCACCACGTCGATGACGTAATGCACGGCAGTGCTGGAATAGATCGACAGCTCGATCGCGCAGCTCTGGCACGACTTGACGACCACGTCATTGGACGAACTGACCGTCGGTTCGTAGAACAGCGTGCTGCCGGCGGTGAAGGGCTGGCTGTTGTCGAAGATCTTGAAGAAGCCCTGGTTGCCCACCGTGAGCACGGTGACGCTCACCGCCAGCGCAGTCGCGAAACTGGGGATGCCGCAGATGGTCGAGCCATCGCCGGCACTGGAGCCGTTGCCACCCTGGGAGGCATAGCTGGAGATATCTTCGGTATCGATGCCGCGGGTGACGCCACCCGGCAGCGGAGACGAGATCACGCGGGAATCGGCGACGCGGCAGCGGCCATTCGCGAGCGGCGTGTAGGTGGTGTCACCGACGGTGCTGCCCAGCGCCTTGGGCGACGCGATCGACTTGAGCACGCTGTCGCTGGTGGCCGGCTGTCCCTGCAGAACGCCCATCATCGCGGGGAAGGTCGGCATCGTCGCGGCCTGCTGGACATTGCGGGCATCCGCCGTGCCGATGAAACGGCCGAGCTTGATCGCCCATTCGCCGACATTGCGACCTTCGCTTTGTACGTGCGGCGCCCATTTGCGGACGAGGTTGCGGGCGATCTCCGCACGCTGGCCCGGGGTGAGGGTCGTGGTCTGTCCCTGAGCCGAAACGCCACCCGGAATATCCCTGGGGCCGGCCACTGCGAGGCCGGTCGTCGTCGTGGTGAGAAAAATGGCGGCAGCCGCCAGGAAGCGCTTCATAAGGTGGATCCTCCGGGAAATGGATCGTGGCGCCATCGACATGACGGCGTACACATGTGAAGAACGAAGCCGGGCGTCATTTCAGGACAAGGCGTCGAACGCCGCCTTTGCGCATCGGCCCGGGCAGGATACATGGTCGAGCCCGGGCGATGGCTCATTCGGTGAGGACCAGTCGGCGGCCGAACCCGCAGACGCGTTCGCCTTCGGGCGTCGCGAACGCGAGATAGATGGCGTATTCGCCCGCGGGAATCGCCGCGACCGAGAGATCCGCATTGAAGCCGGACGCGAGGAATTCGTTGCCCTTGGCGGTCGCGATGTCGGAACGATCGCCCCACTGCGTGACCGCCTGCTCCCAGGCCTGCGCGCCATCGGCGGATTGCAGCCGCAGCTTCACTTCCGTCGGCACGATCCTCGCCGGCTCGTCGATCAGCCAGCCGACGATCGACACGGGCTCGGCCCGCGAGACCGACGGGGTGTCGCCTTCGAACATCGTGCCGTTCACGGTTTCAAGATTGCAGGTGGTCACGCTCGCCGCATCGTCGGCGACGCGGACATCGGTCGCGGACATCGAAGTCGTCGCCTCGGGCATCGCGGCGGGCGCCGCCGCGTCCGTGGACGCCACCGGAGGAGCCGCCGCGGGCGCCGACTGCTCGCCGCAGGCCGAGAGGAACAACGCCGGCATCAAGACGGCGATCGCGCAGAGTTTCGTTTTCATCCTGGTCTCCTGTGAATCAAGCATCGTGGATGTGTCCGACATCGCCGGACGAGTCGTAGTAAACGATCGAGCCGCGGGCGAAGTTGTGGGTCACCACCGAACGCCGCGAGAGCGATTTGTCGCGGCGCAGACTGCCGGCATGCATCAGGTTTTCGTGCCAGATCAGGATCTGGCCGCGGCGCGCCAGATAGGGCACCGGCTGCATGCCGTGCTCCTGCAGCAGCGATGACCAGCGACCGACGACCTTTTCGCCGAATTCGCGCCAGTCGCCGCGCACCTTCGCGCAATCGACATCGTGCATGTACACCCGCGGCAGGCGATGACTGCCCGGATAGACCGCCAGCTCTCCCGAACCTTCGCGCACGTCTTCCAGCGCGATCCAGACGCCGCACATCATCCCGGCCGGGAACGGCGTGAGGTGCACGGTATCCTGATGGGCATCCTGCTGGCTGCCGAACACGTAGACCAGCGACTGGCACGGCTGCGACTTGGCGCCGAACACCAGCGACAGGAAACGATGCACCGGCGCGTACAACCAGATATCGCGGATCGCCGGGAAATGCACGTGCATCTGTTCGAGACGCGTGCTGTCGCCGTACGTGTAGCCCTGGTATTTCTCCTCCACCGCGCGATCCAGCGCCGCGTTGGCGCGGTCGATCATGTCGTCCGGCAGCGGTTCGTCGAAGATCACGAAACCGTCGTTCAGGAAACGCCGCAGCATGCCGGCCTCGGCATCGCTGATCTCGCCGCTGGCGAGCATCGCGTCGACGCGGGCCGGGGCGTCAGGGCGATCGACCCAGGTCACGGTGTCGTTGTATGCGGGCGCGTAATGGCCGGCATCGCAATTGCCGAAGAACGCGAGCGGCAGGCGGTGGGCGATCAATGCATCGCGGGCGACGCGTCCCACTTCGCCGTCGTTGCCGACCTCGTAATGCGCGACGGCACGGTAGATCTCGCCGCCACGGGTGGCGACTACGCCGATATCGTGCGCGCCGTTCTCCACGAGATGGGTGTGGATGTTCAGGTGCACGCGCCCGTCGTCATGGGTCTGCGCCGCGCCGCGCCAGACTTCTCGGCCGTCGACCTCGAGTGCGACCTCGTCGAATGCCCCACCCTCCGGCGGCGCGAAAATCGCGCGCAGCAGACCGAAGGCGGTTCCCGTCCGGGTCCACTCGATCGGCAAATGTTTCGTCATGGTTTCAATCTCCGAATCTATCTGATGAATACATCGAGGACGCCGCGCCAGCCGGACCGGCGATGCACGTCGCGAAGATAGCGCACGCGCTCGCGGCGGCGTTCCGCGTCGAACAGGCTGAGCGTTACGGTCCTCGCGAGCCGGACGGCCCTTCGGACCATGGCACTCAGCCCGCCGCTTTTTTTGCGCCGAAGATCTCCGGGTACTCGATCGGCCCCTGCTGCTCCATCCAGGTCTTGAGGCTGCGCGGAGCCGCTTCGAACGGATCGGGATAGGCATCCTGCAGGTCGGGACGCGCGCGGTACAGCCGGCGGTGTTCCAGCGGAATGCGACTGCCGTCGGAATATGCGCCGTACTTCCAGGGCAGCTTCGAGACCGGCTCGCTTTCGTCGAAACGCGCTTCCTGCGCGTACCACTCGATCAGCGACCACACCGACGGCGACGCCGTGGCGTACTTGTCCGCCATCACCCGGTGCGCGCCGGAATCGAAACCGGTGAAGTGATAGAAGCCCAGAGGTTCGCCATCGACGCGGAAACCGTTCTGCATGTCGCCGGTGACCGAGCGCGTGGGCAGATTCCAGGTCGCGACGTTGAAACGCGGACTCTTGAGGATGCCGACGCCGTCGAAGAACGCGGGCGCCAGATCGATCCAGCGCTGGTCGGTGAACAGCCCGTTGGGAATATCGGCGACGCAGAAATGGTAGATGCGGTCCGCCCACCAGCGCGCGAAACGGCGGCCTTCGTCGGTGCGGTTCACGCCGACGAACCCGAGGTTGTAGACCCCGTGCTTCAGCGCCGAGATCTCGTTGTCGCGAATGCCTTCGAGCCCGGTCTCGGGTTTGGTGAGATGCGGCGTGAGCACCAGATTCGCGCCTTCCAGCGACGCCAGCAGATCGTCGAGACGCGAGAACAGCACCATGTCCGGATCGAAGTACAGCACCCGGTCGACCTCGGGATCGTCCAGCAGTTCCACCAGCACGAACGGCTTGATCGCGGTCGCCAGCTCCACGATCGCGTGGAAGTAGGTCCAGCGACGGCGATCGGGGATGTCGAGATCGTCGACCGCGAGCACACGATCGATCGGCTCGTCGGCGAAATCGACCGTGGACGAACGCTCGTCGGCCAGCGCCAGCACGATCTCCCACTCGGGATGGTGGGTGCGGATCGAAGCGCAGAGCTTGCGCACTTTCGGCAGATAGTTCAGTGCCGCCGACGTGAATGCGATGGTCTTTCCCATGCTGGAGCCTCTTGGATTATGCGGCGCCCGCCGCGCGGGGGCGGCCGGCGAATTCGAGAATTTCGCGCACCGCGGTCGCGGCGTCGATGCGGCTGATCACCAGGCCGTCGGCGTAGCCGGCGACCCGTTCGGAAGGCGCGCCGATCGGGAAGACCGCGACCGGCATGCGCATCGCCATGTATTCGTCGGTGACGAAGGAGAAGGTTTCCGGGCAGATCGACGGCAGCAGGCAGATCGACGCCCCGCAGGCTTCGAGCAGACCCGGCAATGCCGACGGTTCGAACCGGCCGCGCACCTCGATGCCGCTGTCGTCGCAATGACCTTCGAGCGTCCCGAAGACGACGATCCGCGCCGGCAGCGCGCCGCGCCGGATCACCTCGGCCATTTCCAGCAGCATCTCCGCACCTTTCGGCCGGCTGATGTGCCCGGCGACCGCGATCACGACCGGCCATCCGCGATTCGGCGTCACCGGGCGCAGCGCGGCGTTGTCGACGCGATGCGGGCGAATCGTGACACGCGCCGCATCCAGCGCGGGATGCCCCTTGCGCAGGATCTCCACCGATGCGTTCGAGAACGCGACGATCTCGTCGCAGGCGCCGAGGAAAGCCGACCAGCGCGCTCGCCACTGCGCGACATCGGCACCGATCGAGAATCCCAGCGTATGCGCGAGATTGTCGGGGAGACAGGCGCGGCAACGATCGAGCGACGGCACGCCGCAATAGCGACCGTCGCTGCCGATCAGCGTCCACGCCGGACACACCGCGTGATAGTCGTGCAGATGGAACACGAGCCTTTTCGCGGCGGATGCGCGCGTCGCCATGCACCAATCGAGGACGGCCAGGGGATCGTGGAAAGACACCAGTTCGTTGACGCGGATCTCCAGATCGCGACAGCGTCCGATCGCCGCGAGCGCCGCCAAAGGATCCGCGACGCGCCCCTCCTCCACCTTCGCGTCGCCCGGCGCGTGGATCGCGATGCGATAGTCGAGCGTATCCATTCGCGGCACGATCAACACCACGTGCCTGCCGTCGCGCAGAAGGTCCGCCATCGACTCGTTGCGATAGCGGTTGGCCCCGCCGCCCATGTCGTGATCGAGCACCAGGGCAACGCGCTCGCCCTCCAGCGATGACAGCCGCGCGAGGATCCTTGTCGGCACGGCGGCATCCGCAACCATCAGACGACGCCAGGCGTGCGCGATGGCCGGAAACACGCCGATCTCCGCCGCTTTCCTGCGGAAGGCCGCGAGCGCGCCGCGCACACCGGCGCGGCTGGCCGGCGGCGGTGCGACCGCCGTACCGAGCACCGACGCGGGCACTTCGCAACGCTCGCGTCGGCCATCGCGCAGCAGCACGTCGAGATGACCCGGCGCATCCGGCATCGGCGCGCCGTTCAGCGTCCCGTGGATCATGAATCCGGCGGACGCCGCGTGACCGACCGCCGGATAGGCATCGCGCAGATCTTCGCGCATGCCCGAAAACAGGCACGGCACGCGCCATTCGCCGCCGTCACGCAGCGGCACCACCAGCGCGCAGCGTTCGACCGCGCTGTCCTCGTCCAGGAACCAGCCCCAGCCGAAACAGCGGCCGTTGCGGGTCGCGAACGCATCGATGGCGTAGTGCCGGCTCATGTTCGCGCCTGCCGGTCGAGGCCGAGCCATTGGCGCAGCGCGCGTCGCACCCGGAACAGACGGGATTGCCGCAGCGCCTGCAGCTCCGCCTCGTGCTTCCGCAAATCCACGATCTCGGCCTCGCGGGACGCAAGCGCGGCACGCAACGTTCCGATCTCCGTGTCGCGGGACGCAAGCGCGGCACGCAACGTTTCGATCTCGGCGAGACAATCGCGAGACTGGCGTTCGACCTCGGTCAGGGTGGCCTGCGCGCGCTCGGACTGCGCATGCAGGCGCTGCATCTCGGCCAGGCGCTCCAGCGAGAGCGCTTCGAGCGCGACTTTCTCCGCCTCGCGGCGCTCGATCTCCGCCAATCGTTCGCGCGACAGCGCCTCCACCGCCGCGAGCGCGGTGTCCGTTTCCATCAACCGCGCATGCAGCGTCTGCAGTTCGCCCTGTCGCTCCAGCGACAGGCGCTCCGCCAACGCGAGCGCCGATTCGGTCGCATCCAGCTGACCTCGCAGGGCCTGCGCTTCCGCCATGCGCTGCAGCGACTGCGCTTCGACCGTTTCCAGTGCGGCCTGGGTACGGCCCAGGCGCAGATCCTGTTCGCCCAGCAACGCCATGCGCTCGATCGAGAGCGCTTCCGCGGCCTCCAGCGCAGCCTGGGTGTCGGCCAGTCGTCGGTCGTGGGCCTGCAGCGCTTCCAGCCGCTGCAGGGACTGCGCGGAGACTTCGTCGAACAGTGTCTGCAGCGCATCGGCGCGCGCGTGCGCGTCCAGCGCACGCGCCTGCAGGCCGCGGCGTCGCACGTCGGCGATCCGCATCGCGCTTCCCAGGGTTTCGATCCAGGTCGCATCGCGAGCGGCAAGCCGCTCGAATTCGTCTTCGATCTTTTCGATCGCGGTCGATGCGTCGCCGGCATCGACCGCTGCGCGGTATGCCGCGATGGCAAGGCGCATGAACGGCGATGCGGGCAACGCGTCGCTCCCGGCCGCTTCCACCCGGTGGTGACGATCGCGCGCATCCACGAAGGCGCGCACGTCGGCATCGCCGATCTCGAAACCGAGCCGCGCGCAGGCAGCGCCGAGCGCGGCCTGCGGGTCGCGCATCAACGCGTCGTAGGTCAAGAGCGTACGCGGTCGCGCGGCGGATGCACGCAGCGATTCCAGCACGTGCCGCAGCCAGAGCATGGCCGCGGTTTCCTCGCCCATGCCGTCGCGCGCGCGCAGCGAGGCCGCGACTTCGACCGGATGCCGCAGCACCAGCAGACAATGCGTCTCCAGGCCGCGTCCCGCCGCCGCTTCGAGCCACAGCGGCAGCGTCCGGCAGAGCCGCGGGTCCTTGAGCGCCCAGCGCGAACGCCCGTCGAATCCGTCGAAGACCGCAGCGATGGCCGGCACGACGGCGCGCGCAACGTCCGAGCGTGTCCAGTCGCCGGGCAGCGCGCGCACGTCGTCCCAACTGCGATCGAGCGCATCCAGCAACGCCTCGTTCGCGGCGACGGCGGCCGCATGCTCGAAATAGCCTTTCGGATTGTCCGGCGCCGCTTCGATCAATGTCTCGCCGAGATCGAATCCCAGGCGCTGCAGCGCCCCGGCGGTCGCGGACGTTCCGCTGCGATGCATGCCGAGCACGAACAGACCCGCGGAAGACCGCTCGCGCGACGCCGGCAGCGACGATTCATGCGGCATCGGAAGACTCCGGGCGCGAGCGCACGCAGCTCATGCGCGGGCGCTCGCGCCCGGAAGGACACCGATCGGAAGATCCGAAGTCAGCGGGACTCACGCCATCACCTCCGATGGAAGACCATCATCGGCAAGCCACGGGGATGGCCCCAGTCGCCCATCCATTCGAGGTCGAGCGGGAGACCTTCGACCGCATGCGCGAAATCTGCGAGGCGATAGTGGTAGGGATCGGCGATATCGAACGTGCGGATCGGTTGGCCATCGATGGTGCCTGCCCAGTCGTGCGGCTGGGCGACCGGCCACGCGTCGTCGACGATCCACGCGGTCGCATACAGGCGGCCGCCGGGCACGAGCCTGCCGGCCACCGCGTCCAGACATCGGCGGATGTGGTTGAACGGCAGATGGGTGAACACGGACTGCGCCAGCGCCATGTCGATCCCGGCATCGAGGAAGGACAGATCGAAGTTTGCGGTCGCATGCAGATTGCGCCGCGGCAGCCGCACGCGTTGCGCGTCGTCCAGTTCGCGCTCGTAGCCGGCCGCGATCAGGCTCTCGCTGATGTCGATGCCGTAGTAATGACCGGCATCGAGATAGTCGACCGCCTTCACGCCGAAACGCAGCGCGCCGCAGCCGACATCCAGCAGGCGATGAGCCGGCGACAGGCCCTGCGCCAGCAGGAATTCGATCTGCAGTTGGCCCATTTCCTCCCACAGGCCGCCGATCGCTTCGCGATGTCCGCCGCGGGAAACCGTGGAGCGCAGTTGCTTCTCGTCAAAATACGGGCTGACTCTCATCTCAGTGCTCCAGTGGACGGATGGCGGCGTCGAACCGCAGATCGACGATGCCGTGAGGTTCCACGGCGCGCACCCCGTATCCCGCCGATTCGATGACCGTGAATTCGAACGCATCCAGCCAGCGGTGCAGGAATTCCTCGCGGCCGTCCTTCACGCCCATCGCGCCGCACGACAGGAAATACACGCCCGGCGCCAGCAGACAGTCGAATTCGAAGACGATGCGCATGCGCTCGCCGCCTGCGAAGGTCCGCGCCAGCCCCGTCTGGGGCCGGACCAGCGCACCGGAGATCTCGATTCCGGTGCGGTTGCGCAGCATCATGCCGGCCCGCAGGTCGTCGACGATCGACTCGATGTGCAGCGAATACCCGAACCGGTAGCGGCGCCCGCGTTCGAGATAGGGCGCATGCGCGCCATGCTCGTCGACCAGCGTGGCGCCGCCGATGAACGCACCGTTGCGCGGAAATTCGACCGCCGCCGCACAGGGTTCGAGCGCGACCTCAATATCCTCGGCCGTGGTCGCCGCGGCAGGCTGCGGTGCGCCCTCGACCGGATCGGAGGCGCCGCCGAGCGTCGCGCGGTGGTACAGGGCGACCACCTCCCTCGGTACGCCATCGGCGCGGATCTCACCGTTTTCCAGCCAGATGGCGCGATGGCACAACTGCACGATCGACTGCGAGGAGTGCGACACGAACAGCACGGTCGTCCCGCGTTCGCGCAGCTGTTCGATGCGCGCGAAGCATTTGCGCTGGAACGCCTCGTCGCCGACCGACAGCGCTTCGTCGACGATCAGCACGTCGGGATCGACGCTGATCGCCACCGCGAACGCCAATCGGACATACATGCCGCTGGAATAGGTCCGTACCGGCTGTTCGATGAAATCGCCGATGTCGGCGAACGCGAGGATGTCTTCGAACCTAGCCTCGATCTCGGCCCGGGTCAGGCCGAGGACCGTCCCGTTCAGGAAGACGTTCTCGCGTCCGGTAAATTCGGGATTGAAGCCGGCGCCCAGTTCGAGCAGCGCGGCGACGCGCCCGCGGACCACGGCCTCGCCGCCGGATGGCGTCAGGGTGCCGCACAGCAATTGCAGCAGGGTCGATTTGCCCGAACCGTTGCGGCCGACGATGCCGACCGTTTCTCCGGCGGCCACATCGAAGCCGACATCGTTCAGGGCGACGTGCTCGCGCCGCCAGCGCCCCCCGCGTTCGCCGAAAAGCAGTTCCAGCAGCCGGTGGTGCGGGCGCGCATACATCGGATAGGCCTTGGTCAGCCCGCGCACGCGGATGACGGGTTCAGAGGACATCGGCGAACCCCCGGCGGAGACGGGAGAAGAGGCCGCGCGCGCCCACGCACAGCAGCAGGGATACGCCGAAATAGATCGCGAGCCCGCGCCAATCCGGCCATTCGCCCCAGACCATCACCGCACGCGCCTGATCCATGATGAACGACAGCGGATTCAGTTCGAACAGCGCCCGGTAACCTTCCGGCACAGCGGATGCGGGCAACATCGCGGTGGACAGGAACAGCATCGCCAGGGACAGCATCGGCGTGATCTGCGAGATGTCGCGCAGATACACGCCCAGGGCGGACAACAGCCAGACCAGTGCGAGGCAGGCCACGAACAACGGCAGCAGCACCAGCGGGAACAGCACCGCGGTCGCCGGGACGGACCCGTCCATCGCCCATTGCAGCAATGCGAACACCAGCAGGTTCGCCAGCGCGTGGAAGCCTGCGGACAGCAGCAGCGGCCACGGCAGAATCTCGAGCGGAAACACCACGCGCTTGACGAAATTGGGCGTTCCGACGATCAGATAAGGCGCCTTCGTCAGGCATTCCGAAAAAAAGCCGTGCACGATCAAGCCCGAGAACAGGATGATCGAGAAGCTCGCCGACCCCTGCTGCACGGCCGGCCATTTGCTGCCCATCACCGTGCCGAAGGCGAAGGTATAGATCATCAGCATCAGGAACGGGCTGATCAGCGACCACAGCAATCCGAAGCTGGCTCCGCGATAGCGGCCCAGCACATCGCGCTTGGTCAGTTCCCAGGTCAGGGAACGGTGATCCAGCAGGGCCGCGAACGGCGCCCTGAACCAGCCCAGCAGACGTCCTCGCGTCATGCCAGGGCCGTTTCCAGATCCCGCCGCAGATCCTCCAGCGTCTCCACGCCGACGCTGAGGCGCACGAGATCGTCGTGGATGCCGAGCGCGGCGCGGCGCCCCACCGGCACCGAGGCGTGCGTCATCACGGCCGGATGATTGACCAGGCTTTCGACGCCGCCCAGCGATTCGGCGAGGGTGAACAGGTGGGTGCGCTCGCAGAAACGCTTCGCGCCTTCGTAGCCGCCCTTCACCCGGATCGACACGATGCCGCCGAAGCCGTCCATCTGGCGCGCGGCCAGCGCGTGCTGCGGATGGTCCTTGAGACCGGGGTAGATCACCTGCTCGATCGCCGGATGGGTCTGCAGCCATTCGGCCAGCGCCAGCGCGTTCTCGCAGTGCGCCTTCATCCGCAGATGCAGGGTCTTCAGCCCGCGCAGGGCGAGGAAGCTGTCGAACGGACCCTGCACCGCGCCGACCGAGTTCTGCAGGAACGCCATCTTCTCGGCGAGTTCGGCGTTGTCGCCCACCACCGCCATGCCGCCGACCATGTCGGAATGGCCGTTGAGGTACTTGGTGGCCGAGTGCATGACGATGTCGGCGCCGTGTTCCAGCGGACGCTGCAGGATCGGCGAGGCGAAGGTGTTGTCGGCCACCATCAGCAGGCCGTGGCGTTTCGCGACCGCGCTCACCGCCTGCAGGTCGACGATCTTCAACATCGGGTTGGTCGGGGTTTCGACCCAGACCATGCGGGTCTCCGGCCGGATCGCGGCTTCGAACGCGGCCGGGTCGGTCAGGTCGACGAAACTGAAATCCAGGCCGGCGCTGCGCCGGCGCACGCGTTCGAACAGACGGAAGGTGCCGCCGTAGACATCGTCCATGCAGACGACGTGGCTGCCGCTGTCCAGCAGTTCGAGGATCGTCGAGGTGGCCGCCAGGCCGGAGGCGAAGGCGAAACCGCGGCTGCCGCCTTCGAGACCGGCGATGCAGCGCTCGTAGGCGAACCGGGTGGGATTGTGGGTGCGCGAGTACTCGAAGCCCTGATGCACGCCCGGGCTGCTCTGGGCATAGGTCGAGGTGGCGTAGATCGGCGGCATGACCGCCCCGGTGGTCGGATCCGGGAACTGGCCGGCGTGGATGGCCTGGGTGCCGAGGCCCCATTCGCCGGCGGCGTCTGCGTGGTCGGGACGGTCGGACTGGCGCATCGGGGACGGCTCCTTGAAAAGACCGCGGATTTTATCACCCGCCCCCGGCGCGCCGGCGGCTCCCGCCGGGCTTTACTGAACGCGCCGGCGCAGCCAGTTCAGCAAATCGATGCGGGTGATCAGGCCGAGGAAACGGTCGCCGTCCATCACGATGACCACATGGCCGCGGTCGAACACCGGCAGCAGGGCCTCGACCGGGGAGCGGACGTCCAGGATGTCGAGCTTGCTGACCATGGCCGTCGAGACCGGATCGCGGAACCGGGATTCGTCGCCGTAGACGTGCAGCAGCACGTCGCTCTCGTCGAGGATGCCGACGATGCGTTCGCCGTCCATCACCGGCAACTGCGAGATCTCGTACAGCTTCATGCGCTGGTACGCGGTGATCAGCAGGTCGTTCCGGCCCACCACCACGGTATCGCGGCGGGTGTAGGGCCGCAGGATGAGGTCGCGCAGGTCGCCATGCTGCTCGCGCTCGATGAAGCCGTTGTCGAGCATCCAGTAGTCGTTGTACTGCTTCGAGAGGTACTTGTTGCCGGTATCGCAGACGAACACCAGCACGTTCTTCGGCTCGGTCTGCTCGCGGCAATATTTCAGCGCGGTCGCCAGCAGCGTGCCGCTGGAGGAACCGCCGAGAATGCCTTCGGCGCGCAGCAGTTCGCGCGCGGCGAGGAAGCTTTCCTTGTCGGTGATGGCGTACGCCTTCTTCACCCGGGTGAAGTCGGAAATGTCGGGCAGGAAATCCTCGCCGATGCCTTCCACCATCCAACTGCCGGACTTCTCGCTGAGCGTGCCCTCGTTGATGTACTGGGTGAGGATCGAGCCCACCGGATCGGCCAATACCAGTTCGGTGTGCGGCGAATGCTCGGCGAAGCAGCGCGACAGGCCGGTCATGGTGCCCGAGCTGCCGCAGCCGAAGACGATCGCGTCGACGCCGCCGACCTCGGCCATCTGGCGCAGGATCTCCGGACCGGTGCCGAACTCGTGGGCGGCCGGATTGTCGGGATTGCCGAACTGGTTGATGAAGTAGGCGCCGGGCGTTTCGTCGGCGATGCGCCTGGCCATGTCCTGGTAGTAATCCGGATGTCCCTTGGCCACGTCGGACCGGGTCAGCACGACCTCGGCGCCCATGGCCTTGAGATTGAAGATCTTCTCGCGGCTCATCTTGTCCGGGACCACGAGGATGAGTTTGTAGCCCTTCTGCTGGGCGACCAGCGCCAGGCCGATGCCGGTGTTGCCGGCGGTGCCTTCGACGAGGGTGGCGCCGGGCCGGATGTCGCCGCGCTGTTCGGCGGCCTCGATCATGCGCAGGCCGATGCGGTCCTTGATCGACCCCCCCGGGTTCTGGCTTTCGAGCTTCAGGAACAACCGGCACACGCCGGCATCGAGACGCTGGGCGCGAACGATGGGCGTATCGGCGATCAGGTCGAGGACGGAGTCGTGGACCGAGGGGGAGTTCGACGGGGAGTTCGACATGCCGGCGCCAGCGCGAAGAGTGGAAAGGCCGGATTATCGCACTGCCGTCGCGGCGGGCGGGTACACCCTGCCCCGTGTTCGGACGTGGGTCGCGCGCCTTGCGGACGGCGGCGGGCCGGTCAGGACGCCGCCGCCGTCCGTGGACGCATTCGGAACGATGGGACCGGAAGGGTCAGTGATGCAGTTCGTCGTACATCCGGGTGAGGCGATCCTTCGCCGCCAGCTTTTCGCGCTTCATCTGGGTCAGGCGGGTGTCGTCCACCGGCAGGACGCCGAGTTCGGCATCGAGGACTTGCTTGTCCAGTTCCTTGTGGCGGTGATACAGCTGACGGAATTCGGTATTCGCCTTCAACAGCGCTTCGACTTCGGTCGGGGATTGCCCTTCGAACATGGATTCCTCCTCACAGCACGATGATCGGCCCGGCCGGGACGGACGGGCCTCGGGTTGAGACGCAGGGGGTATCACGCAACGGGAATGCGACGTGGGGATGCGACGCGGGGGTCGCGGAGCGTCGGCGATACGAACGAAAACGCCCCGGCCTGACACGGCACGGGGCGTTGCGGAGTTGGACTGCGGAACCACTGCCCTGCGGACGCCCCAGACCCGGGCGCCCGCAAGCGCTTCGCTTGCAGCGGCGTTCTCCAGGACGGAATCGTGCGACAGGGTCATCGGTTCGGCTCATCCTCCGGACGGCGAACGGGCCCTCCGGAAGTTCGACCCTACTCCTCCTCCCGGCGCTCGGCAAGGCGTCCGGTCACGATTCCGGCGAGAAAGCGGCGGGCGGCGCCGGCGGCGCACGACGCCCTTCGCCATCGCGAATCAAATCCAATATTTTCAAAGACTTGAAGAAAGCAATCAGGCGCCGGCCGGTTTGGGCTTCGACTTGGGGCGGGGTTTGGGCTTCGGTTTCGGCTTGGGTGGCGCCGAGGTGCCGCCGGCGCTCAGTTCGGCTTCCTGGCGGGCCAGCTCGGCCTCGCGCTCGCGCGCCAGTCGCAGCTTTTCGGCCTCGCCCGCGGCCATGGTGTCGAGCAGGCCCTCGGCCTCCTGGCGATTGCGGGCCTCGTCTTCGACCGCCGCGCGCAGGCGGGCGGCCTCTTCGGTCTGGATCTGGGCTTCGACCCGCAACCGCTCCGCTTCGGCGCGGGCACGTTCGGCGTCGCGCCGGCTGGCTTCCACCAGCAGTTCCCCGCGTTCGATCTCGAGCCGCCGCAATTCGGCGCCGGTGGATTCGGTGCGTGCGGCCAGTTCCGCGGTTTCGACGCGGATCCTGGCGATCTGCAGGGCCAGCGGGCGCTGCTTGCGCTTGGCGGCGAACAGGTTCTGCACTGCCTGCCGGGCCTGCAGCCGTTCGTAGGCGGCGAACGTGTTGCGCTCCGGATCGGTGTCGATGGCCTGCAGGCGCTGGGCGAAGCGGGTGGCGTCGGGATCGGGTTCCGCGGCCTGCGCAGCGACCAGCGGCATGGCCAGCGACAGCGCGAGGGCGAGCAGCGGCAAAGGCCGACGCGTCATGGCGCGGTCTCCATGCCGAGGCGCTTGCGCAGATCGTTGATCTCCGCGCGACGCTTCGACACCTGGCTGCGCTGCATGGCCTCGCGGCTGCGGGCATGCGCGTAGTCGGCTTCGGCGGCGGAGAGCTGGGCCAGGCCGAGGGCATCGGCGGTCTTGCGTGCCGCCACGGCGGCCTGGGCCTGGGTCAACGCATTCTTCGCGCGCAGAAGGGCATCGGGCGCGTACTGGTCGGCATCGGCGCTCTCCGCCCGCAGGATGGCGGCCTGCGCCGCGTCGATCTCGTGGGTCGGCGGCGGCGTGCGGGCGGCGGCGAACAAGGGAAACGTGAGCGCGATCACAAGCAACAGGTGCGCTGCGCCGGGAGACCGTCGGCGCGGGTGCTGCGGGACGCGCGGCATTTGTGCGAAGCTTGGGGGCATGGGGAGCGTGTCGGTGATTGAATCGATGGCGGGAGTATCGATCGATCCGCGCGCAGCCATTGTCATCACCCTTCGCGGCGGTTGCAACGCCGCGGCCCTATCGCCTCTCGGGGAGGTTCATCGATGGACATCGGCTATTTCCTGAAGCTGATGACGGACAAAAACGCCTCCGACATGTTCCTGACCACCGGGGCGCCGGTGCATATCAAGGTCGAAGGCAAACTGTATCCGCTCGGCAATACCGGCCTGCCCCCGGGCATGGTCAAGAAGATCGCCTATTCGCTGATGGATGAAGGCCAGGTACCGGAGTTCGAGCGCGACCTGGAGTTGAACATGGCGCTGTCGCTGGCCGATGCCGGCCGCTTCCGCGTGAACGTCTTCAAGCAGCGCGGCGAGGTCGGCATGGTGATCCGCGCGATCCGCAGCGTGATCCCCAGCATCGAGGAACTGCAACTGCCGCAGGTGCTGAAGAACGTGATCATGGCCCCGCGCGGGCTGGTGTTGATCGTGGGCTCCACCGGCTCGGGCAAGTCGACCACGCTGGCGTCGATGATCGACTTCCGCAACACCACCGCGGCCGGCCACATCCTGACCATCGAAGATCCGATCGAGTACCTGCACAAGCACAAGAAGTCGATCGTGAACCAGCGCGAGGTCGGCCTGGACACCCACGCCTTCCACAACGCGCTGAAGAACGCGATGCGCGAAGCGCCGGACGTGATCCTGATCGGCGAAATCCTGGATGCCACCACGATGGAGGCCGCCATCGCCTTCGCCGAAACCGGCCATCTGTGCCTGGCGACGCTGCATTCGAACAATGCCGACCAGACCATCGAGCGCATCCTCAACTTCTTCCCGGAAAGCGCGCACAAGAACGTGCTGATGAACCTCGCCCTGAACCTCAAGGCGGTGATCAGCCAGCGGCTCGTGGTCGGCACCGACGGCCGCCGCATTCCGGCGGTGGAAGTGCTGATCAACACGCCGATGATCCGCGACCTGCTGCGCCGCGGCCAGGTGCACGAGATCAAGGCGGCGATGGAAGAGACGCTGGAAGAAGGCATGGAGTCGTTCGACCAGTGCCTGTTCCGCCTGTGCAAGGAAGGCAAGATCGACATGGAACAGGCGCTGCGCGCCGCGGACTCCCGCGACGGCCTGGCGCTGAAATTCCGCCTCTCCGAGGGCGGCAGCAGCGAGCACGACCCCTATGCGGTGGCGTTCGAGGGCGGGGACGGCAGTTCGTCCTTCTCGCACTGACCGGCACGTCGGTCGCACCGATCAAGCGCCCCGGCATCGACCGGGGCGTTTTCGTTGCGAAGCCCGCGCGGCGCGCGTCTAGCCGGGCGCATCCGGCTGACGCTCGGGGCGCGCGGCGTCGAAGGCGGGCAGCGCGAGGCATTCGGCCTCGATCCGCCGGATCGTCGGGAAGGGTTCGAGATCGACGCCGAACCGGCGCGCGTTGTAGACCTGCGGAACCAGGCAGCAGTCGGCGATGCCAGGACTGTCGCCTTCGCAGAACGCGCCACGCGACAGATCTTCGACCAGCATCGCCTCGAAGGCCCGGAAGCCCTCGGCGATCCAGTGCCGCACCCATTCGTCGCGCTCCGGCTGCGGCGCATTCCATTCGCGTTCCAGATACTGCAGCACGCGCAGGTTGTTCAACGGATGGATGTCGCAGGCGATCAGCAGCGCCAAAGCGCGTATCCGCGCACGGTCGCGCGCCGCGAGCGGCAACAGCGGCGGGTCGGGCCAGAGTTCTTCGAGGTATTCCATGATCGCCAGCGACTGCCGCACCTTGCGCTCGCCGTGCTGCAGCACCGGCACCAGCTTCTGCGGATGGGTCGACGCGTAGTCCGGCGCGTGCTGCTCGCCGCCGTCGCGGATCAGGTGCACGGGCACCTGTTCGTAGTGCAGACCCTTCAGATTCAGGGCGATCCGCACCCGGTAGGCCGCGCTGGAGCGCCAGTAGCCATAGAGCTTGAGGTGTTCGCTCATGCCGCTTCTCCGAGAGTCTCGCGCACCAGCATCAACGCGAACCCCAACAGGTTCAGACCCAGCCAACGAGCCGGATCTTGCGCGCGCGGATCGTCCGCCGCAAGTCCGATACCCCAGATCGCATCCACGGGACTGGCTTCGACCAGCACCCGATCGCCTGTGCCCATCAGGAAAGCGCGCAACGCTGGATGCTGCGCGAACTTTGCCCGATTGCCACGGACGACGATCTCGAAGCGGTGTCGCCGCCACGTCGCTTCATCGAAACCGAGAACCCCGCGACCCGCCGCCTTGGCCGCAGCGGGGTCGTCCTTCGCCAGCACCCGTGCGAGTGCGGCCTCATCGCCGAACAGACGGGCCTTCTCCGCCATCATCCAGTGTTCGGCCGTCGCGTAGCGCAGGCCACCCAGGTAAAAAGGGGCGTCATACCACTGGCTGAAACAGGCAGCGGAGGCGACACCATCCGCGCGCGGCCGGTGCCCCCAGAAGTACAGATAGCGCAAGCGTTCGCCCGCGCTCAGGCGTTCGAGCAGGGATTCGACCGATCGCGGCGTCTCTGCCATCAGCCCGCAGGACGATCGATCCGCTGTTCGATCGCGCCGAAGATGTCGGCGCCGTCGCGGCTGCGCATTTCGATCCGGACCACATCGCCGTAGCGCATGAACGGCGTGATCGGCTTGCCGGTTTCCAGGGTTTCGACCGTGCGCTTCTCGGCGAAACAGGAGGCACCGAGCGAGGTGTCCTGGTTCGCCACCGTGCCGGACCCGACGATCGTGCCGGCCGACAGCGGCCGGGTCCTGGCCGCATGCGCGACCAGTTGGGCGAAATCGAACTGCATGTCGACGCCGGCTTCCGGCGCGCCGAACCAGGCACCGTTGATGTGCGTGACCAGCGGCAGATGCACCTTGTTGTCGCGCCAGGCATCGCCCAGTTCGTCCGGCGTGACGAACACCGGCGACAGCGCCGAACGCGGCTTGGACTGCAGGAAGCCGAAGCCCTTGGCGAGTTCGTTCGGAATCAGATTGCGCAGCGAGACGTCGTTGACCAGACCGATCAGCTGGATGTGGCCGGCGGCCTGCTCGGGACTCACGGCCATCGGCACGTCGTCGGTCACGATCACGACCTCGGCCTCCAGATCGATGCCGTAGTCCTCGCTCGGCACCCGCACCGGGTCGCGGGGGCCGTAGAAACCGGCGCTGACCGCCTGGTACATCAGCGCATCGACGTAGAAGCTCTCGGGCACCTCGGCGCCGCGGGCGCGACGGACGCGCTCGACATGCGGGAGGTAGGCGCTGCCGTCGACGAATTCGTAGGCCCGCGGCAGCGGCGACGCCAGCGCCTGCATGTCGAGCGCGAAGGCGCCTTCGGCTTCGCCGGCGTTCAACGCGTCCGAAAGCGCGTTCAGGCGCGGCGCGGCGTTCGACCAGTCTTCCAGCGCGCGCTGCAGGGTCGGCGCGATGCCGTCTGCGCGTACGGCTCGGGTCAGGTCGTGGGACACCACGATCAGCGTGCCGTCGCGGCCGCCTTCCTTGAGAGAACCCAGTTTCATCGGAACCTCGGCATTCGGATTGCGGATGGAATTGGTTTCAATTGTAACTGATCGGCCGGCACAGCCGGTCAGGCTTCCGACTGGAAGCCGCCGGCACGGTAGGTCAACACGAGCGTGTCGCGATACCCGTCCCCGGCACCCGGCTGCGGCTGGATCGGCGTGGTCTCGTGGATCACCCGGGTGTCGTCCAGCAGCAGCAGGCTCCAGGGCGCAGAGAGGGTGAATCGCTGACCGTCGGGGCCGTTGGCGTCGAACACCCGGGTCTCGCCACCGCGGATCGCATGCCGGCCGACGAGGAACACCGCGACGAAGTCGACGCCGTCGCGATGCGCGCCCTCGGGCGTGGGCCGGCCGATGCCGTCGGTGGTGTCGATCCGGAACTGGTGCGCCTCGACGTACCAGCGGTCGACCGGCCGCACCTGACGCAGGCATGCGCCGATCGCCGCCAATACTTTTCCCCAGGCCGGCGCGGCGGCGGTGTCCGGTGCGATCGGCGCGAACCAGCGCTGCAGGCCGCCGTGCAGGGCGTTGTAGTCGAGCGGCTGGTAATGCGCGCGATGCGCGACCTGCTCGATGGCATCCGGCCCGACCACGAAGCAGCCATGCCGCCGCCGCCGGTACCGCCCACCGTCGCGCAGATAGTCGTCGGGCGGCAACTGCTCCCAGGCGGATGCGAGCGCACCGAGCGCGTCCAGGCTGGCGCCGCAGAGCGTGGCGACATCCGCAGGCGCGAGTACCGCATAGCCCCGGCTTCGCAGGGTATCGGCCAGCGCCTCGCGAGTGGTGCAGGGCGCTTGGAAAGTGACGACCATGTGCGAAGTCCGGTAAGGCGGAGGCCGCTGCTCCGCAGGTTGGTTTCAATTGTAACTTCCTGCACCGCACCGTATCGTGCGTGGGCTCCACGACGCGGGGCAAGCCTGCTACTTTAGCGCTCTGACCGGGCATGACGGGGACACGCTGGCGGTCCGTCGCTGCATCGCCGCCCCCTCGTCGCGGCCCGCCTCCGCGCTCCTTCGTTCCAACCAATGGGCGGCACTGCAGGGACAGCCATGGCTAGCAGGATGCTGATCGACATCGACAGATTGCGAGCCTTCGCGGATGCGCCCAGCACCGAAGCCTTGACCGCACGCATCGAACGCATGGTCCAACCGCTCGGCGTCGACTACTGGTTCTACGCGGTGGACCTGCCGCTGGTGAACGAGCACCCGAACCAGTTGCGCATGGGCACCTATCCCGAAGCCTGGGTGGTCCATTACTTCGACATGGACTACATCAGCATCGATCCGGTGATCAGCCACTGCCACGATCATGCGATCCCGGTGTCCTGGGAAGAAGCGCAGCACCATCACCGCAGGATCGTCGATCCGCATCTGCAGAAAATCCGGCATCTGTTCGGCGAGGCCCGCGAATTCGGGCTCTGCAACGGCGTCAGCGTGCCGCTGCACGGGCCCGGCGTGTCCTGGGGACTGATGTCGTTCGCCTCGCGCAACCTCAGCGCCAGCGACTTCGAGGAATGCCTGCCGGATCTGCATCTGCTCTCGCATTTCGTGCATGAAGCCGCACGCCAGTTCCTGCGTTCCAAGACACCGACCCGGCTGCCGGCGCTGACCAAGCGCGAACGCGAATGCCTGTCCTGGGCCGCGGAAGGCAAGACCAGTTGGGAGATCGGCCAGTTGCTGAACATCAGCGAGCGCACTTCGATCTTCCATCTCCAGAACGCCACCCACAAACTCGGCGTCAGCGGCCGCCAGGCCGCCATCGCACGCGCGATCTCGCTCGGCCTGATCGTTTCCCTGCGCAACTGATTCCGCGTCTCCAAGCCCCGCTGCACGCCCGCGTCCGGCGGTCGCTTCGCGCAATGCGTTCATGCAATCAGGTTTTGCTTGTCTACGACGCTCATTTTTTCGCGTGAAAAGATACCGAAACGATGCCGAAACGAGCGTTTTCGCCCGTGATTCGTGGCGCGCACGACATCGGAATCGGTATTCGATCAACCTGTAAGGTCGGTCAGCTGCAACGACTGACAGGTGTTCTGCTCACTGATGTCTCCCACTCAACACACGAGGAGACACCATGGCTTCGATCATCATCGGACGCGCCGGCGAACACGGGCTCGGCGCCGCGCTACTGGACAGCATGTATCGACTGCGCTGCGAAGTGTTCCACGACCGTCTCCGCTGGGACGTTCGTGTCGAACACGGTCGCGAACACGACTGGTTCGATCTGATCGGTCCGCATTACCTGGTCGCACACGAAGATCATGCGACCGCGCTGGGCTGTTGCCGGCTGCTGCCGACGCTCGGGCCGAACATGCTGCGCGATATTTTCCCGTTCCTGCTGGACGGGGCCGCAATGCCTGCCGGTGCGGACGTGTGGGAGGTCAGTCGTTTCGCGATCAGTCAACGATGCGCGGGCGACGGTTTCGGATTCGGACCGGTCCCGGCATCGATGTTGGCCGACATGTTCCGCTTCGCGGATGCCTGCGGCGTGGACGAACTCGTCGGCGTGACGAGCGCACCGGTCGAGCGGATGCTGCGACACCTCGGACTGACGGTGCAGAGACTGGGAAGATTGAAGCGGATCGGCGAAGTGATGAGTCTCGCCTTCAGCCTGCCAGTGAAGGACAACCTGCGCGTGGTCGGCCCAGCGCCGGCGATCGAGGTCTCGCGCGCGGCCTGAACGCAAGGCAGGAGCGCATCCGCGCGGATCTCGCCGGGCATAGGGACAATGCCTTGGGACGACTGCAACGGCCGATCGCTGTCGGACGCTACCGCACCGCTGCGCAACTCGGCTCGAGTCCTGGGTTGCGCAGCGGCGAACCTCTGCCTGTCGGCAGGCCGGTCGATCTTCGGGCGACGATCAGACCGGTTGTTCGAACCCCATTGTCACGGGAAGCGATCAGGCGGCGACCGGAGCGAGCCGGCGCGCCGGCATCGACTGGCCGGGCGCATGACGCTCACGCAGCAGCGCGGCCGCACCGTCCCACAGCGCGCGGCGCGCCTGCAGAGCGCCGCGCGCGGCGTCGCGGGCTTCCTGAAGCGCATCCTCGCGCCGTTCGAGTTCGGCCTCGATCATGCGGCTGGCCGCAGGCCCGTGGCTGTCGCCGTCGAGCTCGATGTGACGTTGCAGGTAATACACGAACCCCGGCGCCTGCGCCTCGCTGAGCCCCCAGTGGTCGAGCAGACTCTGGAACATGTCGGGAATCACGTTCTCGCGGCCGTAGAAGAAGCTGGCCATGGTTTCGAGCGTGGTGCCGTGCAGGCATGTATGCAACGTGTGTTCGACGAAGTCGCGCACGAACTGCGGGACTTCCGCGGCCGCCAGGGCGGCGCTGAGCCCGGCACCCCCGCGCAACTCACGCATGAAGTGATCGAACTGATCGGTCGACGCACCGACATCGCGCATGGCCTTCAGGTACAGATCCAGATGGCTGGCGGGATGACCGTCGGCGTCGACATCGCTTTCCTCGGCGAGGACGATGTCGTTGATCAGCCGTGCCGCGACAGGGTTCGCCGGAGGCATCCAGGGCAGTTCCACGCAGGTGAGATCGCGTTGCAGGCGCTTGGCGAGCGACATGAAATCCCAGACTGCGAACACATGGACCTGCATGAAACTGCGCAGGGCCTCCACGTGAACGATTTCCGCGAAAACAGGGTGCGTTTCCAGCTCATGGCGCAATCGGCGCATCGCCTGGGTCAGAACGACGTCATTCTGTCGCGGGGCGTGCGTCTTGCCACCGGATTGTTGTGCGTCCGCTTCCTTTTTCATACGTTCTCCTTGATCGAGCACTCTGGTTGGGGAAAAACGGGAACGCCCGAACCAAACCGTCCCTGGCCAGTCCGGGCCTCGCGGAACCGGCGTGCGCCGGAACCGGATCCCTGCGGGCGACCGCCTAAACGGCCGCCCTGAAGCGAAACATCCTTGTGTCGCCAAACCTGTGCGTCTTCATGCGTATGCGTTGGAACCCGGGAAGCGACCCCCCAGCCGTCAGTGCGGGAGATACAGCGGGTAGAGGCTGCTTTCCTCGCGCTCGATGCGCTGCGCAAGCAACCCGTAGACCGTCTGGTAGTCGGCCATGAATTCCTCGCGCGCCTGCTGGTCGAAAGCGCTGAGCTGATATTTCTTCACGAAATCGACGACGCCGCGTGCGATCGCGTTCATCTCGCGCCGGAAGCTGCGCACCAGCGCCGTGCTTTCGGCGTCGCCCTGCATCGAGCTTTCCACGTAATTGTAGAAACGAACGTTCTCGGCGATCAGATGCCCTTCGAGATGGACCTTGAAGGCATTGAGCATCTGCGGGATCTGCTGGAAATCCCCTTGCCGGGCCAGATCGCCGATCGCGCCGTAGAGCTGCACCAGATCGGCATGGTCCCGCTTCAGCGAGGGGACCAGATTCGCGTCATAGGCGATGCCGACGCCGGCACGCCGCTGTTCCAGTGTCGGAACGCCCTGCGGCAACGCCTGCGATCTCGGTCCCTGCCCGCCCCCCAACCACTTCCTGAGAAAATCGAACACAACATCCCCTGTTGAATGATCCGTCGGCAAACGCCGACCTGATGAACATAGCCGCAGGCCCTTGGGCTCGTGTACCTGTCAGAACTGACAGGAATGACGGATGTCCGGCCACAAGCGCGAACAGGTCATGTTGCGGTTGAGGATTCGCCAAACCCGTCTCAATCGCCGATCGCGCGCCGTGCAATGCCTGCAGTCTCCGACAGGCGCAAAATCCGCTCCCGCCGGCCGCGCTGCACACCGAAACCGCCGGTGCGCGCGACAGCGCGCGCACGAGAACATACGACCCCCGAAAAGCCTACCTGCGGCCCAAGAAAAAGCCCACCTTGCGGTGGGCCATGCGCCTGTGCAGACGCTCCAATGAGAAAGCCCGCCTGACGGCGGGCTTTCGTTTGGAACTGGCAGCCCCGGATGGATTCGAACCACCGAATGCCTGAGTCAGAGTCAGGTGCCTTACCGCTTGGCGACGGGGCTGTGGAACTGCGACGCTGCAATTGTAACGCCAAAATGGCGTCGCCAGTACAGCGTCCGGAACCGGGAGCCGTGGGCTCCCGGTCCGTTCGAAGCGATCAGCGCTTCGAGAACTGGGTGGCGCGACGGGCCTTGTGCAGACCGATCTTCTTGCGCTCGACTTCGCGGGCGTCGCGGGTCATAAAACCGGCCTTGCGCAGCTCGGACTTCAGCGACTCGTCGTATTCCACCAGCGCGCGGGCGATGCCGAGACGGATGGCGCCGGCCTGGCCGGTGGTGCCGCCGCCGGTGGCGGTGACGACCACGTCGAACTTGTCGGTGGTCTTGGTCAGTTCGAGCGGCTGACGGACGATCATGCGGGCGGTTTCGCGACCGAAGAACTCGTCGAGCGGACGCTCGTTGACGGTGATGGTGCCGGTGCCCTTGCGCAGGAACACGCGGGCGACGGAGGACTTGCGACGGCCGGTGCCGTAATTCTGCTGAGTAGCCATCGTTTAGATATCCAGGACTTGCGGCTGCTGGGCGGCGTGCGGGTGTTCGGAACCCTTGTACACCTTCAGTTTCTTGTACATGGCGCGGCCGAGCGGATTCTTCGGCAGCATGCCCTTCACGGCGATCTCGATCACGCGCTCCGGGTGGCGCTCCAGCGCCTGGGCCAGGGTCTCGGTCTTCAGGTTGCCGACGTAACCGGTGAAGCGGTGATACTTCTTGTCCTGCAGCTTGTTGCCGGTCACCGCGATCTTCTCGGCGTTGATCACCACGAGGTAATCGCCGGTGTCGACGTGCGGGGTATAGACGGGCTTGTGCTTGCCGCGGAGGCGGCGGGCAAGCTCAGCGGCCAGACGGCCGAGGGTCTTGCCGGAAGCGTCGACGAGATACCAGTCGCGCTGGACGGTCTCGGACTTGGCGGTGAAAGTCTTCATAGGGAACTCTTGAGAGGGGTACCTGGTCGGGCTGGTTGCGGACGGGACCTTCGAGGAATTCCTCGAGAGAAACCGCCGGAACGTCGCCTCGCGTTGTCGTCGTGAACCCGGGGCCGGGGTCACAAAGAAGCGGAATCATAGCCTCGCGGCACCTCGATCGCAAGCCGACCCTTCCGAAGCACCTCCCATGCGGCCGGCTCGCGCATTGCTCCGCCTTGCCGGAAGATGATGCGGTGACTCCGCCCTGCCCCGCCCCCGACACCCCGTCGCTCACCGCTCTGGCCGACCAGTGCGTGCAATGCGGCCTGTGCCTGCCGGTCTGCCCGACGTACGGCATGGAAGCGCTGGAGGCCGAATCGCCGCGAGGCCGGATCGCGCTGATCAAGGCGTGGGAGACCGGAACGGCCGCCCCGACGCCGTCCGGCGAAGCTCATCTCGATGCCTGCCTGGGCTGCCGTCATTGCGAAACCGTCTGCCCGGCCGGCGTGCGCTACGGCGACCTGCTGGCCGGCGCCAGGGTCCGGCAACGCGCCAGGCGCCCGGCTTCGGCCGGCCAGCGCATGACGGAATGGCTCACGGCGCATCCCCGCGCCATGACCGCGCTTCTGACCACCTACCGGATTGTCTGGCCACTGCTCCCCGCGCGCGCGCGGCCGCTCCCGCGGCCGCCTGCCCCGCCGGAAACGCCCTGCCCTCGCGCGACAGAGGCGGACGCCACGGCCACCCTGTTCACGGGTTGCGTCGCCCGCGGCTACGACGCATCGCTCCATGCCGCATTGCATCGCCTGGGTGGGGCGATCGGGCTGCGGATCGTCGTTCCCGACGATCAGGGCTGCTGCGGCAGTCTGCATGCGCATGCCGGCGACGCGGGGCGCGCCGAGAAATTGACTGCGCGCAATCGCGCGGCGTTCGCCGGTCAGCGCACGGTGCTGAGCCTCGCCAGCGGCTGCCACGAAGCGCTCGCCGACGGCCTGCGCGGCCAGTGCGAGGTCCGGGACGCGCTCGATGTCGTCGCCGAACGCGCGGCCCGGCTCCGCTTCGCGAACCGGGCCGAACGCGTCGCGCTGCACTTGCCCTGCACCCAGCGCAACCTGGTCCGCAGCGTCGGCGCGCTGCACGCCCTGCTCGCCCGTGTGCCCGGACTCGAGATCGTGCCGCTGGACGCGGGCTTCGGCTGCTGCGGCGCCGCCGGCACGCAGATGCTGAGCGATCCCGGCCGCGCCGCACGCTTCCGCCAGCCGCTGCTCGACCAGCTCGCCGCCAGCGGCGCGACTCGTCTGCTCAGCGCCAACACCGGTTGCCGGTTGCATCTGGCCAACGGTACGGCGCTGCCGGTGCAGCACCCGCTCGAATTTCTTGCAGAATGTCTGGCATGACCCGATCCCGTCCGCTGTCGCCGCTCGACCGTCTGCTCGCCGACGCGCAGAACGCGCTGGAAACCGTGGCCGGCGCACCGCGTGCCGCGCGCCCGAACCCCGCGGCGCAGGAAGCCGACGTCGTGCTTGACGACGCCGAACGCCGGCATGCCGCCGGGCTGATGCGCATCAATCATGTCGGCGAGGTCTGCGCGCAGGCGCTGTACGTGGGGCAGGCATCGGTGGCGCGCGATCCGCAGACGCGGGCGCAGCTGCTGGACGCCGCGCAGGAGGAAACCGATCACCTCGCCTGGTGCGCCGACCGGCTGCGCGAACTGGACAGCCGTCCGAGCCTGCTTAACCCGGTCTGGTACGCCGGCAGCTATGCCATCGGTGTCCTCGCCGGCCTGCGCGGAGACGGCTGGAATCTCGGCTTCGTGGTCGAGACCGAACGCCAGGTCGAGGCGCATCTCGAAGAACATCTGCAGACGCTGCCGCCCGCCGACGGACGCAGTCGCGCGATCTTGGAAACCATGAAGGAGGATGAAGCGCGCCACGCCGATCACGCCCAGGCGGCCGGCGCGCGCGCCCTGCCGCAGCCGGTGCCCACGCTCATGGCCGCCGCGTCGAAACTCATGAAAGCCGTCGCCTACCGGGTATGAGCCGCGGACGACGGGGCCAACATCCGAAACGAAAAAAGCCGGCAAACGCCGGCTTTTTTGCTGCCCACTGCGAGAATCACTCCGCCAGGTTGCGTCCCTGGTACAGCTCTTCGATCTCGCGGCGAAGACGGGCCTCGATCTTCATGCGTTCCTTGAACGAAAGATTCTTGGCCTTCTCCTCGAACAGATAGTTGTCGAGATCGAATTCCTTGAGATGCATCTTCGTGTGGAACAGGTTTTCCTGGTACACGTTCACGTCGAGCATCTCGTAGCGCGACTTGATGTTCTTCGCCAGATAGTCCTGGATCGAATTGATCTTGTGGTCGATGTAATGCTTCCTGCCCTTGATGTCGCGGGTGAAGCCGCGCACCCGGTAGTCCATGACCACGATGTCGGACTCCAGGCTTTCGATCAGGTAATTCAGCGCCTTCAGCGGCGAGATCACGCCGCAGGTGGCGACATCGATGTCGGCGCGGAAGGTCGCGATGCCGTTGTCCGGATGGGTCTCCGGATAGGTGTGCACCGTGATGTGCGACTTGTCCATGTGGGCGACGACGGCGTCGGAGATGATCTCCTTGCCGGCGTCCTTCTTGTCGATCACCGGCTCCTCGGAAATGAGGATGGTGACCGAGGCGCCCTGCGGGTCGTAGTCCTGGCGGGCGATGTTGAGGATGTTCGCACCGATGATCTCCGCCACGTCGGTCAGGATCTGGGTCAGGCGGTCGGCGTTGTATTCCTCGTCGATGTACGCGATGTAGCGCTGGCGCTCCTCTTCCGAGACGGCGTAGCACACGTCGTAGATGTTGAAGGACAGCGCTTTGGTCAGGTTGTTGAAGCCTTGCAGCTTCAGACGCGGCAGCGGCTTGACCACGGCATCGATTCCTTGGGGGTACGGAGGTTGGGGCGCGATTATGCGGCATAGCGCCCCCGGGGGGGAGTCGGTGCCGCACCGCAGCATCGGCGACGGGCCGCCTGGGATCGGGCGTCCGCGATACGGTGCAGTTTGCCCGAATCGTGACAAAGGCCTACTCTTGCCAATTCTTCCGTTCTGGCTCGCATGAAACCATCCCCCGTGGCCACGCTGACCCCCCTCCGCCGCAACGCCAATCCGCTCGCCCCGACGGTCGCGACCATCGAGCGCTTCCTGTCGCACTGCCATCGCCGCCGCTACCCGCCACGCACCGAGGTGTTCCGCCCTGGCGACCCGGCCGGCACGCTCTATTACGTGATCTCGGGCTCGGTCAGCATCATCACGGAGGAAGAAGACGGGCGCGAACTCGTGCTGGGCTACTTCGGGCCGGGCGAATTCGTCGGCGAGATGGGCCTGTTCGTCGAAAGCGACCGCCGCGAGGTGATCCTGCGCACCCGCACCCAGTGCGAGCTGGCCGAAATCGGCTACGAGCGCCTGTACCAGTTGCTGGAAGGTCCGCTGGCCGGCGACGCCGCCCAGTTGATCTACGCGATCGGCGCCCAGCTGTCGCGCCGTCTGCTCGACACCAGCCGCAAGGCCGGTCGTCTGGCCTTCCTCGACGTCACCGACCGCATCATCCGCGCGCTGCACGATCTGACCCGCGAACCGGAAGCCATGAGCCACCCGCAGGGCACGCAGTTGCGCGTCTCCCGTCAGGAGCTGGCCCGTCTGGTCGGTTGTTCCCGGGAGATGGCCGGGCGCGTGCTGAAGAAGCTGCAGGCCGACGGCAAGCTGCACGCCCGCGGCAAGACCGTGGTGGTGTACGGCACCCGCTGAACGATGACGACGGCGCACGGCGCATCCGGGCCGCACCCGGACGGGGACGACCTCGACCTGCGCGGGGCGGTCCCGGCCGACGCCGACGATGTCGCAGCCCTGCTCGGCGCCTTGGGCTATCCCTGCGAAGCGGCCGATGCCGCCGAACGCATCGCCACGGTCCTGCACAACGACCGCCAGGCGCTGGTGGTGGCGCGGCATCGCGGCGGCGTCTGCGGGCTGCTGTCGCTCGACTTCATGTATTACCTGCCATTGGGCACCACCACCTGCCGGGTGACCGCGCTGGTGGTCCTGCCCGAGGCCCGTGGGCTCGGTCTGGGCCGCCTGTTGCTGCGAGATGCCGAGCGCCGCGCCAGGCTCGGCGGCGCCGCGCGCCTGGAAGTCACTAGCGCCGGCCACCGCACCGAAGCCCACGCGTTCTACCGCGCCTGCGGTTTCTCCGAGGGCGCGGTGCGTTTCGTCAAACTGCTCGGCGACTGAGCCGGATCGCTGCGGCAGAATAGGCGGCCACCCACCCACACACCGGTCCGCCCGCCATGCAATGTCCCAAGTGCCAAGCCACGATGCACCTGCTGCCCGACCTGCAGGAGCCCGTCCATCGCTGCGAGGGCTGCCAAGGGATGTGGTTCGAGATCATGGCCCACGAACAACTGCGCGACGAAGCCGAGCGCATCGATCCGGCCGAGCCGAAGGCGCCGGCCGCGGACGAGTATTTCGACCCGACCGCGCCGGCATCCGCGACCCTGCTCTGCCCGGCCTGCGATCACTATCCGCTGATCCACATGGTCGACCCGCACCAGCCGCACATCCGCTTCGAGAGCTGCAAGTTCTGCTACGGCCGCTTCTACGACGCCGGCGAGTTCCGCGACTTCGCGGACGACGAGGACGATTCGGGCCTGGGCGGCTTCCTCAAGCGTTTCACCGGCGAGCCGCGGGCCTGAGCGGCGCCGTCAGCGCTTCGCGCAACGCGCGCGTCTCGGGCGAGACCGAAAGCACGATCGCATCGCCCTCGCGCGCGATCCCGAGCGCTCGATAGCTCTCATCCAGCGACGGAAACGTCGTGATCTCGGCGTAGTCGCGATATCGCCGTGCGAATAGATCGATACCGGCGGAGCGATCGAGTGCGGCCACGAAGTCTTCCGGTGCGACCTGCGCAACGCCGTCAAGGCAGCAGCGGGCATGGCGGTCCAAAACTTCCTGCAAGGTCGTGCCGTGGTCCCGCCGCAACGCCAGGTCCATCTCCAGCCAATACGCCGCGCCGCCCCAGTACACGCGCATCGTGCCGTCGCGGCGGCGACCGATCGCGTCCAGGGCCGGCCCCGGTCCCGCGGCCTCGCCGCGGCGGAAACCGGCATCGAGGCGTCGCCACGCCTCATCGGGCGCCAGCAGGCCCGCGCGGGCGCGCAGCAGATTCTGGTGATAACTCGCGAGGCCTTCGGCGAGCCAGCGCCCGCGCTCGCCGAGATACGGATGGGCCAGGTGCGAAAACTCGTGCACCGCGGTCCAGTCCGCGCGCAGTGCTTCGTCGGCGGCATCTCGACGCACGTACAACAGCACCGACACCGTATCGTCGCGCGAGATCTGTCCCCACGGCACCGGACTGTCGTCGCGGCTGTCGATCTCGAGGATGCGCACGTACGCCTCTTCCAGCGGGAATCGACCCGACGGCGGCAGCGTCGCGCGAGCAGCCTCTTCGGCCCAGCGTTGCAGCATGGCGACTCGTGCCGGATCTTCGATGCCGACGACTTCGATCGTGAGCGTAGTCTCGCCGGCGCGGACGATATGCAGCTGCCGGTGATCGGGCCCGATCCAAGCCGACACGACGCCGGCGTGCGCGAGACCGGCCACGAACAGTAGAGCGCGCAGTCTCATGATGCGTTCGAGCCCGGATGGCACGTGAAGTTCCGCTCGGCCGCTCAGCGCTGCTCCAGCATCGGCGGCAACGGGCAATGCAACACACCGCAGACGGTGCGCAGCAGTTCGGCCTCGGCCACGCGCAGGCGACCGTCGTGGCTCACCGCGGCGGTCAAGGCCTCCACCAGCGCCTGTTTCGCGTCCGGCGCGAGCGCATCGAGCACCGGCCAGACCGTTTCCAGCGCGAGCACGCCCTCGGCGGGCGGCGCGTAATCGATGTGCGCGTGCGGGAGCACGCGCTGCAGACCGGCGAGATACGCCCGCAGCGCGTCTTGATCGTTGTCGTGGCTGGCCTGCGCCACCAGCGCAAGCAATGCGGCGATCGCGGATCCGGCCTGCGCGGCGCGACCGCGACCGAAAGGTCGGTGCAGCGAAGGATCCAGCGATTCGCGCACCTGCGCCTGCAACAGCGAACCGAGCGCGTAGTCGAAGAGCGATATCCGACCATCGGTGTTCACCATCGCATGCACGGTGTCGAGCACGATATTGAGATCGGGACGCGGCCGCAGGCGCAGGACCGGAAACCCGAGCGCCACCAGCGGCAGCCGCAGCATCGGATGCAGGCCGCCGAGTTGTTCGCTGCGCAGCGCGTCGGTCAGCACCGCGGTCTGTCTTCCCAGCCGCGCACCGATCTCGGCATGCTGCTTCGCCCGCACCGCTGGATCTTCGTCGAGCAGCAGCGCAAGCAGCAGCGGTACGACGTCGTCGCGACTCGCGACCAGGGTTCGCAGGGCCGCTGGAATCTCCGAGAGGAGGATGTCGGCGTATCGGTAATCGCCGCCCGACGGATGCCCGACCCGGGCCACGATCATCGGCGGACTGACGGCGAAGGTGCTCGCGAGCCCGGGCAATCGCGCACCGAGGTCGCTCCGGCCGAGACGGGCATCCTCCTCCAGACCGTTGGGCGGCTCGCTCATCCACCGCCGCTGCAGGTTCGCCAGCTGGTCGGCACGAAAGTCCGGCTCGATCGCCTGAATGCGCTGCAGCAGTGGCGGATGGGTCGCGAACAGGCCCTTGAAGCCAACGGAATCGCCGAACAGCATGTGGCTCACCTCTTCGGCATCGCCACCACGCGCCAGCGTCGCGCCCTCGCCCACGCCGCCGATCTTCTTGAGCGCGCCGGCAAGGCCCGTGGCCTGGCCAGCGGACTGCACCGCCGAAGCATTGGTCAACCGCTCGCGCGAACGGTTGACCCCGGCCTTGATCAAGCGTCCGAAGAACAGGCCGAGACAACCCGCGGCCATCGTCACCAGCGCCGCGACCAACATCGCGGCGGCGCCCTTGTCGCGTCCGCCGAAGCGGCCGTGTTCGAGCATCCTGCGGCCCGCGACCCCCAGCATCAGAATTCCGAACAGCACACCGATCATGCGGATGTTCAGCCGCATGTCTCCACTCAGGACATGGCTGAATTCATGCGCGATCACGCCCCGCAACTCGTCGCGGTTGAGTCGCTCCAGCGCGCCGCGGGTGACCGCCACCGCCGCGTCCGTGGGCGCATGGCCGGCGGTGAAGGCATCGATGCAGGCCTCGTGTTCCAGCACGTAGAGCTTCGGCATCGGCACGCCGGACGCGATCGCGATCTCCTCGACCACGTTGCGCAGGCGCCGCAGTTGCGGATCGCGGGTCTGTTCGGGCACCGGTACGCCGCCCATCTGTCGCGCGACGGTCTCTCCACCGTCGCGCAGCGTGGCGATGCGGTAGAGCGAGCCGAGCCCGATCGTCGCGATCAGGACCAGCGAGACCGCGCCGAGAATGGCCAGCGTCTGTGCCGGCGTGGCCTCGTCCCGGGCGACGATCGCGATCCAGACGCAGAAATCGACCGCCAGCACGATGCCGAGCACGGCCAGTGCGAACAGCAACAGCAAGCGGAAGGAGGCCTTGCGCGCGGCGGCCTGGCGTTCGAAGACATTCATGCGCGATGTCTGGGGTCGATGGCGGGCGACGGACGAAGCGCGCCGGCATCGCCCACGGGAGTCGGCCGCGAGATCAGAACTGCACCTTCGGCGCTTCGCGCATCCCGGCGCGGTCGCCGGGACTTGGCGTGGCCGCGGCCAGATCCGGAACCGGGTCGAATCGGCGCCGCAATCGCACATCGATCGGGGCGAGGGCATCCCGGCAACCGTTCCGCGAAATGATCAGACCGCCGTGGCCGGCCACGCCCCAGAGCAGGAACATCGTGAGAATTGCGAGCAGTATCAACAAAATACCCATCGAATCTCCCCTTGTTCATGCAAATGGCGAAACAGGCGCTATGATCGGCTGGAAATCACCGGGTCTTGCCAGTCACGTCCCGGATGCGGAGGCGGTCATGCGCGTCAACGACCGCAGCGGACACCACACCGATACTGACCTGCTGGCGAAGCATACGCAGGGGGGACTCGCGATGAAAGACAAGACGCGGCGCCATCGCTCATCGACATCCGCGCACGCCCAGGCGCGCTCCGCCACAGCGCTCGCACGACGCACCGGCCTGGTGGCGATGCTGTTGCCGCTGGCCGCAGGATTGTCCGCACAGACGCCGTTGCGCTGGGAGAATGCAGCCAGCAGCCACGGCGCGACGATCGGCAATGCCGGCCTCTACTCCAGCCGCGCGACGATGGCCCGCGTCTACCCCGGCGAAGACCTGCGCATGGCTCCGCTGGCCAGCGGATTCGAGGTGGCGGAATTCGAGGCGCTCGCGCAGAACCTCGTGAACGGGCAGAACGTTCCCGGGTTGGCGATGGCGATCGTGCAGGGCGGCCGCGTGCTCAGCGCGCGCGGCTACGGCATCACCGACGTGAATCGACCCGAGACCGTCGACGAGCACACCGTCTTCCGACTGGCATCGCTGTCCAAGTCCTTCGCCGCCACCGCGACCGGCATGCTGATCAACGAAGGTCGCCTGCGCTGGGACAGCCGCGTAATCGACTATTACCCGACCCTGCAATTCTCGGATCCGCGCGCATCGCTGCAACTGACCGTGGCCGACGTACTCAGCCATCGGGTGGGCATCGGCCACAATGCCTTCGACCGCGACCTCGAACGCAACGCGGAGTATCCCGCGCTCGTGCGCAAGATTGCCTACACCCCGATGCAGTGCGCCCCGGGCGAGTGCTACGCCTACCAGAACATCGCCTACAGCCTGATCGGTGATGTGGTGCAGGGCGCCAGCGGACAGCCCTTCGAACAATGGGTCGCGCAGCGACTGTTCAAACCGCTCGGCATGGATGACGCCAGCTACGGTCTGGAGGGCATCGCCGCGAGCGCGCGCTGGGCCAAACCGCACGTGCGTGCCGGCCGCGGATGGACCGCCGTGCAGCCGAAGCCGACCTACTACCGTGTCGCCCCGGCCGCTGGCGTCAACGCCAGCGCCAGCGACATGGCGCAGTGGTTGCTGGCGCAGGGCGGCCACCGTCCCGATGTGTTGTCCGGTGCGCTCCTCGCGACGCTGCACGCGCCGCTGATCGATACGCCATCGGAAACGCGTGGCTCGCAGTGGCGGCGCGATCGTCTCAATGCCGCCGGTTATGGCCTGGGCTGGCGCGTTTACGACTACGTCGGCCACCGCGTGGTCTTCCACGGCGGTGCAGTCCAGGGCTACCGCGGCGTGATCGCGCTGATGCCCGAACGCGACCTCGGCGTCGCCATTCTCTGGAACGCGAACAGCAGCGCCCCCTCCGGACTCCTGCCGACGATCCTGGACCGTGCGATCGGCGCGACGCCGCAGCGCTGGCTCGAGAGCGAGCCCGAACCGCTGGAGGAAGGGCTCTACGCCCAGGGCCTGCCGAAGCTGCCCGACACGCCGGCGGCGAGCGGCGGCGCCGAAGCATCGGTCTCCAACGCAAAGCCGGAGTGATATCCATGCGCCGGTATGCGGCGCTGTTCGCTCGATCCCGATCGACCTGATACGCCGGCGTCAATCAGAAACCGCGCCTGATGCGATCAATCAGGCGAATATGCTGCCTGCCGCAGTTTGCGCACGTTCCCAAAAACGCATCACTTCTCCATGCGTCGGATCCTGACCCGGTGGGCATCCCTTGACTGGTGACCGCGAGCGCGCGCCCCGCACTTCGGGACAGACATAAAAAAACTCCCTCTCCGCCTGGGCACGCGGAGAGGGAGTTTCGGATACCGCTAATCGGGATGTCGCTTACATCATCGGCGCGGGTGCTGCCGGCACGGCGGCCGGCGCAGCCTTCTTGGCGCGCTTGGCTACTTTAGCCTTTTTTTTTGCAGCTTTTTTGGCCGGCTTCTTGGCGGCCTTCTTCGTGGCCTTTTTCGCGGTCTTCTTGGCTGCCTTCTTCGCGGTCTTCTTGGCAGCCTTCTTCACGGTCTTCTTGGCCGCCTTCTTGGCGACCTTCTTGGTGGCTTTCTTGGCAGCCTTCTTCGCGGTCTTGCGGACAGCCTTCTTGGCGGCCTTCTTCACGGTTTTCTTGGTCGCCTTCTTGGCGGCCTTCTTCGCAGCTTTCTTCACAGCCATGATATGGCTCTCCTCGTCAGTGGACTTGCGTTGGGTATTACGGCCCAGACAACAACAGGATCGCGGGAGTCGGACCCGCCATCCACCGCCGGCGCACTAGGCAAGCCGGTACGGATTCTGTCGAACGCCGCAACCGCGACGCCCGGGTGATGCGCTTGTGATCGCCTTCGTTGCCTGCTCGACCGTCGCGCGCCAGCGCCGGGCAACAGAAAACCCGGGGCCGGATGGGCCGCGGGTCGAGACGATGCGAGCGATCCTGCTCGCGGACGACTTGGATTTTGGCAGAGGAGACGAAGCCTGTTTCCACCGGAACGCGGGTCCGGACGGAAGATCGGATTGGGCTTCGCGTTTTTGTCTTGAAAGGACTCACTCGCTTCTGCTGATGCAACACTTGGGGCGAAACCTAATCACGGTTTTTTCCACTGTCAACACCCCGCATGAAAAAAGTTCCCGCGACGCGCGGTCATCCACATGCGCGGAGCTCGGCACTCGCCTTGCGCATGCGACGGCGATGGCGCCTCGCCGACTGCGACCGGCACGGTTTGCCCGAAACGAAACATCTTTTTTTAAGTGCTTTTTTTCGCGGACTCCGACAGCGATCCGGTTTCCAGATCCACTTGCGACTCGACGCGCATCGACGCACCGCGTCGAGTGAACGGAAGAAATCCGACCTTCGTCGGAGTCGTCGGATTTTCGCGCCGCACAAGCCGGTTTGCGCGAAAGTGCGCGAACTTCTACCGGCCATCCGACGCCTAGATGCGGTGCGCGCGACATCCTCGTCGCGCAGTCGAAGCGCGTTCGGATCGCGGTTCGACGCGGCTGGATGGGCAGGCGAATCGCAACGCGGGCCCAATGAAAAAGCCGTCCGCAGGATGCGAACGGCTTCTTCGGGAGGCAGGACCCGGCGCGCGGCGCGCGCGCGACATCAGTGCTCGTCGTCTTCCAACAACTCGGCATAGTCGTCGGGACCGAGCAGTTCGTTGAGCTGGTCGGGCTCTTCGACCTCGACCACGAACAGCCAACCTTCGCCGTAGGCGTCCTCGTTGATGGTCTCCGGCTTGTCCGCGAGCGGCGCATTGACCGCGACGACCGTACCGCTGACCGGCGCATACACGTCGGAGGCCGCCTTCACCGATTCGACGACGGCGCAGGCGTTGCCCGCTTCGACGCGATCGCCGATGTTCGGCAGTTCGACGTACACGAGGTCGCCGAGCAGGCCCTGCGCGTGATCGGAGATGCCCACGGTGACCTTGCCGTCTCCTTCGACGCGGGCCCATTCGTGGGACTTCATGAACTTCAGGTCGCCGGGAATCTCGCTCATCTTGGGCTCCGCAGGGGTGTGGTGGCGGTGGAAGGGGCTGGGTGCGGCTAGTGTAGAAGCGCGGCGGCGGCGGTCAAATACCCGCACGCGAAATTTCGGTGCTCGACGATCCGGTCAAGACCGCATGCGGACGAGGTCGTGCCGCCGGCCGCGGTTTTCTGCGCACCGCCCGCAGTCGTGGACGAGACCGGAATCATTTTTCGGGCACCAGACTGGCGCCGTCGCGCACGAAGGGAAATTTGACGACGCGCACAGGCACCGACCTGCCGCGGATGTCGACGCGCACCTCGCCGACGAGGTCGCCGGCGGGCACGCGTGCGAATGCGATCGCCTTGCCCAGGGTCGGCGAGAAGGTGCCGGAGAGGATCTCGCCGTCGCCGGCGGCGGTGAGCACGGTCTGGCCATGTCGCAGCACGCCCTTCTCGTCCATCACCAGGCCGACCATGCACCGCGGCACGCCCGTCGCCTGCTGCGCTTCGAGCGCGGCGCGGCCGATGAAGTCGCGCGGCCCGCCATCGCCCAGGGCATCGAGGGCGACGGTCCAGGCCAGACCGGCTTCGTAGGGCGTGACGGCCTCGTCCATATCCTGCCCGTAGAGATTCATGCCGGCCTCCAGCCGCAGCGTGTCGCGCGCGCCGAGACCGGCCGGCTTCACGCCCGCGGCGAGCAGCGCCTCCCACAGCGCGACCGCCTTGTCTTCCGGCACGACGATCTCGAAACCGTCCTCGCCGGTATAGCCGGTGCGGGCGATGAACAGCGGCGTGCCATCGCGCGTGACCGCCTCGGTCGCGACGAACTTGCCGATCTTGCCGGCGGCGACGGCGGTATCGGCGGACAGCAGGCCGATCACCTTGGCGCGCGCGTTCGGGCCCTGCACCGCGATCATCGCCAGCTCGGGACGCTCGGCGACGCTCACATCGAACGCGGCGGCCTGTGCGGTGATCCATGCCAGATCCTTGTCGCGGGTGGCGGCATTGACCACGAGGCGGAAGAAATCCTCGGCGAGGAAATAGACGATCAGATCGTCGATCACGCCGCCCTGTTCGTTGAGCATGCAGGTGTACAGCGCCTTGCCGGGCTTCTGCAGCTTGTCGACGGAATTGGCGACGAGACGGCGGAGGAAGCCGCGGGTGTTCGCGCCGCGAAGATCGACCACGGTCATGTGCGAAACGTCGAACATGCCGGCGTCGCGACGGACCTGGTGGTGCTCGTCGATCTGCGAGCCGTAGCTGATCGGCATGTCCCAGCCGCCGAAGTCGACCATCTTCGCGCCGAGGGCGCGGTGGGCGTCGTTGAGGATGGTCTTCTGCGTCATCGAGGCGGCCTGCGGGGAAAGGCGCGCATTATCCCAGAGCGGCGCGCGGCCTGCGCGCCTGCGGTCATGACGTTTTCTTACCGCACGCCGGCGCATGGTGCGCCGGCGGCGGCGCGGATCAGACGCCTGCCCCGGGATTGATGCAGACCACGCGCGCGGCCTCGACCTCGACGAGCTTGCCCGCGGCCGCATCGAAACGGCGCGCCCAGCGCACATCCGCGGAACGTTCGCCGTCGCCATGACGCACGACCGCGATCAGACCGGGATCGTCGCGATCGTGCAGACGACACGCCCCCAACTGCAATTCGTAGCGCGGCTCGACCGTCGGCGCATCGATCGCGTCCAGCACTTTCCAGGCCGGCTTGTCGGCATCAGGATTCTCCCTGCGCGATGCGAGCAGATAGCGGACCATCGCCGCGCCGCCATCGGCGGCGGGCGTGCCGACCATCGCGAGGCTGTAGTCGCAGATGCGCACCGAGCCGTCGCCGGCGGGGACGCAACTGCCGGCGATCTCGTCGAGACCGTCCGGGTACGGCGGCACGGTGGTGCCGATGAGCGCGGCGGCGCCTGCATCCGTGGAAGCGGCCTGCGGAACGCCGGATGCGGCGGGCGATGTCGCGGGCGCCGATGCCGCAGGCGCGGATGCGACAGGCTCGGCGGCCGGCGTCGTCACGGTCGCAGCGTCGTCGCTGCAGGCCGACAGGGCGGCGAGGGCGACGAGAACAGCGGCGATGGGTGCGCGACGCAGCGCGGACCGTTCGGCCAGGAAAACGCGGGCGGTATCGGACATCGGTTCGTTCCCGTGGTGGAGGTTCATGGCGTCGACGGCAGTCCGCGCAGGAGCGCGCTCATTCCACCGCTTCGACGTTCAGGGTCATGCCGTCGGCACCGACGATGCGCACGCTGGCGCCAGTCGGTAGATCGGGGCCGCGGACTTCCCAGTAGGCATCGGCGATCTGCACGCGCCCCGTGCCGCGCTCGATCGCGCGCTCCAGCGGGACCACGCGGCCGATCAACTGCGCGGCGCGCCGGTTGAGCGCGGGCTGATCGGTGACCACGTCGTCGTTGCCGCGGAACCATTTGCGATAGATCAGGATCGAGACGAAGCCGAGCCCGACGAACAACACCGCCTGGAGCAGGAACGACAGACCCGGCACCAGCCAGACGATCACCATCACCGCACTCGCCGCGAAGGCCAGCCAGAGCATGAAGGCGCCCGGCGCGAGCACCTCCATCCCGAACAGCAGCAGGGCGACGATCGCCCACGCGGAGACGTCCCAGCGCAGCTCGAAGTCCATGACTCAGTCCTTGCGCGGCATGACCGGCGGCTTGCCGGCCTGCTGATGGCTCAGCGCTTCCTTCGCCAGTTCGGTGATGCCGGCGAGCGAGCCGAGGATGCCGCTGGATTCCATCGGCATCATGATGAATTTCTGGTTCGGCGCTTCGGCCAGGGCCTTGAAGGCCTCGATGTACTTCTGCGCGATGAAGTAGTTGATGGCGTTGACGTTGCCGTTGGCGATCGCGTCGGACACCATCTGCGTCGCCTTGGCCTCGGCCTCGGCCAGGCGCTCGCGCGCCTCGGCGTCGCGGAACGAGGCTTCGCGCCGACCCTCGGCTTCCAGCACCGAGGCCTGCTTCTCGCCCTCGGCGCGCAGGATCGCGGACTGGCGTACGCCCTCGGCTTCCAGCACCGCGGCGCGCTTGTTCTGCTCGGCCATCTTCTGCTGCTGCATCGAGGCGATCAGGTCGCGCGGCGGCTGGATGTCCTTCAATTCGATGCGGTTGACCTTCAGGCCCCAGGGATGGGTCGCATGGTCCACCGCGGCCAGCACGCGGCTGTTGATCTCGTCGCGCTTGGACAGCGACTCGTCGAGGTCCATCGAACCGATGGCGGTTCGGATGTTGGTCATCACCAGGTTGAGGATGGCCACTTCGAGCTGGGCGACCTCATAGGCGGCCTTCGCGGCGTCGAGCACCTGGAAGTAGACCACGCCGTCGACCTTGACCACCGCGTTGTCCTTGGTGATCACGTCCTGGCTGGGGACGTCCATCACCTGTTCCATCATGTTGATCTTGCGGCCCACGCCGTAAAAGATCGGAATCAGGAAGTGCAGACCCGGCGAGAGGGTGCGGGTGTACTTGCCGAACCGTTCGACGGTCCATTCGTAGCCCTGCGGCACCATGCGCACGGCCTTGAAGAAGATGATGACGCCGACGACGACAAGCACGAAACCGATGAACGGACCGGCCATCTGGAACCCTCCCTGTGGAATGGGGTCAGTATAGGCCGCGGGCGTCGGCGCGCGCATGCCATCCCCGATCTCCGGGCGGGACGCGCAACCGCCAGGGCCTGCGACGCTTTCGCGCCCTGGCGCATCCAGACCATGAGATGACCCCGCCGGCCTCCAGCTTCGCCATCGATGTGCCCGACGCGCTGCTCGTGCGGCTGCGCGCGGGCGAACGCACGGCGTTCGAGCAGGTGTACCGCTGGTTCGAGCGCCCGGTGTTCACCCTGGCACTGCGGATCTGCGGCGAGCGCGAGCAGGCCGCGGACGTGCTGCAGGACACCATGCTCAAGGTGTTCGACCGGATCGGCGAATTCCGCGGCGGGCGCATCGACGGCGCCGCCAGTCCGTTCTGGGGCTGGCTGCGGCAGATCGCGGTGAACGAGGCGCTGATGGCGCTGCGCCGTCGTCGCCGTGCCGACGAGGACGGCGACGGCCTCGACGATCTCGACCCGGTCGACGACCGCACCCCACCGCCGCCCGCCGCCGCCGATGCGGCGCGCCTGCAGCGGGCGCTGGAGGCGTTGCCGGCGAACACCCGCACCGTGCTCTGGCTGTACCACGCCGAAGGCTATACCCACGAAGAGATCGCGGCGCTGATGCAGCGCACGCCGAGCTTCTCGAAATCCCAGCTCGCACGCGGCGGCCGTCGCCTGCGCGAGTTGCTCGATCCCACGCCCATCGCCGTTCGCGAGGCCGTCCATGGCTGACGCATCCCGTCCACCCCCGTCGCCACCGCCCGCATGGGGCGAATGGCTCGCCGCATTGCCGCAGGAAGCGCCGCCGACATCGCGCTGGCCGCAGATCGAAGCGCAGCTCGATGCACGCGCCATCGCGCGTCCGCACACCGGCGCACCCGGTACGCAGCGCTGGCCGACACGCACCTGGCTGGCGATCGCCGCCGGACTGTGCGCGCTCGCCGTCCTGCCGTTCGCCTGGCGGACACTGGATCGCTCGGCTGAACTGCCCGCACCCGCCACTGCCGCCGCGTCGTCCACCACACATCCCACCGTCGATGCGACCACGATTGCGCCGCTGCCGACCGTCGACACCGCTTCGCCACCCTCGCCTTCCGCGGCGCGTGTCGCGATCGCCGCATCGGTCGCGCCCCCGCCGCGAGCCCGCAGCGCGCGTCCGCGGACGACGAAGGTCGCCATCGCTGCCGCCGCTGCCGTCCCGGCCGCCACGCAGGCGCCTGCCGACGAAGAGACGCTGGAATCGCTCTATTCAGCTTCCGCGCAGCTCGAAACCCTGCTGTCGATGACCCGCGACACCCGCGTGGAAAGCGGCCCCGCGGCGGCGCTGGCGGGCGGTTTCGATGCCGAACTCGCGCTGATCGACGCGCGCCTCGCCGAACCGGGTCTGGATCCGGCCGAACAGCGGACGCTGTGGCGCGCGCGGGTCGACACGCTGCAGGACGCCAGCAGTTTCGAAGCGCACCAGCGCCTGCTCTCGGCCGAAGGCCGACGTTACGAAGGCGCGCTGGTCAGCGTCGATTGAGGTTCCGTCGATGTTCCGTTTCCACGATTCCCAGACGATGAGGTCCACCATGCGATCCATTTCCCGCTCCACCGCCCGCACCGCGCTGTTCCTCGCGCTGTGCGCCTCCTGCGCGTCCGCGCAGGATCCTTCCGTCGACACGCGCAACGGCCGCGGCTCGGTCACCGATGGCCAGCGGGCCCTGGACGATGCGCGTCGCCCCGTCGACCCGAAGTTCCAGCCCGGCTGGGAGCGCTTCTGCGCCGACAACATCGACCGCGGCGGCTGCGAAGTGATCATGCAGCGCATCGGCCGCAAACCGGTGATCGGCGTGGTACTCGCGCCGGATCCGCAGGGCGGCGTGCGCATCGCGGGCGTCACCCCCGACGGCGCGGCCGCGGGTGCAGGCATCCGGACCGGCGACCGGCTGGTGCGCATCGGCGGCAAGACCATCCACGGCGCCACCCCGGAAGCGCGCGTCGATGCGGCGCGCGAACTGCTGCAGGCCGGCGACGACAAGACCGCGGTGAAACTGGTGTACGCCCGCGACGGGCTCGAAAGCGAAGTCTCGATCACGCCGAAACTCGACAACCGGATCATGGTCTTCGCCGGCGACGGGCAGATGATGCGGCCGGGCGGCAATGTGGTCGTGCGCCGCATCGGCGACCGCACCGAAATCACCGCCGACGGTGTCGACGTCGGCGATGTCGCGCCCGGCGCGCGGCAGGGCGCCGTTGGCGATGTGCGCGTCTTCGCGTTCGACGACGACGCGGCGGATGGTCAGGGGCAGATCGAACGCCGCATCGTGCGCATCGAATGCGGGCAGGGCGACGAGGCGTGCATGAAGCGCGTCGAAGCGCACGGCCCGCATGCAGGCGGCGTCCCGCGCGTGGAGGTCTTCCGCTTCGACTGCAAGCCGGGCGAAGCCTGCGCGGGACAACAGCGACTCGCCGAAGCGTTCCGCTGGAACGGGCTGAATCTGGCCTCGGTGGATGCGCAGCTCGGCCGCTATTTCGGCACCGACAAGGGCGTGCTGGTGCTCAGCGCCGGGCCCGCGCTGGGGACGCTGCAGCCGGGGGACGTGATCCAGCGCGTCGACGGCAAGGCGGTCGACACGCCGCGTGCGGTGATGGACGCGCTGCGCGACAAGCCGGCCGACAGCGCGATCGCGGTGGACTATCTGCGCGATCGCAAATCAGGCACCACGCAGGTCAAGGTACCGAAGGCGATGCCTTTCCCGCCGATGCCGCCCGCACCGCCGATGCCGCCCGGCGCGCCGAAGGCCGGCGCCGGCGCGCAGGCGCCGGCCGCAGCGGTGGTCACCCGCCGCAGCGTGGTGATGGTAGACAAGGACGGTCAGGTCAGTCGCTGGGAAGACGACGGCAACGGTCCGGCGATGCTGCCGCCCATGCCGCCGATGCCGCCCGCGCCGCCGCTGCCGCCGCCACCGCCACCGCGCGTCGACTGATCAACACAGCGACCTGCCGGTCGCATGCCAGGCGCCCCGCTCCGGCGGGGCGTTCGCGTTTCGCGCACGCCTGTCGGCGCCGACGACGCGATCAACCGTGCGACACCCCTGCCGCATGGAGATCGATCTCGCCATCGAAGCCTTCCATGCGCGCCACCCGACGGACGACCTCCATACCCAGCGAAGACGCCACCGCGGCGCTGGCCGCGAGCAGCATCGGCCCGTTCGTCTTCAACGCATGCAACCGCAGCACGCTGCACTGCCAGCGCTCGCCGGCCATGCGCGCCGAAAGCCGGCGCCACAGACGCTGCGCGATGCAGTCCCGCACCGGCTCGATCAACGGCACCCGCTGGCGCAGGCGTTCCCAGGCGAGAAAATCGCTGTCCGGCAGCAGGTACAGACGCCAGCAGCACTGGCCGGCGTGATCGCGGAACCACAGGGCTTCGCAGCAGCCATCGCTGTCGATGCCGACGCGGAATTCGACACTCATCGCCTGCGTCCAGCCGGCGAGTTCGCCGCCACCGTGCGGACGATGCACGCACAGCACCTTGCCGAGTGCCGCGAGTTGCGCGGCCGGCGGCAAGGTGCACGGGAACCGGGAGGTGGATGCGGCGATGGCGGCATCGGTGGTGTTCGGAGGCATGGCGGTCTCGTGTCGGAACAACACAAGGCGGCTGGCGTCCGGTGCACCGGTGGCTCGCGTGCCTGGGACGCGCGGCCTCTGGCCGCGCGGCGGAAGCGTTACTTGGTGAGGATGAGCTTGTCGTTGCGGGTGTGGCGCAGGCGATAGCACTCGTCGCCATGACGGATCAGGACTTCGCGCCCACCCTGCAGCAGGCGCGCACTGTCGAACACGGGCATCGCGGCCTCGGTCGCGGTCTGCGGCGGATCGGCGCGATCGACAGCGGGAGACACGGCGGCGGTGCTGGGCGTCATGGTCGGCATCCTGTGAAACGCATGCCTAGATGATAATCATTCTTATTTGCATGTCAACCGCGACGATGCCTTCCGCCTCGCTCAGGCCGTCGCCGCTTCAACCCTGCGCCAGGCCGCATCTTCGACCGACTGCGCGAGGTCCAGCGCGTCGAGGTTCTGCAGCAGTTGTTCGACCCGGCTGGCGCCGAGGATCACCGTCGACACGTGCGGATTGCGCAGGCACCAGGCGATGGCCAGCGGCGCCGGCGGCAGGCCGAGTTCGGCGGCGAGCGCGGCGAACCGGCGCGCGCGTTCGAGCCGGCGCGTGCTGTCGTCGCCCAGCACCATCCGCTGCAGCCAACCCTGCCCTTCCAGGCCGAGGCGCGCATCGTCGGGCACGCCGGCGTTGTATTTGCCGGTCAGCAGGCCCGAACCCAACGGCGACCACGTGGTGGTGCCCAGCCCGAGTTCGCCGTACAGCGGCGCGTATTCGAGTTCGACCCGCTGGCGATGCAGCAGGTTGTACTGCGGCTGTTCCATCGACGGCGCATGCAGGCCGTGATGTTTCGCGATCTTCGCCGCCTCGCGGATCTGCGCGGCCGACCATTCCGACGTGCCCCAGTACAGCACCTTGCCCTGTCGGATCAGGCCATCCATCGCCCACACGGTTTCCTCGATCGGGGTGTCCGGATCCGGGCGATGGCAGAAGTACAGATCGAGATAATCGACCCGCAGGCGCTTCAGCGCAGCGTCGCAGGCGTCGCGGACGTGCTTGCGCGACAGCCCCTTCTGCATCGGTCGCGGATCGGCGGCCGAGCCGAACATCACCTTGCTCGACACCGCGAAGCCGTCGCGCGGCAGGCGCAGATCGGCGATCACGTCGCCCATCACCCGCTCGGCCTCGCCGTTGGCGTAGCCCTCGGCGTTGTCGAAGAAATTGATGCCGTGGTCCCACGCCGCGGCGATCAGATCGCGCGCCGCGCCGCGGCCGATCTGTTGTCCGAACGTGATCCAGGCGCCGAACGACAGCGCGGAAACCTGCAGGCCGGTGGAACCGAGACGTCGATACTGCATGGGGCGATCCGGAAAGGGCGTCGGGAGTCGGTCAGTGTAGCGGCGGCTCGCTCATCGGGGTGGGCGCGGCTACAATGCGCGCACTCTTCCTCCGGGGAGTAGCCCATCGGCGCCGCCAGCGGCCGCGCCGGGTCCCGCGTCAACACACTTGGTCGGCAGACCATGGCGCGCGAGGTCCACGAACGCTTCGACGTTCCGGATCGGGCAAGACCGAAGGCAGGCGTCGCGTCACCCGGGCCGGGCTGCGCGGCGTTTGCCTTCGCGACATCCGCGAAGCCCGGCCCCGGAGTTCCAGATGGATGTATCCCTGCTTTCCACCCTCGGCGTGTCCACGCTCGCGGTCGCCATCGCCGAAATCGGCGACAAGACCCAGCTGTTGGCCCTGCTCCTCGCGGCGCGTTTCCGTCGGCCGTGGCCGATCATCGCCGGCATCTTCGTCGCCACCGTGCTCAATCACGCGCTCGCCGGCTGGCTCGGCGCGCTGATCGCAAGCCATCTGACGCCCAATGTGCTGCGCTGGATCGTCGCCGGCAGTTTCCTCGCCATCGGTCTGTGGACGCTGAAGCCCGACACGATCGACGAGGATGGCGAATCGCTGCCCGCGCGCGGCGCCTTCATCGCCACCACCATCGCGTTTTTCCTCGCCGAGATCGGCGACAAGACCCAGATCGCCACCGTGGTGCTGGCGGCGAAATCGCCGGTGCTGTGGCCGGTGGTGCTGGGTACCACCGTGGGCATGCTGCTGGCGAACGTACCGGTGGTGCTGCTGGGCAGCCGGTTCGCGGCGAAGCTGCCGCTGAAGGCCGCGCGGATGACCGCCGCCGCATTGTTCATCGCGCTCGCACTGTGGGTCGCGGTGCGCGGCATGCCGGCCGACACGGCACTCCCGCCGGCGGACACCGCGCACAACGCGGCGCAACAGGCACGGGACTGAGCCCGGACATGCGGGGCCATCCGGCCCCGCATGCCGCCGGCATCGGGTGATACGCGTCAGAACGAGGTCTGCGCCCAGTCCGGCACCGGCATCAACTCGAACCGCTGCGAGAGCGACGTGCCACAGAGTTCCGTCCGCAGCTGCAGTCCGGTCGACAGGCTGCCGCCGGGCACGGTCGCGCAGTAGGCGGTGTTGTGCCGACTGCGCAGGCGACCATCGGGCGTGAGGAACCATTTCTCCGAATCGCCGCCGTCGCAGTCCCACAGATGCATGGCCTTGCCGCTGCCGGCACTGCCGCCGGAAATGTCCATGCAACGGGTGTTGTTGCCGCGCGGGCGCAACTGGCCCTCGGCGGTGTACACGAACTGCTGGTCGCTGCCGCCGGTGCACAGTTCCTGATCGAGCTGCGAGCCGTCGGAGAAGCCGTTGTTGCGGGTGCCGACGCAACGGGTCCCTGAGGCACTCATCGGCTTCAGCGTGAAGTAGCCGGGCAGGCCGCGGCGCACGCCGACCAGCGGAATGGTCGACGTCCACGACGGCAGGAACACGCCCGGGTCGGACAGCGACTGGGTCACGTCCATGCCGACCGCGGTGACGCCGTGCGCCATCGCGATGTAGACCGCTTCGAAACCGGTGCTGTTGAAGTCGCCGGCCGCGCCCCAGAGATGCATCAACTGCCGGTATTCGGCCGAGCGGTTGGCGACGATCTGGTAGTGATCGCCGGCCTGCACATTCGCGCACAGCATCTGCCCGGACGCAGCGGCGGACATGCCGTCGACGGTGCCGGAGATCTCGCCGGGATCCGGCGCATCGACATCCGGGCACAGGAAGGCGCGGGTGGCGGCGCCGCGCAGCGCGATCATGTCGGCCATGCCCTGATTCACCGCGGCGATGCGGCCACCGGTGAAGCCGACGATGATCCGGCCGCGCAGGCCATCGGCCGCCGGCCAGCCGACCGCCCGGAGTTTTTCGCGCGCCGTGGCGCCGGGCGCGCCGGCGATCGCGTTGCGCAGATCGCTGTAGCGATACTGGCGCGCACCGAGATAAGAGGACACGAAGCTGTCGAGCGCATCGATCTTCGACACGTCCCATGCGCTCAGCGCGTTGTCCCAGCGCGTCTTCATGTCGACGAAGACCACGATGGGCAATTCGCCGGGATGCGCGTTCTGCCAGGCGATGATGTCGTCGAGACAGTCGGCCAGGCGGTCGGCGGTACCGCGGCAATTGCTGTTGGTGGGACCTCCGTCGTGGGCCACGTAGGGTCCGCGCGGATTTGTCCACCAGGCATCCTGATCCTGCACGTCGAGTTCGAGCGTGCGATAGCCGGCGTTGAGCCAGTTCGTCAGCTGGATGCTGTGTTCGTAGCTGTTGTGGGGCTGCAGCATGTACAGCTGGTCCATGCGCAGACCGGTCTGGGCGAAGACGGGGGTGGCACAGGCGACCAGGGCGCCGAACAACGCGAGCGCGGCGCCGAAGCGGCGCTTCCGATCCTTCCGGGCATGCATAGAGACTCTCCATGAATCGACAGAACGGACCCGCATCATACGGCGATGTTGCGGTGCAGGACGCGCCGCGGCCGGCGACGTTATCCTGTCGGTCCATCGACGAAGGCGGACACGGGCGGCATGAGCATCACCGGCGACTGGAAACGCGATCTGCTGCGGACGCTGTTCTCGCGCCCCGACGAAGTCATGCTCGATCTCGGGGCCGGCGGCGAACTGCTGGTCGCGCGGGTGCGCGCGGCGCTGTCCGCGCTGAGCCTGCTGCTGCCGCTGCTGGCGCTGCTCGTCAGCGGCGGCGCCGGCAGCGCGACCGAACTGGTGATCGGCCTGGGCGCCTCGATCTTCATCAACATCTGCGCGCAGATCTGGCTGGCCCTGGCCAATCAGCGCCGCCGCCACGGCTGGCTGCCCTTCGCCACCACCACCTATGACGTCACCACCACCACCCTCGTGGTCGGGCTGCTGCATTTCAGCGACCCGGTGGCGCCGTTCAACAGCATCGTGGTGTGGTGTTTCTATCTGTTCTCGATCGGCATGACCGCGTTGCGCAACGACGGTCGCCTCACCTTCTACGCCGGCGGCATGGCGATGCTGCAATACGGGCTGCTGACGGCGGCGCTGCTGGCGCAGGCCGGTTCGGCCGAGCAACTGGTCTCGGTGGATTACGGCACGGTCTCGGTCGCCGCCCAGGTGGAACGGCTGGTGCTGATGCTGCTGATGACCCTGCTCACGGCCACCATGGTCTACCGCATGCAGCGGCTGATCGAATCCTCCGGCAGCGACGGCCTGACCGGCCTGCCCAACCGCGCCTGGCTGGTGCAGCGGATGCCGCGGATCCTGGAGACGGTGCGCGAGGAGGGCGAGTCGCTGACCCTGGCCCTGCTCGACCTGGACGATTTCAAGCGGATCAACGTCGACTACGGCCATCTGGCCGGCGACCGCGCCATCCGCCACGTCGCCGGATCGATGCGCGAGATCCTGCGCCAGAAGGAGCGTCTGGTGCGGATCGGCGGCCAGGAATTCGTGCTGCTGCTGCGCTGCCCGATCGGCAACGCCTGGGAGCGCCTGGACCGCCTGCGCCATCTGATGGCGGAACGGCCGTTCGTGCCGGAACGCGGCGGCGACCCGCTGCAGATCACGTTCAGCGGCGGGCTGGCGGCCTATCCCAGCGACGGCGGCGACGTGTCGTCCCTGCTGCGCAGCGCCGACCGCCGGCTGCAGGCGGCCAAGCAGGAGGGCTGCAACCGGGTGGTCGCGCGGGACGTGTGAACCCCCGACCCGGTCGCGCGACCGGCTCCCGGACAGTTGCCCCGTCCCGCCCCGCTGGCCTACCCTGCCGGGGTTTGGCCTGTGGCCGTAGGGGAAGAAATGATGGATGCGTTGATGCGGATCGGCTTCGGCCTGTTCGGTCTGGCGGTGCTGATCGGCATCGCGTGGGCCTTCTCGAACAACAAGAAAGCGGTGGACTGGAAGCTGGTCGCCACCGGCGTCGGCCTGCAGATCGCGTTCGCGGCCTTCGTGCTGATGACCGGCTGGGGCAGCGCGATCTTCGAAGGCCTGGGCTCGGTGTTCGTCAAGCTGATCAGCTTCACCAACGAAGGCTCGAAGATGATCCTCGGCGGCTTCGCCGACCAGGACAAGTACGGCTTCATCTTCATCTTCCACGCGCTCCCGACGGTGATCTTCTTCGCCTCGTTCATGGCCGTGCTCTATCACCTCGGCGTGATGCAGTGGATCGTCAAGATGATGGCGCTGGCCATCACCAAGGTGATGAAGGTGTCCGGCGCCGAAACCACCAGCGTCTGCGCCAGCGTGTTCATCGGCCAGACCGAGGCGCCGCTGACCGTGCGCCCGTACATCAACCGCATGACCGAATCCGAACTGCTGACGATGATGATCGGCGGCATGGCGCACATCGCCGGCGGCGTGATGGCGGTCTACATCGGCATGCTTGCCGGCACCGACGTGCTGCAGCAGCAGATGTACGCCAAGCACTTCCTGGCCGCGTCGATCATGGCCGCGCCGGCCACCCTGCTGATCGCCAAGATCCTGATCCCCGAGACCGGCACGCCGCTCACCGGCGGCAAGGTCGCGCTGCACGTGGAAAAGGAAAGCAAGAACATCATCGACGCCGCGGCCGCCGGCGCCTCCGACGGCATGAAGCTGGCGATCAACATCGCCGCGATGCTGCTGGCGTTCGTCGCCCTGATCGCGATGATCAACTTCATCATCGGCTGGGTCGGCGACTGGCACATCCCGGGCTACCAGAGCCTCAACATGATGCTCAACGACGGCGCCATGGGCGAGGCGCAGACGGTCAAGCTCAACCTGGGCCTGATCCTCGGCTACGTGCTGGCGCCGATCGCCTGGGTGATCGGCATCGAATGGAACGACGCGGTCATCGCCGGCGGCCTGATCGGCCAGAAGGTGGTGCTGAACGAGTTCATCGCCTACCTGCAGCTGTCGCAGACCCCGGTCGGCACCGGCCCGGGCGCGATCAGCGAGAACTCGCGCCTGATCCTGACCTATGCGCTGTGCGGCTTCGCCAACTTCGCCTCGATCGCGATCCAGATCGGCGGCATCGGTGGCCTGGCCCCGGAACGCCGCGGCGATCTGGCCCGGTTCGGCATGCGCGCGGTGCTCGGCGGCTCCATCGCCACCCTGATGACCGCGACCATTGCCGGTGTGCTGATCCATCTGCGTTGACAGGGATGGGGCCGGCCCCCGCCGGCGCCCGTCGACAGGAAAGCCCCTGTTCCATACCTGCCCGCTCCATTCCTGCCTGCTCCATACCTGCTTGTTCCATACCTGAAGCACCTGCACCTCACGACACCTCCGGAGCGATCCGGAGGTGTCTTTTTCAGAGTCCCCCGAACATGTCCAAGCCTTCCGCCTCGCCCGACGTCGTCGTCGTCGGTTCCTTCAACGTCGACCACGTCTGGCGCAGCGACGCGCTGCCGCCGCCCGGCGCCACCCACAGCGGCGAATACGCCAGCGGGCCCGGCGGCAAGGGTTTCAACCAGGCCACCGCCTGCGCCCGCAGCGGCGCGGCCACCGCCTTCGTCTGCGCGCTGGGCGACGACCTCGGCGGCCATCACGCGCGCAGCCTCGCGACCGCGGACGGCATCGATCTGCGCGACCAGCCGGCCCCGGTACCGACCGGCAGCGCCGGCATCTTCGTCGACGCCCAAGGCCGCAACAGCATTGTCGTGGGCCCCGGCGCCAATGCCGTGCTGTCGGCGGACTTCGTCGAAGGTCATGCGGCCGCGATCGCCGGCGCCACCGCGACCCTGGTGCAGCTGGAATCGCCGCTGGAGGCGATCGCCGCCGCCCTGCGTCTGGCGCGCGAATCCGGGCGGATCGCGATGCTCAACCCGGCCCCGGCGAACGTCGCCGTGCCGCGCGAACTGCTGGCGCTGGCCGACATCCTCACCCCGAACGAAACCGAATGCGCCGCGCTGTTCGCCCGCCATCTCGGCGAACGCATCGACGGCGAGGCCATCGCCAGCCTCGATTCGCCGCGCCTGCACGCGCTGTGCCGCGACCTGCTGCCCGGCGGCACCGTGGTGGTGACGCTGGGCGCCGCCGGCTGTTTCGTCTCGCACGCCGACGGCAGCCTGCGCGGCGACGACACCGCGTGGTATCGGCTTCCGGCCGAACCGGCGACCGCGGTGGACACCACCGGCGCCGGCGACGCCTTCAACGGTGCGCTGGCCGCGGCCCTGGCGCTGCGTCCGGGCGCACCCTTCGCCACCCATCTGCGCGAGGCGCATCGTTACGCCGCGCTCTCCACCGAGCGCCCCGGCGCCGCCGCGAGCATGCCGACCCGCGAACAACTGGCGGTGCGGTTTCCGGCCTGACCGCTGATCGGAAGGCCGGTCCGGCCGCTGTTTTCGCCGCCGGCCGTTGTTAATCTCGATCCACCATCCACCAAGGAGGTTCGCATGGCCGGCAAGTTCGAGATCAGCAAGCGCAAGAACGGCGAATTCCAGTTCAACCTCAAAGCCGGCAACGGCCAGGTGATCCTGACCAGCGAGGGCTACAGCTCCCTGGACGGCTGCGAGAACGGCATCGAGTCGGTCCGCCGGCATTCGGCGTCCGAAGCGAATTTCGACAGGAAGATCGCGAAGGACGGCAGTCCGTATTTCTCGCTGATGGCGAAGAACGGCGAATCCATCGGCAAAAGCGAGATGTACAAGAGCGCAGCCTCGCGCGACAAGGGCATCCGTTCGGTGATGACCAACGCACCGTCCGCCAAGGTCCAGCCGCTGCCTGCAAAATAACCGGCCGCATCGCGAAGCCCGGCCTCCACCGGCTTCGCGCGCCGGGCCTCGCATCGACCTTACAATGCGCCGATGCAGATCGGCCCGCACACCATCGCTCCGCGCGTGATCCTGGCCCCGATGGCCGGGGTCACCGACAAACCGTTCCGGCAGCTGTGCAAGCGGCTGGGCGCGGGCCTGGCGGTGTCGGAAATGACCATCTCCGATCCGCGCTTCTGGCGCACGCGCAAATCCCTGCAGCGCATGGACCACGACGGCGAACCCGCGCCGATCAGCGTGCAGATCGCCGGGACCGAGCCGGGCGTCATGGCCGAGGCCGCGCGCTACAACGTCGACCATGGCGCGCAGATCGTCGACATCAACATGGGCTGCCCGGCGAAGAAGGTCTGCAACGCTTGGGCCGGTTCGGCGCTGATGCGCGACGAAGCGCTGGTGGCCCGGATCCTCACCGCGATGGTGCAGGCCGTCGACGTGCCGGTCACGCTGAAGATCCGCACCGGCTGGGCCGCCGACGCGCGCAACGCGCCGGCCATCGCCCGCATCGCCGAGGACTGCGGCATCGCCGCGCTCACCATCCACGGCCGCACCCGCGACCAGCAGTACACCGGCGTGGCGGAGTACGAGACCATCGCCGACATCAAGTCGCGGCTGAAGATTCCGGTGATCGCCAACGGCGACATCGATTCGCCGCGGAAGGCGAAGCACGTGCTCGACGTCACCGGCTGCGACGCGGTGATGATCGGCCGCGCCGCGCAGGGCCGGCCGTGGATCTTCCGCGAAGTCGCGCATTTCCTCGCCACCGGCGACACCCTGCCGCCGCCGACGCTGACCGAAGTGCGCGACCTCCTGCTCGGCCACCTCGACCATCTCCACAATTTCTACGGCGAACCGCAGGGCGTGCGCATCGCGCGCAAGCACCTGGGCTGGTACGCGAAGGATCGGCCGGAGAACGAAACCTTCCGCGCCGTGGTCAACCGCGCCGCAACCGCAGAGGAACAACGGCGACTCACCGGCGATTATTTCGATGCGCTGATCGCCGGCGTGGCGCCTGATCTATGCGCAGCGGCGTGAAACTTGGGGATTGAATAACACCCACATGGACCTCACGGAATTCAAGCGTCGACTTGATCTGCATCGCGTATTTTCGCAAGAGATATGCGCAGGATTCTCTCACCTGTGGGACAGGCCACTTCACGACGATGAGCGCAACCTCATCCGCGATAGCGTCTGCTTTCTGACGTTCGTGAGACTGGAAATCGTGCTGGATCGCCTCCACTCCCTGCAGAACGCCGAAGAAGCGGATATCGAATATGCCGAACTCGTCGCAATGCTCAAGGATTGCGATTTAGACAGATCGACTGGCGGCAGATTTCCAGTGGGTTTTCCGGATCCCGGCCGCTACCCGAATCTGCTTGATTGGGAAGAGGCTTGTTACGAAATCGCGGAGCGCACTTCATGAACGAACCATCGACTGGAACTTACCTCCACGGCTTCTCCAGCACCGAACAGGCGCGGCTGGTGAAGCAGGCGCGGATCGCCGAATCGACGATCTTCCGCAACATCGATTACACCGGCGCGAAGCGATTGCTGGAAGTCGGCAGCGGGGTCGGCGCGCAGACCGAGATCCTGCTGCGGCGCTTTCCGGAGCTGCACGCGACCTGCGTCGATCTCAACGAGGCGCAGCTGGCGGCGGCGAAGGAGAATCTCGGCGGCATGCCATGGCTCAAAGGCCGCTACACCCTGCAGCAGGCCGACGCCACCGATCTGCCGTTCGAGGCCCGCAGCTTCGACGCCGCGTTCCTGTGCTGGGTGCTGGAACACGTGCCTTCGCCGGCGCGGGTGCTCAACGAGGTGCGCCGCGTGCTGTCGCCCGGCGCGCCGGTCTACATCACCGAGGTGATGAACGCCTCGTTCCTGCTCGATCCGTATTCGCCGAACGTGTGGAAATACTGGATGGCGTTCAACGATTTCCAGCACGAAAGCGGCGGCGATCCGTTCGTCGGCGCCAAGCTCGGCAACCTGCTGCTGGCGGGCGGTTTCCGCGACGTCACCACCGAGATCAAGACCTTCCACTTCGACAACCGCGAGCCGGCGCGGCGCAAGACCATGATCGCATTCTGGGAGGAACTGCTGCTGTCGGCCGCCGATCAGTTGATCGCCGCCGGCTGCGTCACCACCGAAGTCGTCGACGGCATGCGCCGCGAAATGCGCGATGTGCAGAACGATCCGGACGCGGTGTTCTTCTATTCGTTCGTGCAGGCGCGGGCGGTGGTGTATTGATCCCCGGTAGAGCGGGCTGACCAGTCATTCGACTGTTGAAAACCAGACCGCTGCATCCAACGGTAGAGCGGCCTTCAGGCCGCTGCCTTTCCGTGCGGCAAGTGCAGCGGGCAGAAGCCCGCTCTACAGCCCGCTCTAGCGCGCGGGGTCGGGGGGATCGACCCAGATCCGCTCCCACATCGCGCCCTGTCGTTCCGCCGCGTTCCACGGCCAGTCGAGCTGTTCCACCGGAATCTCGCGCCACGTGGGGCTGTTGCGGCGGGCGACGACGAAATTGAAGATGTAGTCGGGCTCCGCGCCCATGCGCAGATCGCTGAGGACCAGCCGTCCGTCGCGTTCCTGGGCCTTCATGAAGCCGTGATTGAACCAGCGCAGGCGCTCGACCTTCGCGAAGCCCGACACGGCCTGCAGCGCGGCGATGTCCGACGGGTGGCGACGGAACCGCATCGGCCCGCGGTCGGCGACCAGCGAGCGCTCGCCCTCGGCGTAGCCCTCCGGGGTCATCGCCACCACGCGCCACAGCAGCGTGTTGAACGGCATCGGCACGCTGAAGCGCGGTGCGTCCTGCAGGCCCATCGCCGCCAGCGCTTCGTCGGCGGCGCGATCGACCATGGATTTGGCCGCCAGCGACCAGCCCAGATACGCCGTGCTCAGGACCAGCCCCGCGACCAGCGCGCGCTGCGCGACGATCCGTTCGCGCGCGACCCACGCGACGATGCACGCGGCCAGCAGCCACAGCGTGTACAGCGGGTCGATGATGAAGACGCTGGACCACATCGTCGGCGGCGGCGCCAGCGGCCACCACAACTGGGTGCCGTACACGGTGAAGGCGTCGAGCAGCGGATGCGTGATCAGCGCCAGTTGCATCGCCCAGAACCAGCGCACCGGCGACTGCGCCACCCGCCCGCCGCGACGGCGGAACCACCACCAGAGCAATGCGCCGATCCACGGCAGCACGAACAGCGAATGGCTGAGACTGCGATGCAGGGTCATCTGGTCGACGGCGTCGCCGCCGAGCAGCGGGATGACCAGGGCATCGAGATCCGGCAGCGTGCCGAGGGCCGCGCCCGCGAGCAGCGCGGCGCGGCGATGGCCGGGCGGTGCGATGGCGGCGGCGAGCGCGCCGCCGAGAACGATCTGGCTGAGGGAATCCATCGGCGGATGCTACGCAAGCCGATACCGCGCGCACGGTGCCGGAAGCCATGCCCCGGCGCGCGCTTCGACGCGACGTTCAGCCCTGACCCAGCACCGCCTTCGTCGCGGCGACCAGGCCCGCGGTGAAATCGGCCTGCGACTGGGTGACGCTGATGACCAGTTCCGGCGAGGCTTCGGTGGGATCGCCGGCATGCACCGGCGGCGCCGGGGCGTACTGCACGAACAACTGGCTGGTGTTCGCGGTCTCGGTGCCGGCGATCGTCTGCACCAGTTCCAAAGCGAGATCGATCGACGAGGAAATGCCGCCGCCGCTGAAGCGCTTGTTGTCGTCGTCGATGTGCCAGCGCGGATAGCCCGGCACCACTTCCAGCCGCGGGAACATCGCCAGCACCGGACGCGCGCTCCAGTAGGTGGTGACGCTGCAGCCGTCGAACAGGCCGGCCGCAGCGAGGATGAAGGCGCCGGTGCAGACCGAGCCCACCCACTGCGCATCGGCGGCGACGGCGTTCAGCCAGGTGATCAGGTCCTTGTCCTGCATCGCGGCGCCGACGCCATCGCTGCCGCCGCCGGGCACGAACACGATGTCCAAAGGCGGGTGATCGGCATACGTGGCGCTGGCGTTGACGGTGACGCTTTCGGTGGTCGGGATCGGCGTCTTCAGATCCTGTCCGATCCAGACCACCTGGAAGCCCGGGGTGTAGGCGAAGATCTGGGTGGCGCCGGCGAAGTCGAGCAGGGTGCAGCCGGGGTAAAGCACGAAGCCGACGGTGAGGGTGCGGGTGCTGGACATGAGGTGTGGTTCCGGGAATGTCCGCCGCACGGATGCGCGGCGGCGATGCGTGCGCGCCGGCGCGGTCAGTGGCGTGGATTCACCGGCTGATATTCGAAACTCGGGCCGGTGTTGGGTGCGGACGGATTCGGGATGCCGGCCATCATCGCCTTCGCCTGTCCCTTCAGCGACATCATCAGCGCGATGGCGTTGTTCATCTGGTCCTGGGTGTTCTGGCCGTTGAACAGACCGTGCAGCGTCTTCAGCAGGCTGGTGTAGGTGTAGTTGAAATTGTCGTTGGCGAAGGCCTGCGCCGAACCCGGCGGATAGTCCGAGGACTTCGGATCGTTCGGCAGCGGATACACGCCGCCGACATCGAACGCGACCGCGGGGCCGCTGAAGGACCAGGGCGGGGTCTTGCCCGGCGCGGATGCCAGCAGCGCGCCGGCGAGGATCTGCATGAAGCGGTAGTAATGCGCGGGTTCGGCGCTCTGCGCCGCTTCCTCGGGCGACGTGCTGCTGCCTTCGCCCTGCTCGATGATGGTCGCGATCGCCGCCTGCGCGCTGGCGACATCGGTGACGACGATGGCGCCCGGCATCAGATCGGGGCCGACCTGATTGCGCGGCGGATCGACGAACGCGCCGTCGCCCAGGGTCGCGATGGCGTCGGAGATCGCGGTGTAGAACTCGCCGATGGTGATGCCGTCGTCGGTCGGCGGCGGGTCGCCAGGAATCGGCAGCGGGTTCTGCGGCTGTTCGATCTGCAGATAGGTCATCAGCTGGTCCTGCGAGAACGGCAGCAGATGCACGATCAGGCTGCTTTCCACCGCGCCGGGCAACGGGCCCGGGTACGTCGGAATGAACCCGGGCGTATCGATGACCGGCGCGCCGCCGAGCGCGTTCAGCACGTTCGACGACAGCGTCATGTGCAGCATTTCCTCGACCACCACCGAACGCAGGATCGCGACGATGTCGGGATTTCGCGCCGGGTCCAGCGAGTACAGCCCGTAGAGGTACACCGGAATGGTCGCGTGTTCGAGGACGACCGCGTTCTGCAGGGCGTCGATCACCGATTGCGGGGTCGGCTGCTTGAGGCCTTCGGCCAGACTGCGCTTGAGTTGGATCATGGTCGCTCTCCTCAGTGGGCCTGCAGGATCTGGCGGCGCGCGGCGGCCATCGCCTTGCCGCCGCGCTGCGCGGGCACCGGCACGGCGGTCGCCGGCGGCGTGGGCGATGGCGTCGGCGATGTCGTCGGCGTGCGCGCGATCGCCGCCTTCGCCGGCGGCGTGCCCAACGGCATGCCGTTCTGCAGCCACTGCAGGACGGCCTGGCGTTTCGCGGGCGACAGATCGCGGGTGACCGGCATCGAATTCGGGTTGGACGGATCGAGCCCGAACGCGAGCGTGAGCAGGCGGCTATGGGTCGCGACCGAATCGTAGTTCGACAGATCCAGGAAGCGGTTCATCACCGGATAGAGATTCGCGTACTGCTGGAAGATCGGCTGCAGGTCGTCGTACCACGTCGGTTGTCCCGGCGTCTTCGGCGCGAAGCCGCTGAACACCAGCACGCTGATGAAATCCCACTGATTGATCGGCGCATCGCCGAAGGTCTGCGTGTCGACGAAGCCCGGACGCAGGCCGTAGACCTGACCGTCGATGCCGTAGTCGCCGGTCGGATTGCTCGGACCAATGTTGAAATTGCGCGGCGTCTTCGGGTCGCCGGCGGTGAGCGAGAGCAGCGCGCAGCCGTTGGCGTCGGTGGGCACGCTGGCCGCATACCCGAGCACGCCGTCGGGCGTCGCCACCGGCGGACTGGTGGTGACGAAGGGGAAACCGGACCCGACCTGCGTCTGCAGCTGCGAGGCATCGGCGACGATGCCGATCTGCGTGCCCGCGTGCACCGGCACGCCGAACCGCATCGCGTAGATCGCGATGTTCTCCGCGGGCTGGCCCGGGCTCATGCGATACACGAAGGTGTCGGCGCGGACGTAGGCGCCGCTGCTCCACTCCGAAATGGACACGCCGGCATTGCCGGTGATGAGCAGCGCCGAAGTCCGCACCATCGACAGCAGCGTCGACGGAATGGGCAGCACCACCACGCCCGCGGTGCGCGCGTACCAGTCCGGATCGGAGGCGTAACCGCCGCTGCCGCCCGCGGGCACGGTGCCGATGGCGACCGTGGTTCCGGCGGGATTGCCCGGCGTCGCCAGCGGGTCGTAGACGCCGACGGTGAGGTCGCCGAGATCCACCATCGCGCCGCCGGCGCCGGTGGGCAGCGCGTTGCCGAGGTCGAGATAGAGATGACCGCCGGCGGCATCGACCGTCGCGACGCAGTAATTCAGCTGGCCAGGCGGCATGTAGAAATTGCCGCCGGTGCTGGGGCCGGCCATGAAATGGCGGCCGAAGACCATGTGCTTCGGGTCCGTGGCCGCGGCCGGGCCGATGGTGCCGGCGATGCGCCCGGTCATGAACTGCGGCGAGGTGTAATCGAGGTTGAAGGCGTCGACGTTGAACTTGATCGACAGCACGCCGTCGGCGGCCGCGGCCTGCAGCGCGAGCAGGAACGGCGACGCCGAGACGTCGCCCCACTGCAGATTGGTGAGGATCGACTGATACATCGCGCCGGCGTCGGCGTCGCCGCCGGCCGACACCGTCGCGCGATCCCAGATGTCGATGAACGCCGCCGGGTCGTAGTCGCCGCGCAGCAGCGTATTGCCGTCGGCGTCGGCGATGCGCACCTGCAGGCCCCAGATTTCCGAGACCAGCTGCTGCTCGGGATCGAGATCCACCAGCTTGGCCGGCGCCTTCGCATCCGAATCGGCGATGAGACAGGCGAGCACCGGATCGCCGGCCGGCACCGCCGCCGAAGGCGACGTGGCGGTGGGCATCCACGCGCTGGTGATGCCGCAGCCGAGGAAGCGCCAGTCGGCGTCGCCTTCGGGATTGAACCAGCCGTTCGGCGGATTCATGTTGATGCCTTCCATCGTCTGCCACGCGGGCTGGAAGATCGCGTTGTCGAAATGCCCCGGGTCGTTGTTGACCGTGGAGACGTTGGCCTGGAAGCGTCCGGCGAAATGCAGCCGGAGCGGGTCGAGATAACTCATTGCGATCACTCCATTGAAGTCGTGCGGCTCAGGCCGCGAAGGGTTCGATCAGCCCGATCGGATTGCCCTCGGGGTCGCGGATCATCGCGAAGCGGTAGCCGTCGATCGCCACCGGCGGCACGAACCGGTGTCCGCCCGCGGCGACCGCGGCATCGATCGTGGCTTCGAGCGATTCGACCCGAAGGTAGAAGTTGTGCCCGGGCTCGAAGCCGGGCACGTCCTTCCGCGCCTGGCCGATGCCGCCGAGCAGCGGCGTCGCGTCCTCCGGAAAATGCACGTAGGCGAAGCCGCCGGTGCCGCTGTCGTAGGTCCAGCCGAAGACCTCGGCGTAGAACGCCTTGGCCTTCTCCTGGTCCTTCGCGATGATCTCGAACATCACCCCGGGATGACGGTTGCGCCGCGCGCTCATGACATCCCGCCCTGCACGCGCACGTACTCGTAGCTCGGACCGACGGTCTGTCCGGTCCCCGGATCGGCCACGATCTGCATCATCGCCACCGCCAGCACACGCAGGTCGTACATCAGTCCGATCGCGGCATCCAGCCGCTCCGGCTCGCCGTTGAAGGCCAGATGCAGCGAATTCAGCAGCGACGAATAGTTGTAGGCGAACTGCTCGATGCGGGTACGCGCCAGGGTGCCCGGCGCGAAGTCGGCGATCCGGCAGTTCGGACGCAGCGGCCACACACCGTCGGGATCGAACGGGATCGGCGCGCCGCCATAGGCGTAGCCGGTCGGGGTCGCGATCAGTTCGCGGCCGGCGACGATCGAACCGAACTTGTAGAAATGCGCGGGATCGTCGGGCGACTGGAACGGCGTGGTCGAGGTGCCCTCGCCTTCGATCTTGATCAGATCGATGGCGCGGCAGGCGGAATCGACATCGACGATCGGGTACAGCTTGTCCGGCGGAAACCAGTGCGGCGCGACCAGCTGCGGCGGTGCGGTCGGCACCACGAAGATGTCGTTGCCCAGCGCGCGGATCTGCGCCTGGATGGCATCGTAGAACTGGCCGATGGTGGCGAACTCGGGCTCCGCGCCCTCCTGCGCGGCCATCAGGCGCACCGGGATTTCGTCTTCCGGCTGCTCGATCGCCATGAACACGTTCTTCACCACCGGCATCGAGAACGCTTCGATGCCGACGATCAGGCCGTCGCCGACCTGCATCGGCAGCGGGCCCGGGTATTTCGGCACGAAACCGGGCGTGTTGATCTGCGGCCGCCCGCCGATCGCGATCAGGATGTTGGCGGCGATGCTCATGTGCAGCATCTCCTGGATCACGATGCTGCGGATCAGCTCGCCGATGCGGCGATTGACGCCCGGGCGCAGCGAGAACATCGCCGTGAGATACGGCGGGATCGTGCTGTGCTCCAGCTCGATCGCGTTCTGCAGATAGCGATGCAGCTCGGCCGGCGTATCGGCCTGGCGGATGCCTTCGATGACGGATGCGTGCAGGCGGATCATGGGGCGTCTCCCGACGGCGTCGCGCCGCGGCGGCGACGTTCGAATTGCAGAAGGAAGGCGGTCTTGCCGCCGCCCTGTTCCGGCAGCAGGCCGAGATCGGGCTGCGCGGGCGCGGACGCTGCCGGCATCTGCGGCGCAGCTTCGGACGCGCCTGCGGACGCCACGGCGGCCGATGCCATCACCGGGCGACCGAGGCGCGGCAGACCGTCGACATCGGGCGTGGACAGCCATTTCAGGATGGTGTCGCGATCGCCGCGGCCGAGATCGCGGGTCACCGGCATGTGGTTCGAATCGCGCCGCGGCAGCGAGAACGCGAGATGCAGCGCCTTCGCCCGCGTGCACACCGAGGCGTAATCGTTCAGATCGACCACGTAGCGGCTCATGATCGGATAGAGATTGCCGTACTGCGCGAACACCGGCTGGATATCGTCGTACCAGGTCGGCGAATCGGGCACGGTCTTGCCGCTGAAGGCCAGCACGCTGACGTAATTCAGCGGATTCGACAGATAGCCCGGCGGCTGGCGGTCGAGGCGATAGGCGACGCCGTACAGCTGTCCGGCGATGTAACCACGCGGCGTGCCCGGGCCGTCGTCGCGCATGCGCAGCGTCGCCGCGGCGTAACCGTCGCCGTCGGTGCGGAGGCGGCAGGGAAACGCGAACGCATCGGCCGGCGTTGCGATATCGGGGATCGCCGCGTCCGGCCGCGTCGGCGGCGACATCGTCGCGCCGCCGCCGGAACCGCCCATCAGGCCCTGGGTCGGCGTGAGCGCGATGTCGGCCTCGACCAGTGCCTGGCCGAAGCGGCTGGCGCGCAGTTCGAGCATCGCGGTTTCGCCCGGATCCAGCCGGAACACGAACTGGTCCGCGCGCAGATACAGGCCGTCGACGGTTTCCTGCAGCAAGACCTTGTACGTGCTCGACGCCGGCACCGGCGACAGCAGCACCAGCGGATGTTCCGGCAGCAGCGCCATCGCTTCGCGCTGGCCGTGCAGATCGAAGTCCTGCACGCCCGCGGTCTGTCCGTACCAGTCCGGATTGCGATACGGCACTTCGCCGACGATCGCCACCTGCGACGCGTGCACCGACGCCAGGGTCGCCTGCGGGTTGTCGCGCAGCACGCCCACCAGCACCTGGCCGATGTCCATCAGTCCGCTGTTGGCGTCCTCGATCGGGAAGGTGTTGCCGAGATCGAGCGTGAGCCGGCACGCCTCGGCATCGAAGCGCCCCTGCACGTTGTAGACGCCGCCCGCGGGCACCATCAGCGACGCGGTTGTATCGGCGACCATCTGCCGGCCGAACACGTAATGCTTGGGCTCGCCGCGGCGGTACGGACCGATGCTGCCGACCAGATGCCCCATGGTGTAGCGCGGAATGGTGGAATCGCGGCCGTAACCGTAGACGTTGAAGCAGATCGAGAGCATGCCGTCGTCGCTGCGGTCGCGCAGCGCGCGCAGCAGCGGCGAATCCAGTTCGTCGGCCCAGGCGGTCGCATCGAGTACCGACTGGTAGTTCGCCGCGAGCTGCTGGTCGCGCGGCACGCCGGTCTGCTGCCGCTTCCACAGATTGCAGAATGGGCCGGGGACGTATTCCCCGCACAGCGCCTCGCGTCGCGCCGCATCCAGCAGCCGCACCTGCATGCCCCAGATTTCCGAGACCATCTGCTGCTGCGGGTCGAGATCCACCAGCTTGCCCGGCGCGCGCCGGTCGGCGTTCTCCACCGACATGCCGATCGCCGGGTCTTGGCTGGGATCGACCAGCATCAGGCCGTCGAGCACGCCGCCGGTGACCACGCAGTCGAGGAAGCGATAGACGCCGGTGCCCTCCGGATTCCAGCTGCCGTTCTGGTTGAGCTGCTGGTACTCCGGCACGAAAGAGGCGTTCTGGAACGTGCGCACATCGTTGTTGATGGTCGAGACATCGGCCTGGAACCAGCCCGAGAAATGCAGCCTCGGTACGTCGAGATAGCTCATCGGAAACCTCCTGTTGCCTGTTTTCGTGCCTGCGTCGCGCTGCCGTGCGGCTCAGCGACGCACGTCGGGGTTCATGTCCGACCAGCTCGCGCCCGGGGGCGTGTCCGTCAGACCCTTCGCGCCGCGCTGTTTGTCGGGGCAATCGCCTTCGAACAGGCAGCACCACTCGGGCTCGGCCGGGCACATCTGCGCGACCTGATCCCAGGTGTGGCGCGGATCCGGGCGCTGCGCGCGGAAGCTGTCGTAGTTCTGGCTGACGATCGGCGCATTCGGCGGATCGGTCGGCGAGCCGGAGAAATAGAACGACTGCGGATGGCGATACGGCACCGAGGCGGGATCGACCGGATCGTCGGACGTCGGCGTACGCCAGAAGGCGTAACCGAAGAGGATCTTCTGCGGACCGACCTCACGCGCGTAGGCCTGGATCGCGCCGCCCAGATGCGCGCTGCGCGCGGCGTCGTAGGGCAGATGCTTGATGAAATCGCGCCGCGGCGGATGATTCCTCGGCGAGAACTTGCAGCACGCCGGCGTGCCCGCCGGGCGGTCGGCGTAGCGCAGGAAGTAGGCCTTGTTGCCCAGCGAGACGAAGGCGCAGCTGAAGTTGTTCGCCGACGGGAAGATCGGCAGGCAGTACTTGTCGTAGTACTCCATCATCGCGCCTTCGCCGTCGCGATCCTTCGGCACGTAGGTCGAATCGTAATAGCTCGCGCCGTACGACACCTGATAGTCCGCGGGCGTCAGCCCCGCCGGCGGCGACGCGTACGGCGGCGGATAGGTGTCGTAGTTCGCGAACACCCGATACATCGTCCAGGTGCTGACCCACCACTGCGGATACAGCGGATCGGTCGGTTCGCCGGGTTTGCGCGTGTAGATGCAGCGCTCCGGCGGCAGGCATCCGAGATCGTTGTGGACACCGCCGGTGTAATAGACGTGGCGTTCGGCGGGCGTTTCGCGCACGCCTTCCGCGGCGCTGGCGCAGCCGCAGGCCCAGACGACGAGCGACGCGACGGCGATGCGGACGAACGCATGGAACGACGACGAGCGATGCGGGATGGTCATGGCGCCTCCTGATCGGTGGAAAGAGGTGTCTCGGGCCGCGTCGACAACAGCCGGCGCACGACGATGCGATGCAGCCACCAGGTCACCGCCGGCAACAGCAGCAGGACGAGGACGGTTGCGGCGATGTGCGGGGCGTCGCGGCCGATCCAGACACTGGCGCCGTAGAGCGCGCCGAGCACGCCGGCCGCGGCGGCGGCATGGGCGAACGCACGCAGCGGCGGCACCCGCCATACGCCGGCGAGCAGCGCGCTGATTTCGGCCAGCACCGGCAGCGGCCGCGCGACCGCGATCCACCACAGCGCGCGATCCGACGCGCGATCGCGCAGTCGGTCCCACAGCAGGGGGCCGACCCAACGCCGCAGCCGCGATTCAGGCACCAGCCGGCCCAGGCCATAGCCGACGACGAACGAGAGCCAGGCACCCGCGGCCACGCACACGCCGCCCCACAGCGGACCCAGCGCGACGCAGAGCATCACCGCGACCAGACTGCTGGGCACCGGCAGCAGGACATCCACCACCAGCAGCGCGACGCCGAACGCCGCCAGCCAGGCGCGCGCATCCTGCGCGCGCAGCCACAGCGGCGCGGCGCGCTCCAGCGCATCGCCCCACAGCGCGAACGGCACCAGCACGCACACCAGCAACACGACCAGCACCACCGTCATCCGCGCCCACTCCGCACGACCGGTCGGCGGCAGCGGCGCGGAACGATTCACGGCATGCCGCCCGACGGCATGCCGCCTGATTGCATGTCCCACTGCAGCGAAAGCCGGACGCGGCGTCCGGGGGTGTCGATGCCGATCACCTCTTCGCCGCGCGCATCGGCCAAGTTGTCGACCGACAGCAGCCACTGCACCGGGCCCCAGCGCTGGCGCAGGCCGAGATCCAGCGTGGTCGTCGCGCGCAGCCAGCGGTCGCCGGTGGGAATCGAGGAATCGAAGCGGCGACCGAGATGGCGCAACATCAGCGACAGTTCGCGGCGTTCGCCCAGCGGCACGGCCAGCTGTGCGCCGAACTGCACGCGCGGACGATGGCGCAGTTCGACGCCGCCATCGGGATCGCGCACCCGCATCCAGGTGCCGTCGAGCTGCAGCCGCCAGTCGTTGCCGAAACGATGCCCGCCGCGCCACTCCAGCCCGTCGGCCTCGATCCGCGCGCGATTCACCAGCTGCGGCGGCGGGCCGGCATCGAAATCGACCAGATCGCGATAGCGCGCGCTGAACAGGGTGATGCGCGTCGGCCAGGCCGAGCCCGCATCGTTCGCGTAGTAGATCTCGCGATGCAGCGCGCGCTCGGCGCGCAGGCCCGCATTGCCCACCAGCGGATGACCCAGTGCGTAGAAACTCGGCGCCTTGGACGAACGCGCCACCGACACGCCCCACTGCCCGCGCCCTTCGCCCAGCGCATGCTGCAGCGAGAGCATCGGATGGGTGGCGCCGCGCGCGTCGTCGCGGCCGTCGTCGTACGTGCGCTCGTGACGCAGCCCGCCCTGCACGGTCCAGTCGCCGCGCTGCCAGCGCAACTCCGCGAACGCGCTGTCGGTGCGGCGGCGCAGTTCGAATTCCGCCGGCAGCGCGAAGAAGCCGAAGTCGATCAGGCTGTCGAAACGTCCACGTTCGCGCTGTTGCTGCACGCCGGCGCCGAGCAGCCACGCCTCGCCCAGCGGCATCCGCCAGGCCGCATGCAGTTCGTCGCGGCTGTAATCGGTGCGCGCGGTCAGCGCCGGCAGGCCGAAGGGATCGCGCAGCCCCGGCGCGACGCCCGGCGTGGTCTCGTCGCCATCGCGCGACAGCGTCGCCAGTTGCACTTCGAACACACTTCCCTCAAGCCGACCCGCCGCGGGCCGGAACTCGCCGCGCAGCGACAGTTGCCGGGTTTCGCTGCGGCGCACGTCCAGCGCCCGCAGCACGGCATACCGCGCGCCGCCGCTGTCGTCGGCGAAACCGCGGTTCTCGCTGTCGCTGGCGCGCAGCGCGGCGCGCAGGGTCGTGGTCTCGCCGAAGTCGTGTTCCCAGCCGGCGTTCGCGGCGCGGCTGCGATGGAAGCCTTCGCTGCCGTCGCCGTCCTCGCGTTGCGTCGCGCCGATCCGCCAACCGTCGCCGGACCATGCGGCCTGGCCACCGCGCAGGCCGTCGCCGCCGATGCTGGCGCCCGCGCCGGCACCGGCCGCCGCGCGCCGGGTGAAGATATGGATCAGCCCGGCCATCGCCTCGACATTCGCGACGCTGGCGTTGCCGCGCACGATCTCGATCCGCTCGATGTCGTCGGTCGACAGGGTGTTGAGGTCCACCGCGCTGCCGCGCGAGGACAGCGGATCGTTCTGGCGCACGTGATCGATCAGCACCACCACATGACTGGGATCGGCGCCGCGCAGATACAGCGCGCCGTAACCGCCGCTGCGCGGGCCACGGTCGATCACCACGCCGGCCTGCCGCGACAGGATTTCCGACAGGCTCTGCCCGCGCATCGCGTCGAGTTCGGCGCGGCGCAACACGGTCACGTGCTGGGTGGCCGCGGCGGCCGTCGTCGGCAGTGCGCTGGCCGTGATGCGTTCTTCGTCGAGCAGTTGCACCGGACGCGTCCGCCCGGGTGCGTCCACGGCGTCATCGGCGATGGCGGCCGCAAGCGGGGCAAGGCCCACGCTCAGCGCGAGCGGCCAAGCGAACGACGCGAGCCGTCCCGCGCACGACGCCGCAACCCCGCGCGCCGACGGCGCACGCATCCCCTGTCCCCGTCCACGCATTCCCTGTGCCTCGCTGATCCATGCAACGGACCCGCGCCCCGCACCTGCCGGGCACGCCGGTCATCCAGTCGAGAATGTAACCCACTCCAGCGCTCCGCGCGCAAACGGCGGATGCGCGGTATCCGTCATGCTGCGATGCCGCACGCATCGGGGTCGCCGCACGCGACATCGCGCCGCTGCGAATCGTGCCGCTGCGGATCGCGCGGCTGCAGATAGCGTTGGCGCTTCTTCGGCAGGATCGTCTGCAGATCGACCTCGATCAGACCGTCGATGCTGTCGCTGAAGGCCGGATCGACGCCGAAGGCGAGGAACCGCGCGCCGCCGGGTTCGCACAGTTCGGTGTATTGCTTGTAGAGCACCGGCACCGTCGCGCCGTGCGCGGCGAGATTGGCCCTGAGCACGTCGAACGCGGTCGCGGCGCTCATGTCGCCGTAGCTCGGCGGCGCGGCGAAATAGCGGAACGGCCGCAGCGATTCGGCGACGACATCTCCGCAGCCGTAATAGCGCTGGTAGTACGCGACCAGATGCTCGCGCGCCGGCTGCGGCAGCGCAGCGCTGATCGAGACCGCGCCGAACAGATAGCGGATCTGCGGATACCGGCGCAGATAAGCACCGATGCCCTGCCACAGATAGTCGAGGCTGCGGCTGCCCCAGTACGCCTGGGCCACGAAGCTGCGGCCGAGTTCCAGGCCCTGCGCCAACCGCGGCAGGGCCTCGTCGGCATAACGGAACAACGACGCGGTATAGAGCCCGGCGAGGCCGCGACGCGCGAGCATCGACGCGCCGCGCGCGACCCGATAGGCGCCGGCGATGTGCCCGGCCGCCGCGTCCCACACCAGGATGTGCTGATAGTGCGGATCGTAGTCGTCGAGATCGCGGCTGCGGCCGCTGCCCTCGCCCACCGCGCGGAACGTCTCCTCGCGCAGCCGCCCGATCTCCAGCAGCAGCGGCGCCTCGGGATCGAGGCGGTCCGCGAGCCGGATCTCCTTGCCGTCCCCGGTGCGGCCCAGCAGTTCGGTCCGCGCCATCGCCCGCGCCAGCGCGGCGCGGTCGACCGGCGGCGCCACCGGCTCCGGTCCGCGCGCAGGCGCGCGACGGCCCAGCGCACGGCCCAGCGAATACAGCGCGCGGCGCACCTCGCGCAGGCTCTGCAGCGGCGGCCGCGACGGATCGATCCGGATCGGCTGGCCCACGTGCAGGCGCAGCGGCCGGCCGCGACGGGCGAACATCTCGCGCGCCAGCAGCGCGGTGCCGGCCGGTTTGTACAGTGCCGACGCGCCGTAGAACAGCATCGAATTGCGCGCTTCGATCCGCACCGGCAGCACCGGCGCCGCGCAGCGGCGGGCGAACCGCAGGAAGCCGTGGCGCCAGCGCCGGTCGCGCACGCCGCCGAACCCGAGTCGCGACACCTCGCCGGCCGGGAACACCACCACGCACTGGTCCGCCTCCAGCGCGTCCTCGATCGCGCGCAGGCTGTCGGCGTCCGGCCGCCCGCCCAGGATCCGCACCGGCAGCAGCAGGCCCGACAGCGGTTCCAGCGCCGTCAGCACGTCGTTGGCGACGATCTTCACGTCGCGCCGCACCCGACCGAGCGCCGCCAGCAGCGCCAGCGCGTCCAGCGCCCCGGACGGGTGGTTGGCCACCACCAGCAGGCGGCCGCTGGCGGGGATCGCCGCCAGATCCGCGGCGTCCATCCGGCAGTCGGCCTGCAGGAAATCCAGCGCGGCGTCGACGAAGGCGAAGTCCCGGGCGTCCGGGATCCGGGCCAGGAACGCGGTGATCTCGTCGAACCGCGACCAGCGGCCCAAGCCGCGCAGGACGGTCCGGGTCAATCCGGCCCGGCGGCCGGAAAACCAGTGCGGGTAACGGGTCTGTAACTGTCGTTCGAGAGGCTGCATGGCGTGGGGGGCGTCGGCCGCGATGGCCGCCAGCCTGCCCCGGCCCGGCGACAGCCGGATGGCGCCCGTACGTCGATTGCGTGACACTGCCCCGGCCCGACCCGCGGTCATGCAGCGGTCGGGCGGGGGGTGTATGATGCGCGCCCATCTTTTCATCCCGATCAAGGGATGAATCCACTCAACATCTTCAAAGGAAGCCCTGTCGATGTCCAGTTACCTCTTCACTTCCGAATCGGTGTCCGAAGGCCATCCGGACAAGATCGCGGACCAGATTTCCGACGCCGTGCTCGACGCCATCCTGGCCCAGGACAAGCGCGCGCGCGTCGCCTGCGAAACCCTGGTGAAGACGGGCGCCGCGATCGTCGCCGGCGAAGTCACCACCAGCGCCTGGGTCGACATCGAGTCGCTGGCGCGCAAGGTCATCAACGACATCGGTTACGACAACTCCAACGTCGGCTTCGACGGCCACACCTGCGCCATCATCAACATGCTCGGCAAGCAGTCGCCGGACATCGCCGCCGGCGTGGACGGCACCAGCAAGAAGGCGAAGAAGCCTGAAGAACAGGGCGCGGGCGACCAGGGCCTGATGTTCGGCTACGCCTGCAACGAAGCCCCGGAATACATGCCGGCGCCGATCTACTACTCGCACCGCCTGGTCGAGCAGCAGGCCAAGGTGCGCAAGAACGGCAAGCTCAAGTGGCTGCGCCCGGACGCCAAGTCGCAGGTCACCCTGCGCTACGACGGCAACGCCATCGCCGGCCTCGACGCCGTGGTGCTGTCCACCCAGCACGACCCGGGCATCAAGCACAAGGATCTGGTCGAAGGCGTGTACGAGGCCATCCTGAAGCCGGTGCTGCCGAAGAAGTGGCTCGAGAAGCTGCCGAAGAACAAGGTCCACATCAACCCGACCGGCATCTTCGTGATCGGCGGCCCGGTGGGCGACTGCGGCCTGACCGGCCGCAAGATCATCGTCGACAGCTACGGCGGCATGGCCCGCCACGGCGGCGGCGCGTTCTCGGGCAAGGATCCGTCGAAGGTCGACCGTTCCGCCGCCTACGCCGCGCGCTACGTGGCCAAGAACATCGTCGCCGCCGGCCTGGCCGACAAGTGCGAAGTGCAGGTCAGCTACGCCATCGGCGTGGCCGAACCCACCAGCATCTCGGTCACCACCTTCGGCACCGGCAAGATTCCGGACGAGAAGATCGAGAAGCTGATCCGCGCGCACTTCGACCTGCGTCCGTACGGCATCGTGAAGATGCTCGACCTGATCCACCCGGTGTACCAGGCCACCGCCGCCTACGGCCACTTCGGCCGCAAGCCGAAGGAAGTCTCCTACGTCGACGGCGAAGGCAAGACCGTGAAGGCCACCGCCTTCTCGTGGGAAAAGACCGACAAGGCCGACGACCTGCGCAAGGCCTCGGGCCTGAAGTAAGTCGACGTCGTTCGAAGTCCCAGCGAAAGAAGGGCGCCGCGAGGCGCCCTTCTTCGTTGTGTCCGCCTCAGCGCTGCCGCCACCGGCCAGGCGGCGTGTCCGGCCTGGGCAGCGTGTCGAGGATGTCATGCAACCCCTTGCGTTCCGCCAGCCGGCGCAGCGCCGCGTACGAGACACGTGCCGACGCCTTGTCGCCACACGCGATTTGCGTGTCGTAGATGTAGTCGAGCAGCAGGAAGTCGTTGAAATCGCGCTCTTCCTCTTGCATCAGCTCCGACGAAAGCACATCCAGAAGCCTCTGCGCATCCTCGCAACGCCCCTGCGCCACCCTCACCTGCAGCAGCGACGCCCGGGCGGTCCCCAGCAACTGGCTCTTCGCGCCATAAACCCGCTCGGCCTCGGCAACGGCAGCCAGCGCATTCTTTTGCGCAGCCTCGATCTGCCCGAAATACAACTGCGCCGCAGCGTGTTTATCGCGGAAGAAAGTGGTCGTCTGCCTCTTGCGTTCGGATTCCCGGATGATCCGCGACAGCAGTGCGTCAGCCTCGCGGTAATAGGCCGCCTTCCTCTGTTCGCCGGCGCTGTAACGCCCGAGCATGATCAGCATGTTGGCGTTGTCGCCGAAACGCCGCAGCGTCTCCTGGTGGCCGGGCCCGAACACATGCTCGTAGATCGCAGTCGCCTCACGGGACTTCGCCAACGCCGCGGTCAGATCGCCCGCCAGGAAATCCAGCCCCGACTCGAACAGCATGCTCTGGCCAAGGTCGGGATGAAAACGTCCAACGCTGCTGCGGATGATCGCGGCGGAAAGACGCAGCGCGATCCTGGCCCGACGCGCATCTCCGCGGTAATACCAGGTCAGGCCGATCGTGTTCCATGCGCGTCCGGTTTCCGGATGATGCGGCCCGAAGACATCGAGACTGGTGATCAACGCCTCCGACGCATAACGATGGGCGTCCTCGGGATAACCGGAGTACTGCAATACCGTGACATATTGCCGGCCGATCCGATTGCGGATCACATGGTCTTCTTTTCCGATCAGCGAAAGCGCGCGCTCGAAATCGCGCTTTACCGCCTCGATCGGCTCCGAACCGTGATTCACGCTCCCGCGCTTGGCCAGCAATTCTGCCAGAGGAATCGCCCCCGAGACGCCAAGGGATTCGGCGTTCTTCACCGCCTCGTCGAGGATGGCGACGGCGTCCTTCGAGTCTCCGGCGGCATAACGGGCGATGGCGAGCTGCAACTGCAGATCGAGCCGGGCACGCACCACCTCCGGTCCGCCCCGCTTCGGCAAGCGTCGCAGCCCGGCGCGCGCCACTGCCTCCGATTTCCGGGTGTTGGCCCGTGCATTGAGCAGTTGCGCGAGCACGGCATCGTTGCGGGCGCGCTGCAGCGGATTGTCGGGGTCCAGCGCGCCGGACTCGGCCAGCAGGTACTGGACCTTGGCGTAATCGGCCCGCACCAGATAGGAGCGCGCCAGGACCGACAACCCTCGCGCAAGGAATTGCGGGCGACGCTCGCCTGCGGCGCGACGCAACTGCCGCTCGACATCCTCCAGCAACGCCTTCGAACTCAAGGGCGTACTGCCCAACGACGACAGCGTCGCCGCACCCAGCGACTTCTCGAACAACTGACTGAGAATCTCGGTGTTGTCCGCTTCCAGGTGCGCGCGCTGGCGCTGCTGCAGCGCCATCCCGCCACCGACGACCGCTCCGAACGCGAGCAGGGCCAGCGCGGCGACCGGTACCGCATTGCGACGCACGTAACGGACGGCGCGATAGGCCCAGCCGCCACGACTCGCGGCCACCGGCCTGCGTTCGAGCCACGCGCGCAGATCGGCGCACAGATCCGCGATCGAGGCGTAGCGCTCGACCGGATCGCGATGCACGCAGCGCAGCGCGATCGCATCCAGATCGGGACGCAGCGCGCGCGACAGCGCCTGCGTATCGCGCATGCCGCGGGCGCGGGCGATCCCGACTGAAGCATCGCGCGCCAGACGGCTGGGGCTTTGCGGCATGTCGTCGGCGCCCGGCGGCATCGCGGCCAACGATCGCGGCTTGCGCGGCCACCCATCGCACAGCATCCGGTAGAGCACCACGCCGAGCGCGTACACATCGATGGCGACGCTGGGCGGCGCGCCCTCGAAGACTTCCGGTGCGGCATAGGCGGAACTCACCCCGATCCGCACGAATCCCGCTTCGCCCTGCGGCCCCAGCAGCGCCGACAGACCGAAATCGAGCAACTTCACCTTGCCGTCGGCGGTCACCAGCAGGTTCGACGGTTTGATGTCCTGATGCAGTACGCCGTGGGCGTGGGCATGGGCGATGGCCTCGCAGGCTTCGGCCAGCATCCGCACGCGGACTTGCAGGTCGGCGCGATGCGCATCGCACCAGCGATCGATGGCTTCGCCGTAAACGCGCGGCATCGCCAGCCAGGGTTGACCGTCGTCGGCGATGCCGGCGTCGTACAGCGTCACGATCGAAGGATGGTCCAGCTTCGCGAGATGGCGGCGCTCCTTCGCGAAGGCTTCCTGCATCGCCGGCGACATCAACTCCGCGCGGATGGTCTTCAGCGCGACCTCTCGCTCGTACAGCCCGTCCGCGCGCTGCGCCGCATAGACCACGCCCATCCCGCCGAGCCCGACGATGCCCTCGACGCGCCAGGGACCGAGCCGGGTACCGTCCGGCCAGATGGTGTCGCGCCGCTCGGCGGCCTGTGGGTCGAAGCGGCCGGCAGTCGCATCGTCGGACGCAGTGAACCAACGCAACGGCCACGGAAAGGTGTAGGTCTGCTCGTCCGCAGCGAGCAGTCGCATCAATTCGGTGCAGACGCCTGGCTCCTCGATCTGCAGTCGCATCAGCGCTTCGGACAATTCCGCATGCGCCATCTCGGCGTAGCCATCGAACAACGCCAAGGCCCTTGCGACCGTTTCCTTCGTGGCCATGGCCACCTCCCTCCTGCCGACGTCGAGCGTCAGCGACGCTCACTTCCAGGATGACGGTTGTGTCGGCGATCGCATCCTGCATTTCCTGAAAAACATGTCCATGTCATCGATATGCCGCTTCGCGATCCGCTTCGGATCGAATCGAGCCGTCGACCAGCGGGCCGGAACAGCCGCCGCCGAGCTGGACCATCAGGAACGCACGCGCCTTGCGCCAATCGCGACGAATCGTGCGGTCGGTCACACCGAGCGCATCGGCGATCTCGTTTTCGTCGAGACCGCCGAAATAACGCATCTCCACCAGACGCGCCAGACGTTCGTCGATGCCCGACAACCGCGTCAGCGCCGCATCCAGCGCGACCATGTCTTCCAGCGTGTCGTCGCAGCAGCGGTCGATATCCTCGTCGAGCGAGAACACGGACTGGCCGTCCCCGCGCTTCTCCGCGAGATCGCGACGGACTTCATCCATCAGCACGAAACGCATGGCGCGCGCGACCAGCGACGTGAAATGCCTCCGGTTCTCGACGCTGAAATGCGCACCGCTCAAACGCAGCCAGCTTTCGCTGACCAGCGAGGTGGCGGACATCCTGCCGAATGCGCGTTGTCGGATCTGCCCGCGCGCGATCCGATGGAGATCCGCATACACCAGTGCGTAGATCCTGTTCCAGGCCGCCTCTTCGCCGGCCTGCGCATCCACCAACAGGCGGGTGATCGCACCCTCGGGGTCGCCAGGTCCGATGTCGACCGGCGCACCTCCGACCGGCGCGCCCGCGACAAGCCGGGTCCCGGTTGCTTTCGTGGTCATCGCACGCTCCATGTCCGGAAACCGGCTCTTCTTACGAATAACGGCCCAAGTAAACCATAGGCGATACCGCAGCGCACCCACCTCATCCCATGCCGACGGCATGGGCCGGGACGTTTCGGCCAACGAAAAGGACGTCGTGAAGGCAATGCACTCTTCCGCCGATCGCAGACCATCGAACGTCCCGGGGCGAGTCCCGTGCGTATCACGCCGGAGACATGCGGATCGGCGCACAGCGCGTGTGCGGCGCGGATGAGCCGGACGCCGCTTTATCGTCCCGAAGTGCTCGAAGCCAGGCGCAACCGCTGGCTGGGTCGACTCGTCCTGCGCCAGCCGATCTCGCACTGGGCCATGACCTGGATCGCCATCGGCACCGCCGCATTGGCGGTCGCATTCCTGTGCACCGGCGAGTACGCGCGAAAAGTCCGCATCGAAGGACGGCTGGTCGATGCCATGCCCATCGACAGCGTGGGTGGCGATGCCGCGTCGTCTTCGCCGCGCGGCGAAGACGACGGCCCCACGCTCGAAGCACAGTTGGCGGTCCCGGAAGACCTGCTGGCCTCGACCACCGTCGGCGCCGAAGTGCTGCTGCGCTATCCCGCGTTCCCGCATCAGCACTATGGCCAGTACTACGGGCGGATCGTGCGGATCGCGCGCCAACCCATCACGAACGCTGCAGCGGCCCGCGACAACGCGGATGCCGTCGCGCGGCCTGCCACCTACCGCGTCACCGTCGCGCTCGAACGCCAGCGCGTCCGCGACGACCAAGGCAAGGAACGCGACCTGCAGCCCGGCCTCGGCGTGCAGGCCGAGGTCGTCGTCGAAAAACGCCGCCTCTACGAATGGCTGTTCGAGCCTTTCGCACGGCTTCGCCAACGCTTCCAGGCATGACCGAACCCCGAACGCCCACGCCCGACCGAATTCAAGGAGAACCGCATGTCGAGCCCGCAGAAAACCGTCTTCATCCACACCATGCCCGACGACTGGCACGCGATGCTGGCGGAAAAGGCGCTGAAACGCCGCGGCCATCGCGTGCTGCGCTATTTCGGATCCGATTTTCCGGAACGCGCGGAGATCGAGTTCTCCTACAACAGGAACGGCGACGCGTGGGGAGACGACCTCCGCCTGCACACCATCGACGGCAGCTTCGCGATCGCCGATTTCGACGTGGTCTGGAACCGCCGCATGCTCGGCCCGAAAGTCCCGCCGGGCGTGGATCCACGCGATCGCGAGTACGTCGCGCAGCAGATCCGCTTCGCCGATGCATCGCTGCGCAGCCTGTTGCGCGATGCGTTCTGGATCAATCCCTACGATGCCGCGCGCAACGCCGACCACAAGCCGAAGCAGTTGCAGCTCGCGCTGAAGAACGGCCTGCGGATTCCGGAAACCCTGGTCAGCAATCGACCGGAAGCGATCCGAGCGTTCATCGACCGCCATCCGAGCGTGATCCACAAGCCGCTGATCGGCGCAGCCTGGGAAGAAAACGACAAGACCCTGTCCACCTATACCGCGCGCGTCCGCAGCGAAGACCTGCCCGGCGACGCGCTGCTGCGCGCCGCCCCCGGCATTTTCCAGGCACAGGTCAAAAAGCAGTTCGAAGTCAGGGCGCAGTTCTTCGGCGCCAGTTGCTTCGCGCTCAAGATCGACTCGTCGCGGATCGAATACGGCGAGATGGACTGGCGCCTGCACCAGAACGGCAGCATGACCGACGGCAGCGTGCAGTTGCCGGATGCGGTCTACCAGGCATGCCTGAAACAGTTGTCCAGTCTCGGCCTGGTCGCCGGCGCCTTCGATTTCATCGTCACGCCCGACGACGAATGGATCTACCTCGAAGTCAACGAAGCCGGGCAGTTCATTTTCGTCGAGCAGTGGTGCGAAGAGCTGACGCTGTTCGACGCGCTCTGCGGCTTCATCGAAAGCGGCGATCCGGGCTTCGTGTACGAACGCCCGGCCGACCCGCAGCGGCTGACCGAACTCATCGAAGCGACCGCTCCGCAGACCGTCGGCGAAGACGATCGACGTCGTCGCGGCGAATCCTGCGAACGGGACGCCGTTGCGGCGTGATCGCGGCGTCGCTTCCACGCATGCGCACCCGCAGACGTGCGGGCGGCGGTCGCTTCATCGCACATCGTCGACGGCCGCGATGAAGACCGGCCCGGATCGCGGGCACCACAGGACAGTCGACGTCAACGGAGCATCCCTCATGAAAGACAAGGAAACACGCGTACTGGGCCGGATTCTGGCGGTCGAAGAGCTGGACGACGTCGCCGGCGCGAGGCCGCCGCTGACCCTCGCGGCATTCCCGGAAACGCTGCCCACCGCCGACAGCAACACCGTGTCGGACAGCGGCACCACCGCCGATAGCGGCACGGTCTCGGACAGCGGGACCACCGCCGACAGCGGCACCACCGCGGACAGCGGGACCACCGCCGACAGCGGCACCTCGGCGGACAGCGGCGCGCTGACCGACACCAGCCCGGCGCGTCGTCCGGACATCCAGATCTGATCCGCAAGCGTTCCATCGCCACCGGATGCGCGACTTAGGTCGCGCATCCTCGATCACGCCCTCCATGCAGGACATCAAGATGAAGAACGAACAAGATCGCGTCCTCGGCCGAACGCTCGCCGTCGAGGAAACCGCCGCGGTTTGCGGGGCCGAACGCCAGGCACCCACAACGACGATGTACGACTCGGCGACGAAATCCGACAACACCGTCCCGGTCGTCGACACCACCAGTCCGATCACCGATTGAAGCAGCGCCGCGAGGGTCTGCATACCGTCCGCTGCGCACGCGCCGCCGATGCCATCGGCGGCATTGGCGACAGGAGACGACGGACGATACGGCCGAGACAGCCGAACCGCGCAGTCCGCGCTCTGCCATGAAGATCGCTTCGCGCCGGCCGGCGGTGCCGTCGACGAAACCTGATGTCACCGAAACACCGCCATGTCACACCCGACGCGATTGCGCGTCGCCATCACCCATACAAGGAACGCAAATGGACAAGATCGAAAACCGCGTGCTCGGCCGCGTACTCGCCGTCGAAGAACTGAACGACGTCTCCGGCGGCTGGACCCTCGCCAGCGCCGGCGATACCAACAAATCGCAGGACACCGGCGCCTACACCGTCGATACCAACATCCTCATCGACGTCATCATCAGCCCCGCCTCCAGCGGCTCGGGTCGCTGATCGCATCGCACTGAACCCGAGCGGTTCGTCGCCCGGTGCGGCGAACCGCCCGCATGCCATCACCCACGCCAAGGAAGCAAGACATGAACGATCACAGCAACCGCAACACCGGCCGCGTCCTCGGCCGGACGCTCGCCGTCGAAGAAACCCTCGCGGTCTCCGGCGCCAGACCTACGTCGCCCAGCGCGGACAACGGTTCGTTCCCGCCGACGGACACCGGGTATGTCTACGACATCATTCCCGCCGAAGACGCCCGGATCGAGCCGTCGCTGCATGGTGTGCAGCGCTGACCTTCCGCAATGCATTCGAACGGCTCGCCCTGCAATGCGGCGAACCGCTCGAACGCCATCACCATCGCTAAGGAATCACCACATGAACGACGAAAAGAACCGCATCCTGGGCCGCATCCTCGCCGTCGAGGAAACCCGCTCGGTGCACGGCGCGCAGGGGCGCGACATCTTCACCGGCGATCCGGAAGGCGTGCCGGAAACCGCACCGCTGAACGACACCACCGCCATCAACGACGACACCAGCAATCCGCCGGTCAACGAGACCTACCCCGAAAGCGACAGCGGCACCGTGGCGGACACCGGCGTGCAGGCCGACTGTCCGACCTCCGGAACGCGCCGCGACGTGTCTATCGCGCCGCCGGATTGCCCCTGATCCACTCGCACGACGCTGCGGCAGATCCACGCCGCAGCGCCGTGCGTCGATCGAAGCCGCAAGAACACCCGGGCCATGCGGCCCGGACGGATTTTCACCGCCACGAACCCGACCGATGCCCTCACTCAAGAGCCTGCTGCAAGCCGAAGCCGCACAATGCGGACATGCCTGTCTGGCCATGGTCCTCGATTACCACGGCTACGGCATGGACGCGATCGCGCTGCAGCGCGAATTCCCGTCCTCGATCCGCGGCACCACGCTCGCCGCGCTGATCGAGGACGCGCATGCCTACGGCCTGGAATGCCGCGCGCTGCGCATCGAACTGGAAGAAATGCCCCAGCTCGAAACGCCCTGCATCCTGCACTGGAACATGGACCATTTCGTCGTGCTCGCGAAGGCGTCCGCGAACGGCATCGTCATCCACGACCCCGCCACCGGCACGCGACGGATGTCGCTCGCGGAAGCCTCGCAACACTTCACCGGCGTCGCGCTGGAACTGTCGCCGACCACCGCGTTCGCCAAGCGCAGGACCGACGACAGCATTTCCCTGCGCCATCTCGTCGGCCAGATCACCGGCCTGAAGCGTTCCGCGGTGCAGATCCTGTCGCTGTCGCTGATCCTGCAGTTGTTCGGCCTGCTCACGCCCTTCTACATGCAGTGGATCCTCGACGATGTCGTGGTCACCCGCGACCAGGATCTGCTGTGGCTGATCAGCGTCGGCTTTCTGCTGTCAATGCTGGTGACCTCGATGATCGGCTGGCTGCGCAGCTGGTGTCTGGCGTATCTGTCCACCCGGATCGGCCTGCAGTGGTTCGGCAGCATCCTGACCCATCTTCTGAAGCTGCCGATGGACTACTTCCAGAAGCGCCATCTCGGCGATGTCGTCTCGCGCATGGAATCCGTGCATGCGATCCAGAACACGCTCAGCTCCAGCTTCATCGAGGCGCTTCTCGACGGGGTGATGGTGGTGATCGCAGCGGCGGTAATGGCGTCCTACAGCTGGAAACTGCTGCTGCTCAGCACGATCGCGGTCGGCCTCTACCTGCTGTTCCGGTGGGCGACCTTCCCCACCCTGAAGCGTCTCTCCGAACAGCAGCTGGCGGCGGCCGCCAAACAGAACACCCATCTGCTCGAATCGATCCGCGGCATCCAGGCGCTGAAGCTCAACGCCGCCGAATCCATGCGCCGGACCACCTTCAGCGCGCTGATGGCCGACACCGCGAACGTCAGCCTCGACATCCAGCGCTTCATGCTCCGCTTCGGCTTCGCCAACCAGATGCTGTTCGGCGTCGAGCGCTTGCTGGTGGTCGGCATCGCCGCATCGCTGGTGATCCACGGCCAGATGACCGCGGGCATGCTCGTCGCCTATCTGTCGTACAAGGACATGTTCACCGGCGGCATCAGCCGGCTCATCGACACCTGGATGTCGTTCCGCACCCTGCGCGTGCAGGCGGAGCGTCTGGCCGACATCGTGCTGAGCGAGCCGGAAGAAGCCGATCCTCCGCATGCGATGCCGCTGCCGCAGGATCGTCCGCTGGGCCTGGAAGTCCGCGGGCTCGTCTATCGCTTCGGCGAGTCCGATCCGCTGGTCATCGACGACTGCGCCTTCAGCGTCGCGCCCGGCGAGACCATCGCCCTGGTCGGCCCGTCCGGCTGCGGCAAGACGACGCTGATGAAACTGATGCTCGGGCTGTTCAAGCCGCAGTCCGGCTGCGTCCTCGTCGAAGGCCGCGATCTCGCCTGCATCGGACTGCGTCAATATCGCCAGGTCGTCGGCGCGGTGATGCAGGACGATCAGCTGTTCGCCGGCTCGATCGCCGACAACATCGCCTTCGGCAGCGAAGACCTCGACCTCGCGCGGATCGAGGCCGCGGCGCAATCCGCGTCCGTGCACGACGACATCATGCGCATGCCCATGGGCTACCAGACCCTGATCGGCGACATGGGCGCCGCGCTGTCCGGCGGCCAGAAGCAACGGATCATCCTCGCCCGTGCGCTCTACAAACAGCCCAGCATCCTGTTTCTGGACGAAGCCACGAGCCACCTCGATGTCGACTCCGAGCGCGCCGTGAACGACGCCGTGCGCCGGCTGAAGCTGACCAAGATCCTCATCGCGCACCGCCCCGAGACCATCGTGAGCGCCGAACGCGTGCTGGTCATGTCGAACGGGCGGATCGAGCGCGAGTACCGCCCCGGCGAACCCGCGCTGCGGCTGGTCGCCGGCGCCGAGGCAGAACCCGCGGAACCGCGTCCGCTGCGCTGCGATCTCACGGCCTGATTCGCGCGGAAGCGAGTCGAAATCGCATCCGACACGGCAACGAACGCAAGGGCGCCGCGAGGTGCCGTGCGTGATTTCCGCTCAATCGATGGCAAGCGACATCATGGCACGCGTGTGATCGAACGCGACCGATCGACGGAATCTCCTGTCCCGTCGCGAGCGGTCCCGTCGCCGTGCGCCGTCCTCCCGCCGACGAGGTCGATACGTCCCTGCAGACGGGATTCGAATCCGTATCGCTCCGCGATGTTCCGCAACCGCTGCCGTTGCGCGCGCACGGCCACCGGATCGCCACGGGACATGTCGATCTCCAGCCGCAATACCTGCCAGCGGAAATGTCTGTCGGGATCCCGTCGCTGCGGCGGGAGTCGCTCGCGCAGCGATTCGAGAAGCGCGACGGCATCCTCATGACGCTTCTGCGCGAGGCGCACGCGCAGCATGGCTTCGATGGCCTCGTCCATGTCCGCACGCGCCGTTCCCGCATCCTCGTCCTCCGCACCGGAAGCGGCCTGCAGCGCCATCCACGCCTGCCGCTCCGCTTCGGCGACATCGCCATCGAACAACAGGGGCGCCACCCGCGCGGCATGCGCGAATCCCACGCGAACGCCATGACGTTCGCCGTCCTGCAGGACCTTCGCAAGCACGTCTGCGGCGTCGGAATAGGCGGCGTCGCGCGCGGGGCCCCGGCGGCTGCGTGCCGAGGCGATCAGCGCCTGCGCCAATGCATGCCTGCGCCGCAATGTGCCCTCCACGCAACACCCGTAGCCGCGCGTCGAGATCGCCACCGCACGGCGCATCAACGCCACGCCCGCCTCGTCCGCACCGTTCTCCATCGCGAGAGATGCGCGCAAGCTGATCACTTCGTCCAGCATCGGGTGATCGGCGCCGAAGCGGCGCACGAAAATCGTTTCCGCCTGACGCAGCGCGATATCCGCCCGACGCGGATCGCGCCGGCCGCTCCGCCAGGACTTGGCGATCGTCAGCCAGGCACGCCCGGTCTCGGCATGCATCGGCCCGAACACCCGCAGACTGCTCTGCAGCGCCAATGCGGCCAGTCGATGCCCGCCGCTCGCATCGCCTCCGGCGATCGACAGAAGCGCCAGCGTCTGTCGCACCTGATTCAGCACCGTCGGGCTGCCATCATCGAGGTACGACAACGCTTCCCGCAGATCCTGTTCGGCGTCGCGTCCATGCCCCATGAAGTTCCGGATGGTCGCGCGTTGGCGCAACAGCGAAGCGAGCTTGACCTTCGCCAGCGGACCGATGCGCCGCGCCGAAACGATCGCCCGATCCAGAATCGGAAGCGCGCCGGCCGCGTCCTCGCGCAACCAGCGCGCACGCGCCAGCTGGAATTGCAGCTCGATCTTCAACAGGTCGTCGTCGATGCCATCGCGCTCGGGCAATACGTCGAGCCCTTCGCTCGCCAGACGTTCGGCTTCAGCGAGTCGCGCGCCCTTGTTGAGCAGATTGGCCAGCGCCGCATTGCAGGTCGCCGTCTGCATCGGATCGTTTTCGCCGATCCGTCTGGATTCCAGCAGCAGGCGCTCCGCCGCCACAAAGTCCGCTCGCACCGTATAGCCGTGGGCCAGCGCCACGAGTCCCCGTGCGAGGAGGCGCGGGCGCGCGTCGCCGGCCATCGATCGCAGGCGGCGCTCCGCGTCTTCGAGCAGCCCGGCGGATTCGGCCGGACCGCTGCCGAGCGAGTTCAGCGTGGCCGCGCCCAGCGACTCCGCGAAGAGCCGGCTCAGCATCTCGGTGTTCTCTTCCTCCAGCCGCGTGCGCTCCTGCTGTCGCCACGCCGACACGCCACCGGCAGTCGTCGCAACGACCAACACTGCGGCAGCGCCGACCGCCATCGCGTTCCGGCGAACGAAACGCGAGCCGCGATAGAGCCATCCGCCATCGCTCGCCGCCACCGGCCTCCGCTGCAGCCACGCCAACAGATCCGCGCGCAGATCCACGACCGATGGATAACGCGCCACCGGATCGTCCTGGACGCAGCGCCGCGCGATCGCATCGAGGTCGCCGCGCAGCGCGCGCGACAGCGCCGTGGCGTTCCGCCGGTTCCGCGCCTGCGCCACGTCGTCCGTCGTCTCCAGCGCCAACGCGCTGGGCGCCTGCTCGACATCGCCGCAGGAGACCGAAAGCGGCAGCAACGAACGTCGGGGGCGCGGCCATCGATCGCACAGCAACCGATACAACACCACGCCCAGCGCGTGCACGTCGATCGCCACGCTCGGCGGCGCGCCATCGAACACCTCTCGTGCGGCGAAGGCCGAACTGACGCCGATCCGCGTGAAACCGCCGTCGCCATACGGCGTAAGCATCGCCGACAGGCCGAAATCCAGAAGTTTGACCCGGCCCGCGTCGGTCACCAGCAGATTCGACGGCTTGATGTCCTGATGCAGAACGCCATGCGCATGCGCATAACCGATGGCGTCGCAGACATCCACCAACAGACGCACGCGCGTGCGCAGGTCCGCACGCTGCAGGTCGCACCATCGATCGATCGCCTCGCCGTGCACCCGCTGCATCGCCAACCAGGGTTGGCCGCTGTCGCTGACGCCCGCATCGTGCAGCGTCACGATCGATGGATGTTCCAGTTTCGCCAGGTGAGTGCGCTCCTTGCCGAACGCCTGCTGCAATGCGGGCGACATGACATCCGTGCGGATCGTTTTCAGCGCGACATCGCGTTCGTACAGACCATCGGCACGATGCGCGGCGTAGACGATGCCCATGCCGCCGAGACCGATGATGCCATCGATGCACCAGGGACCGAGGCGGGTGCCGTCCGGCCAGATCCGGTCCGTCGACACGCCGTCGGCTCCGGACGAATCCTGCCGGGCGAACCAGCGCAGCGGCGAGAAGAACACATGCGTCTGCTCGTCGGCAGCGAGCATGCGCATCAGCGCGGCGCAGACCGCCGCGTCTTCCGACTGCAGCGAAGCGAGCGCTTTCGACAACGTCGCATGCGGCATCTCGGCGTATTCGTCGAACAAGGCCAGGGCCCGAGCGTTCGGATCGATTCTGGCCATGGATTCGTCGGTCATGCGGGTGCTCGATCAAACGGCCGGGGGGGTGCCGCATCCCGCGGTCGGGTCTCCCGGATGTCCATATCGTCGAGGCATTCTGCCCGCCATCGCGGCGGTCGGCACTACATCTCCTGCAATCCGGCAGACGCACCGGCGTCCAACTGGGCCAGCAGAAACGCGCGCGCTTTGCGCCAGTCGCGTCGGATCGTGCGGTCCGTGACGCCCAGCACGGCAGCGATTTCCGCCTCGTCCATGCCGCCGAAATAGCGCATCTCGACCAGCCTGCCCAGGCGCGCATCGAGCTGCTCCAGGCGCGTCAGCGCCGCGTCCATCGCGATGACCTCGACCAGATCTTCCTCGCGCGCGGCGTCGACGCTCTCGTCGAGCGACACCGCGCGCGCGCCATCCGCGCGTTTGCCCGCCATGTCGCGACGGGTGGCATCGACCAGCACGAACCGCATCGCACGCGCGACCAGCGAGACGAAGTGCCGGCGGCTCTCCACATTGAACCGGCCATCCGCCAGTCGCAGCCAGCTCTCGCAGACCAGCGACGTCGCCGACATCCGATCCTCCGGACGCAGCCGGATCTGCGCCCGCGCGATGCGATGCAGATCGTCGTACAGCGCCGCATAGATCCGGTCCCAGGCATCGCTGCGCCCGGACTGCACATGGGCCAGAAGCTGGGTCACGGATTCCGGCGAATGCATCGACCTCTCCCGCATCGGCCGCCCGTCGAATTGTTCATGCTCGGTCTTCACCCGCTGCCACGCGTTCCGCCAATGCCATTCGATGCCCGGCATGCGGCCCATCGCGTCGCGGTCCCGCGTGCCGGAGCATTGCCGGCGGGCAGTATGCCATCCCCGTGCGGTTGGCGGCCGCAGGATCAGTTTCCGGCCGATCGGCGATCTCGGCACCGTGCCTCGACGCTTGCGATCCGCCCCGCACCCGGTAAAGATCAATGCATTCCCCCCGCGGTCGGCGCCATGTTCTCTCCCAGACCGGATTGGCGTCATGCACTGGCGCACGCACTGCATTCCACCGCGCGCATCGATATCGCACCGGACGATGCGCCGTATGTCCTGGACACTCTCTCCGCGCAGCGGCTACTCGCGCTCGACTCCTCGTTGCGGTCTCTCGACTGGACGGCGACGCTGCCCGGTCCGGTCTGGCCAGTCATTCCTGCGACGACCGAGGGCGAGCGCGATGCGCAGTTGTTCTGCCTCGGCACCCATGGCGACGGCCGCCTGCGCGAACGCGCGCTGCGGCTCGCGCGCGAGCGTGATAGCGGGCTGACGTTTGCGCTGGCGCTGATCCGCTGCGACGATTGGGTCGCCCCGGTTCGCGACACCGCGCTGGAGACCCTGCGCATGCGTGTTCGCGATGCGCCCGAGACGGTCTTCGCGCACGTCGACCTGATCCTGGCACTTCGCGGGCGGCAGCGCTTCGATGCCGGCGCATGGCGCGACCCGATCGAACCGGCGCTACTGCACCCCGCCCATCGCGCGCTGCGTTGGGCGCTGCTCGAACGCTGCCACGGCAGGTCCCGGCTGTTCGCGTGCAGGCTGGCGCTGCAGGCGGACACCGATCGCGCTACCGAACTCGCCCGGCGCGCCGTGCGTGACCGCGACCCGGTCATCGCGCGCTGGGCGCTGGAGGCACTGCCAGCGTCCACCGCACAGGACGGCGATGCGGTCGACAGCGACGTATTGTCGTACGCATACCTACATGCCAGCGCATCGGTCCGAGCACAGGCACTGCGCCTGCACGTTCAACGCCCCGATGCCGCATACGCCACGCGCGTCCGCGAAACGCTGCTCGATGCGTCCGCCTCGGTCCGCAGCGTTGCCCGCCACGCCGCGCGCGGGCTCGGCATCGATGCGCACGCCATCTTTCGCGATGCGCTCGACCGTGGCGAAGCGCCCGCCGACCGCCACGCCGTACTCGCTCTTGCCGAGTGCGCCGATGCGGACGATCTCGACCGTTTACGGCCGTGGCTGCATCACGTCAACGGCGAGGTGCGCTGCGCCGCCGTACGCGGTGCGCTGCGCGCAGGCATCGAAAACCCGATCGGCTTGCTGCGCGAGGCGTTGGCCGCGCCATCGGGCAAGGTCGTGAAGCTCGCGCTGGCACTGGGCACCACCCTGCCGGGCTTCATGACTCGCGAAACGCTCGCCGCCGGCTTCGCGGCGGCCACCACCGATGGCAATCGCTTGCGTCTGCTCGAAGCAACCCGGCGCATCGACCGCTGGTCCGCGCTCGAATGCTTCATGGACTGTCTCGACAGTACGCCGCACCAGGACATCGTGCTGCACGCGCTGCGCGCCTGGACAGGCGAAGTCGGCGCTCGCTTCACGCCTTTACCCGATCTCCGTCGAAACAGCCTGCTGGCGCGCGTAGATGCCATCCGGAAAACACATCCGCAGGGGCCATGGGCAGCGGTGCGGCATCTACTGGAAACGGGCTGATCTTCAACCTGGCGTTACGGCGACTCCGCACGGGTTCCGATCGCGCTAGCGAAGGCTGCTCCAGTCCCGTAGGCATCGGCCACATTGCCGTCGCGCATCGCACTGTCGCCCCGGCGAAGGCCGGGGCCCAGTTTTATGGCGCAGATTGCGGCTTCATGGCAGGCACCCACGCTGACGCTGTCTCTTTCCCTCAGCATGTGGGAGAAGATCGCCGAAGGCAGGGGGAGAGGCCGGGCGGGTCTGGTGATGATTCCGGGGGGGTGCTGGGCCGTCATTACTCGACTGATCGCGCATCGCATGAAGACCATGGCTTGAATCCCGCATTCCACTTCCCGATCTCAGCTTACACGCACCCCGAATCCCGCCTTCTGGCGCCTCCACATGAATCTGTGCTCGATGGACATTGATTGTCGATTGATTTCACGAATGGAACGCCGGGCGCGGGTGTATGCCCACTTCACCGAAACGCTTACCTGTTTCTACACAGACAGACAATAGCGGGGTCCCGACCTTCGCCGGGACGACGGGAGGATGAGAGCACGGAGCGACGGGATGCGGCTGCAACGACCAGCGAAAGCGATCTCTGCATTCCCGACATGCGTCAGGACGACGATCGTCCGCTACACCACCACCCGCGTTTCGCCCTCGAACACGCCGCCGGGGCCGAAGCGGCGTTCGACGATCAGTGCGTGGTCGTCGGCGATCAGCACGACGGAGCTGGCGCGGGTGCCGTAGTTTTCGTGGCGGATGAAGGCCGGGGACAGGAAGCGTTCGAGGTCCAGGCCGATGCCGGTGTCGGGCAGGCGCGCGTCCTGGGCGGGGGTGGTGTCGGCGAGCGCCGCGAACAGCGGTTCGAAATCGGGCTTTGCGTCCGTGGAGGCGGGCGATGCGAGCCAGTCGTCGAGACGTGCGATCAGCGTTTCGGTCTTCGGCCATGGCGCATCGAGCGCGCCGTTGGAGATGCCGTGCAGGCCGGGCGCGAGCGGGCGCATCGCGAAATCGCGGCCGTCCTCGCCGTCGGCGGGGATCGTCGGCAGATTGGTGGCGAAGCCGAGCGTGTCGCCATCGTGCGCCAGCAGATTGAAGGGACGATAACGCGGCGCTTCGGCCGCGAGCGCGGCGAGCGCTTCATGGGTGCCCGCATCGGCGCGGACGAAATCGGCGACCAGCGCGCCGCGCGAATGTCCTTCGCGCTCCGGCGGGCGGCGCACGTTGGTCACCGCCGCGAGCCGCCGGCCACGCAGCGCCAGCCAACTGCCGCCGTGCTGGCCGTCGCGACCGCCGACGACCTCGGGCGCGTCGTGCCAGGCCGCCAGCGGCAGCGTCGGACGCGCGTGGAATTCGTCGCGATTGGTGGCGAGCGCGAGGCGATAGCGCGGGTGCATCCGCCAGGCGAGCGCGATCAGGCACATCGCGGATGCGCCGACGGCGGAACGTGCGGAACCGCGTGGACCAGCAGCATCGGGGGAATCGTCATGGGCGTCGCGCGTGGCCGGGCGCGACAGCATACCCGCACGCATGCGGCGTGCGGGCATGCGTCCGCGGCGATCACGGCGGCAGGCATTCGATCAGCAGTTTCCGGTTGCCGTCGAGCCGCGCGCGCAGGTTGCGCGAGCGGTTCTTGCAGCGCGATCGCTCGGGCGTCCAGCCGTTCCACGCCGACGAACCGAGCTTGAGATCGACATCGGGCCCGCAGTCCGTGGTCGAACCGTCGGCATAGAGTTTGCATTTGCTGCCGATGTAGATTTCCTCGATCCGCCAGGTGCCGGCATCGAACTGGTTGCCGGTGGTCGAATGGCACCACCAGCGGATGAAACCGTCCTCGCTCGTGCGCACCCGGAACGGCGCGGTCCAGTTCGTCTTGCCGTTCGAGCGCTTGAGCAGGATCGCGTCGTTCGATCCGGGCTTGTCGCCGTAGGCGGAAACGATCGAGACTTCGTGGCTGCAGCGATCCACCATGATCTCGTTGCCGGCCCGGGCCGCCAGCGGCATCGCGGCGAGGCACAGCACGGTACAGGCAAGGCGGATCGCACGGGGCATGGCATGGGACATGGCATCGGTCATGACTCGGGTCACGGCACACACTCCTTCGCGTCATCGGATCCCACCCCTTCCATGCAACGCGGCGATCGCGGCGTTGCGGCCAACGGCCGCACACCCGTCGTCGACCCGACCGTGACTTTCGGCCTTGCCGGCCATGCGCCACGGGTCTACGTTGCGCAGGCTCGCCAGCCGGCGCAGGAGGACGTTCGATGTTGATTCGATTGATCTTGATGGCCGGCCTCGCCGGCCTGTCGCTGCCGACCGCCGCGATCGCGGCCGGCCCCACCTACACCGCGGACGAACTCGTCGCCAGGAATCTGGAAGCGCGCGGCGGCGCCGACAAACTGCGCGCGGTACGCAGCATGCGCGCCAGCGGGAAAATGCGCTTCGGCGGCGGCATGGAAGCGCAGGTGCGCAGTGTGACGATGGCACCCGACAAGGCGCGCTTCGAATTCTCGCTGCAGGGACTGACCGCGGTGAACGCGTGGGACGGCAGCGAAGGCTGGGCGATCGAGCCCTTCCAGGGTCGCCGCGATCCGCAGAAGACCAGCCGCGACGATTCCAAGGGCCTCATCCGCGCCGCCGACATCGGCGGACCGCTGCTGGACTGGAAAGCGAAGGGCAGCCGCCTCGAATATCTCGGCACCGAGGACATCGACGGCACCGCGGCGCACAAGCTGCGCGTGACCTTCAAGGATGGCGACAGCCAGGTGCTGTTCCTCGACCCCGACCATTTCCTCGAGATCCGGGTGGAAGATCACGTCTTCGTGCGCGGCCAGGAGCAGGTGAGCGCCACCGACCTCGGCGAATACGCGCAGGTGGACGGCGTGTACTTCCCGTTCGAACAGGGCCAGATGCAGGTGGACGCGATCGAGCTGAACACGCCGGTCGACGCCGCGATCTTCGCCTTCCCCGCCGCCAAGCCCACCGCCAACCCGTAGTCAGGAGACGACCATGCATGTTTCGATCCAACGGCCGCCTTTGGTGGCGGCCCTCCTGCTGGCCACCGGGCTCCTGACCACATCCGCGATCGCGCAGCAGGCGCCGGTGCCCGACCAGGGCGTGATCTCGGGCCTCGGCATCCGCAACATCGGTTCGGCCACCATGAGCGGCCGCATCTCCGCGCTCACCGCGGTGCGCCGCAAGGACGGCGCGCTGACCATCTGGGTCGGCGCGGCCAGCGGCGGCGTGTGGAAATCCACCGACGGCGGCACGACCTATCGCCCGAAATTCGACAAACAACCGGTGCAGTCGATCGGTGCGATCGCGCTGAATCCCAACGACCAGAACGATGTCTGGGTGGGCACCGGCGAGGCCTGGACCCGCAATTCGGTGTCGATCGGCGACGGCGTCTATCGCTCCACCGACGGCGGCGAATCGTGGAAGCACGTCGGTCTTCCGCAGTCCGAGCGCATCGTCGAACTGAGCGTGGACCCGCGCAACGGCGAGACCGTGCTGGCCTGCGTCACCGGCAAGCTGTGGAGCGATTCCGCCGAGCGCGGCGTGTATCGCACCACCGATGGCGGCAAGACCTGGGCGCAGGTGCTCAAGGGCGGCAACCTGTCGACCGGCTGCGGCGGCATGAGCGTGGATGCGAAGAATCCCGACGTGGTCTACGCATCGCTGTGGGACTTCCGCCGCAAGGGCTGGACCTTCCGCTCCGGCGGCGAAGGCCCGGATGCGCCATCCGGCAGCGGGCTGTACCGCTCCGCCGACGGCGGCCGCACCTGGAAGGAAGTCACCGGCGGCGGCCTGCCCGCGAAACCCTACGGCCGCATCGCGGTGGCGGTGGCGCCTTCCGATTCGAAGGTGGTCTACGCCTTCGTGGAAGGCGTGAAGAGCGCGCTGTACCGCTCGGCCGACGGCGGCGGCACGTGGGAGCGTCGCGACGACAGCCAGATGATGGTCTGGCGCCCGTTCTATTTCGCCAATCTCATCGTCGACCCCAACAATGCCGATCGCCTGTTCAAGACCAATCTCAACCTGATCCAGAGCACCGACGGCGGCAAGACCTTCTCCGGCACCGGCAGCACGCATGCCGACTTCCACGATGTGTGGATCGATCCGAACGACCCGAAGAACGTGATCGCCGGCGACGACGGCGGCATCTGGTACTCGAAGGACGGCGCCGAGAGCTGGTGGAAAGGCCACAACCTGCCGATCTCGCAGTTCTATCACGTCAGCATCGACGACCAGGATCCGTATCAGGTCTACGGCGGCCTGCAGGACAACAGTTCGTGGGTGGGCGATTCGTCCTATCCCGGCGGCATCACCAATGCGCGCTGGGAAAACCTCTACGGCGGCGACGGTTTCTGGGTGTTCTCCGATCCCACCGATCGCAACTACGTGTACGCCGAATACCAGGGCGGCAATCTGGCGCGGATCAATCGGCGGACGCTGGATTCGCGCGACATCCAGCCGCGCGCCAACGACGGCGAGAAGCTGCGCTGGAACTGGAACACGCCGCTGCATCTGTCGCCCAACGAAAAAGGCACGCTGTACATGGGCGCGCAGTTCCTGTTCCGCACCCGCAACCAGGGCCAGACCTGGGAGCGCATCTCGCCCGACCTGACCACCAACGATCCGAAGAAGCAGCAGCAGGAGCTGTCGGGCGGCATCACCGTGGACAATTCCGCGGCCGAGATGCACACCACCATCTACACCATCAGCGAATCGCCGAAGGACGGCCGGGTGATCTGGGTGGGCACCGACGACGGCAACGTGCAGGTCACCCGCGACGGCGGCAAGTCGTGGCGGAACGTGGTCGCCGGCGCGAAGGTGCCCGCGGGCTCCTGGGTGGCGTACATCGACGCCAGCCCGCACGAGGCCGGCACCGCCTACGTCGCGTTCGACCGCCACACCTACGGCGAGATGGACCCGCTGCTGTACAAGGTGAGCGATTACGGCGCGACCTGGACCGCCCTGGCCACGCCGAAGGACCCGAAGAGCGTGCGCGGTTACGCCCACGTGCTGCGCGAGGACCCGGTGAAGCGCGGCCTGCTGTACGCGGGCACCGAGCTGGGCCTGTGGATCTCGCTGGACGACGGCGCGCACTGGGCGCAGTTCAAGGGCGGCGACTTCCCGGCGGTGGCGGTGCGCGATCTGGTGGTGCAGCCGCGCGACCACGACCTGGTGCTGGCCACCCACGGTCGCGGCATCTGGATCGTCGATGATGTCACCCCGCTGCGCACGCTGGACGGCGCCGTGCTCACCCGCGACGCGGCGTTCCTGCCCGGACGTCCGCAGCAGCAGCGCACGCGCGCGTTCGGCGGCTGGTCCGAAGGCGACGCCGGTTACGTCGGCCAGAGCGCATCGAACGACGTGGTCATCACCTACTACCAGAAGACCCGTCACCTGTTCGGCAAGCTCAAGCTCGAAGTGCTCGATGCCGACGGCAATCTCATCGACACCCTGCCCACCAGCAAACGCCGCGGCATCAACCGCGTGTACTGGTCGATGAGCCGCAAACCGCCGACGGTGCCGCCGGCCGCATCGGTCGCCGGCAACAGCCTGCAGGGTCCGCGCGTGCCGCCCGGCACCTACACCCTGCGTCTGACCAAGGGCGATCAGGTGTTGGAGGACCGCATCACCGTTGGACTGGACCGACGCGCGCAGTTCAGCGTCGCCGATCGCCAGGCCAATTACGACGCCAGCATGCAAGTGCACGCGATGTTCGGCCGCATGAGCGATCTCGTGGCGAAGATCCAGGCCGTGCGCGGCGGCGCCGAGGGCGTCGGCGGCAAACTGCCCGCCGACGACGCCCTGCGCGCCTCGCTGACCGCGCTGTCCGCGCGCGTGGAAACCCTGCGCAAGGAGATCGTGGCGACGAAGGAAGGCGGCGCGATCACCGGCGAGGAGCGTCTGCGCGAGCACGTGGACAGCCTCTACGGCGGCCTGATCGGTTATGAAGGCAAACCGGCCGACACGCTGGTCGCCTACATCGGCGTGCTCGATCGCCGGCTCAAGGCGCTCGAAACCGACTTCGCGGCCATCTGCGACAACGATCTGGCGAAGGCCAATGCCGCGCTCAAGGCCCGCGGGCTGCCGGAAATCCAATTGCCCGAGAAGGCGCCGCTCGCCTGGCAGTCCTCCGGCACGCCGGATGCGCTGACCCAACAGGGTCGCCGCCGCCCGGGCAAACCGAAAAAGTGATGCTCGCGCCTGCGTTGCACACGGACGTGCAACGCATGGCGCCAGGCGATGCCCGGGTCAGGTTTCGACGTCGATCAACGTCCACTCGCTGCCGTTGCAGAGATACACATAGACGATCTGACTGGGTCGATCGCCGACGGCATAGCGGATGACGAAGCCGTCGAACTCCGGCGTGCATTCGTAGAAGAGATCCCGCGGCGGATCGGCGGCAGGCGCAGGACCGGGGCCGGCGACGAATGCGGCAAAGATGAACACAAGCGCTGATTTCATGGCATTTCGCATACGTTGAACTCCGAGCGTATCGTTTCGAGGAACCGGATTGCCCCCTGCACTGCGGCGAGGCCCACGTCCACCGCACATGTGCGCATCGCAATCATCGTCTGCGACGCCGCGATCACAGCATGGGTATGCGCCCTGCATTCTTCAGTGATCCTGCTGCATTTCCGCGGATGTTTTTTTCGATCGAATCCGTGCGCATCATCGACTCTCGCGATGCGCGATCGACATGATGTGATCGATGCCGCAGAACACGACGTCGCTTGCGCGAGACGACGGCACGATGACTGCCTGCAGCGGCAAGCGCATCGTCGCGACTTGCCGATGCCCGCATCGATCGAATCGGATCGCATCATCGACACGCACGATCCGCGAGCGGAACGCTGTGACCGGCGACGCAATGCGAACGGACGCATGCACGCATCGCGCGTTCGACGTCCTGTCGCCGCGATCCGCATGCCGTCGTTGTCGTGCGCCTCCGGATGATTTTTCGAATGGAGTCCGGACGCATGATCGACGTGCGCGATCGCGGCCCGGCTCGGCGACCGAAACGCCGCGACCGCGGCGATCCATCCGACCGCCTGCCCGGCTCCCCGCATCCGTCCGCTGCGGCGTCCGGCGCGGCATGCGGCCCGGGCAACATTGATGCACCGCAACATCTAGGCAAGCCGCCCGGCCCGTGCTATTGATCGGGTGAATGATCCGCACGGGGCGCTGGGACTGGATGACGGCTGACGGAACCATGGGGAAGGAAGACACCGCGAAGACCGGCGCGACGACCACCGCGGACACCGCGGCGCGCTTCGACGAAATGCACGACGGCAGCGGCGCCGCGCGCCCGCACTACCACGCGTTCGAGGACTGGCTGCACAGCGTTCCCGATCAGGCCCTGCAGGCGAAGCGCCGCGAGGCCGAAATCGCCTTCCACCGCGTGGGCATCACCTTCTCGGTCTACGGCGAAGCCGCCGGCAACGAACGCCTGATCCCCTTCGACATGGTGCCGCGCATCGTGCCCGCCGCCGAGTGGCGGATGCTCGAAGCCGGGCTGCGGCAGCGGGTGCATGCGCTCAATCTGTTCCTCGGCGACGTCTACGGCGAACAGCGCATCCTCCACGACGGCCGCGTGCCCGCCGACCTGGTGCTGGACAACCACGAATTCCGCGGGGAGATGCGCGACCTGCGCGTGCCCGGCGACATCTATTCGCACATCTCCGGCATCGACCTGGTGCGCGCGGGCGACGGCGAGTACTACGTGCTGGAAGACAATCTGCGGGTGCCGTCGGGCGTGTCCTACATGCTCGAAAACCGGCGGATGATGGCGCGATTGATGCCGGAGCTGTTCGCGCGCCAGCAGATCGCGCCGGTCGAACACTATCCCGACGCCCTGCTGCGCGCGCTGCGCGAGGCCGCGCCCGAAGGCATCGACGACCCCGTGGTCGCGGTGCTGACGCCAGGCTCGGCGAATTCGGCGTATTTCGAACATGCCTTCCTCGCCCAGCAGATGGGCGTGGAACTGGTGGAAGGCGCCGATCTGTTCGTGCGCGACGACACCGTCTACGCGCGCACCACCCGCGGGCCGCAGCGGGTGCACGTGATCTACCGCCGGATCAACGACGATTACCTGGATCCGAACGTGTTCCGCCCGGAATCGGTGCTGGGCGTGCCCGGGCTGTTCTCCGCGTATCGCGCGGGCCGGGTGACGCTGGCCAATGCGCCGGGCACCGGCGTCGCCGACGACAAGTCGGTCTACCCGTACGTGCCGGACATGATCCGCTTCTATCTCAGCGAAGAACCGATCCTGCACAACGTCCCGACCTACCAGCTGCGGCGCCAGGACGATCTGCGCTACACGCTCGATCATCTGCACGAACTGGTGGTGAAGGAAGTCCACGGCGCCGGCGGCTACGGCATGCTGGTCGGCCCGGCCTCGACGAAGGCCGAGATCGAGGATTTCCGCCAACGCATCCTCGCCGCACCCGCGAACTACATCGCACAGCCGACGCTGTCGCTGTCCACCTGCCCCACCTTCGTCGACAGCGGCCTCGCGCCGCGTCACATCGATCTGCGCCCGTACGTGCTGTCGGGCAAGCGCATCGTCGCGATGCCCGGCGGGCTGACCCGGGTGGCGCTGCGCGAAGGCTCGCTGGTGGTGAACTCGTCGCAGGGCGGCGGCACCAAGGACACCTGGGTATTGGAGGCCTGATGCTCTGCCGCACCGCCGACGATCTCTACTGGGCCTCGCGTCACATGGAACGCGCGGAGAACACCGCGCGCCTGATCGACGTGACCACGCGCATCGCCATGCTTCCCGAACGCCTGGACCGCGGCAAGGCGCAGGCCGCGCCGTGGCGGCGCGCGCTCGACGCATTGGGTGCGGCCGACACCTGCCTGCAGCGCTACGGCGCGATCGACGCCGGCACCGTGATCGATCATCTGCTGCTGTCGCCGGAGAATTCGTCGTCGATCTACAGCTGCCTGCGCGCCGCGCGCGAAGCCGCGCGCGCGCAGCGCGTCGCGATCACCTCGGAGATGTACGAAGACCTCAACACCTCGTGGCTGGAAATGCGCGGTCTCGACCGCGGCAGCATCGATCGCGACGGCCTCAGCAGCATACTCGAACGGGTCAAGAGCCGCTCGGCCTCGTTCCGCGGCGTCACCATCGGCACCCTGGGCCGCGGCGAGGGCTATCAGTTCATGCAGCTCGGCGTGTTCATCGAGCGCGCCGACTGGGCGGTCAGGCTGCTCGATGTGGTCGGCAGCGACGCCGAACCGCGCGAGGGCGGCGCCGCGCGCGACGCCGCCGATTATTTCCAGTGGAGCGCGCTGCTGCAGTCGCTGTCCGCCTTCGAGACCTACCGGCGCCTGCACCGCCAGGCGGTCAGCCCCGCCGGCGTCGCCGAACTGATGCTGCTGCACGACGCCAACCCGCGGTCGCTGCAGACCTGCGCCCACAACCTGCATCAGGTGCTGACCGCGCTGGCCGGCGGGCAGACGCTGGAAGTGGTGCGCCAGGCCGGCGCGCTCTCCGCGCACACCCGCTATGCGCGCATCGACGAAATTCTGGCCGAAGGCCTGGAGCCCTGGCTGCAGAACGCGATGGCGCGTCTTGATCGCCTGGGCAACGCCATCCATCAGGAATTCATGACCGCCGCCGATGCCACGGACACACGCCCGCAGCTCAAGGCGCCGTCCCACTCGCCGTCGCAACTCCAATTCCAGGCGCAGACACCCGCCTGATCCGCTTCACACCGCAGCGCCGTTACGGGCAAAATCGACGCTGCATTTCTGCGGGCACCGCTTCACCATGACTTACTGCATCGGGTTGAATCTCGAACACGGCCTGATCCTGGCCTCCGACTCGCGTACCAATGCCGGCGTCGACGATATCCGCCGCACCGGCAAGATGCGGCTGTTCGTCTCCGAAGGCGAATACGTGGTCGCGGCGCTCTCGGCCGGAAACCTGTCCCTGACCCAGAACGCGCTGAACCTCATCGATCAGCGCTCCACGCTGGACGGCGGGCGGCCCGGCATCGGCAAGGCCACTTCGATGTTCGACGTGGCGCAGATGGTCGGCGACGCCCTGCGCGAGATCCGCAAGCGCGACGAAGCCTATCTGCGCGACAGCGGCATCGACCCCACCGGCAGCTTCATCGTCGGCGGCCAGATCCGCGGCGAAGCGCCGCGGCTGTTCCTGGTCTACTCGGAAGGCAACTTCATCGAAAGCTCGCCGGAAATGCCGTATTTCCAGACCGGCGAAAGCAAGTTCGGCAAGCCCATCCTCGATCGCGTCATCACCCCGCAGACCTCGATGACCGAAGCCTGCAAGTGCGTGCTGGTGTCGTTCGACTCGACCATGCGCTCCAACCTCTCGGTCGGCCCGCCGCTGGACCTGCTGCTGTACCGCCGCGACAGCTTCTCGGTCGCGCTGCGCCAGCGCCTGGTCGAAGACGATCCGTACCTGCAGACGATCCGTCGCGAATGGAACGAAACCCTGCGCCGCGGCGTGCGCGAACTGCCCGGCCCGGAGTGGCTGCGCGACGCGGCCGACTGACCAAACCGACAGACCAGGCCGACTCAGCGCAGCCGGCAGGACCTGTCGAACCAGGCGGAAGCCGCGCGGATCGCGCGGCGTCCGATTCCGATACCCGCACCATCTCCCTGGCGATCGCTCACGGCGCGCAGGTGCCCGTGCTCGCCACCACCAGGCCATTGCTCATCTTCAGCGCGATGTCGTAACTGTACGCGGGCACGACGTACGAACGGCGCACGCCATCGGCGGGCACGACGAACGTGGCGCCGATGCGCGCGCCCGTCGCCGGGTTGATCCATTCGCCGGTGTAATTCACCGCCGCCGCGGCGGGCTGCAGGTCCAGCGTGGTCAGCCGGGTGATGCTGGCCGGTTTCGCATAGGCCTTGAACGCATCCGCCGACGGATTGCTGTGATGGAGATAGAGCGCATAGGTACTGCCGTTCTGCTGCATCGCGCCCCAGTAGACATTGCTGCCGCCGCGCGGCGTGCCGAACGCCGGCAGGTTCGGCGCCCAGGTCGGCGGATCGTTCGTGGCGCGGCTCATCTGACGCAGGTAGGGCCCCAGTCCGGCGAGAAAATCCGCCAGTCGGCCCAACTGCACGCGGGTCTGCTGCGGCTCGCTGCCGCCGGACGCGCTCCAGTCGGTGGTGTAGTGGTTGTAGATGCCGCCTTCGCCGAGCATGAATTCCCAGGCCTCCGCGCGCGCCTCGTCCGGCGTGATGTAGTCGAACGAACCGGAGGAGCGATACGACGGCGTCGGCCGGCCTTCGTTGAAGCCGTAGACCCGCGGAATGCCCTGCAGGCCGGGAATCAGATACGTTTTCTGCTTCTCGGTGGCGGACAGGCGCCCGGCATCGCGCACCTGGATGTAATGCCCGGTGAGGATCTTCACGTCCGGCGCATAGGTCGGGCTGACGATGCTGCGGAACGGCGCCAGTGCGGCCTGGGTGTGGTAGTTCGCGGCGATGAGATGACGCTTGGGCGAAGCCGCCGTCCCCTCGGCGTTGCGCACGATGTCGGTCATGCATTCGTGCCACTTCACGATCCGCGGCACGCTGACCGAATCGGCGACGACGGCGCCGCTGGAATTGTATCCGGCCTTGACGATCGACAGATCCGGCTCGTTCGCCAGTTCCCAGTAGAGATTGTCGTAGGCGTTCAATTCGGCGACGAGCTTTTCGACGAACGCCTTCTGGCGGCTGTAGATGTTGGTCGCGGTGTTGAACGGCGCACAGGTCGCGCCGGGCGCCGCGGTCAGCGTCCACTCGTCGGCGAGCCCCAGGTAACCGTTGCTGTTCTTGCCGGAATACCACGGGCTGGTGCGGAAATCGCCGCTGAACGCATCGAAGAGCGTCACCTCGACGATCACGCCTTTGCCCTGCGCGTACGCCACCACCTCTTCCAGCCGATCGAAGTAGGTCTGGTTCCAGCTGTAGAGATCCCAGGTGCCGTTGCCCGCGTTGTAGACGAACGGCTGCTCGTTCGGCAGCGGCCCCGCCGCACCGCCGGGGCTGTGACCGAGACCGGCCCAGACGCGCAGCACGTTGAGGTGGCGCAGCGCCAGCTCATCGATCACCCGCTGGAAATTCCGTTTGCCGCTCCCAGCATCGAGGTTGTAATTGCACAGCTGGGTCACTTCTGGCGTCCCGGAACGCTGCTCCAGATGGCAGATGTATTCGGGGCTGTAGCCGACCAGCGGCGTGGTCTTGCCGCCGTAATGGAAATACTGCGGATTGACCGCGTCGATGCACAGCGGCGCGGCCTGCGCGAGCGTGTTGGACAGCATTCCGGCGAGCGCGACCGCGGCGATGCCGCGCGCGCGACCTGTGGCGATGTTCATGAGACCTCCGATGCTTCGGCGAGCGATGACACCCTCGAACGGGGCCGATGCGCTCGCCGTCGAACGGACGACGCGCAGGTCCCGGCCATGCCGATGCGCGCGATGACGGCCGTGGATTCATCGTCGTCATCGTCGGAAGATCGCTTCGACGACGCTTTCGCGACACGCCTGCGATCGTGCATCGGCGTCATCATCGGACCATCGCAGGCCTCCGTCGCACAATGATCGACATTGGCTGCAGGTCCTGCTGGAAGTCATGCATGACCTGCCTGCGCGCGCCGCCACGGACGCGTGCGGCGACACGCATCGTCGCGGCGGGATCAGTCCATCTGCATCAGTCGATCTTCACCCGCACCTGATTGCCTTTCACGCTGGTCTTGTAGGTTTTCAGCGCCTTCTGGGCGCGCACGGCATTGAGCAACTGGATGCCCGGCGGGAAATTCGCCCAGTCGATCACCTCGCCGGTCCGGATGTCGAACCGCGCGCGATGCAAGGGACACTGCACCTTGCACCCGTCCACGATCTTGCCCTTCGCCAGCGGCCCGAACAGATGCGTGCACGACGCCTGCGTCGCGAAGAACCCGTCGTCCAGGTGATAGACCACCAGCGTCTCGCCCGCCACCGTGAAGGCCTTCATCTTGCCGACCGGCAACTCGTCCACCTCGCACACCACATGCTGTGTCATGACGCATCTCTCCCGACCGATTGAGGTCGGAGTATAGGCCTCGAACCGGCATCGCGACCGCGTCACGCATCGAACGAAACCCATGCGATTCGTAGCCCGGGTCGAGCGCAGCGATACCCGGGGCTTTTCGCGCATGGCATCCGTCGCGTTGATCTGATGCCTGCGAGCGGAAATCGATCTTGAGCTTACAATCTTGTCGCCCTGGCAAGGCCGCACCCGGGGACCGGCTGTCTGTTGTCCCGGGTGCGCTTCGCTTGCCCGGGCTACTTGCTATCGAAGAAGGGCAAACGGTCAGAGCGGTCGTCAGTCAAGGCGATAGTCCACCGGCCATTTGCGATAGCCGGTAAGGTCTTCGAAACGCTGATCTTCGAACCCGATCACGTCAATCACTTCAGAGGGGTTTAAGTCGCGCGGGATCTTCCAATCAAATGACGGCGACGGCTCAGGGTATGCGATCAGCGGAAGTATAGCGTTTGACAGCAACTGTGCCGCGCGGCATCCGTACAAATCGTCGACAGGCAGAGGAACGGCACATTTGACGATCGCTGGCAGGCCTATGCTCCTGAGCACACCCGCGACAGCCGCGTCGTCTTCGAAGCCCGCATACAACGCTTCGCCACCCCAGGAGCGAAAGAGGCGGTAGATCGCCGAGGCGTAGCGCAAGCTCGACCGATTTGGGCACAGCCACACATAGCCGGTTCGGTGGCCATGGCAATTGGCCAAGTGCGCCTGGACCATGGGGCTGTTTCGGAAAAACTGCTGCTGCGCAGGGGTCATGAGCCCAGCCTGCACAGCAGCTTCCAATCTCACATGCATCAGGCTAGGTGACAACGCACGCAATCCGTGGGTGCAGATTTCAAGCGCTTCCGAGGGTGTCAGGCGCGTGCAGTGATAGCCTATCAGTCGATGGCCGTGGAGCAACTCCTCGGTGCGCTCGACCAAGTCGTCGTACGCCGGCCGGTATGCATTTATGGGCGGGTTAACGCGCACCCGAACGTCATTCCAACTGAGGCGATCGATGCGTTGACGTTCATGATGGTAAGCCAGCAGCACGTCGCGGCCATCTTCGACCACACGACGTACACCCTCTGGCCACGACTCCGGCAATTCCAGTTCGAAGTCTTTACAATCCAACGCCTAATGCCCTCATCGAAAAGCACATCGCCAGATTATCTCCGGAATCATCTTCGAAGGCACGCGGTTCGACCCCGCTGCCCTCTCTGCCCTTAAATCAGCCAGTATTTAGGTATCCGCGGACTTCGGTGCCGGCTTCTGCGCCACTTAAACGGTGGACGAAGGCCAGTTAACACGCATGATGTCGCGACTGCATAGATCACGAATAAAGATGTGATCTTTCACCTATCGAAGCCAAAAAATGGCTTGCCCTAATTTCTACCAGCATGAAAACGATTCAGGCCCATCTCTGCAATGTCCATCCCGACTCGCATCCGGCCACTCATTCGATTTTACTGACATCACCCCCTGTCGCGGTTTCCACCGTTACCACAGGGTTTTGCGGCGATCTCTGCCTGCTCGTGTAATGCAACCTCGCGCAACGGCTCGGAGCCTGTCGCGCCTTCCGGCGCTCCTACAAAAGTCATTGCTGCATTCGTGATTTCAACCCGTGGGATTGAACTACGGCAGCGAATTGCGCTATGAGCCGCTGACGGACGATGGGTTTTCGACAGCGCAGTTGATCGTTACCTGCGGTCGTTACGGCCTGCAATGGTTGAGCGTTCGCAGCTTCGTCCGTCGCGACTTGCGTCGCTCCTACAGGGGGCTTGCGGCAGGGACTGCCTGCCGGTGAATGCGGCCCCGCAACAGCGCGGGGCCTGTCGCGCCTTCCGGCGCTCCTACAGGAAAACCGCTGCAGTCGCAGTTCCGGCGCGACTGCGAGCTGATGCTGTACGGGCGATGTCAGCGTGCGACGCCTTCACCGCCAAGCACCGCGTCCAGCGGGCCTGGACGGCCGAGGTAATAGCCCTGGCCGTATTCGATGCCGAGGCCGATGAGCGTGGCGAGTTCGTTCTCGTTTTCGACGCCTTCCACGACGATGGTCGCATTGGTGCCGCTGGCGAAGGTCTGGATCGCCGCGACCATGGTCTGGCGCCGGGCGTCGATGTCGATGCCGCGCGTCAGCGAGATGTCGAGCTTGATGATGTCGGGCGCCAGTTGCAGGATGTGGCGCAGCGACGCGAAGCCGGCGCCGGTGTCGTCGATGGCCACCAGCACGCCGCGCGACTGCATTCCGCGCAGGCTGGTGCGCAAGCGGTCGTAATCGGGCACGGTGGTGTGCTCGGTGATTTCCACGATCACGCGCGCCATGTCGTGCGCGGACAACAGCGCTTCGAAGGCACCGGTGACGATCGTCTCCGGCGAGACGTTGATCGACAGCCGGTACGGTTGCGGTACGTCGGCAAGGCGGCCGAGCGCGAGGCGCGCCGCTTCCAGTTCCAGCATCAGGCCGAGGCCGACTTCCGCGGCCTGCGCGAACCAGACATCGGGCGACGGCGTGCCTTCCGGGAAGCGCGACAGTGCTTCGAGCGCGAACATCTTGCCGTCGCTCAGCGAGACCATCGGCTGGAACACGATGTTCAGTTGGCGGCCGCGGATCAGGGATTCGATGCCGCCGACGAGATCGTCGCGGTGGCGTTCGATCCTGCGATCGATTTCGATCCGCCCGCGATAGTCGCTGAGCAGGTCCGAATATTCGATCGCGTGCCCGAGCACGGCGCCGACCAGCGTCGCCATCATGCCCATGACCTGGATGTCGGACTCGCGGTAGGCGCCGGGATACGGCGACAACACTTTCAGCACCGCGAACGGCCTGCCCTCGTACAACAGCGGCGTGACCAGCATCGAGCGCAGGCCCACGCGCCTGCAGGCGACGCGGTTCACGCGCGGATCCTCTTCGGAATCGTCGCAGCGCAGCACCTGATTGCGGGCGAGGCACAGGCCGGACAGGCTGCCGGCCGAGGGCATCCGCAGACCGGTCTGGGCATGCGCGGTGCCGCTCGCCGCCCAATACACGAATTCTTCGCCATCGAGGATCTCGACGACGGCGCCGGTGGAACGGGTGAGTTCCTGCGCGCGGCGGATGACCGCGTCGACGACCTTGTTCGGGTCGTGCGCGAGCAGGACGATTTCGTTCTGCGCCGCGATGATGCGCGCATACAGACCGGCGCTGTTGCCCGCAGGCAACGCGACGACCGTCCCGCTGCGCGAGGTCGGCATCTCGCCTTCGCGCGGAGATTCCTTGGCCATGTTCTGCCCACCCTGTCCGCTACGACCGCGCCGGCTTCGGCATCCGTGTTCGAGTGATACGCCTTGCCTGTGTCGACGTCAAGGCATCACCGGGCCGGCGTGTCCGGAGTGCGTCATCGCAGAGATATCCGCATGAAACAAGCCAAAAACGTCGTGCGCATCGGTCGAAATGAATATGTGATCGATGGGATTCCGCGTCGTCATCGATGGCACCGATGACATGTCGGTCTCGATGTGGTCTCAGTGCGATCTCAGCGCGGCCGTTGCGCGGGAATATCGATCTCGGCGCGATCGCGCACTTCGACCCGCACGCTGCGGCGGGCCTGCGCGGGATCGAGCGACCACGGCAGCGGCAGGTTGTCGGCGAGGACTTCCAGGGTGTGCGTGCCGACCGCGACGCGATCGAAGGCGAAGCGGCCCTGGTCGTCGGTGCGAAGCGTGTAGCGGCCGTCGAGCACGAGGGTGATGCCGGCGACGGGACGTTCGGCGGCGTTGCGCACGCCGTCGTCGTTGTCGTCGAGGAACACGCTGCCGGCGACGCGGCCGGTGGCGGCATCGGGCGCGCCGCCCAGCACCTGCGCGGCGCGGCCGGCGGCGTGGTCGTAGCGCAGACTGAGCTGAAGACTGCGGTCGTGCGGCAGGGTTTCGAACACCGGCTGGTTGGTCAGCGGATCGAGCGCGAACGGCGAACGCCGCGAACCACGGTTCTCGGTGAGATTGCCGAGCAGCGACCAGCGCGGCGCGATCCGCCAGCGCCAGCCGAGGCTCAGATCGAGACCGTGCGCGCCGGCATCGCCGTCGCTGCGGGTCCAGCGCGCGGTGCCGTCGATGGTGAGATCGGTGCCGATATCGAACCCGCCGTAGGCCGCGAGCGTGGTGGTGCGCGCGGGACGGAATCCGCCGTTGGCGAGCTCGCCGACGCCGGCCGACAGCGACAGCCGCCAGCCTTCGCGCAGGCGCAGCGCGTGATCGGCCAGCACCTGCCAACTGTCGCCGCCCGCGGCGTCCTGCGCCGTATCGAACTGCAGCCGGGTGTCGCCGGCGTGTGTGCGCAGATCGACGAAGGCCTGCAGCGCCTCGGCATCGGCGTCGCCGCGGCCGCGGCGCGCGGAGAGGTTGCCGCCGTAACTCAGGCGCGGGCTGGACTGATACCGCGCATGGGCGCTGCCGTACCAGCCGTCGAAACCGTCGCCGGTGATCGAGCCGATGCGATCGACGCCCGCGTTCCAGGTCCAGCGTGCGCGCTGGTAATCGACGCGGTAATAGCCGCCGCGGGCATCGTTGGCGATGGGCCACGCGCCCCAGGCCAGATCGGGCTGGAGATTGAACAGGCCGTAGCGATGGACGTACGCGCCGCGCGCGCTGCGGCCGTCGAGCCATGCGCCCGTGGCGCCGTCGATGTCGCCATCGCCGTCGCTGGCCTGCAGATTCAGGGTGATCTGATCGCGTGCGCCCTGCCAGCGCTGACCGATCAACAGCGCGCGCGTGGCGGCATTCTGGAACGCGGGCAGGCCCTGGCTGTCGGGCACGATGCGGCCGTCGGTGGCGAGCAGCGTGGCCGCACCGGTCCATTGCGGATTCCAGCGCCATTCGGCGCCGACGGTGCCGACCGCGCCATCGCCGGATTCGAAACCGCTGAGCCGAGCGCCGCTGTAGACGCCGCCGCGACCGACGGCACCGCGCAGCGAAAGACCGCGCGCGCGCTGGCGCCATTCGCTGGACACGCCGAGCATCGGCACGCTGGGCAAGAGGAAGCGGTACTGGTCGCGCAGCAGCGCGGGCATCGGCGTGTTGAGCACGCCCAGACCGTTGTCGACGCGCCAGCCGCCGGGCAGATCGAGGCCGCGCTGCCACAGCGTCGCGGTGCCGCGCCAGCGGGCGCCGTCGTCGCGCCCGTAGGTTGCGCGGTCGCGGTCGACGCGGAACGCCAGCGCGTCCAGCGACAGCGTGCCGAGATCCGCGGTGTCCCAATAGCCGCCGAACGCGGCGCCGAATTCGAGCGTGTCCTCGCCGCCGAAACGGCTGCGGTGGGCGATGGCTTCGACATGCAGCGCGCGGCGCGGGCCGTCGGCGCTGTCGTCGTCCTTATCGTCCGGCAGCGGTTCCAGCGACTCCGGCGCGATGATGCGATCGCGATAGACCTCCGCACCCGAAGTCGGCGGCGGCGGATCGAACGCGGCGAACGGGTCGTACGCGTCCTCGGCGTCCGCGGGCGATGCCGCATTCACGTGCATCGAGGCGACGCACGCCGCCAGCGCCAGCGTCAGCGCGCGCCGGGCGAAGCGTGGGGAACGTCGAACCATGGGACGGCGCGGACTCATCGCTCCAGCGCGGTGTCGATGTCCAACCGCTGCCGCTCGGCGTCGAGTCGGCCGCGGATGCGCACGGGATAGTCGATCGTCGGGGCCGTCGCGGTGCGATCGTCGGCCTGCGGATACAGCGCGATCGTGCGGGTGGCGCCGGGCAGGATCGGGCTGTTCTCGGGCACCAGCACGATGCGTTTGCCGGCGGCGTCGATCGCACCGAGATAGCCTTCGAGACGGGCATGCATGTCGCCGTCGTTGCGCACGCGCAGCGCCGGCACGCGCTGCCCCTGGACCTCGACGCCGACGGTCTCCAGCAGCGTCAGTGCAGGCGTCGCGTCGCCGATGGCGAGATAGACGATCACGCCGATGCGGCCGCTGACCGGCAGCGGCACGTTGCCGCGCGCGATCTGCGGCTCGCCTTCGATCATGATCGCGAAGCGGCATTCGCCGCGGTGCGCGTCGGCCGGCACCTTCACTTCGAAGCGGAAGCGGCGCTTGCCGCTGCCTTCGACCTGGATCGCGGCGGCTTCGATGCCGACCCACGGCCGGCAGCTGCCGGGCGCGAGCGCCTGCGTGAAGACGGGCGCGCCATGCGCGTCCAGCGTCCAGTCGGCGGTTTCGACGGTGTAGCGGCCGGGCTTCGTCGATGCGTTGGCGATCTCGATGACGTTGCGGTAGGTCGCGCCGGGCCTGGCGCGATCCTCGAACCGCGGCGGCGAGACCACCGCGGAGAATTCCTGCGCCTGCGCGACGGTCGCCGCGGCGAGTGCGGTCAGCGCGAACAGAACAGCGGCAGTGGCGTGGCGCATGCGCGAAGGCGTGTTCATCGTGCGGGCTCCAGTTCGATCTCGAATCCGAAGGCCAGCGACTGCGGCCGCAGCACGCGGTCGCCATCGGCCTGGAGCGTGAGGCGGAAGGTGTCGACCAGACGGTCGCTGTCGATCGGGCCGGTGTAGACCAACGCGCGTTCGCCGTCGCGCAGCACGCCGGACGACAGCGGACCGTCCGCGGTCCAGCGCACCGTCACCGGCCCGGTCGGACTGGGCGGCAGCGTGTGGTAGATGCGGCCGCGACGGCCGCGCCAGGGCGAGACGTCGAGCACCACGCGCACCGCGACCTGACCGGTGATCGTGGACGGCTGGCCCGGACGCGGCACCAGCGACTCCCAGCGCATCTTCACTTCGCCCGGCGACAACACCTGGCTGGCGCTGTCGTCGATGCGGAAGGTCTGCGCGACCGCGGACGCGCACGACAGCAGGCCGGCGCAGAACAGCGCGATCGCGATCGCGCGACGGCTGCGGGCGACGTTCATGGCGTGGCCAGCGTGTAGGTCACGCGGGCGTTGTAGGTGCCTGCGGCCACGATGGCATCGTTGCCATAGGAAAAGGTGTGGCAGCTTTCGGCCCAGGTATTGCGCAGCAGCGTGGCCAGCGTCTGGGTGCCGCCGGCGAACGCACCGGCCGGGAAAGGTTGTGCGCCGGCATCGCCGTTGCCGCTGCTGGTCCAGGTGATCTGGGTGATCGGAATCGTGTCGCCGCCGGCGCTGGTGAGCGCGGTGGGCGCGGTCGCGCGCAGGGTCGCGCTCTGATTGGGATTGGTCGGCAGGCGGAAAAACGCGCCGATGTAAACCTGTCCGGCGTTGCAGAACGCGAAGCCGTCCCAGTCGCTCGTGGTTCGCCCGGTGCCGGTCATCGCCTGATCGACGGTGTTGCCGACGACGTTCGCCGGCACGGTGACGCTGACGAGATTCACCGTGGTGTTGGCCGCCGGCGTGCCGCCCGCGTTGTAGTTGCCGCCGGTGATGCTGCCGTCGCCGACGCGCAGGTAAGCGGCCTTGGGGCCGGTGCCGATGGTGACGGTATAGGCGGACGCCTGTGCGGCCGCGAACAGCGACAGCAGCAGGATCGTCATTGATATCGCGATCGATGTCGGCCGCGCCATTCGGCGATGCGCCGTGAACGATGACGCGAACGATGAATGGATGGCCATGCGCAACCTCTCGGGATTGGAGCCGACATGATTCGGCTCCCGCATTCTGCCCGGGGCGGACGCGTGCGTGCGACAGCGCCCCGAAGTCCAGACCGCCGCACGGCAGGTGCCGGCGGCGGTATCGTCAAATCACTTTACGGCAACGCGGCGGTGTAGGTGACGCGGCCGTTGTTCACGTTGACGCCGCCGTAGCTGCCGGCGCCGACGAAGTTGGTGTTGCTGTACGCGAACGACCAGTTGGCGGTGCGATTGACCACGCGCGTACCGACGTTCGGCGTGACCGTGATCGCGGCGCTGGTGCCGCCGTCGATGAGGGTCGGCACGTTCAGGTTCGGATCGGAACTGGTCGAGAGGATTTCGGCGAACGAGATGTTCTCGCCGGCGCCGTTGTTCAGCTGGCCGAGCGTGGTGGCGGTGAGCGACACGTTGCCGTTGTTGCTCTGCAGCAGCACCGGAACCGCGCCGCCGTTGGTGCGGGCGATGTCGGTGCCGTCGCCGACGTTGGCCGCCGGAACCGCGAATTCGACCAGATCGACGGTGGCGCCGGCGCTGCCGACCTGGAAGCGGATGAACTTCGGAATCACCACGCGGAAGTCCAGACGCGCATTGGCGTTCAACGCACCCGCGCCGGTCTGGAAGTCGGATTCGGCGGCAGCCGGCAATGCGGCGGCCAGGCCGAGGGCGAGCGTACCGACGGAGACGAGAATGCGGGCCTTGATAGAGTCCTTCATATGTTCGATTTCCCCTGGTTGATGTTGTCGATGGAGTACTGCGACGACAGGTCAAGCAGGAAACATGCCATTTCAGAACATGAAACCCGGGGAAAACCGAGATTTTTTGTGAGAACCCCATCGCGGATCGCAACGTTTTTTCGGGAGCTTGCGCTGGACCGTCGCGAGAGTGGACGCGCAGCGTCAATGCCCGCCCGAACGACACCAACTGTGCCGTTGAAAGAATCGATCGCCGATCGATAATCGATAGCTGTCGACGATGATCGTTGTCATCGTCGTCGCACGCGCGTGCGACGACGATGCGATCGAACGCAGGGCGATCAGCGCGCCGGCGCCGCCGCCGGGGCCGCGGGCCTGGCGTTCTTCACGAACTCGTCGAGCCATGCGTCGGTTTCCGCCAGCATGTGCAGGATCGATTCGCGGGCGCGGTAACCGTGGCTCTCCTTCGGCAGCATCACCAGACGCGAGGTGCCGCCAAGACCCTTGACCGCGGCGAACATGCGCTCGCTCTGGATCGGGAAGGTGCCCGAGTTGTTGTCTTCCTCGCCATGGATCATCAGCAGCGCGTCCTTGATCTTGTCGGCGTAGTTGAACGGCGACATGGTCTGGTAGGTCTCGGGCGCGGCCCAGAAGTTGCGCTCCTCGGCCTGGAATCCGAACGGCGTGAGCGTGCGGTTGTAGGCGCCGCTGCGGGCGATGCCGGCCTTGAACAGACGCGTGTGCGCGAGCAGGTTGGCGGTCATGAACGCACCGTAGGAATGGCCGCCGATGGCGATGCGGTCGCGGTCGGCCACGCCGCGGCGGACCACTTCATCGATCGCGGCCTCGGCGCTGCTGATGAGCTGCGGCAGATAGGTGTCGTTCGGTTCCTTGTCGCCTTCGCCGATGATCGGCATCGACGGATCGTCCAGCACCGCATAGCCGCGGGCGAGGAACGGATGCGGGCCCCAATAGCTGATGGCGTTGAAACGGTACGGGGAGTCGGTGACCTGCGACGCGGCGCTGGCGGATTTGAACTCGGCCGGATAGGCCCACATCAGCAGCGGCAGCGGCTTGTCGCGGCCCGGCTCGAAGCCCGGCGGCAGATACAGCGTCGCGGTGAGTTCCACACCGTCCTTGCGCTTGTAGCGGATCTGCTCCTTCTTCACGTCCTTCAGCTGCGGCGTCGGGTGTTCGAACGCCGTCAGCGCGACCGGCGCGCCCTTGCCGGCGAGATCGAGACGGTAGAAGTTGACCGGCTCGGTCGGCGATTCGCGGGTGATCAGGACCTTCGACGCATCGCGATCGAGCACCGCGGCCACCGTCGCATAGGTCGGCGCCTCGGAGCGGAACAGGCGCTGCTTGCTGAGGTCGTCGAGATTCCAGCGGTCGAGGAACGGACGGTCGCCTTCGGACGACGCGCCGTCGCCGACCAGGTACACGCTCTTGCCGTCGGCGCTGAACATCAGTCGCGAAAAACCGTTCGCGTCGCGCTCGGTGACCGGATTGCCCGGATCGTTGTAGCGGTCTTCGCTGGAGCCGTCGAACACCAGCTTCGGCGCATTGGCCGGTGCATCGGGCGCGACCTTCCAGGTCTTCACCTTGCGCGTCTTCCACCAGTATTCGCTGAGCAGCGCGACATCGCCGCGACCCCACTCGGCACCGGCGTAGCGGGTCGCGAGTTTCGCCAGCACCACCGGCGACTGGTCGAACGGCGCCGCCTGCATGAACACGTGATCGCGGAATTCGACCTGCTTCGACGGATCGCCGCCGTCCTGCGCCTCGGCCCAGACCAGCGTGGCGGGGGCGTCGCTGCGCCAGCCGATCGAACGCACGCCGGTGGTGGTGGCGTCGTTGCCGCTGGGCAACCCTTCGAACAGCGGCAGCTTCGCGACCTCATGCAGCACCTTGCCGTCGAGATCGCGCACTTCGATGCGGCGCGGGAAGAAGTTCATCGGCACCACGTACGAGAACGGGCGCTCGATGCGCTGCGACAGCAGGTGCCTACCGTCGGGCGACGGCGCCAGGCCGACGTAGAGATCCGGCTTGCCGACGTTGCGGACCTTGCCGTCCACGCCGACCAGCGCGGGCTGCACGCGCAGATAGTGTTCGAACGTGCGCTCGTCGCCGGGGCTGCGCAGCATGTCCGGATAAGTGCGCAGCTGGCGCACGGTGCCGCCGCCGCGGACTTCCTGGGTGTTCGGCCCGCTGGGCACGATGTCGGCCTGCGGCGCGCCGCCCTGGCCCACGCGCAGGTTCACCAGCAGATGTTTGCTGTCGGGCATCCAGCGCAGGCCGCCGCTCACCGTGTTCAAGGGCTGATCCAGCAGTCTGCGCGCCTTGCGCGCGCCCACGTCCACCAGCCACAGCGCATTGCCGCCGGTGTAGGGATCCTGCTGGTTCAGCGCGAGGTATTTCTGGTCCGGCGACCACGACACCGCCGCCAGCGACAGCGGCTGCGGCAGGCCGTCGATGCGCATCTCCTTGCCGGTGGCCACGTCCATCAGCCACAGATCGGTGGCGAAGGAGAAGCGGCTGGGGGAATAGCTGCGCGGATTGAGGCGCAGGCCGGCGAGCTTCAACTCGGGCTGCGCGACCAGCGCGATCGACGGCAGCGGCGGCACCTGCTGCAACGCGATCAGATCGCGGCGCGGACTGAGCATGACCTGCGGCGCACGCGGCGCATCGACGATGGCTTTCAGCTCGGGCACGGGCTCGCGATAACCGCCGGCCGGCTGGGCCTGCGCCGGCGCGGCGGCCGGTTGCTGCGCGAACACGACGGGCGGCGTCGCCAGCGCGAGGGCCAGCAGCGCCGGCAACAGCAGCGGACGGAGAACGGGACGGCGGAGAGGCATGACGACGGTGCTCCTGCGAGGACAACCCCCATCTTCACCCCCGCCCCGCCGGCCGCCATGCGCCACAGGTCATGGGCCGGGTGGCGCGCCTGCCCGGCGCGGGCCGGCCGCATTCATCGTTCCATCGCGAGAAAGCGATATACTGCGCGCCCTCCCCGCCGAGGGGCGCTGCAAGTCCGGCGAAGGTCCGGAATCAGGCTCGGCAGGGGTTGCATCTTCACCTGCAACGGCGCTCGTTCACTGCCCCCATCGCGCGGGGCACTCAACGGAAGATCATCGCCATGAACGCACAAGTCAAAACCCACCCCGATTACAAAGTCTCCGACATGCAGCTCGGCGAAGCCGAGTGGGGCCGCAAGGAAATCGACATCGCCGAGCAGGAAATGCCGGGCCTGATGTCGATCCGCAAGAAGCACGCCGCCGCCAAGCCGCTGAAGGGCGTGCGCGTGACCGGTTCGCTGCACATGACCATCCAGACCGCGGTCCTGATCGAAACCCTCAAGGACATCGGCGCCGACGTGCGCTGGGCCTCGTGCAACATCTTCTCGACCCAGAACCACGCCGCGCAGGCGATCGCCGCCACCGGCACCCCGGTGTTCGCGTGGAAGGGCGAGACGCTGGAAGAGTATTGGGACTGCACCCTCGACGCCGTGACCTTCCCGGGCGGCAAGGGCCCGGAACTGGTCGTCGACGACGGCGGCGACGTGACCTTGCTGATCCACAAGGGCTACGAGCTGGAACAGGGCTCGAACTGGGTCAACGAGCCGGCCTCCTCGCACGAGGAAGGCGTCATCAAGAACCTGCTCAAGCGCGTCGCCAGGGAGCGTCCCGGCTTCTGGACCAACGTGGTCAAGGACTGGAAGGGCGTCTCCGAGGAAACCACCACCGGCGTGCACCGCCTGTACCAGATCGCGGAAGCGGGCAAGCTGCTGGTCCCGGCGATCAACGTCAACGACTCGGTCACCAAGTCCAAGTTCGACAATCTCTACGGCTGCCGCGAATCGCTGGCCGACGGCCTGAAGCGCGCGATGGACGTGATGCTGGCCGGCAAGGTCGCCGTGGTCTGCGGTTACGGCGATGTCGGCAAGGGTTCGGCGCACTCGCTGCGTGCCTACGGCGCCCGCGTCGTGGTCACCGAGATCGATCCGATCAACGCCCTGCAGGCGTCGATGGAAGGCTTCGAGGTCAACACCGTCGAATCCACCCTCGGCCGCGGCGACATCTACGTCACCACCACCGGCAACAAGGACGTGCTGACGCTCGAGCACATGGCGGCGATGAAGGATCAGGCCATCGTCTGCAACATCGGCCACTTCGACAACGAGATCCAGGTCGACAGGCTCAACGCGTCCGATGCCGTGCGCCTGAACATCAAGCCGCAGGTCGACAAGTACACGTTCAAGTCGGGCAACAGCATCTACCTGCTGGCCGAAGGCCGCCTGGTGAACCTGGGCTGCGCCACCGGCCACCCGAGCTTCGTGATGTCGAACTCCTTCGCCAACCAGACGCTCGCGCAGATCGACCTCTGGACCAACAAGGACAAGTACGAGGCCAAGGTCTACATCCTGCCGAAGAAGCTGGACGAGGAAGTCGCCCGCCTGCATCTGGAAAAGATCGGCGTGGTGCTGACCGAGCTGACCACCGAGCAGGCCGAGTATCTCGGCGTCTCGAAGGACGGCCCGTACAAGCCGGAGCATTACCGCTACTGATCGTCGCGGCGATGCGGGAACACGAAAACGGGCGCCTCGGCGCCCGTTTTTGCTTTTCGTAGCCCGGGTGCGCAACGCGCACCCGGGATGACGAGATGCATTCCTGTCCGAAGATTCATGGAAACAGTACTTACGAGCTGGAAAAGTTGGCGCCCAATTCGGCGCTCCCTTCAAAAGTTTTTTTATGACTGGAGCCATATTGTTAGCAACACCTCGCGACCAAACATCTAGCGAAGATGGAATTCCTCCTAGAAAATCAGGATCTGCGATGCTGCGAAGCTCGGAAAAAATAAAGTTTGAAGCGACCAACGCTGGACCATAATCAGGATATTTCGTCACGGAGGCATTGAGATCGTGATGCGCCACCATCTGATTCCGGAAGTCAACAATGGTTTTTTGATATGCCTCCCACCCGCTCTGTGTAAATCCAATTTCATTTAGCATTCTTTTGCGCACATCGTCATGCCGATTTTTCGGGACCACATTTTTCCAATGTGTGTCTTCGCAGAAGGAGCCAAAAACCTTGCACCATTCAACAGCGGCCGTGTCGAAAAGCAAATTTAAGGTCATTACCCAGAATGTTTGCTTTGGCTCGGTTGCAATTTCTCTAATTTTTCGAGACACAAGAACCGACTGAGAAAATTTCATCAGTCCATACAATGACGCTGCCACCTGATCTTGCGATTGCATTCGCCACCTCCGTTCGAATCAATCTGTAGCAGAGCCATGGACCCAGCGGCTTAAACAATCGACCACCAGGCTGAGTCGATGACCCAGCCTATGCATTACACCTCACCCCCGCCACCCCGCATGCCGTTCCCAGAACGCCACGCTGCGCAGATACGCGTCGCGATCGATCGGCACGCCGGAGCCGCCCTCCTCCACGCCCAGCGCATTGCGCAGGATCGTGATCGGCGCGAGCGGAGTTTCCTCGGGCGTCATCGTGTACAGGCAACCGACCACGCCCCAGTCCGCGTCGATGGGCGTGCCTTCCTTCGCCATCTGCTCGCGGCTGTAGAGGATCGGGATCAGATACTGCGCGACCGGCGGTTCGACGCCTTCGAACCAGCGCACCAGCACCGGCAGTTCCGCCTTCGTGCGCGCTTCGTAGCCCGAGCGCAGTTTGTGGCGGTTGTCGTCGTCGATCGCGATGGCCATGCAGCGCGTCGAAGTCCAGTTGCGATGCACGTGCAGTTTGCAGAACGGCGCGTAGCCGTCGAGTACGGCCAGCGGCGGCGTCGCATTGAGATGCCGCTCGAAGGCTTCGGGCGTGCAGTCCTGGATGGTGTTGCCGCGCGGTTCGGCGGGAAACAGGCGCGGGCGGGCGAATTCGGTGAGGACGATGGACATCGGGTGGGATCGGATCGGAACCGGCGCACAGGGTACCGTCCCGGCGGCGGACGGGAGCGCAGCGGCCAACCTATACGCATCCATCGCGATAAAGAGATATCATGCCCCGGACGCCCTGGGACGCCGGCCATGACCCACCTTTCCTTCGAGTTCTATCCGCCCAAGACCGACGAGCAACGGACGCTGCTCGATCGGACCGCCGCCAGACTGAAAGCCCATGCGCCGGATTACGTCTCCTGCACGTTCGGCGCCGGCGGCTCCACGCTGAGCTACACCTCCGAGACCGTGCGCCATCTCAAGCAGACGCATGGGCTGGACGCCGCGCCGCACATCTCCTGCATGGGCGGCAGCCGCGAGGAGATCCGCGAACTGCTGTTGCTGTATCGCGCGCTGGGCTGCAAACGCCTGGTTGCGCTGCGCGGCGATCTGCCGTCGGGCATGGCGCGCATGGGCGACCTGCGCTACGCCTCCGATCTCATCGCCTTCATCCGCGCCGAGCACGGCGACCACTTCCACATCGAAGTCGGCGCCTATCCCGAGACGCATCCGCAGGCCGACGACGCTTTCGCAGACCTGCGCAATTTCAGGACCAAGGTCGAGGCCGGGGCCAACGCCGCGATCACCCAGTATTTCTACAATCCGGACGCGTATTTCCGCTTCGTCGACGATGTACGCCGGCTCGGGGTGCAGATTCCGATCGTGCCGGGCATCATGCCGATCTCGAATTTCAGCCAGCTGAAGCGCTTCTCGGACGCCTGCGGCGCCGAGATCCCGCGCTGGATCGGCAAGCGCATGCAGGCTCTGGGCGACGATGCCGACGGCATCCGCGAATTCGCCGCGGACGTGGTCGCCGACATGTGCCGCAAACTGGTCGCCGGCGGCGCGCCGTCGCTGCACTTCTACACGCTGAATCTGGCGAAGCCGACGCAGGCGGTGCTGTCGCGGTTGTGAGACACAGGAGCCAAGAGCCCGCGAGCTTTTCGTAGGAGGGCCTTCAGGCCCGAGTTTTTTGAGGTTACGCACCGAAAAGTTCGGGCCTGAAGGCCCTCCTACAGGGCGATGCATGGCGCGTCCGCGCATCCGGCCCGGCGCAGCGCGCCGGGCGTTCGCTGAGGCCGCACGGCAGTGCCGTGCAAGCGGCCTCAGCTCACCCAACCCGCGACGACGAAGAGGGCGACGATCGCGAGCCACAGCAGCAGAATGCGCCAGACCAGACTCATCGCATCGCGCAGTTCCGGCAGTTCCCCGAGTTGCACCCAGGCGTTGCCGGGCGTCGCGCCCTCTTCGATGAATTCCTGCGTTTCCTCGGCGATTTCGCAGCGCACGCTGGCGCGGGCCGCAGCGCCGAGATAACCCTGATCCAGGCGCAGCGAGAACCCGCCGTTCTCGCGCCAGACACCCAGCACCGTGTCGAAATTGCCGACGAGCGCGAGCGAGAGCGTCATCGCCTGCGCCACCGGCCAGTTCATCGCACCGAACAGGCGGCGCGCGCCGTCGCGGGTGCCTTCGGGCAACTTGTCGGCGTATTCGCCTTCCGCCGCCAACGCCGACAGTCGGTAGAACACCGCACCGAACGCGCCCAGCGCGAGAAACCACAGCAGCACGCCGAACCAGCGACGCAGCGCGCTCGCGAACACGCCCTCGACCATCGCCGCGGATTCGCCGAGCGCATCCGACGAGGTCGGTCCCAGTCGATCGGCGGCGATACGGCGCGCGTCGGCATCCCCCGCGGCGACGACTTCGGACACGTCGGCATCGAGATCGCGCGGGCCCCAGGCCCAGAACAACGCCACGACCGCGAAGACCAGACCCAACGCACCGGCCAGCGGCGTGTGCAGCACGTACTGCAGCAGGCCGACCACCAGAAGCGGCGGCAGCAACGCGAGCACAAGGCCGTAACGGCCGCGCCAGAATCGCGAACCCGCGTTGGCGCGGGTATTCAACCACTGCAGCCAGAGATCGAAGCCGTCGTGACGGCGCACTGCCGCGGCGAAACCCGGCGCGAGGTGGCCCAGCGCCAGGGCGAAGATCACGGCGATGAGGGTCGCGGACATGACTGGAGTTTAGCAGCCCCTCCCACGGCATGCCCTGCCAGCACGCATCAGGGCCTGTCGGTTCAGGCGCTGCAGGTGACGTCCCGAGAAACGTCGTCGGCGCATGCCGAACAATAGGTCGAGCCCAGTCGGAGGTGGTAGCGCACAGTCTCGCCGCGATGGATTTCCCCGGCGCATCCGTCGCAAACCGAACCAACGTCGATCACCATCGTGCCGAAGCCTTCGAGCGGCAAGGCCACGCCGTCCATCATCCTCGGCCACGGCTCGGATTTGACGATCTCGGAGCGATAACGCTCCTGCATCGCACGCCAGCGCGCGATCATCGGCTCGGGCACGCCATGCCTGCTCACCACTGCGAAGAACATGTCTTCGCGGTAGTCGAACAGGCGGTTGGAAATCGTCATCCAGTGATGCGCGTTGCGCGGTCGATCGCCGAAATACACTTTCTTTCCCGATATCGTCTGATGCAGGAAGGAATACACCTTCTCGACGGCGCGCTGCCGGGTACTGCCGTGGAAAAACGGCGACAGCAACGGGTCGGCGAAGACCTCTGCATAGAACTCCTCCAGGATCGGCATCAGGCGCGCGCCTTCGTCCAGCGCGGCCCACAACGCCGGATCGGGTGGCGGCGACGCCATCTCCTGCGCCGGCGGCGAGGCGCGCTCGGGCAGGTGCGTGGCGATCGTCGTAGTGTCCTGACGATCGATCGGCGCGTTGAACGGATCGACGACGAGATCGGCGCCGGAAACCCCACTGGCGAGAAACAGCGCGGAGGCAGCCGCCACCATCGCCGGAGGACCGGCGACATGCACGCGCCAACCGGCGAGATCGGAGTGCCGGCTCGCGGCGACCTCGTGCGCGCGCCCCGCAAGGACGCGGTCGCGGTCGACTTCGAGCGAGGAAAGACAGGGGTGATAGTGCAGCAGCCCTGGATGCGCGGCGGACAGCGCACGCAACTCGCCGTGCAGATACAGCCCATCGGCATGACGACTACCGTGATACAGATGGATCGGACCGCAATGACCGCGTTCCAGCGCGTCGCGCACGACACCCAGCACGGGGGCCAGACCGGTGCCCGAGGCGACGAACAGCAACGGCTGCGCAGGATCGGCGGCATAGACGAAATGACCATGCGGGCCGCGGATATCGAGTTCGTCGCCGACGGCGAGTTCATCGCACAACCAAGGACTCACCGCCCCGCCCGGAATGCGCCTGACGTGCAATTCCAGCCACGCGCCGTGATCCGGATGACTGGCGATGGAAAAACTGCGCACGCGATCCGCATCGCGGCAAACTTCGAGCGATTGCCCGGGCCGGCTCTCGAAATTCGTGAACGGTTCGATCGCGATGCGGCAGACGTCGGCCGACAACCATTCGCGCGATTGCAGCACCGCGCGGACGCTGAGATCCTCGGCGCGCGGGCGCTCGAAGCGCAGATCGCCTTCGGGAATGCACACGCAGGGCAGGAAGTAGCGTTTCTCCGCCAGCTCCGGACGGATGCCGCGCTGCGCGCGTTCCGGCACCGCGCCGTCGACGCTGCGGCACAGGCAGTTGTGGCACGCACCGCCGCGACACGAAAAATGCAGGTCGACGCCCTGCCTCAGGCAGGCATCGAGCACGGTTTCGCCTGGGCGCGATTCGATACGACGGCCCTGGTATTCGAGTACAGGCATGGACGGCGCTCCGGCGTCGACGATGGAGGTACGACGGCTCAGACGCCGGCTGCACTGCCCGGTGAAGGCAGGCTGGCAGCGGTCTTGCGCGTCTGGTTGAAGATCATGCCGAGGTTGGCCCTGGGGCTGGCGGCGACCGCCAGCACCTGATCGTCCGGCGCACGCACCAGCAGCATCGCGCCCTGATCGCCCTGCACCAGCACCATCTGCAATTCTCCGCGCTGTGCCTCTTTCGATGCGCGTTCGGAAAGCGCAAGCAGGGCCGCGCACATCGCGGCGTAGCGGTCGCCATCGGTGCCGGGCCCGAGCACAGAAGCGACGATGAGACCGTCGCTGGAGATCACCGCCGAAGCCTCGATGTCGGGCTGGGCGACGTGCAGGCCGCGCAGCACGCTGCGCAGCCGACTGGCGTGGGCGGCGCCGATGTGCGGGGGAGTGTTCGGAACGGTCATGAAGACATGCAGCCTCTTGACGTGAAGGGATTCGCGGCACGGCGACGCGACCGACGCCGTGCCGCGATGCGGATCAGACCAGCGTTTCGAGCTCGGGCATCGCGGCGCGCACCTTGGTGAGCGCCATGCCTAGATTGGTGGAGCGACGACAGACAAAACAGACCACGTAATCCTGATGGACCTTGCCGCGCACGAACACGTGCACCAGGTTGTCGCTGTTGACGATGATTTCCTGGAAATAGTGATGATCGTCGGCCTTGAGGCCGCGCGCCTTCTTGAAGATCTGTTCGATCATGGTCACGTTGGTACCCTGGAATAGATCGGATGTCGCCGCCGCCAGCAGGTCCATGACCTCGGACGGATGCGAATCGACGGTTTTCACGCCCAGCAGCATGCCGGACGCCAGATCGATGAAGCCGGCGGCGATGCATTCCGGAACGCTGGTCATGGCTTTCTGAAGACCTTGATCGAGTGACATTGTGGAACTCTCCTGTGGTTGTGGTTTCGATTGGAAGGGATGGGGGAATGGACTCAGCCGGGCGACTGCCCGGTCTCGTTCGCGCGCGGGCGAATGCCCGCACGGAGATGTCTCGCGGCTTCACGCTCGCGTATGCAGACGGCACGAAACTGTTCGAGCGCTTCGATCTGCATTTCGGACTGCACCCAGCGCGGTTCGATCCGACGTACAGCCTCCAGCGCCTCCAGGCCATTGCGACCGGACCAGATCAGATGCATCGCCAGGACCGTGCCGGTACGGCCGAGTCCCGCGCGACAGTGCACGGCCACCGGTTCGCCGGCAGCGATCAGGCGATCGATCAGGATGCAGATCGCTGCTGCCTGCGTCATCGAAGGCGGCGTCATATCGATCACCGGAAACCAGTGGCTGACGATTCCGAAACGGGCAGGCCCTTCGGCTTCCATTTCGTGCTCGGTGAGATTGATCAGGTGGCGGATGCCGACGCGTTTGAGCGCGGCGAGGTCGTACTCGCGGTCGTAGAAAACGCCCGGCAGCGGCGTTCCCGCCAGTTCGCCTGGGCGCAACCACAGAAATCCGCGCGGCCCGCAGGCGCCACTCATCGCGGTACGCGCGGCGGCCGGCAACGGCGGCGGCGGCGGCACGCTCTCGTCGAGATCTTCGGGCGCGGCATCGGGCGCCGGCAGCAGGCAGGTGCCGCTGCGCACGAACTCGCGACCGGCCTGCGTCCCCGGCATTGCGAAGAAATCAGCGGTCGGCGCGCATTCCTGCACCCGCCCACCGGCCAACAGCGCCAGTCGTCCGCCAAGTTGGCGCGCATGTCCCTGGTGATGGGTGGAGACGATCAGGGCGCGCAGTTGCGCTTCGCGACGCAGATGCGCGATCAGCCGTACGGCCGCTTCGTCGCCGACATTCGCCGTCGGTTCGTCCAGGCACAACAGGCGCGGGTCAGAAGCGACCGCACGGACGATCGCGATATGGCGCTGCAGCGCGAGATCGAGCGTCACCACAGGTTCGTCGAGCCGCGACGACAGCTCGCCGAGATCGTTTTCCCACAGCCAGCGATCAATCAGTTCGCGCTGCTGCGCGCGCGTAAGCCGATCCCGCCCCGGCAGATTGCAGGCCAGATTCTCGAACACACTGGACATCATCAGCCGCGCGCTCTGCCCAACCAGTGCGGGCGGTTCGACGCCGGTGCCGAGCGCGTGCCCGAGGTAATCCGCGCGCCCCCACGTACGAAGCGACGGATTCGCCGCCGCCTGTCCACTGAGCGTGCGCAGCAGCGTCGATTTTCCGGTGCCGCACGGGCCCATCAGCACGAAGATTCCGGTAGCGGGCACGCTCAGGTCGATTTCGGCGAGTATCACCTTCTGCGCATAGGCGACGCCGAAACCGTCCAGTTCGAGCACGTTGTCAGGCATCGCGCCCATCGCAAGCGGCTCCACGCGCAGAACTCTCGATACGGACGTCACCGGAAGCGCCTCACGGCGGGATCGAGCAGGCTGAGCAACGCGAGCAGCAGTTGGCGGACGTCTTCGCGTTCGCGCGCATCGACCTCGAATACCGGCACGTTGAGACCTTTCTCGATCAGTCGTTCGCGGATCGGCTTCACCGTGGCGTCCGGCCGCAGATCCATGCGACTGACGCCCACTACCATCGCGCCGCCGGTGCGGTCGACGAAACCGCCGAACGCCTTCATGTAGTGCTCAAGATCGGCGACCGGATCCGGCCGCGCCTGATCGAGCATCAGCACCAGACCGATGCCGCCGACGGTTAGGATGTCCCACATGAAGTCGAAGCGATCCTGTCCCGGTGCACCGTAGAGATGCACCTTGCCGCCGTCGGCCAGGTGCAGCACACCGTAGTCCATCGCGACCGTGGTCCTGGCCTTGCGCAGCGCGACATCGTCGGTCGCGGCGCCCTCGGTGCCAACCACGGGGATGTCGCTGATTGCACCGATGGCCGTGGTTTTTCCGGCGCCCACCGGGCCGGCGAAAATGATCTTCCGCTCCATCCTCAGCGCCCCGTCATCTTGTTCCACAGCTGTTTGAGCATCGATCCCAGCGACGTTTCCGAGGGCGGCAGCGCATCGGCGGCCGGCTCCTCGTCGTCGTTCGCGGAAGAGATGCCGTGCGTGCGGGTCACCATCTCGATCGCGCCAGCGGCATGCGCGGCGCTGAAGAAGCGGAAGGCCTGCACCTCGTTGACGCCGAGCAGCTTGCCGGCGAGATGGATGCTGCTCGGCCGGCGCGCCAGCAGCGCGCAGAGGCGATACATGTCGGGCGTGCGCGGCAACCGCGAGAGATTCGGCCAATGCGCGAGCTTGATCACGGCATGGCGATTGGCATCTGCGGGCAGACGACCTGCGGACGCGTGGTAGCCGGCGATCCACAGCAGTTCGGACAGATCGCGCCAAGGCTCACTGGAGGGCGCTCGCACGCTCTGATGGGTGACGCGCAACCGGCCGATCGGTGCGGTACAGAAGTCCTCCCAATCACTCAGTTGCGCCGAAAACCTGCTCTCGGCGGCATCGATCGTGACTTCGCCAACGCCGTCGAGCACCGCACGGACGACGCCTCGACCGGCGTGTGCGGCCTGCAACGCCACGCCGAGGAATGTCTCGTCGACGAAAAAGGCACCGTCTTCGGCAAGCTGGCGCGCATGCGGCGTGCGCGGCGGGTTCTCGATGTCATGGCTCATGCGAACCTCTCCTTTCTTTCGCCCGGCACCGATCGGGTGCCGGACGCGTTACCCCGGATTGCATCGCCCCTCCATGGCGAAAACACGTTGAAAATCATAATCGATCGCATCGCTCCTCGAATAATCCATCACGCGGCGTCCGCTTCGGATACGACGCGAGCGACAGATGGCATCGATGCCGTCGCAAGCGTCATGCCAGGACGGAAATCACCTCCTGCCGCGGACTTCAATGAGAATCACTCGCATCGAATGGTGCGTTTGTCGCATGCTTCATTGCATTTTCGAGCGGCGTCGCTGCAGCGACAGTGTCAGCCTAGCGAGGCCTGCGCCCTGAAGAATTGATGCGGATCAGTCGCATTGCGTGTCGCATCGATTGATGGATTCAATGCGCACTCCGGGATACCGGAGCAAGGGCCGGGGCGGCGGTGTTGATTATTCGCAACGACAATCGGGCCGGGCCGGCCTGCAATCGGTTGCAGACGAAATCGACGCAGGTGTGACTGACTGCGTCAGTTAGTGTCGGGGTCAGGTCTACGACTTTGGTCGCAGTACCAGCATTCGATCAGCCAGCGCGAGATCGAGACCGACGGCGAGAGCAGCAGGCCGGCCTCCCGGGTTTCGCCGCGCAGCGCGGCCCCGACCTCGTCGCGGGAAAACCAGCGCGCGTCTTCCAGTTCCTCGTTCGCCTGCGGCGCATCGGGCTCGGCGTCGGCGATGAAACCGAGCATCAACGACGAGGGAAACGGCCACGGCTGCGAGGCGAGATAGCGGCTGGCGCGCACGCGCACGCCGGATTCCTCCATCACCTCGCGGGCGACGGTCTGTTCGAGGGTTTCGCCGGGTTCGACGAAACCGGCGAGGGTCGAATAACGGCGCGGCGGCCAGCTGGCCTGCCGGCCGAGCAGCAGACGTTCGCCATCGGTGACGGCGACGATCACGGCGGGATCGGTACGCGGGTAATGATCGAGGCCGCAGGCATCGCAATGCCCCTGCCAGCCGCCGCGCTGGAACACCAGCGCGCCGCCGCAGGCGCCGCAGTGACGATGCCGCTGGCGCCAATGCACGACCGCGCGCGCCTGGGCGAAGACGGTCGATTCCAACGCCGACCACTGTGCGGCGGCGGTGCGCAGATCGACCCGTCCGGCGACCGCGCCCGCGGTGCCGAAGGCGACTTCGACGCCGACCACGGCCTCGACCCCGGCTTCGGTGCAGGCGAACCACGCGTCGTCGCCCTGCATGCCGAGGAAGATCGCATCGCCGGGCGAAGGCGAGAGTTCGGCGCCGCGGATCATCGCCATCCTGCCCTCGGCGTCCGCGCGGGTGCGTCCGTCGGCATCGATCAGGACCACCCATGCGTTCGGCCAATACGCCTGCAACGCATCGCGGTTGTCGCGCAGCGCATCGGCGCGGTCCAGTGCGCCATCGACAAAGGCGAAGCGCGATGCGGGCAACGTCATGCGCGGAAACTCAGGCCGAGAAACTGCTGCCGCAGCCGCAGGTCGTCTTCGCGTTCGGGTTGCGGATCACGAACTGCGCACCGTGCAGGCTTTCGGTGTAATCGACCTGGGCACCGACGAGGTATTGCAGACTCAACGGGTCGACCAGCAGGGTGACATCGTCGGTGGCGACCGCGAAGTCGTCATCGTTCTGCTGTTCGTCGAATTCGAACCCGTACTGGAAGCCCGAACAACCGCCGCCCTGGATGTAGACCCGCAGCTTCAGCGCGGGATTGCCTTCCTCGCGGATCAGTTCGCGGACCTTGGCCGCGGCGGCGGGCGTGAAGTCGAGCAGCGATGCGGGCGCATCGGCCGCGGGCGCGGACGGCGTGGAGGCTTGGGTATCCATGCGTACAGGATGGGGCGCCGGCGTCGGGGGTTCAAGCGCGGCGTTCAACCGCCGGCGCTGCGCATGGTCTCGGGCCAGGGAAAGGACTGTTCCACCGCGCTGCCGCCTTCCGGTACCAGCCGCACCGTGACCCGCAGCGGCTTGAACCCCGCCGGCAGCATCACCTCGCCTTCCACCTGCTGGAAGTACTTGAACGAGTAGCCGAGCCCCGGGGCATTGGTCTGTTTGCGCAGCGTCGACCACGACAGGCGTTCGAGCTTGTCGTTGCGGGTGCCTTCCAGCGCCAGCGTGATCCGCCCGCTGTTCACCGCACCGCGGTTCACGTTCTGGGTGAGGGTGGCGACGAAATGCCAGGCATCGCCGCCCTGCAGGCGCATTTCGAGGTCGTGCACGCTGAGGCCCCGGCGCTGTCCGGTGGCGCCGACGAAGCGTTCGTAGAAGGCGATGTCCGCACGCAGGCCGGCGATTTCCTCGTCGCGCTCGGCCAGGGTGCGTTCCAGATCGCGGTTGGCATCGCGGCTGATCTGGTCGGAACGGCGGAGGGTCGACACTTCCTGGCTGAGCTTCTCTCCGCGCGCGCGCAATGCGGCGGCACTGCGGTCGTCGAGGTCCGCGCCGGCGAAGAACGCCGTCCACACGCCCCACAGCCCGAAACCGATGGCGAGCAGGAACACCGCGACCGCGAGATAAACCCAGCGATGACCGGCTGGATGCACCGCGGTGCCGTGGGTTCCGCCACCGGGAGGAGGCGGCCCCCGGCCGTCGCGCGGGTCGCCGGGCGCATCGTCCGGAGCGTGTGCGTCATGGACATCGTGCGGGCCCCAACCTTCACCCTGCGGGTTGCCGCCGGACGCCTGACCGACGACTCGCCAGCGGTCGTAGATGGACGGACCGGGTGACGGCTCCCCGGATTCGCCCTGCGATCGCGTTTCGGCGACGGGTACGTCCGCAGCGGGCACCTCGGCGGCGGGCATGTCGGGCACGGGGGGCGACGATTCCTCGGCCGTTGCCGCGGCAACGGAGGCAGTCGGGTGCGCGGCTTCACGGGCGCGGCGGCGTTTGCGATTGCGTTTGCCGGCGGTGGACGCGTTCGCAGGCGAATCACCCGTCGCGTGGTCTTCGGCGATGACGCTATCCACCGGCGCGGCCTCCGGATGCAGCGCCTGTTCGATCAGCGCCCGCACCGCGGGCTCGGAGGGCGCGCGCGCATCCTTCGCGCCCTTGCGGCCGGCGCGACGACGTCCGCGCAGAATCTCGGGGGTGTCGTTCATGACCCACATCCTAACCGGGCAGAAGCAACGCGGAAGTGACGCCCGCCGGCGGTTCGGCGACACGGCCCCGGGAGCCCGAGCTTAAGCATGCATCCAGCCGGCTTGCTGATACTCTGCGGCCGTGCGGCCCGACCGGCCGCGTCGGCGTCCGGCCTTCCGGGCGCTCCGCCGGGGAAATGTCATGTCCGAAGCCCATGTGTTCGCCATCGGCATCCTGCTGGCCTGGCTGGCCGGGGTGCGCGCGTATCTCACCGTGTTCGGGGTCGGCATCGCCGGCTATTTCGGCTGGCTGGACCTGCCGCCCGCGCTGGAAGCCACCACCTCGCCGTGGGTGCTGGGCGTCTCCGGCGCGCTGGCCGCAGCGGAGTTCTTCGCCGACAAGATTCCCGGCGTCGATTCGGGCTGGGATCTGCTGCAGACCCTGCTGCGCGTGCCCGCCGGCGCCTTCCTCGCCGCTGCGGCGATGTCGCCGGACGGCGACCTCGGCGCCGGCATGATGGCCGCCGGCGCCGGTGCCGCACTGACCAGCCATGTGCTGAAATCCGGCACCCGCGCACTGCTCAACACCTCTCCCGAACCGGTGAGCAACTGGACGGCGTCGGTCGCCGAGGACACCGCCGTCATCGGCGGACTCGCGCTGGTCTGGTCGCATCCGTGGATCGCGCTGACGGTGGTCGTCGGTACCGGCCTCAGCATCGCCCTGATCGTGTGGTGGCTGTGGCGGAAAGTCTTCCGCGGCGTGTCGCGGCTGCTGTCCAGCGGTTCGAATATCGGCGGCCCCGGCGCCGCCGCCTGACCGCGTCTTCCGGACGCGGGCCGGGTTCCGCGTCCCGCACCGCCGCCGGACGCTTCCCAACGTGAAACGAACCCGCATAATGCGGGTTCGAGTCGGGAGCCGCGATGTCCTTCGTTCCGCACGAACGCAATTCCTCCGCATCCCCCATCCGTCCGGGCGGCCCGGGCGCAGCCGTGCGCGCCGAATCCCCACCCGCCGGCTACTGGCGGCGCTGGTGCGCGGACGCGGCGCCGCCGGAAGCGCCGCCGGCCGGCGATCCGGCGACCACGGAGACCGTCGAAGCCGAAGCCACGCCGCAGGTGGTCCCGGTCGAGCAGGGCGAGCCGGCCTATCGCGTGATCATCGTCGAGGACGACCGCAGCCAGGCGCTGTTCGCGCAGGGCGTGCTCAAGGGCGCGGGCATGGACGCCGAAGTGGTGGCCGTGGCCAGCGAAACGATGGCCGCCATGGATCGCTTCCAGCCCGATCTGATGCTGATGGACCTGCACATGCCCGGCATGAGCGGGACCGAGCTCACCGCGCAGATCCGCAGCAATCCCGCCCATGCGCACATTCCGGTGGTGTTCCTCACCGGCGACACCGATCCCGAGCGCCACCTCGAAGTGCTCGACAGCGGCGCCGACGATTACCTGAGCAAACCGGTACGGCCGCGGCACCTCATCGCCGCGGTGCAGAATCGCGTCCGTCGCGCCCGCGCGCTGAAACTGCAGCGCGAACAGGAAGTGCGCCGGCATCCGGCCACCGGCCTGCTCACCCGCAATTACATGCTGCAGCAGCTGTCGCTGGCGTTCCCGCAACAGACGCTCGGCGCGGTGCATTTCGTGGTGATCGAAGGCACCTCGGCGCTGCGCGACCATTACGGGTATGCCGCGCTCGACGCCATCCTCACCGACGCGGGCAAACTGATCGCGAGCGTCGCCGGCGACCGCCCGGCATCGCGGCTCAACGACAACACCTTCATCGTCTACTGGCCTGGCCTGCCGCCGGATCGGCATGCCGTGTGGGCGCGGCAGCTGCGCGACGTTTTCATCGGCCACGCGCTGCAGGCCAACGGCGACAGCCTCCGCCTGCGCGCCTGCGTCGGCTACGTCGACCTGGCCCATGGGTTCCGGGATGCGGGCGCGGCCCTCGCCGCCGCCGAGGAAGCCCTGCGCCTGGCGCGCGCCGAACCGACGGCCATCGCCGCGTATCGCCCGCAGGCGGATGCGGTGTCGGAACAGGCCGCCCAACTGTTGGCGCAGTTGCAGGACGCATTGGCCAACGAACGCCTCGAACTGGCGTTCCAGCCGATCGTTTCGGTGGTCGGCGGCGACCAGGAGCAGTACCAGACCCTGGTCCGCCTGCGCGATGCCGCCGGCCTGCTGCATACCGCCGCCGAGGTCGTGCCGGTGGCGGAGCGCGCGGGACTCATGCACGAGATCGACCGCCGGGTGATGAGCCGCGCCCTGGCGATCCTGGGCGACCAGTTGCGGGGCAGCAAGCGCGCCCGCCTGTTCGTACCGCAGGCCGCACGCACGCTCGGCCAGGACAGCTACGGCCAATGGCTGCTGGAATCGCTGACCGATCTCGGCGTCGAGGGCAAACTGCTGGTGGTGGACGTGCGTCTCGGCGACGCGCTGGTGCATTCGGTGCTGCTGCGCGAGTTCTGCCAGCGGATGATGACCGCCGGCGTGCGCCTGTGCCTGAGCCAGTTCCAGACCAATCCGGAAGCCGATGCTCTGCTCGCGCAGTTGCCGCTGAGCTACGTGCGCCTGTCGCCGCACTACGCCGGCAAGATCGACCAGCAGGCCGTGCACGACGAGATGCGCCTGGTGATCGAACGCGCCCATCTGCTGGGCCTGCAGGTCATCGGCCAGCACGTCGAAGACCCGCAGACCGCCGCGAAGCTGTGGCTCAGCGGCATCGACTACATCCAGGGCGATCTGGTCCAGAGCGCCGCCGGCGCGATGGATTTCGACTTCCAGCACGCGCTGCTCTGACGGCGCCATACCGACGCGGCCCTGTCGCCGCGCTGGTCAAGCCGGCTCGGGCTGGGGCATCATCGGCATCAGACCCGCGGCCGGGCGGGCGCACCGTCGTCCGGCAATGGACGCGATGCGGGTCGACGTCGCCAATGCAGGTATCCCGATTTGAACGATCCCAAGCCCTCGCTCCTGACATTCCGCTGGTTGGCGCTGGCCACCGCGATCGGGGCCACCCTGGCCGCGATTCTGGAGACCGTGACCGACTCCGGCCCGTGGACCCTGATCGGCCTCGCGCTGGCCGCGATCACCGCGGCGATCGTCGCCTATCTCACCTACGCCTCGCGCAACTACGAACGCCACATGCAGGAAGCGGCCGAGATCGCCGCTCGCAGCGAGGCCGAGCGCAGCGAACTGCAGCGCGAGCTGCAGCGCCGCAGCCAACTGGAGCAGCAGTTGCGGCAGGCCAAGCAGGACGCCGAATCGGCGGTCATGGCCAAGGGCGAATTCCTGGCCACGATGAGTCACGAGATCCGCACGCCGCTCAACGGCATCGTGCCGATGCTCGACCTGCTGATGCACAACAAGCTGCCGGCCGACCAGGCGGAGATGGTGCATACCGCCTTTTTGTCCTCGCAGCAGATGCTGCGGATCGTCGACGACATCCTCGACTACTCGAAGCTGGAAGCCTCCAAGCTGCAGCTGGAATCCACCACCTTCAACCTGCGCGAAACGCTGGAATCGGTGATCCAGCTGATGGAGCGCCCCGCGCAGAGCAAGGGCCTGCGCCTGGGCCTGCAGATCGACCCGTCGGTGCGTCTGCCGGTACGCGGCGATCCGGTGCGGCTGCGCCAGGTCCTCAGCAACCTGATCAGCAACGCGGTGAAGTTCACCGAGCGCGGCAACATCGCCGTCAGCGTGCGCCGCATCGGCGAGACCAGCGCCCAGCATCAATTGCGCTTCGAAGTGCGCGATACCGGCATCGGCATTCCGCCGGCGGCGCAGGAGCGCCTGTTCCAGGCCTTCAGCCAGGCCGACGCCTCCACCACCCGGCTCTACGGCGGCACCGGTCTGGGTCTTGCGATTTCCAAGCGCATCATCGACCTGATGGGCGGCCGCATCGGGGTGGACTCCGAAACCGGCCAGGGCTCGACCTTCTGGTTCGAAATTCCGCTGCTCAAGGTGCAGGGCGACATCGTCGCCGCCAAGACCGTCGAACCCAGCAATGGCCGGGTGCTGCTGCTCACCGGCGACCAGCGGCTGCGCCTGCGGCTCAGCATGCTGCTGCCGAACTGGGGTCTGCGCATCACCGCCGTCGAAACCACGCAGGAAGCGCTGGATCGCATCCGCGGCGCGCTCAACCAGGGCGAGGGCTGGGCCTACACCACCGTGCTCGCGGACCTCGCGAGCGTGCGCAGCACCTCGGTGGCGCTGCAGCGCAATCTCGAGCGCCAGAACACCTACGGTCAGGTGCGCCTGATCTGCCTTCAGGGAGACGAAGCGGTGCCGGATGAACTCATGCAGACGGCGACCGTATTGCCGCGCCAGGCGCCGGACGCCGATCTGCGCGCGACCCTGCTCGGCGTGAGCGAAACGCCTGCCGCCCTCGGCGACTATCCGTCGTACGACAGCGACTCGCAGGCATCCCGTACCGACGGCCAGCCTGCGGCCATCGACGCCGCCGGCCCGCCGGCCGAACAGGAACCCGCGCGGCCAATGCGCGTCCTGCTGGTGGAAGACAACCCGGTCAATCTGATGGTGGGCCAGCGTCTGCTCAGCGTGCTCGGCACCCACTGCGACAGCGCCACCAACGGCGAAGCCGCGCTGCTGCGCATGTCCGCATCGCGCTACGATCTGGTGCTGATGGATTGCCAGATGCCGGTCATGGACGGCTACACCGCCACCCGCCGCTGGCGCGAACACGAGGCCGCCAGCGGCGGCCGACGCCTGCCGATCGTGGCGATGACCGCGAACGCGATGGCGGGCGACCGCCAGAAGTGCCTCGACGCCGGCATGGACGACTATCTCGCCAAACCCGTCACCCGCGGCGAACTCGAACGCTGCCTGTTCCACTGGCACCAGATTTCCTCGCAGCACCCCGGCGCCGAGCCGGCCACCACGACCGCATCGGCACCGGCCGCGCCCCGGCCCGCGAGCGCACCGCAGTCGCCCGATGCCACGCTCGAGGCCGCCGCCAACCGCCCCGCCATCACCGCCAACCCGTTCGTGCCGCAGCCACCGGGCGCCGCGAAACCCGCGCCGCCCCCCGCACCGCCGCCGGCGCCGGTCGAACCGCCACCGCCGGTGCTGGACGCTTCGGTGCTGGAGGAGTTGCGCAGCATCCTCGGCAACGAAGTCGACCGCCTGATCGAAGTCTTCCTCGACGACACGCCGCGACTGGTCGCCGCACTCGAAACCGCGGCAGTCGGCCCCGACTACGAGATGCTGCGCAACGCCTCGCACACGCTGAAATCCTCCAGCGCCAACCTCGGCGCGATGTCGCTGTCGAACGCGGCGAAGAAGGTCGAACTCGGCGCACGCACGCAGACGCTGGAACGCCCGGCCGTGGCGGTCGCGCTGATCGCCAACGAGTTCGCGCGCGCGCGGCAGGCACTGCGCGCGAACATGACCCAGGGCGCATCGCAGGCGGGTTGACGCTGTTCCCGGAACAGTACGTCAGCCGCCCGCGCCCGACGCTCCGCCAGAACGGAAAACGCCCGGGGGCTTCCGCCTCCGGGCGTTCGTTGGTGAGGGCGACGCGGATTCAGCTTTCGAGCTTGGTCAGCAGATAGTTCTGCTCGCCCAGGCGCGCGATCAGCGAAAGCTGGGTCTCGATCCAGTCGATATGCTCTTCCTCGGAATCGAGGATGTCCGCGAACAACTGCCGGCTGATGTAATCCGCGACTTTCTCGCAGTGCGCGATCGCCTCGCGCAGCAGCGGCACCGCTTCGAGTTCCAGCGCCAGATCGCATTCCAGCAACTCTTTCGGGTTCTCGCCGATGCGCAGTTTGCCCAGCGCCTGGAAGTTCGGCAGACCGTCGAGGAAGAGAATGCGCTCCGCCAGCTTGTCGGCGTGCTTCATCTCGTCGATGGACTCGTGGTACTCGTGCTCGGCCAGTTCCTTCAGCCCCCAGTTCTTCAGCATCTTGGCGTGCAGGAAATACTGGTTGATCGCGGTCAGCTCGTTGTAGAGCGCGCGATTGAGGAATTCGATGGTCTTGGGGTCGCCCTTCATGGCCGGCTCCTGCGTTGCGGTGGCGACACTCTATCCGCAGTCGCGCGATCGGGAAAGAAAACCGTCTGCAGCCCGGATGCTTGCGGGATGAATGCGGGCCTGATGCCTAGGCCCGACGCGCGCGGATCAGGCCGCGTGCGCGATCCCGTCGTCGTTGCGGTGCACGTCCTCGATGATCTCGGTGGCCATGCAGACGCAACTGCCGCAGCCGGCGCCGCACCCCGTGCGCATCGTCAGTTCGGCCATGGTCCGGCAGCCAGCGGCCGCGGTCTGGCGGATTTCGCGCTCGGTGACTCCATTGCAGAGGCAGACGTACATGGCGGCGGACAGGAGTTGGGAACCGTTCTCATTGGGCCACGGGTGAGAATGATTGTCAATTCCAACCCGAGCCCGCGAACGCCGCGGGCACGGGCCCGGCGCTAACCGGGTTCGGACCCGTCGGCCCCCTGCCCGCCATACGGTGCCGGCGGACGCCGGCGGGTCCGCGGCCGCGACCATCGCCGCGGCTCGAAGTTGGGCGCGGGGATCGCCTGAACGCCCGCCACCTGCCGCGCGAACGGCGCCAGATGGTGCAGCGCATGGGTGTAGACCATGCGCTTGAAGTTGACCACATGCTCCAGCGGATACCAGAAATCGACCCAGCGCCAATGGTCGAATTCCGGGGAATCGGTCAGATCCAGCTTGAGGTCGGTTTCGTCGCCGGTGAAGCGGAGCAGGAACCAGACCTGCTTCTGGCCGATGCAGACCAGCCGGTCGTGCCGACGGATCGCGCGCGGCGGCAACCGGTAGCGCAGCCAGCCCGGGGTACTGCCGAGCACGTCGACATGTTCGGGCAACAGCCCGGTCTCTTCCCTCAGCTCGCGGTACATCGCCTCGGTGGGCGTCTCGTCGCTGTTCATCCCGCCCTGCGGGAACTGCCAGCCGTCCCTGCGGACGCGCCGGGCCCAGAACACCCGGCCATCCGGGTGCATCAGGACAATCGCGACATTCGGTCGGTAACCGTCCGGATCGATCACGATGCGGACTCCTGAAATCTTTGGCCCATTGGCCGCTGTAACCGACTCTGCCATGGGCGGACGGCGACGACAAGCCGCCCCGCCACCGCCTCCGTGCCGTTCAGCTGTCGAGCGCGTCCGCCGGCACCCGCACCGCGCCGTCCATCAGCACGCGGGCGCTGCGGCTCATCACCGCCTTGCGCACCACCCACTGGCCGTCGACCTGCGCCGCTTCGGCGCCGACCCGCAGCGTGCCGGACGGATGGCCGAAACGCACCGCGGTCCTGGCACCACCGCCGGCGGCATCGCTGACCAGGGTGCCTGGGATCGCCGCCGCCGTGCCGATGGCGACCGCGGCGGTGCCCATCATCGCGTGATGCAGTTTGCCCATCGACAGCGCGCGCACCAGCAGGTCGATGTCGCCGGCGGTAATGCGTTTCCCGCTGGACGCGGTGTAATCGGTCGCCGGCGCAACGAACGCCACCTTCGGCGTGTGCTGCCGCTTCGCCGCGCCCGACACGTCCGCGATCAGTCCCATGCGCAGCGCGCCGTGGGCGCGGATGGTTTCGAACATCGCAAGGGCCTTCGGATCGCCATTGATCGCATCCTGCAGTTCGGCGCCGGTGTAGCCGATGTCGGCCGCACGCACGAACACGGTTGGAATGCCGGCGTTGATCATCGTCGCCTTCAGCGTGCCGACACCCGGCACGTCGAGATCGTCGACGAGGTTGCCGGTTGGAAACATGCTGCCGCCGCCCTCGCCTTCGCCCTCATCCGCGGGATCGATGAATTCCAGCACGATCTCCGCCGCAGGAAAGGTGACGCCGTCCAGCTCGAAATCGCCGGTTTCCTGCACCTCGCCGTTCGCGATCGGCACATGGACGACGATGGTCTTGCCGATGTTCGCCTGCCATACCCGCACCGCGAACACGCCGTCGCGCGGCAGCCATGCGGGATCGATGAAACCGTTGGCGATCGCGAACGGACCGACCGCCGTCGACAGATTGCCGCAGTTGCCGCTCCAGTCGACGAACGCGGTGTCGATCGACACTTGGCCGTATAGATAGTCCACATCGTGGTCCGGTCGCGAACTCTTCGCGATGATCACGCACTTGCTGGTGCTGGACGTCGCTCCGCCCATGCCGTCGGTGTGCTTGGCGTACGGGTCGGGACTGCCGATGACGCGCATCAGCAGCGCATCGCGCACCGGCCCCGGCACCTGCGCCGCAGGCGGCAGATCGTCCAGTCGGAAGAACACGCCTTTCGACGTGCCGCCGCGCATGTAGGTGGCGGGGATGCGGAGCTGTGGCTGTGCGGTCATGGCGGGCGTGTTCCGTGGATCAGGGGTTGTCCGGAATCTCCGGATCGACGAGGTGGGCCAACAGGATCAGCGACTCCTGCCAGCCGAGGAAGCAGAATTCGGGAGGAATCGCCGCGGGAATGCCTGCCTGCACGATGCTCAGGTCGGTGCCGCACAGGACCGGCGTCAGCACGATCTCGACCCGCATTTCGCCGGGCAGATTGGGGTCGTCGAAACGGTCGGTGTGGACGATGCGCGCGTTCGGCACCAGTTCGACGTAAGTCGCGGAGAAACCGTGGCTGGCGCCGGTGCCGAAGTTGGTGAACGACATGCGATAGCCACCGCCCACCCGTGCGTCCATCGCATGGACCCTGCCGGTGAAACCGTGCGGCGGCAGCCATTTTTCGAGCGCTGCCGCATCCAGGAAGGCGCGATAGACGCGCTCGGGCGGGGCGCGCAGGACGCGGTGCAGGCGAACGGTGCCGGTGCCGGGGTCGGACATGATCGATCTCCTTTCTTGTCGGATGGACACAGGAACGACGAATGGCTTACGCGGTTTTCGACATCTCCAGGAAATCCTGCGCGAAACGCTGCAGCACCCCACCGGCGTCGTAGATCGAGACTTCCTCGGCGGTATCGAGTCGGCAGGTCACAGGTACCTCGACGCGTTCGCCATTGCGACGGTGGACGACGAGGGTGAGATCCGCGCGCGGTGTGCGCGCACCGGTCACGTCGTAGGTTTCGGTGCCGTCGAGGCCCAGGGTCAGGCGTGTGGTGCCCGGTTTGAACTCCAGCGGCAACACGCCCATGCCGATCAGATTCGTGCGATGGATGCGCTCGAAACCTTCGGCGACGATGACTTCGACACCGGCGAGACGAACGCCCTTGGCCGCCCAGTCGCGCGAGCTGCCCTGGCCGTAGTCGGCACCGGCGACGATGATCAGCGGTTGGGCGCGTTCCATGTAGGTCTCGATCGCTTCCCACATGCGCATCACCTGTCCTTCTGGCTCCACGCGCGCCAGCGAGCCCTTCTTCACCGTGCCGTCGGCATTGCGCACCATTTCGTTGAGCAGGGTCGGGTTGGCGAAGGTCGCGCGCTGCGCGGTGAGGTGGTCGCCGCGATGCGTGGCATAGGAATTGAAATCCTCTTCCGGCAGGCCCATCTTCGCGAGGTAGGCACCGGCCGCGCTGTCGAGCAGGATCGCGTTCGACGGCGACAGATGATCGGTGGTGATGTTGTCGCCCAGCACCGCCAGCGGCCGCAGCCCATGCAGGGTCCGCGGCCTGGCCAGCGCACCTTCCCAGTACGGCGGACGGCGGATGTAGGTGCTCATCGGGCGCCAGTCGTACAGCGGACTGACGCGCTCGCCGTGTTCCACCGTCACCTTGAACATCGGCTCGTAAACCTTGCGGAACTGTTCCGGCTTGACGCTCGCCTTCACGATCGCATCGATCTCGGCGTCGCTCGGCCACAGGTCCTTCAGCGTGATCGGATTGCCCGCGGCATCGTGGCCCAGCGCGTCCTTCTCGATATCGAAACGAATCGTACCGGCGATGGCGTAGGCCACCACCAGCGGCGGCGAGGCGAGAAACGCCTGCTTCGCGTAGGGATGGATGCGTCCGTCGAAATTGCGGTTGCCGGAGAGCACCGCGGTCGCGTAGAGATCGCGATCGATGATTTCCTGCTGGATCTTCGGATCGAGCGCGCCGCTCATGCCATTGCAGGTGGTGCAGGCGAAGGCGACGATGCCGAAGCCGAGCGCTTCGAGATCGTCCTTCAGCCCGGCTTCTTCCAGATAAAGCGCGACCGCCTTCGAGCCGGGCGCCAGCGAGCTCTTCACCCACGGCTTGCGCACCAGGCCCGCGCGATTGGCATTGCGCGCCAGCAGACCGGCGGCGATGACGTTGCGCGGGTTCGACGTGTTGGTACAGCTGGTGATCGCGGCGATGATCACCGCGCCATCCGGCATCAGGCCTTCGGCTTCCTGCGCGCGCGCGGCGTCGAGGTTGCCGGCGATGCCCTTCGCGGCGAGATCGCTCACCGCAACGCGGGCATGCGGGTTCGACGGTCCGGCCATGTTGCGCACGACCGTGGACAGATCGAAATGCAGCGTGCGCTCGTATTCGGCGGTGACGAGCGCATCGGCCCACAGGCCGGCCGACTTCGCATAGGTCTCGACCAGCGCCACCTGTTCGTCGCTGCGACCGGTGAGGCGCAGATAATCGATGGTATTGCCGTCGATGAAGAACATCGCCGCGGTCGCGCCGTATTCCGGCGCCATGTTCGAGATCGTCGCGCGATCGCCCAGGGTGAGCGCAGCAGCGCCCTCGCCGCGGAATTCGAGGTAGGCACCGACCACCTTCTGCTTGCGCAGGAATTCGGTCAGCGCAAGCACGATGTCGGTCGCGGTGATGCCGGGCTGCGGCCTGCCGCCCAGTTCGACGCCGATGATGTCGGGGAGTCGCATCCACGAGGCCCGGCCGAGCATCACGTTTTCCGCTTCCAGACCGCCGACGCCGATGGCGATCACGCCCAGCGCGTCGACGTGCGGCGTGTGACTGTCGGTGCCGACGCAGGTGTCGGGATAGGCGATACCGTCCTGCACACCGATCACCGGCGACATCCGCTCCAGGTTGATCTGATGCATGATGCCGTTGCCCGGCGGAATCACGTCGACGTTGCGGAACGCGCGCTTCGTCCAGTCGATGAAATGGAAACGGTCTTCGTTGCGGCGATCCTCGATCGCCCGGTTCTTCGCGAACGCATCCGGGTCGTAGCCGCCGCATTCGACGGCGAGCGAGTGATCGACGATCAATTGCACCGGGACGACCGGATTGACCTGCGCCGGATCGCCGCCCTGGTCGGCGATGGCGTCGCGCAGGCCCGCCAGATCCACCAGCGCGGTCTGACCGAGGATGTCGTGACACACGACGCGCGCCGGGAACCACGGGAAGTCGAGGTCCCGCCTGCGCCCGATCAGCTGGCCGAGAAAGTCTTCGAGGCGGGCCGGATCGGCGCGGCGCACCAGATTCTCGGCGAGCACGCGCGAGGTATAGGGCAGGCGCGCCCACGCGCCGGGCTGGAGCGCATCGACGGCCTCGCGGGCATCGAACCAGTCGAGGCGGGTGCCGGGCAGCGGCTTGCGGTGTGCGGTATTCATGCGGGTCGTCCGGGGCGGAGCGATCGCGCAACCGGCCCTGTGACGGGCGAAGGAATGACGCCGGCAGGCGCAGCGCGATCAGGCGAAGGAGCCGCCATTATCCGGGAGCGGCCGCCGCAGCGTCATCCTCGGCGGCATCGTCCATTGGCCGCGGTTGACGGCGGGCGGCGCGGCGTGGACAATTCCCGCCCCTTGTGGCTATGTAGCTCAGCCGGTTAGAGCACAGCACTCATAATGCTGGGGTCGGTGGTTCGAGTCCACCCATAGCCACCATCCTTCCGACCACGGCCGTACGCAGGGCGCAAGCGCAGCCCGGCGCGATCCGGAACCCGTCGTCCCCGGAACTTCTTCCCCATGGATATCTTCAAGGTCTTCACCCTCGAAGCCGCCCACCGGCTGCCCAACGTGCCGCCGGGCCACAAATGCGCGCGCCTCCATGGCCACTCGTTCCGCATCGAGATCCATGTCTCCGGCGACCTCGACCCGCAGACCGGCTGGGTCATGGATTTCGCCGACATCAAGGCCGCGTTCAAGCCGCTGTACGACCAGTTGGATCACCACTACCTCAACGACATCGAAGGTCTGGAGAATCCGACCAGCGAGCGGCTGGCGGCCTGGATCTGGGACCGGCTGAAGCCGGCCCTGCCCCTGTTGAGCGAGATCGTGGTCCACGAGACCTGCACTTCCGGCTGCCGCCATCGGGGCTGAGCCCCGCTAAGCCCAACAAGCGATTGATTCTGGACGGGCTCGTTCCCGTGGGTGCCGTTCGTCGGCTCCATGTTGCAGTGCAACAAAAATCGAATTATGTTGCACCGCACAAACCGGCATTCCCTGCCGGCACCCCAGCCTCAGGAGTCCGCCATGTACCAGCAGTTCAACGACCAGTTCGCCAAGTCGACCCGCCAGTTCGCCGATACCACCGCGCAGGTCGGCCGCCTGACCCTCGAGAACACCGAAGCCGTCTTCGGCCTGCAGCTCGCCGCCATCGAAGAAAGCATGAACGCCACCTTCGCCTTCTGGGGCGAGCTGGCGGACGTCCGTGATTTCGACGGCCTCAAGGCCGTTTGGCCGAAGGGCGTGCAGATCGCCCGCGAGAACGTCGAGCGCAGCATCGGCACCGGTCAGGAAGTCTTCGGCCGCACGCTGAAGACCAACGAAGCCATCGCCCAGATCGCCAAGGGCCAGTTCGAAACCGTCGCCGCCACCGTGCAGGCCGACGCCGAGAAGGTGGTCAAGGCTGCCGGTCGCAAGACCGCCCGCTGAAACAGGCAAGACACCGGTCGCGCCGTCCCTCCCCGGCGCGCTCCGGCGCTCTCTCCCACCCGGCAGCCCAGCTGCCGGGTTTTTTTTGCCTGCCTCAAGGGCGATCGAGGCACGATCGCCGCCAAACGAGACATGCAATCCAACAAGAATCATTCTTGCTCAAATTTTGAATCTGGTTCAAAATTGTCTCCCGCACCCACGCCGGCCATGCGCCATGAGTACCAAGGATCGCCGCCAGCGCGAACGCGCCGAGCGCGAACAGCGCTTCCTCGACAAGGCCCAGGCGCTGATCCAGCGCGACGGGCTGCTGTCGTTGCAGATGTCGCGGATCGCCGAAGAATGCGACTACGCCATCGGTACCCTCTATCAGCACTTCGCCAGCAAGGAGGATCTGCTGGTCGCCCTCGCCACCCGCAATTGCCTGAGCCGGGTGGATCTGTTCGAACGCGCCGCGCACTGGCACGGCCCCACCCGGGAGCGGATGGTGGCGATCGCGCTGGCGGATCTGATGGTGATCCGGGCCCGTCCCGAGCACTTCAGGCTCGAGCAGTTCGTCTGGACCGACGTGATCTGGGGCGCGGCTTCGGCCGCCAGCCGGCAGCGTTCCCTGGACGCGAGCGCGCCGCTCGCCGCGCTCATCGACGGCATCTCGCAGGCGGCCATGGCCGCAGGCGATCTCCCCTCCGACCTCGGCCTGTCGGCCAAGGCCCTGACCATCGGCCCTTGGACCCTGACACTCGGCATGCATACCCTGAGCCACACCGAAGGATTGTTCGAAGCGCATGCGCTGGGCGATCCGTATCGGCTGCTGATGAAACATCTGCATTACCTGCTCAACGGCTACGGATGGCGGCCACTGTTCGACCCCTCCGACGATGAAGCTCTCGACGCGTTGAACGCGCGGCTTTGCCGCGACATCTTCGGAAGCGTTTGTCCGCAACTCGAATCTCCCCTGCCCACGTCCCGCATCGCGCGCCCTGCCCAGGTATCCGCCCATGAATGACCCCAGACCGAGCCCTGCCGTCGAGGCGCCGAAACCGATCGCACGCAAACCCTCCACCGTGCGACGCATGGTGTTCATGCTGATCGCCGCCGGCGTCGTTTTCGGCGGGGTGTTCGCGGTGAAAGCGATGATGGACAAGGGCATGAACGATTTCTTCGACAACCAGTCGCAGCCTGTGGCCGCGGTGTCGGCCTACGTGGCGAAGGCCGAACGCTGGCGCGACGACGCGGAAGCGGTCGGTACGTTCGTCGCGGTGAACGGCACCGATGTGACCACGGAGGCCGGCGGCGTGATCCGCGAGATCCTGTTCAAACCGGGTCAGCAGGTGCGCGCCGGCACCGTCCTGGTCCGCCTCAACACCACCAACGAAGAAGCCACGCTGCGCGCACTTGAAGCCGCGGCCAAGCTGGCGGTGGCGCAGCGCGATCGCTGGCGCACGCTCGGCGCGCAGAAGCTGGTCTCGCAGGATGAAGTCGAGCAGCGCGCGGCCGATGCCGCCGCGAAGCTCGCGCAGGTCGAGGCGCAACGTGCGGTGATCGCCCTGAAGACCATCCGGGCACCGTTCGACGGCGTGCTCGGCATCCGCAAGATCAACCTCGGCCAGTTCGTGAATCCGGGCGACCCGCTGGTGAACCTGCAGTCGCTCAATCCCATCCTGCTCGATTTCACACTGCCGCAGCAGCGCATGGGCGATGTGCAGGAAGGCACGGCGATCCGCGCGACCCTCGATTCGCTGTCGGGACAGGTCTTCGACGGTCGGATCACCGCGATCGAACCGCAGGTCGACGCGCAGACCCGCAACTTCACCGTCCAGGCCAGCTTCGTGAACGACGACGGCGCCCTGCGGCCGGGCGTGTTCGCCAAGGTCGCCTTCGCGCTCGGCGGCGAACGCTCGGTGGTCGTGGTGCCGCAGACCGCGGTCAGCTTCAACCCCTACGGCAACGCGGTGTACGTGATCGAGGAAGTCGAGCGTGCGGAGGGCGAGAAGGATGCCGAGGGCAAGCCGCTCACCGGCAAGAAGCTGGTCGTGCGGCAACGCTTCGTGAAGACCGGCGCCACCCGCGGCGACCTCGTCGCGGTGACCGAAGGGCTCAAGCCGGGCGAGCGCGTGGTGACCAGCGGTCTGTTGAAACTGCGCAACGATGCCGAGATCACCATCAACAACAAGGTGCAGCCGGCCGCCGAGGCCGCGCCGAAACCCGGCAACAGCTGACGCACGGACGACATCCGACCGGGATCCGGACGACATCAGGCCGATGTCCGCCGCTCCGCCCGCCCCCACCCACCCTGCGCCGTCCGCGACGCACGGGAGAACGCGATGAAATTCACCGACATCTTCATCAACAAGCCCGTGCTCGCGGTCGTCGTCAGCCTGTTCATCATGCTGTTCGGCCTGCGCGCGTTCGACTCGCTCAACGTGCGCGAGTATCCGGAACTGCAGAACGCGGTCATCAACGTCAGCACCACGTACTTCGGCGCCGACGCGGACCTGATCCAGGGCTTCATCACCACGCCGCTGGAACGCGAGATCGCGAGCGCCGAGGGCATCGAGTACCTGACCTCGTCCAGCGCGGCCGGGGTCAGCACGATCCAGGCCTACATCCGCCTGGACCAGGATCCGAACGAAGCGCTGACCCAGATCTCCGCGAAGATCAACAAACTCCGCGGCCAGCTGCCGCAGGAGTCCGAGGATCCGGTCATCGATCTGCAGCAGGGCCAGCAGATCGCGGCGATGTACGTGTCCTTCGCCAGCGAACGGCTGGACAACAACCAGATCACCGACTATCTCACCCGGGCGATCCAGCCCAAGCTGGTCACCGTGCCCGGCGTGCAGCGCGCCGACATCCTCGGCGCCGGCTCGTTCGCGATGCGGGTGTGGCTGAAGCCGGACCGGATGACCGCGCTGCAGGTCACCGCCAGCGACGTCGACGCCGCGCTGCGCAACAACAACGTGCTGTCGGCGCTGGGTTCGACCAAGGGCCAGATGGTGTCGATCGACCTCACCGCGCGCACCGATCTGCGCACGGCTGAGGAATTCCGCAAGCTCGTCATCCGCGAGCAGGACGGCGCCATCGTCCGCCTGGGCGATGTGGCCGACGTGGCGCTGGGGTCGGAGAACTACGGCACCTCGGTGCGGATCAACGGCCAGGCGGCGACGTTCATGGCCATCTACGTCTCGCCGGACGCCAACGCGCTCGACGTGATCACCGCGGTGCGCAAGGTGTGGGATGCGGAGATCATCCCGCAGTTGCCCGAAGGCATGGTCGGCACGATTCCCTACGACAGCACCGAGGCGATCCAGGACGCCATCCAGGAAGTGATCTCGACGATCATCGAAGCGGTGATCATCGTGATCGTGGTGATCTACCTGTTCCTGGGCTCGTTCCGCAGCGTGCTGATCCCGGCGGTGACCGTGCCGCTGTCGCTCGTCGGCACGCTGTTCCTGATGCTGATCATGGGTTTCACCATCAACCTGCTGACCCTGCTGGCGATGGTGCTCGCGATCGGCATCGTGGTGGACGATGCGATCATCGTGCTGGAGAACATCCATCGCCACATCGAGGAGGGCATGAAACCCCACGAAGCGGCGCTGCGCGGCGCGCGCGAACTCGCGTGGCCGGTGGTGGCGATGACCACGACCCTGGTCGCGGTGTACCTTCCGATCGGTTTCCAGGGCGGCCTCACCGGCGTGCTGTTCACCGAGTTCGCGTTCACGCTGGCCGGTTCGGTGCTGCTGTCGGGCGTGATCGCGCTGACCCTGTCGCCGATGATGAGCGCGAAGATGCTCAAGCCGCACGACGAGGGCGGCAAGGGCCGGTTCGAACGCTGGCTCGACACGCGTTTCGACCGGTTGCGTCACGGCTACCAGCGCAGGCTGCATGGCGCGCTCGATACCAAGAGCGTGATCGCGGTGTTCGGCGCCATCGTCTTCGCTTCGTGCATCTTCCTGTACATGCAGTCGCCGAAGGAACCGGCGCCGCAGGAAGACCAGGGCTTCATCTTCTCCATCGGCGTCGCGGATCCCTCGTCGACGCTGGACTATGTCGAGCGCTATACCGAGGAAGTGAACGCGATCACCAAGGCAGTCCCTGAAGTCGAGAACTACTTTCTGTTCAACGGCGGCTTCGGCGGCGGCGGCGGTTCCAATACCGCCATCGCGGGCTTCGTGCTCAAACCCTGGAGCGAGCGCGACCGTTCGACCAAGCAGGTGCTGGAACAGTCGCTGCAGCCGAAGATCTCCGAAGTCACCGGTCTCAACGTGTTCGCGCTCATTCCCCCGGCGTTGCCCACCGCCGGCGGCGGCGGCACCGGCGGCGAGTTCGTGATCGGCGGCATCGGCTCGCTGGAGCAGTTGCAGGAATTGTCCGACGCGATCCTCGCCAAAGGCTACGCGAGCAAGCGCTTCATCTTCCTCGACAAGGATCTGAAGATCGACAAGCCGCGGATCGAGGTACAGATCGACCGCGACAAGGCGGCGGCGCTCGGCATCGACATGCGCACGCTCTCGGCGGACATGTCGGCGATGCTGTCGGGCGGCTACGCGAACCGGTTCGCGATGCAGAACCGATCGTACCGGGTCGTCGCCCAGGTGCAGCGCAGCGACCGCCTCAATGCGGAACAGCTCACCAATTACTACACGCGCACGCGCACCGGCGAACTGATCCCGTTGTCCACCATCGTCACCCTCAAGGAAAGCGCGCAACCCCAAGTGTTGAACCGTTTCCAGCAGCTGAACGCGGTGTCGATCATCTTCGCCCCGCGTCCCGGCGTGAGCAAGGGCGAGGCGCTGGCGGTGCTGGAGCAGGCGGCGAAGGAAGTCCTGCCGCAGGGCTACAGCGTCGACTACGCCGGCGAATCGCGACAGTTCAAGCAGGAAGGCACGACGATGCTGGTGACTCTGCTGTTTGCGCTGATCATCATCTTCCTGGTGCTGTCGGCGCAGTTCGAGAGCTTCCGCGACGCGTTGATCATGCTGATCACCGTGCCGATGGCGATCTGCGGCGCGCTGCTGGTGTTGAACGTGCTGGCGATCGCCAGCGGCATCCTCGGCATCAGCGGCATCGAGGCCTTCCCCGGGATGAGCATCAACATCTACACCCAGGTCGGCCTGGTGACGCTGGTCGGCGTGATCTCCAAGCACGGCATCCTGATCGTGGAGTTCGCCAACAAGCTGCAGATCGAGAAGGGTCTCGGCAAGCGCGAAGCGATCGAGGAGGCCACGGCGATCCGACTGCGTCCGGTGTTGATGACGACCGCGGCATTGGTCTTCGCGATGATCCCGCTGCTGATGGCCAGCGGCCCCGGCGCGGCCGCGCGTTTCTCGATGGGCATGGTGATCGCGTCGGGCATGACCATCGGCACCGCGTTCACGCTGTTCGTGCTGCCGGCGTTCTATCTGTATCTCGCCCGCGACCATGCGCACGACAAGGCGCGCGCTGCGGCCGGCGATGCGCCAGCGCCGGAGGCCCTGCCGCAACACGGCTGATCCCTTCGTGCATGCGATCCGGACAGGCGCGCTTCGGCGCGCCTTTCTTTTTGCGACGCCGCGATCAGAATCCCTGCGGCAATCGCAAATGCCGCGCCATCGCCCGCGCGTCCGCGCCGGGCGCATGCGGCAATATGCCGAGGCAGTGCGCCGGCAATGCATCGTTCAACAGACCGGTGTAGGCATCGCGCTCGGTGAAGGCCGGATCGACGCTGCTGCCGATCCAGCCGATCATCCGCACGCCATCGGCTTCGATCGCGCGCGCGGTGAGGCGCGCGTGATTGAGACAGCCCAGGCGCAGGCCCACCACCATCACGACCGGCAGATCGAGCCTGCGGACCAGATCGACCTGATCCAGCCCGTCGTCCATCGGCGCGGCCCAACCGCCCGCGCCTTCGACGACGACCGCATCGGCCTGCGCCGCAAGACGACGATAGGCGCCGTGCAGACGTTCGAGATCCACGTGCACGCCCATCGCGCGCGCGGCCAGTTGCGGCGCCGTCGCGAGCGCCAGTGCGTACGGGTTCACGTCGTCGTAGACCGGCGAGGGATCGCTGGCGGCCTGCAGCGTCAGCGCGTCCTCGTTGCGCAAACCGTCCGGCGTGGGTTCACAGCCGCTGGCGACCGGCTTCATGCCGACCGCGCGCAGACCGGCCATGCGCAGCCGGTGCACCAGGGCGGTCGCGGCGACGGTCTTGCCGACGCCGGTATCGGTGCCGGTGACGTAGAGGCTGCGTGCGGGCTGGGACATCGTCGGGCTCCGGAACGGAAGGCGCATGGTAATGCCGGGCGGCGGCGCTGCTACACTGGCTGCATGAGTTTCGCCGCCATTCCGCTTACCGGCAGCAAGCCGGAACAGTACGCCCAGCTCGCGGCCCAGGCCGAAGCCCTGCTCGCGGGCGAGCACGACCGCATCGCCAATGCCGCAAATCTGTCGGCGCTGGTGTACCACGCGCTGCCGGAACTCAATTGGGCCGGCTTCTATTTCTTCGACGGCACCGAACTGGTGGTCGGGCCCTTCCAGGGTCTGCCGGCCTGCGTGCGCATCGCGCTGGACAAGGGCGTCTGCGGCGCCGCGGCGCGCACGCGCACGACCCAGCGCATCGCCGACGTGCATGCGTTCCCTGGGCACATCGCCTGCGACGCGGCGTCGCGTTCCGAACTTGTCGTGCCGCTGGTGCGCGACGGTGCGCTGGTGGGTGTACTCGACCTGGACAGTCCGGTCCCGGACCGTTTCGACGTTGATGATCAGGCGGGTATCGAGGCCATCGCGGCGTTGTTCGTGCGCAGTCTGCGCACGGACGGCTGATGGACCGCTCGCCCCATCCCTTCTCCGAAGACACGAACGCATGAGCGCTCCGCTGAAACTCCGCAACATCGGTCCGAAAAGCGCGGCTTGGTTGCGCCAGGTCGGGCTGCGCACGGAAGAAGATCTGCGCGCGATCGGCGCGCTCGAAGCCTTCATGCGCGTCAAGCGCGCGGGCTTCAAACCCAGTCTCAATCTGCTGTATGCGCTGGAAGGCGCGCTGATGGGCTGTCATTGGCAGGAAGTGCCGGCCGAACGCCGCAGCGAACTGCTGGTCGCCGCCGACGCCGCCATCGCACTGCTGCCGCCACCGCGCGGCCGCCCCGCCGCCGCCCCGGTGACGACCACCCACCACGCCCGCGAAGACGCGGCGCCGGTGTTCAGCCTCTTCGACGAGCCCGACAGCGGCGACTGAGCCTGCTGCGCAGCCGCGCGACGCCGGCCGTCCACGCGGATCGGGTACACTGCGCGCGCTTCATGGTGACCCGCGGGCATTCGCCCCAGGGTTGAAACGGGAAGCCGGTGCGCGTCGTTTTCGACACGACGCAAGGCCGGCGCTGCCCCCGCAACGGTAAGTGCGTCAAGCCATCGCATCCGCCACTGTGGACATTGTCCGCGGGAAGGCGCGGTGGCCCGAACGGTCTCCGACCGTTCGCGCACGAGCCCGGAGACCGGCCAGGAAGTCCATGGTTGCGATGCGGAGGGCGTCGCGGCGATCACGTCGTTCGCCATGCCCTGCATGCCCGCCGGCCGCTCGCTGCCTGTTTCCTCCGTTCGCGACTCCTCCGCACTTTCTCACCGCGCGGGTGCGCGCGATGGAGTTCCCGAATGTCTTTCCGAAAATTTCCGCTGGCGCTTGCCGTGACCGCTGCGCTCGCGACCACCGCGTCCTTCTCCGCCGCCGCACAGGCCGATGACGACGCCGATGCGCTCGACGAGATCGTCGTCACCGCGACCCGGACCGCCGTCACCACCGACGCCGCCTTGGCGCCGGTCGAGGTGATCGATCGCGATGCCATCCAGCGCAGCCAGGCCGGTTCGCTCGGCGAACTGCTGCGCGGCCGCGCCGGCATCAATCTCAGCAACCAGGGCGGCATGGGCAAGCTCAGCACGCTGTTCGTGCGCGGCGCCGAATCCGATCACGTGCTGGTGCTGGTCGACGGCGTGCGCATCGGTTCGGCCACGTCGGGCCTGGCCTCGTTCCAGGACCTGCCGATCGCGTTGATCGATCGCGTCGAAATCGTGCGCGGTCCGCGCTCCAGCCTCTACGGCTCCGACGCCATCGGCGGCGTGATCCAGATCTTCACCCGCCGCGACCGCGGCGACGCGACCTTCCGTTTCCACCTCGGCGCCGGCAGCCATGGCCGTCGCGAGGGCGGGCTGGGCGTGGGCGGCGGCAGCCGCATTTCCGATGACGTCAGCGGCTGGTTCGGCATCGACGCCGGCTTGCAGCGCACCGACGGCATCGACGCCTGCCGCGGCGCGGGCTTTCCGGTCTTCGCCGGCTGTTTCGTCGATGGTCAGACCGATCGCGACGGTTACGAACAGCATGCCTTCTCGCTGCGCGGCGGCCTGAAGATCGGCGATTCCGTCGAACTGCAGGGCAACGCGCTGCACGTCAGCGGCCACAACGACTACGACGGCAGTTTCGTCGACAATTCCGACATCGTGCAGCAGGCGATCGGCGCGCAGCTGCGCTGGAAGGCGAGCGAAGCGTTCGACCTGAAGGTCTCGGTCGGCAGCAACGAGGATGCGTCCGACAACTTCCTCGGCAGCACCGCCAACGGCGATTTCGCCAGCCGTCGCGACAGCGCCTCGGTGCAGGGCGACTGGATGCTCGCCGAAGGCCAGTTGCTCACGCTCGGCCTCGACTGGCTGCGCGACCGCATCGACAGCGACACCCCCTACGATGAGACCCGTCGCGGCAACCGCGCCGCGTTCGCGCAGTATCAGGGCCGCTTCGGTGGCCACGATTTGCAGCTCGCGCTGCGTCGCGACGACAACGACCAGTTCGGTGGCGAAACCACCGGCACCGCGGCCTGGGGCCTGAGCTTCGCCGAACGCTGGCGGATCACCGCGAGCTACGGCACCGCGTTCAAGGCGCCGACCTTCAACGAGCTGTACTACCCGTTCTTCGGCAATCCGTCGCTGCGCCCGGAATCCTCGAAGACCGTCGAAGCGGGCATCGCCTGGCGCGGAGAGCGCACCGGTGTGCGTCTGGACGCGTTCGCCACCGATGTCGACGATCTCATCGCCTACGACGCTTCGCTGTTCCTGCCGAACAACATCGAGCGCGCGCGTCTGCGCGGCGCGGAGCTGCGGGTGGACAGCGAAGTCTTCGGCTGGACCGTGGCCGGCAGCGCGAGCTGGCTGGACTCCGAGAACCGCGCGCCGGGCCCGAACCACGGCAACGACCTGCCGCGCCGCGCCCGCGAGACCGCGCGGCTGGAACTGGACCGCGGCTTCGGCGCCTTCCGCCTCGGCTTCACCGGCGTGGCCGAGGGCGACCGCTACGACGACGTCGCCAACAGCCGCCGCCTCGGCGGGTTCGCCACCCTGGACGTGCGCGGCGAATACCGATTCGCCGACGACTGGACCCTGCAGGCGCGGGTCGCCAACGTCTTCGACAAGGCCTACGAGACCGCGGCGTTCTACAACCAGCCCGGCCGCGAGTGGTCGCTGATGCTGCGGTTCGCGCCGGCGCGCTGATCCGCGCGTCACCGGCGATCGGCCATGCGCCGGTCGCCGGTGGCGTCTCGACCTGAACGAGGGCCCGGTCCCGGCAACGCGCGGCCCTGCCGGCCGCCGGAGTCGGCCCGAATCGCGCTTGTGGGCGATTCTCGCCGCGTGATAAAACAGGCCACCGATTCCATCCCGCGGGCCGCACGCCGGCCCCTGCCCGGACCCCGTTCCGGCCCAGGGGCACCCCGGCCACGGGCCGGAACACGCAGGCTCCCTCCGCTTCGCACGCCTCATGCCCACGACCAGTCCATCCGCGAACCGATCGACGCTCTTCGTCGTGAGGCCCGCTTCCGCTTCCGCACCCTCCCCGATGGCGCGCCTGTCGCGCCTGAAGGAAGAGGCGCGGCTGCTCGACGCCGCGCCGCTGAAGGGCGGCCGGCGCGGTTGGGTGGTGCGCGTGGCCGGCAATGCGAAGAACCAGCGGCGGACCTGGGAGGCCCTGAGCAAGGAACTCGGCGAGAAGTTCAGCGTGATCCCCGCGTTGGGCGACGCCGACGGCGGCTACAGCTACCCCACCGGCTACCTGTCGCTGCGCTTCGAAGACGGCGCGACGCGCGAGCAATTGCAGGATGTCGCGCGCCACCACAATCTCAAACTCGTCCGCCGCGAACAGTTCACGCAGAAACAGGCGCTGTTCAAGCCGGAAAACGCGGCCGAGGCGTTCCTGCCGTCGCTGATCGACCAGATCGCCAGGGACAAGACGGTCGACGATGTCTGGCTGGACGCGGAAAGCGTCTACCAGCGAGGATGACCCCACGCCGGCGCATCGCCCGGCATCGACACGCAGGGACGAGCGCATGAAACGACAAGGCCCCCGACGCGACGCTGCGGCGTCCGTCGCGCGCCGCGCGAAGCGAATCGGGACACCGGATGCCGCGGCGACGCGGTCATCGATCGCGAGGATCGAATCGCCGTCGGCCGTCCCCACGAGCCCCGCACTCGAACATGTCTGCGCGCAGGAACTGCGCGAGACGGGCGAGGCCGCGATCGCCGACTATGTCCGCCGGATCTTTTTCCGTCTGCCCTGCCCTGCAGCGGAAGCCGCGCCGCAGCGTGCGGCGGGTCCGCGCGAGCGCGAAAAAGCGTGGGAGAGCGTCGCAGTCACCGAAGCCGGCGCCGTCTGGACCGCTCCCGGGGCGCCTCCGGCCGCGACGAACAACGTGGCGTTGGACGGCAGCGCGATGGACGGCGTGGCGATCTATCGCGAACGCAGCAGTGGCCTGCTGCAGGTGCTGCATCACGACATCCTGCTGCAGTTCGTGCCGACGCTCGATCTCGCCGCGCGCCGGCGTTTCCTCGATCATCACGATCTGCTGCCGAAATACAACGCCCGCCTCGGCGCCGCCCAGGTCGTCGTCTCGCCGCGCGATCCCGGCTGTCGCGGCGATGCGCTGATCGCGTTCGCCGACGCATTGAACCGGGATCCGCAGCTGGTCTTCGCGGCGCCGGACTTCGTCTCGCAGTTTTCCCGCAGCGCGCGCCGCGTCGTCGCCGACCAGCCCTCCGACGCACAGTGGCACCTGGCGCTGATCGGCGCCGCGGAGGCGTGGACGCACACCCGCGGCTCGCACGACATCACCATCGCGATCCTCGACGACGGCGTCGACATCGATCATCCCGAACTGTCGCCCAACATCCGCCGCCGACCGGTGCGCGGCGACAAGCGCGACCTCTGCGGCCGCGACTTCACCCTCGGGCCGCGGGCGGCCGGCCATTACGATCCGCGTCCGAAAGCCTTCGACGACGCCAACAACGACACGCTCTGGAACGACATCCACGGCACCGCCTGCGCGGGGGTCGCCGCCGGGACCGGGCCGCGGGCCTACGGCATCGCGCCGCAGTGCCGCCTGCTGCCGGTGAAGATCTTCCGTGCGCTGCCCAGCGCCGTCGATCCGCACGGCGAGCACGCCATGGCGCGCGACAGCGATGTCGCGGCCGCGATCCGTTACGCCGCGCTCGTTGCCGGCGCCGACATCCTGTCGTGCGCGTGGGCCGGGCCCGATCGCCTCGCACGGGCGCTGGCGCCCGCCTTCCGCGACGCGCGCCGAGACGGCCGCGGCGGGCGCGGGACCATCGTGGTCTGCGCGGCGGGCAACCATGCGCAGAAGCGGGTCGCCTATCCCGCCTCCGACGACAGCGCGATCGCGGTCGGCGCCTCCACCGACGCCGATGCGCTGGCCCGCTATTCCAACACCGGGCCGGAATTGTGCGTGGTCGCGCCGTCCGACGGCGGCAAGCGCGGGATCTTCACAACCGACGTGTCCCTCCCCGGACGCGGCTACAACCCCGGCGACGACGCCAGGGGTGGCGCCGACGGATTGTTCTGCAACAACTTCAGCGGCACCTCTTCGTCGACCGCGCTGGTCGCCGGCCTCTGCGGCCTGCTGCTGTCGCTGAAGCCGGCGATGACGCCCGACGACGTGCGCGCGGTGCTGACCTCGACCGCGAAGAAGATCGGGCCGGCCTCGGCGTACAAAGCGAACGGACATTCGAACCGCTACGGCCACGGCCGCATCGACGCCGCGAAGGCCGTAGCCGCGACGCAGGCGTGGGTGCCGGCGGCGAAAACGCCGGCGAAGAAACAACCGGCGAAGCCGCGCACGGCGCCGAAAAAGACCTGACCGGCCTCAGAGATCGAACAACGCCGGCTGCGGCGGCAGCGCATCCCGGTCGCGAAAGCCGCCGAGGCCCACGCCGACCAGCCGATAACGCGTGCGCGCCGGCAAATCGACGCGGTCGCGCAGCGCGAGCGCGATGTCCGTGAACTGCTGCAGCGACGCAGGCGGCGTTTCCGGCGTGTGGCTGCGGGTGAGGATGCGGAACTGCGCGGTCTTCAGCTTCAGCACCACGGTGCGGCCCACGCGCTCGGTCTTCCGCGACGCCTCCCAGGTTTTCCCGGCGAGGCGGAGGATCGTCGGTTCGATCTCGTCGATCGGCACGTCGCGCTCGAACGTGTCCTCGGACGAGATCGACTGCACCGGCTGATCGGGTTCGACCGGACGCTCGTCGATGCCCTGGGCGCGCGCGTGCAACCGCAGCCCGAAACTCCCGAATTCGCGCTGCAGCCGCTCCGCACCGAGCATGCGCAGCTCACCGACCGTGCCGACACCCAGCGCCGCGAGCTTTTCCTGCATCACCTTGCCGACGCCGGGGATGCGGCCCACCGGCAGCGGCGTGAGGAAATCGAACGCCTGCTGCGGACGGATCACGAATTGCCCGTCGGGCTTGTTCCAGTCCGATGCGATCTTGGCGAGGAACTTGTTCGGCGCGATGCCGGCCGACGCGGTCAGCTGCGTCTCTTCGCGGATCTGCGCGCGGATGATCTCCGCGATCGCGGTCGCGCTGGGCAACGCGACCTTCGGTTCGGTGACGTCGAGGTAGGCCTCGTCCAGCGACAGCGGTTCGATCAGATCGGTATGACGCGAGAAGATCTCGCGCACCTGCCGCGACACCGCCTTGTAACGCGCGAAATCCGGCGGCACGAACACCGCCTCCGGGCACAACCGTTCAGCGCGCACCGCCGGCATCGCCGAACGCACGCCGAACCTGCGCGCCTCGTACGAGGCCGCGCAGACCACCGACCGCGCGCCGCGCCACGCCACCACCACCGGCCGTCCGCGCAGCGACGGATCGTCGCGCTGTTCCACCGACGCGTAGAACGCGTCCATGTCGATGTGGATGATCTTGCGCATCGGTCTGCGGTCGATTCCGGAATCGAAGGGTGCAAGAAACCAGCCGCCATGCGGCGCCGCTCTCAGGGCGTATCCCGACCCAGATAGTCCAACGCCACCTGCAGCATCGCCCGGCTGCCGACCTGCAACGACTGTTCGTCCAGCAGGAATTGCGGCGAATGATTGATCGGCGCCTTGGCCGGGTCGATGCCGGGGGCGGTGGAGCCGACGAAGAAGAACAGCGTCGGCGCCACCGTCGCGTACTGCGAGAAATCTTCAGCCACGGTCACCAGCGGCATTTCCAGCACGTTGTCCGCGCCCAGCGCGCGCGCCAGCGAGGCGCGACCGCGCTGCGCCAGCGCCGCGTCGTTGATCGTGGCCGGCGCGTTGTTGACGACCTGCAGCTCGGCGCTGCCGCCGCCGGCATGGGCGAAATCCTCGGCGGTGCGGCGGAAACGCGCGATCACGTCTTCGCGCACCGCGGGATCGAACGTGCGCAGCGTGCCCACCAGCTTCGCTTCGTCGGGAATGATGTTGAAACGCACGCCGCTCTGGAACTGTCCGGCGGTCAGCACCACCGGCGTGGCCGCGATGTTGACCTGGCGCGCGATGATCGACTGCGTGCCCAGCAGGATCTGCGCGCCGATGGTGATCGGATCGACGCCATCCCACGGCCGCGAGCCGTGGGTCTGCCTGCCGCGCACGATCAGCGTCCATTCGTCGGCGCTCGCCATCACCGGGCCACTGCGGATGCCGACCTTGCCCACCGGCAAACCGGCCCAGACATGCAGGCCGAACACCGCCTGCGGTTTGAATCCGGAAAAGATGCCCTGCTCCAGCATCAGCGCAGCGCCGAACGGCTGACCGGCCTCGGGCGGGCCTTCCTCGGCGGGCTGGAACACGAACATCACCTCGCCCGGAAGCTGGTCCTTGACCGCCACCAGCGCCGAGGCCACGCCCAGCAGCATCGCCACATGCGCATCGTGACCGCAGGCGTGCATCACGCCGACCTGCTGACCGCGATATTCGCCCACGACTTTGGAGGCGAACGGGAGGCCGGTCTGTTCGGTGACGGGCAATGCGTCCATATCGGCACGGATGGCGATCCGCGGGCCGGGCTTGCCGCCCTTGAGGATCGCGGTCACTCCGGTGGAGGCGATGCCGACGCGCGGCTCCAGGCCCAGCGCACGCAGCTGATCGGCGACGAGCCTCGCGGTGCGCACCTCATGCGTCCCCAACTCCGGATGCTGGTGCAGGTCGCGCCGCCATTCCACGATCTTCGGCTGAAGCTGCTGCAGCGCCCGCGCGGCGTCGGTGTCCTGCGCATGCGCGTGGGCGCCGCAGCCGAACAGCAGGGCCATGGCGAGGGGCAGGTGCGTGCGGCGGGCGAAGGTCATGCGGGCTGATCCGGGCGGGAAGACCGGATGGTAGCGCCCGGGCAAGCGCACAGGAACCGTGCATCCTGCTGCCATCGATCGGATTCCTGCTGCAGGATGTCAGCAGACTTCCGGCGCCCGCTCCAGCCAACGAACATCGAGTATCGACGCCGCATCGCCGGAAACCGCGCGGGCGATGATCGCGTCGGATCCGAGCGTGTCGATGCCCTGCTCCACGTACCAGGCCGGGTTGTAGTAGCTGTGCGAATAACGTTCGCCGCCGTCGCAGAGAATGCTGACGATGGAGCCGGTACGGCCCTCGCGGCGCATGCGTTCGGCGGCGGCGAGCACGCCGACGACATTGGTGCCGGTGGAACCGCCGACGCGGCGGTCGAGGGCGTCGCTGACGTGGCGCATCGCCGCGAGGCTGAGCGCGTCCGGCACCTTCACCATCGCGTCGATGCAGGCGGCGATGAAGCTGCGCTCGACCTTCGGCCGGCCGATGCCTTCGATGCCCGAGCCGCAGGCATGGGTGAGGTCGTGCCGCGGATGTCCGCGCAAGGCGCCGGCGAAATGATCGTAGAACACCGAATGCTCTGGGTCGGCGCAGAGCACGCGGGTGTCGTGGCGGCGATAGCGCACGTAGCGCCCCAGGGTCGCGCCGGTGCCGCCGGTGCCGGGACTGCAGACGATCCAGGTCGGCACCGGATGCGGTTCCTGCGCCATCTGCACGAAGATCGATTCGGCGATGTTGTTGTTCGCGCGCCAGTCGGTGGCGCGCTCGGCGTAGGTGAACTGATCGAGGAAATGACCGCCGGTCTCGCGCGCCAGCCGCTCGGATTCGTCGTTGATCGACGCGGGATCGTCGACGAGATGGCAGCGGCCGCCGTGGAATTCGATCGCGCGGATCTTGTCCGGGGAGGTGCAGGCCGGCATCACCGCGATGAACGGCAAACCGAGCAGACGTGCGAAATACGCTTCCGACACCGCGGTCGAACCGCTCGACGCCTCGATCACCGGCGCGCCCGCGCGCAGCCAGCCGTTGGCCAGCGCGTACAGGAACAGCGACCGCGCCAGACGATGCTTGAGGCTGCCGGTGGGATGGCTGGATTCGTCCTTGAGATACACGTCGATGCCCGGGAAACCGGGCAACGGCAGCGGGATCAGGTGGGTATCGGCCGACCGGTTGAAGTCGGCCTCGATCCTGCGGATGGCGGAAGCGGTCCAGGCGCGTTGCGGCATGTTTCTCGATTCTGATGGGAGAGTCGAATGCGACGGTCGGATGCGACGACGCGCGGTCCGCGCGAAGCGACGCGGCCGATTACTCCACCGTCACCGACTTCGCGAGGTTGCGCGGTTTGTCCACGTCGGTGCCGCGGGCCAGCGCGGCGTGATACGCGAGCAACTGCACCGGGATCGCGTGCACGATCGGCGACAGCACGCCGACGTGGCGCGGGGTTCGGATCACGTGCACGCCCTCGGATTCGCTGAAGTGGCTGTCGGCGTCGGTGAAGACGTACATTTCGCCGCCCCGCGCGCGCACTTCCTGGATGTTGGACTTCACCTTCTCCAGCAGGCTGTCGTTCGGCGCGATCACCACCACCGGCATCGCCGCGTCCACCAGCGCCAGCGGGCCGTGCTTCAGCTCGCCGGCCGGATAGGCTTCGGCGTGGATGTAGGAGATTTCCTTGAGCTTCAATGCCCCTTCAAGGGCGATGGGATAGTGGATGCCGCGGCCGAGGAACAGCGCATGCTGCTTCGGCGCGAAGCGCTCCGACCACACCGCGATCTGCGGCTCGAGATTCAGCGCGTGCTGCACGCTGCCGGGCAGATGGCGCAGGGCGTCGAGCAGTTCGGCTTCCTGTTCCGCCGACAGCCGTCCCTGCACCTTCGCGATCGTGGCGGTCAGCGCGAACAGCGCGACCAGCTGGGTGGTGAAGGCCTTGGTCGACGCGACGCCGATCTCGGCGCCGGCGCGGGTGTAGAACACCAGCCGGCTGGCGCGCGGAATCGCGCTTTCGGGCACGTTGCAGATCGACAGAGTCTTGTCGTGGCCGAGCGACTTCGCGTACTTCAGCGCTTCCATCGTGTCGAGGGTTTCGCCCGACTGCGAGATCGTCACCACCAGCTGGCGCGGATTGGCGACGACCTTGCGATAGCGGTACTCGCTGGCGATCTCGACCGTACACGGCAGACCGGTGATCGCCTCGAACCAGTAGCGCGCGGTCAGCCCGGCGTAATAGCTGGTGCCGCAGGCGAGGATCTGCAGGCCGTCGATGTCGCGCAGCAGCGCATCCGCATCCTTGCCGAACAGTTCCGGCGTGAAACCGCCGCTGTCGACGATCGCCTCGATGGTGTCGGCGATCGCGCGCGGCTGCTCGTGGATCTCCTTCTGCATGAAATGGCGGTACGGGCCGAGTTCCAGCGAGGCCAGCGACACGTCGGAGACATGCACGTCGCGCTGCACTTCGGCATCGTGGCCGTCGAACACGCGCACGCCGGCGCGGGTGACGTCGGCGGTATCGCCTTCTTCAAGAAAGATGACCCGGCGGGTCGCCTGGATGATGGCCGACACGTCGGAAGCGATGAAATTCTCGCCCTCGCCCAGACCGACCAGCAGCGGGCAGCCCATGCGCGCGCAGACCATGCGCTCCGGTTCCTTGCGGCTGATCACCGCCAGCGCGTAGGCGCCCTCCAGTTCCTTGACCACGCGCTGCAGCGCGCGCAGGAGGTCGTCGCCCCGGGTGAGGTAGTGATGGATCAGGTGGGCGATGACTTCGGTATCGGTCTGCGACTCGAACACGTAACCGAGCGCACGCAGGCGTTCGCGCTGCTGCTCGTGGTTCTCGATGATGCCGTTGTGCACCAGCGCGACGCCGTGACTGATGTGCGGATGGGCGTTGCCTTCGGTGACGCCGCCGTGGGTGGCCCAGCGGGTGTGGCCGATGCCGAGGCCGGCGGAGAAGCCTTCGCTGGCGGCGGCGCTTTCCATCTCGGCGACGCGGCCGGTGCGGCGCACGCGACGCACGTCGTGCGTGTCGTCGGCGTCATTCCCGTCGGCAGCGTTCGCATCGACGGCTTTCGAATCCACGATCGCGATGCCGGCCGAGTCGTAACCGCGATATTCGAGCCGCTTCAGGCCTTCGACCAGTACCGGTACCACATCGCGATCCGCGATCGCGCCGACAATGCCGCACATACGTTGGGAGTCCTCGTTGGGTCTGTTCGGAGCCGCGGAACGCGCGGTTCCGGGGGTGCAGCAGGGGTTGGCTAGAGCGTGTTATGCCCTTTTTCATATGCCGCGAAGGCCGTCTGCGGGCCTGAGCCAAGGCGCGCGCCGCGGCCAAGGCTGGTGGCCTTGGCAAGGTGCGCAACGCCGGATCGGGCCCGCAAACGGCCTTCCCTTCGGGTTGCGCCCCTGTGGCGCCGATCCTGCGGCCCGCGACTTGCCTTGGCCACCAGCCAAGGCTGCGTCACGGAACCTTGTCTCGGCGCCACAGGCTGCGCAACGCGGCATATGAAAAAGGGCATAACACGCTCTAGTGTAACGGCGAAACCCGGCCGGAGCGTCCGCGCGGACACGTCCGGACAGCGCGCGGACATCTTTTTGCCGCCACAAATCCCAACGAAAACAATCTGTTGCGATTGGCACGCAGCTTGCATGGAGCATGGGCAAACCCCACCAGCGTCCGCCCCATGAGCATCCGCGACACCTCCGCACAGGACCGCACCCTCGCCACGCCGGCCGCGACCGCGAAACGCCGCCGCTGGCTGGTGGCCGGCGCACTCGCGCTCGGCCTCGGCGGCGCCATCGTCGCCACCCTTTCCGCCTGGAACGCGGGCGGCCGCTCGGTCGACGCCAAGCGCCTGCGCATCGCCGAAGTCCGGCGCGGCGATCTGGTGCGCGACCTGTCGGCGGAAGGCCGGGTGATCTCCGCGAACAGTCCGACCCTCTACACCATCGCCGCCGGCACCGTGACCCTGCAGGTCGTCGCCGGCGACGTGGTGAAGAAGGATCAGGCGCTGGCCGAGATCGACAGCCCCGAACTGCGCAGCCGGCTGGCGCAGGAAGAAGCGACGCTCGCCAGCCTGGAAGCCGAAGCGGCACGCGCCGAACTCGACGGCGAACTGACCCGCGCCAACGCGCGCAAGCTGCTGGATCAGGCCACGGTCGACCGCACCGCCGCGGTGCGTGATCTGGAGCGCAACCGTCGCGCCTACGAAGGCGGCGCCGTCGCCCAGGTGGACGTGGCCCGCGCGCAGGACCAGTTGAAGAAGGCCGAGCTCGCGCTCGCGGCCGCGCAGCAGGAATTCACCCTGCAGGGGCGCGGCGCCGGCATCGACAGCCGCAACAAGCGGCTGCAGGCCGATCGCCAGCGCGCGGTGGTGGCCGAACTGCAGCGGCAGGTCGACGCGCTGACCCTGCGCGCGCCGTTCGACGGCCAGATCGGCCAGCTGATGATCGCGCAGCGCGCCAACGTCGCCGCCAACGCCCCCGTGCTGAGTCTGGTGGACCTCTCGGTGTTCGAGGTCGAGATCAAGGTGCCGGAAAGCTTCGCCCGCGATCTGGGCATCGGCATTCCCGCCGAGATCGTCGCCAACACCGGTGCCGGCGGCGGCACCTTCGCGGCCGCGATCTCGGCGGTGTCGCCGGAAGTGGTGAACGGCGAAGTGGCCGCGCGCCTGCGCTTCAAGGACACGCAGCCGCCTGGCCTGCGCCAGAACCAGCGGCTCAGCGCGCGGATCGTGATGGATACGCGGCGCGACGTGCTCAACGTCGAGCGCGGCCCGTTCCTGGAACAGGGCGGCGGGCAGTCCGCCTACGTGATGGACGGCGACATCGCCGTCAAGCGCCGGATCCGCACCGGCGTCAGCAGCCTCGGCGCCGTCGAGATCCTCGATGGCGCGAACGCCGGCGACCGCATCGTGGTCTCCGGCAGCGACCAGTTCGGCGACGCCGAACGCATCCGCATCTCCGGAGAATGATCATGCACAGCGCCCCCGACGATTTCCCCTTCCCGCCGCACTGGAACGCCGACGAACTGGCCGCCGCGGTGCGCCTGCCGCTGCCGCCGCTGCATACCTTCGATTTCGCGCCGTCGGCCAACGACGACGCACCGCACCGGCCGCGACGCGACGCGGGCTTCCTGCCCGCATCGCCGCTGCCGTCGCATTTCCGCATCGGCGGCTGAGGCGCGCTCCCGCTCCCTGGCGCCATCGCCCACAACGAACATCGCGGCCGACGCCGCGCCCACGACACTCCGGAGTTTCCCATGCTGCACATGCAAGGCGTCACCAAGGTCTATCGCACCGAACTGGTCGAAACCCACGCGCTGCGATCGCTCGACCTGCACGTCCGCGACGGCGAATTCGTCGCGGTCACCGGGCCGTCGGGTTCGGGCAAGACCACGTTCCTCAACATCGCGGGGCTACTGGAAGAATTCACCGGCGGCAGCTACCTGCTCGACGGCGAGGACGTGAGCAAGCTCGGCGACGACGCGCGCTCGAAGCTGCGCAACCGCAAGATCGGCTTCATCTTCCAGAGCTTCAATCTCATTCCGGACCTGAACCTGTTCGACAACGTCGACGCGCCGCTGCGCTATCGCGGCATGTCGTCGTCGGAACGCCGGCAGCGCATCGAGGAAGCCCTGACCCGGGTCGGGCTGGGCTCGCGCATGCGCCACTATCCGTCTGAGCTGTCCGGCGGCCAGCAGCAGCGCGCCGCGATCGCCCGCGCCCTCGCCGGCAGCCCGCGCCTGCTGCTCGCCGACGAACCCACCGGCAACCTCGACTCGCAGATGGCGCGCAGCGTCATGGAGCTGCTGGAAGAGATCAACAGCCAGGGCACCACGATCATCATGGTCACCCACGATCCCGAACTGGCCGCGCGCGCGCAGCGCAACGTGCACATCGTCGACGGCATGGTCACCGACCTGCGTTCCGAACCGGCGCTGGTGAGCGCGCGTCCGGCGACCGCCGGCGTCGCGCAGTCCGACGCCTGACCGACCGCGCGACCGCGCATCCCGAGACCGACTTCCGGAGCACGCCATGTTCGGCTATTACCTCAATCTCGCCTTCCGCAGTTTCAGGCGCAACCGCGCGCTGACCGCGCTGATGGTGCTGGCGATCGCGCTCGGCATCGGCGCCAGCATGACCACGCTGACCGTGTTCCACGTGCTGTCGGGCGATCCGATTCCGCAGAAGAGCGACAAGCTTTTCTATCCGCGCATCGACCCGCGCGGCAAGACCGGCTTCACCCCCGGCGACGAGCCCGAATGGCAGATGTCGCGCTACGACGCCGAAGCGCTGCTGCGCGACGCGAAGGGCGACCGCCAAGCGATCATGAGCGCGGGCAACGTCGCGCTGGTCCCGGACAAGGCCGGCCTGGATCCGTTCTACGTCAGCTCGCGCTTCACCACCGCGGATTTCTTCCCGATGTTCGACGTGCCGCTCGCCGAAGGCCGCGCCTGGACCGCGGCGGAAGACAAGGCGCGCGCACGGGTGGTGGTGATCTCGAAGGAACTGAAGGAAAAGCTCTTCGGCGACGCCGCCGCGATCGGCAAGACCCTGCGCCTGGAAGAGCACAGCTTCAAAGTGATCGGCGTGCTCGACACCTGGAAGCCGACACCGCGGTTCTACGACACCTCGCAGAGCCAGTTCGGCAGCGACGAACAGCTGTTCGTGCCGTTCTGGACGTCGCGCGACGTCGAGATGTCGCCCAGCGGCAACATGAACTGCTGGGGCACCAGCAGCGACCCGGACAACGACGACAAGGAAGGCAACTACGGCATCAACGCGCGCTGTTCCTGGCTGCAGTACTGGGTGGAACTCGACACGCCCGCGAAGGCCGCGGCCTATCGTGCCTATCTCGAGAACTATTCCAACCAGCAGCGCGCCGCCGGCCGGTTCGAGCGCCCGAACAACGTCCGTCTCGACGACGTGATGGCCTGGCTGGACGTCAACGGCGTCGTGCCCGCGGATGTGCGCCTGCAGAGCTGGCTGGCGTTCGGCTTCCTGTTCGTGTGCCTGCTCAACACCATCGGCCTGCTGCTGGCGAAGTTCCTGCGCCGTTCCGCCGAGATCGGCGTGCGCCGCGCGCTGGGCGCCACCCGTCGGAGCATCTTCCAGCAGTATCTGGTGGAAGCCGGGGTCATCGGTTTGGCCGGCGGCGTGCTGGGCATCGCCCTCGCCCTGCTCGGCCTGTGGGCGGTGCGCCAGCAACCGACCGATTATGCCGCGCTGGCGAGCATCGACGGCACGATGTTGTTCGCCGCGATCGGCCTGAGCCTGGCGGCGAGCCTCGTCGCCGGTCTGCTGCCCGCATGGCGCGCCTGCCAGATCGCACCGGCGATCCAGCTCAAGTCGCAGTAACCGCCCCCATCCCGGCCTTCCCCCGCGCGCGGGGGAAGGCGATATCGCCGAGGTTCCCATGGATATCCGTCCCATCCTGTCCACGCTGCGCCGGCACAAGACCGCATCCGCGCTGATCGTGCTCGAAATCGCGCTCAGCTGCGCGATCGTCTGCAACGCGATGTTCCTGATCGGTTCGCGCATCGAGCGCATGGATCGTCCGACCGGCATGGCCGAGGACGAGATCGTGCGCATCAACACCGCCGGCATCGGCAGCAGCGACGACGCCGACGCCCGCTACAAGGTCGATGTCGCCGCGCTGCGCGCGATTCCGGGCGTGAAGGCCGCCACCACCACCAATCACGTGCCGTTCGACAACTCTTCCTGGAACACCTCGGTCAGCATCAAGCCGGATCAACCCAATCCCAGCCTCAACACCGCGACCTATCTCGGCGACGAACAACTGCTGCAGACCTTCGGCGCGCGCATCGTCGCCGGTCGCAATTTCCTTCCCGGCGAGTATCTCGACTGGGGACAGATGGAAGGCGCGGACGTCGCGGTTCCCGCGGCGATCGTGACCCGCGCGATGGCGGAGAAGCTGTATCCCGGCGAGAGCGCGATCGGCAAGCTGCTGCACGACAGCTGGGGCAGCAAGCCGATTCCGATCGTGGGCGTGGTCGACACGCTGATCCGGCCGAACGACAACGAAGGTCCGGCCGGCGCCTACTACTCGATGGTGCTGCCGATCCGGCCCACCTTCGGACGTTTCGCCCTGCGCACCGAGCCGACCCGCCGCGACGAAGTGCTCAAGGCCGCGGTGGCGAGCCTGAAGCGCACCAATCCGAACCGCATCATCCTCGACGAGAACAGCTTCTCCGACGTGAAGGCGAAGTACTACCGCCAGGACAAGGCGATGGTGTGGCTGCTGGGCGCGGTGTGCGTCGCGCTGCTGGTGGTGACCGCGCTGGGCATCGTCGGCCTCGCGAGCTTCTGGGTGCAGCAGCGCACGAAGCAGATCGGCGTGCGTCGCGCGCTGGGCGCGACCCGCGGCCAGATCCTGCGCTATTTCCAGACCGAGAATTTCCTGCTCGCCACGCTCGGCATCATCCTCGGCATGCTCGGCGCCTTCGGCCTGAACCAGTTGCTGATGACCCATTACGAACTGCCGCGGCTGCCGGCGTATTACCTGCCGATCGGTGCGGTGGCGCTGTGGCTGCTCGGCCAGATCGCCGTCTTCGGTCCGGCCCGGCGCGCGGCGGCGGTGCCGCCGGCGATCGCCACGCGCAGCGTGTGACGCGCGCGGCGAACCGCCACCGCGTCAACCCCGACCGATTCGCTAGACTGCGCACATGCCGACCATCCTCGTCATCGACGACAACCCCGCGGTCGCCACCGCGCTCGAGACGCTGTTCTCGCTGCACGACATCGACACCCGCACCGCATCCAGTCCCCAGGCCGGGCTGGACGCGCTCGCGGAGGCGCCGGTGGATCTCGTGGTGCAGGACATGAATTTCGAGGCCGACACCACCTCCGGCGAAGAAGGCGAAGCGCTGTTCCGCGAGATCCGCGAGCGACATCCGGATCTGCCGGTGATCCTGCTCACCGCATGGACGCATCTGGCGTCCGCGGTGGAGCTGGTGAAGGCCGGCGCCGCCGATTACCTCGCCAAGCCGTGGGACGACCGCAAGCTGATGGCGACGGTGAACAATCTGCTGGAACTGTCGCAGACGCGCCAGCAGCTGGCGCGTCGCGATGCCGGCGATCGGCGGCGCCGCGAAGCGCTCGACGAATACGATCTGCGCGGTTTCATCCATGCCGATGCGCTCACCGGCGCGACCCTGCAACTGGCCTGCCAGATCGCACGTTCCGATCTGCCGGTGCTGATCACCGGGCCGAACGGCAGCGGCAAGGAACGGCTCGCGGAGATCGTGCACGCGAACTCGGCGGTGCGTCACGCCCCGTTCGTGGCCCTGAACTGCGGCGCGCTGCCCGCGGATCTGATCGAAGCCGAACTGTTCGGCGCCGAGGCCGGCGCCTACACCGGCGCGAACCGCGCACGCGAAGGCAAGTTCGAGGCCGCGGACGGCGGCACCCTGTTCCTCGACGAAATCGGCACGCTGCCGTTGGCCGGGCAGGTGAAACTGCTGCGCGTGCTCGAAACCGGGCAGTTCCAGCGCCTCGGCAGCAACCGCGAGCGCACGGTGAAGGTGCGCGTGGTCAGCGCGACGAACGCCGATCTGCCGGCGCTGATCGCCGCGGGCCAGTTCCGCGAGGATCTGTACTACCGGCTCAACGCGATCGAAGTGCGCCTGCCGGCGCTGGCGCAGCGCCCGGACGACATTCTGCCCCTCGCACGGCATTTCCTGCCGGCAGACAAGAGCCTCGATGCCTCGGCCGAGCGCGCGCTCCTGGCGCATCGCTGGCCCGGCAACGTGCGCGAACTGCGCAACACCATCCAGCGCGCGGCGCTGCTGGCGCGACAGCCGCGCATTGCGGCGGCCGACCTCGGCCTGCCCGCGCCCGTCGCATCGGCCCCGTCGACCACGGCCGATGCCGCGGAACCGGATCGCCCGGCGATCGAGGCCGCGCTTTCGCGCGCCGGCGGCGTACTGGCGCAGGCCGCGCATGACCTGGGGATGTCGCGGCAGGCGCTGTACCGGCGCATCGAGCGCCTCGGCATCGCCCGCGACTGACGGGCCCACGACGATGCAGATCCTCCGCGTGCTACCGCTGGCGATCCGCCTGATCGTGCTGGCCGTGCTCGGTGTCGTGCTCGCGGCGGCGGCCACCGCGCTGCTGATGCGCTGGATGCCGGACTGGGCCGCGACCCTGGTCGCCGCGACGATCGTGGGCACCCTCATCGGCAGCATCATCTGGCGCACGGTCGCGCCGATGCGTGCGCTGTTCCGCGCGCTGGCCGGCACCGTCGCCAGTTATCGCGATGGCGATTTCAGTTTCGGCATCACCTGGGACAAGTACAGCGATCTGGTGGAACTGGTCAACGCGCACAACGCGCTGGGCGATGCGCTGCGCGACCAGCGGGTGTCGCTGGTGCAGCGCGAGCTGCTGCTCGACACGATGGTGCAGAACACGCCGGTGGCGATGACCCTGGTCGACGAATCGGAGCGCATCGTGCTGGGCAATCTGGCCGCGCGCAAACTGCTGGGCGAAGGCCGCAGGCTGGAAGGCCGGAGTTTCCCGTCGATCCTCGAACGCGTGCCGCAGGCGCTGCGCGATGCGTTCGAACGCGGCGGCGACGGCATCTTCGCGGTCGGCGACGAGGACAACGAGGAGATCTTCCATCTCTCGCGCCGCGGCTTCCGCCTCAACGGCCGCCGCCACGAACTCATCCTGCTGCGCCAGCTCACCGCGGAACTGCGGCGGCAGGAAGTGCAGACCTGGAAGAAGGTGATCCGGGTGATCAGCCACGAGCTCAACAATTCGCTGGCGCCGATCGCTTCGCTCGCGCACTCCAGCGCCGAGTTGCTGAAGCGCGGGCAGTTGGAACGCCTGCCGATCGCGCTGGCCACCATTGAGGAGCGCGCGCGCCATCTCGAAGGCTTCATCCGCGACTACGCGCGCTTCGCCAAACTGCCGGCGCCGCGACTGGAACCCCTGGAATGGGAGCGATTCCTCGCGCAGTTGCGCAGCCAGGTGGAATTCGCCTGGAACGGCCAGCACGGCGACGGCGTGGTCCAGGCCGACGCCGCGCAACTGGAACAGGCGATGCTGAATCTGGTCAAGAACGCGCACGAATCCGGCTCGCCCGCGCACGAGGTGCAACTGCTGCTGCGCCGGCTGCCGGAGCAATGGCGGATCGACATCCTCGACCGCGGCACCGGCATGAGCGACGCGGTGCTGGCGCAGGCGCTGCTGCCCTTTTATTCGACCAAGCGCCACGGCACCGGACTGGGGCTGGCGCTGACCCGCGACATCGTCGAAGCCCACGGCGGCCGCATCGCGCTGCAGAACCGCGATGGCGGCGGGCTGTGGGTGAGCCTGACGCTGCCGGCGCGGTGATGTTCGGGCAACGCTCTTTGTAGGAGGGGCTTCAGCCCCGAGCGTTTGTCCCGAAACGCCGTGCTGGCTCCAGGCCGGTTCGGCGGTGTTTCACGCCACAAGCTCGGGGCTGAAGCCCCTCCTACGAACGCGGCTTATTTCGGCTTTTTCACCGGCCGCTTCCAGCCGTCCACCGTCACCTGTTTCGCGCGCGCGACGGTGAGCTTGCCCGCCGCGGCGTCCTTGTTGATCACCGAACCGGCGGCGATGGTCGCGCCCTCGCCGATCACGACCGGCGCCACCAGCGCCGCGTTCGAGCCGATGAAGGCGCCGTCGTGGATGGTGGTGGTGGATTTGTTGGCGCCGTCGTAGTTGCAGGTGATGGTGCCGGCGCCGACATTCACGCCCGCGCCGACGACGGCATCGCCGAGATAGCTGAGATGGTTGGCCTTGCTGCCGACGCCGATCTTCGCGTTCTTGGTCTCGACGAAATTGCCGACGTGCACGCCGTCGGCGAGCACGGTGCCCGGGCGCAGCCGCGCGTAGGGGCCGATGTGCGCCGCGCCTTCGCTGCGCGCGCCGTCCAGGTCGCAGTGCGCGCGGACCTCGGTGCCGGCGGCGAGCGCCACGTCCTTGAGCCGGCAGAACGGGCCGATGCGTACGCCGTCGCCGAGCACGACGCGGCCCTCGAAGATCACGTCGATGTCGATTTCGACGTCGCTGCCGACCTCGACCGTCCCGCGGACATCGACCCGGTTCACGTCGGCGAAGCGCGCGCCGGCCACGCACAGCGCGCGCACCCGTCGCAGCTGGAACGCGCGTTCCAGCTGCGCCAATTGCCACGGATCGTTGGCGCCTTCGGTTTCCTGCGCGTCCGCGGCGATCACGATCTCGGCGCCGGCGTATTCGTGCGCGGCCATCGCGAAGACGTCGGTGAGGTAGTACTCGCCCTGCGCGTTGCCGTTCGAAAGATTGGCGAGCCAGCGCTTCAGCGATGCGGCTTCGCCGGCGATGACCCCGGTGTTGACGATGCGGATATGGCGCTGGTCGTCGCTGGCGTCCTTGTGCTCGACGATCGCGGCGACGCGGCCTTCGGCGTCGCGCACGATGCGACCATAGCCGGTGGCGTCGTGCAGCTCGGCGGCCAGCACCGCGAGCCGGCCCGGCGCATCGAGCAGCCGCTGGAGGGTCTCGCTGCGGATCAGCGGCACGTCGCCGTACAGCACCAGCACCCGGGCGTCGTCGGGCACGCCGGGCATCGCCTGCTGCACCGCATGACCGGTCCCCAGCTGCTGCGCCTGTTCGGCCCAGTGCAGATCGGGCTGGTCTTCGAAGGCCGCGCGCACCTGGTCGCCGCCGTGGCCGTAGACCACGTGGATGCCGGCCGGATCGAGCGCGCGCGCGCTGTCGATGACGTGCGCCAGCATCGGCACCCCGGCGATCTTCTGCAGCACCTTCGGCAGCGCGGATTTCATCCGCTTGCCCTCGCCCGCGGCGAGGACGACGACATGGAGGGGGGCGCGCATGGGAACTCCGGAACCAGGGTTGCCGGCATTCTAGCGAGACCGGCTGCTACGATGCCGGCCGATCCGCGCGCGGCGCTCACTCCGGCGCCCACCACCGGCGCCCCCACCGGACACCAGCATGCCCGCAACCCCCACCATCGCCGACGCGACACCGCCCTCCCGAGCGGCACGCTTCGCGGCGGCCGCAGGTGCGGTGGCCACGCTCGCCGGACTGATCGTCCACGCGACCTGGCGGGCGCTGCCGGCGGAACGCTTCGCGCTGTCGCTGGTGCTGGCCGCGATCGCGCTGGCGCTGGCCTGGCCGCTGCAGCGCCTGCTGCGCTGGACCCGGGCCTCGGCATTGGCGGCGGTCTGGCTGGCCGCGCTGACGATCTACGTCGGCCTTCCTGCGGTCCTGGCGGTCGCGCTGCTCGGCGCCGGCGCGCTCGCGATCGGGCTGTGGCTGACGCCGGCCGGACTCGCCGCGCGCGCCGCGATCGCCACCGTCGTCGGCCTGTTCGCGATCGCGATGCTCGCCGGCTGGACGCTGACCTGGCCGATCCATCATCCATGGGTGTGGTTCGCGCTGCTGGCGGTTCCGGTCCTGCTGCAGCGGGGCGCGCTCGCGACGACCCTGCGAGACGCCCGGACGGGCTGGCGCACCGCGGTCGCCGCGGCGCCGCGTGCGGCCGCCGTCGCGGTGCTGCTGCTCGGCATCGCCTCGGTGGCGTGCTGGGTGCCGACGATGCAGTCGGACGACCTCGGCTATCACCTCGGTCTGCCCACGCAATTGCTGCTGCACGCGCGTTACGCGCCGGACGCGGAGTACCAGGTGTGGTCGTACGCGCCATGGGCGGGCGATGCGCTGCACGGCATCGCCTTCGTGCTGTCGCGCCGCGATGCGCACGGCGCGCTCAACGCGCTGTGGATCGTCCTGATCGCCGGTGCGCTGTGGGCGTTGCTGACGCCGCTGCGCGCGAGCGGCCTCGAACGCTGGACCGCGATCGCGCTGTTCGCGTCGTTTCCGCCGCTGGTCTGGATGGCCGCGGGCCTGCAGACCGAGCTGGCGTCGATCGCGGCGCTCTGCGCCTTCGTCGCCATGTCGCTCGCGCTGCCGGGCGTTTCCGGCGCGCCGCGCGCGCTGGCCGCCGGCACCGTGCTGTTCGCCGGACTGTTCGCGCTCAAGCTCGCGCATGGCATGGCCGCACTGCCGCTGCTGGCCTGGGCGCTGTGGACGCAACGCGCGCATCTGGCGTGGCGCTGGCTGCCGCTCGCGCTGGTCGCCGGTCTCCTGTTGATTGCGTCGAGCCACGTGCAGGCCTGGCTGGCGACCGGCAACCCGGTGCTGCCGATGTTCAACCACGTGTTCGGCTCGCCGTATTTCCCGCGCGAACAGTTCCACGACCCGCGCTGGCACGCCGGCGTCGGCGCCGACATCCTCTGGCGCATGACCTTCCTCAGCGCACGCTACGTCGAAGGCTGGAACGGCGGTCTCGGCTTCAGCCTGATCGCGCTCGCCGGGCTGTGGCTGCTGCGGCTCGCGCAGCCCGGCAGTCGCCTGCTGTTGCTTGCGGTCACCGCCTGCGTGTTGCTGCCGCTGCTGCCGATGCAATACGCCCGCTATGCCTGGCCGGGCATCGTGCTGCTGCTCGCGGTGCTGGTCGCCGGCAGCGAAGCCGCGCTCGGGCGACGCGCATTCGTCTGGCTGTTCGCGACGCTGTGCGCACTCAACCTCGCGTACCAGGCGAATGCGAGCTGGCTGCATCACGCGGCGGCGGTAAAGCGCACGATCCGCAGCGGCGGCGATGCCGGCGCGGTGTTGTCGGCCTACGTCCCAGAACGGCTGCTGATCCGGCGCATTCCCGACAATGCCAAAGAACTCGTGCTCGCCACCGATCCCGCGCGCAACATGGTCGCGGAGCTCGGCGGTCGCGGCCGCACCGTCTCGCCGCACGATCCCTCGCTGCACGCCGACGCGAAGATCGCCGACGGCGATGCCAGCGGCGCGGGCTGGGCCGCGCTGTTCGAACGCGAACGCATCCGCTGGGTGTTGGTGAATGCCGACACCGCATCGCCCGCGCTGCGCGCTGCGCTCGCCGCCGCGGGTGCGACGCGGGTGGAGGCGCTGGGCGGGATCGAACTGTGGCGTCTCCCGTCCATCACGACGACGGAGACGCCGCCGTGAGCCTGCAGCGTCAGGGACGCCGCTATCTGATGATCGGCTGCGTCCAGTGGCTGGTCGACTGGGGCGTGATGGTGCTGCTCAGCCATCTCGGTCTGGCGGTGGAGGTCGCCAACATCTGCGGACGCATCAGCGGCGCGATGCTCGGTTTCTGGCTCAACGGACGGTTCACCTTCGCCGGCGACGACACCCGCATCGGCGGCACCCAGTTGCGGCGCTTCGTGCTGATGTGGCTGTGCACCACCACCCTCAGCACCGTCGCGATGGGCGGCATCGACGATGTGTTCGGCCTGCAGTGGGCGTGGCTGGCCAAGCCGGCGGTGGAACTCCTGCTCGGCGTGTTCGGCTTCCTGCTGTCGCGGCATTGGGTCTACAAGGCCTGATCTTGCCGGTAGAGCGGCCTTCAGGCCGCTGTCGTGCTTGACGGAAAAGCCGCGGCCTGAAGGCCGCTCTACCGGAAGCACAAACGAAAACGCCGGCTTTCGCCGGCGTTTCGGATGCATCGCGATGCGAAGACCTCAGTGCTTGAGGTTCTTGCGCAGGCGCTCCAGCGCGCTGAGCTGGGCGAGACTCATCGCCAGCTGCGACTGGGCTTCCTCGGCGCTCATCTTCGGATCCTTGTGGGCGAGCGCGCGCTGCGCTTCTTCCATCGCCGCGCGGACCGCCGCTTCGTCGATGTCCTGCGCGCGCACCGCGGTGTCGGCCAGCACGGTCACGACCTGCGGCTGCACTTCGAGGATGCCGCCGGAGATCGCGAAGTCGAGCACTTCGCCGTTCGCCAGGGTGACGACGACCTTGCCCGGCTTGAGGCGGGTGATCAGCGGCGCGTGGCGCGGCGCGATGCCGAGTTCGCCCTGCTCGCCGGTGGCGACGACCAGCGTGGCTTCGCCGTGGAAGATCTCGGCTTCGGCGCTGACGATGTCGCAACGGATGGTGGCCATGGTGTTCCGGTTCCTCGTAGGGCGGGTCTTGACCCGCCTTCTGTTTCACGCAATGGCGGGTCAAGACCCGCCCGACATCACGCGGCGAGCTTCTTCGCCTTCTCGACCGCTTCCTCGATGCCGCCGACCATGTAGAAGGCCTGTTCCGGCAGGTGGTCGCACTCGCCGTCGCAGATCATCTTGAAGCCGCGGATCGTGTCCTTCAGCGACACGTACTTGCCCTTCGAACCGGTGAACACTTCGGCCACGGTGAACGGCTGCGAGAAGAAGCGCTCGATCTTGCGCGCGCGGGCCACGGCCAGCTTGTCGTCTTCCGACAGTTCGTCCATGCCGAGGATCGCGATGATGTCCTTCAGCTCCTTGTACTTCTGCAGGGTCGACTGCACGCGACGCGCGGTCTCGTAGTGCTCGTTGCCGATCACGTTCGGATCGAGCTGGCGGCTGGTCGAGTCCAGCGGGTCCACGGCCGGATAGATGCCCAGCGAAGCGATGTTTCGCGACAGCACGACGGTCGCGTCGAGATGCGCGAAGGTCGTCGCCGGCGACGGGTCGGTCAGGTCGTCCGCGGGCACGTACACGGCCTGGATCGAGGTGATCGAACCGGTCTTGGTCGAGGTGATGCGTTCCTGCAGCACGCCCATTTCCTCGGCGAGCGTGGGCTGGTAGCCCACCGCCGACGGCATGCGGCCCAGCAGCGCCGACACTTCGGTACCGGCCAGGGTGTAGCGGTAGATGTTGTCGACGAACAGCAGCACGTCGCGGCCTTCGTCGCGGAAGTACTCGGCCATCGTCAGGCCGGTCAGCGCCACGCGCAGACGGTTGCCCGGCGGCTCGTTCATCTGGCCGTACACCATCGCCACCTTGGACTTGGCGTGCTCTTCGACGTTGACGACGCCGGATTCCTGCATTTCGTGATAGAAGTCGTTGCCTTCGCGGGTACGCTCACCCACGCCGGCGAACACCGACAGACCCGAGTGCTCGGTCGCGATGTTGTTGATGAGTTCCATCATGTTCACGGTCTTGCCCACGCCGGCGCCGCCGAACAGGCCGACCTTGCCGCCCTTGGCGAACGGACACATCAGGTCGATCACCTTGATGCCGGTTTCCAGCAGTTCGGTGGTCGAGGCCTGGTCTTCGTAGCTCGGCGCCGCGCGGTGGATTTCCCACGTGGTGTCGGCCTTGACCGGGCCGGCTTCGTCGATCGGGTTGCCGAGCACGTCCATGATGCGGCCGAGGGTGCCGATGCCGACCGGCACCGAGATCGCGCGGCCGGTGTTGTCGGCGATCAGGTTGCGCTTCAGGCCGTCGGTCGAACCGAGGGCGATCGTGCGCACCACGCCGTCGCCGAGCTGCTGCTGCACCTCGAGCGTGATGTCGGTGTTCTGCACCTTCAGCGCGTCGTACACCTTCGGCACGTGTTCGCGCGGGAATTCGACGTCGACGACGGCGCCGATGATCTGAACGATCTTGCCCTGGTTGCTCATGACTGTGTCCTCTGGAACTTTGAGATTCTGCCTGGCGGCGCAGCGGTTGCCGCGCCTGCCGCGATTGGATTAGACCGCCGCCGCGCCGCCGACGATTTCGGAGATTTCCTGGGTGATCGCCGCCTGGCGCGCCTTGTTGTAGACGAGGTTCAGGGTGCCGATCAGCTTGGTCGCGTTGTCGCTGGCGGCCTTCATCGCCACCATGCGCGCGGCGTGCTCGGAGGCCACGTTCTCCATCACCGCCTGATACACCAGCGACTCGATGTAGCGCGTGAGCACGTGCTCCAGCACGGTCTGCGCATCGGGTTCGTAGATGTAGTCCCAGTCGTGGTGGGCGACGCTGGTCTCGGACGGCGGCAGCGGCAGCAGCTGATCGAACGCCGCGCGCTGGGTCATGGTGTTCACGAAGTCGTTGTAGACCAGGAACACCTTGTCGACCTGGCCGCTGCTGTACGCATCCAGCATCACCTTGATCACGCCGACCAGCTGGTCCACGTGCGGGGTGTCGCCCAGATGCGTCACCGACGCCAGCATGCCGACCTTGATGCGACGGAAGAACACCGTGGCCTTCTGGCCGATGGTGACCACGTCGACCTCGACGCCCTGCTGCTGCCAGTTGCGGATGTCGCCGAGCAGCTTGCGGAACAGGTTGTTGTTGAGGCCGCCGGCGAGGCCGCGGTCGGAGGAGACGATGACGTAGCCGACGCGCTTGATCTCCTTGCGTTCCACCAGGTACGGATGGTGGAACTCGGAGTTCGCCTGCGCGAGGTGGCCGATGACCTGCTTCATCGCGCGCGCGTACGGACGCGAGGCCTTCATCCGGTCCTGCGCCTTGCGGATCTTGGAAGCCGAGACCATTTCGAGGGCGCGGGTCACCTTGCGGGTGTTCTGCACCGACTTGATCTTGGTTTTGATTTCTCTGCCGCCTGCCATCTCTCTCTTCCCGTAGGGCGGGCTCAAGCCCGCCGTTACCGATTACGACACGTCCGGAGGCGGGCCAGGGCCCGCCCTACGACATCACCAGGAACCGGTCTTCACGAACTCTTCGATGCCGGCCTTGAACGCCGCTTCGAGGTCGTCGTTCCAGTCGCCGGTTTCGTTGATCTTCGCCAGCACGTCGCCCTTGGTGTTGAAGAAGTGTGCATGCAGGGCGTCTTCGAACGCGCCGATCTTGGCGACCGGCACCTCGTCCATGTAGCCCTTGTCCACGGCGTAGATCGACAGCGACTGCTCGGCGACCGACATCGGGGCGTACTGCTTCTGCTTCATCAGCTCGGTCACGCGCTGACCGCGCTCCAGCTGCTTGCGGGTGGCTTCATCGAGGTCCGAGGCGAACTGCGCGAACGCGGCCAGCTCACGGTACTGGGCGAGCGCGATGCGGATGCCGCCCGACAGCTTCTTCATGATCTTGGTCTGGGCGGCGCCACCGACGCGCGACACCGAGATGCCGGCGTTCACGGCCGGGCGTATGCCGGCGTTGAACAGATCGGTTTCGAGGAAGATCTGGCCGTCGGTGATGGAAATGACGTTCGTCGGCACGAACGCCGACACGTCGCCGGCCTGGGTTTCGATGATCGGCAGCGCGGTCAGCGAACCGGTCTTGCCCTTCACCGCACCGTTGGTGAACTTCTCGACGTAGTCCTCGGACACGCGCGCGGCGCGCTCGAGCAGGCGGCTGTGCAGGTAGAACACGTCGCCCGGATACGCTTCGCGGCCCGGCGGGCGACGCAGCAGCAGCGAGATCTGGCGATAGGCCACGGCCTGCTTCGACAGATCGTCGTAGATGATCAGCGCGTCTTCGCCGCGGTCGCGGAAGTACTCGCCCATGGTGCAGCCCGAGTAGGCGGCGATGTACTGCATCGCGGCGGATTCGGAGGCCGAGGCGGCGACCACGGTGGTGTAGGCCATCGCGCCGTTGGCTTCGAGCTTGCGCACGATGTTGGCGATGGTCGAGTTCTTCTGACCGATCGCCACGTAGATGCACTTGATGCCGGAATTCTTCTGATTGATGATCGCGTCGATCGCCAGTGCGGTCTTGCCGGTCTGGCGGTCGCCGATGATCAGCTCGCGCTGGCCGCGGCCGATCGGGATCATCGAGTCGACCGACTTGTAGCCGGTCTGCACCGGCTGCGACACCGACTTGCGCCAGATCACGCCCGGGGCGATGGTTTCGACCGGCGCGCTGACCTTGGCTTCGATCGGGCCCTTGCCGTCGATCGCTTCGCCCAGCGCGTTCACGACGCGGCCGAGCATTTCCGGACCGGTCGGCACTTCGAGGATACGGCCGGTGGTCTTGGCGGTGTCGCCTTCGCGCAGGTGCTCGTAGTCGCCGAGGACCACGGCGCCGACCGAGTCGCGCTCGAGGTTGAGCGCCAGCGCGGTGGTGCCGCCCGGCAGCTCGATCATTTCGCCCTGCATCACGTCGGCGAGACCGTGGATGCGCACGATGCCGTCGGACACCGAGGTCACGGTGCCTTCGTTGCGCGCTTCGGCGGCGAGCTTGACCTTTTCGATGCGGGTCTTGATCAGTTCGCTGATTTCGGACGGGTTGAGCTGGGTGCTGGCCATGGTGGTTCCCTTGTGCCGACGCGAGCGCCGACGATGAATTGAATGCGTGTTATTGGACGGGCACGTCAGTGGGCGAGGGCCGACTGCAGGCGGGCGAGCTTGCTTTTCAGCGAGCCGTCGATGACCACGTCGCCGGCATCGATCACCGCGCCGCCGATCAGACTCTCGTCGACCGCGGTCTCGATCTCGACGTCGCGGCCGAAGCGACGCTTCAGCGCGGCCTTGATGCTGTCGAGTTCGGTCGCGGGCAGCGTCGTCGCCGACGTGACCCTGGCCTTGACGATGCGCTCGGCCTCGGCACGCAGTTCCTCGAACAGCCCGGCGATTTCCGGCAGCAGCGCGAGACGGCGGTTCTCCGCCAGCACCGAGAGGAAATTGCCGAACGCGTCGGAAGCGCCTTCAGGCGAGAGCAGCATGACCGCGTCGCCGCGGCCGAGCTGGGGATGGCCGAGCAGCGACTGCACGCGCGGATCGGCGGCGACGCGCGCGGCGAAGCCGAACGCGCCGGACCATTGCGCAGCGGCGCCGGCCTCGCGCGCGATCGCGAATGCGGCGCGGGCGTAGGGGCGGGCGAGAGTGAGAGCCTGGCTCATCGGAGTCTCCGTCGTGCCGTCAGAGCTGCGCGGCGAGTTCGTCGATCAGCGCCTTGTGGGCGTTGGCGTCGATTTCGCGCTTGAGCAGCTTTTCGGCGCCCGACACGGCCAGGGCGGACACCTGCTTGCGCAGGTCTTCCTTGGCGCGGTTGGCGGCGGCGGCGATCTCGGCCTCGGCCAGCGCCTTCTGCCGACCGGCTTCGGCGACGGCGTCGTTCTTGGCCTGGTCGACGATCTGGTTGGCACGCTGGTGGGCCTGTTCGATGATCTCGTTGGCCTTGGTGCGCGCGAGCTTCAGTTCCTCGTTGACCTTCTCTTCGGCCTGGGCGAGGTTCTTCTGCGCGTTGTCGGCCGCGGCGAGGCCTTCAGCGATCTTCTGCTGACGCTCCTCGATCGCCTTCATCAACGGCGGCCAGATGAACTTGACGGTGAACCAGATGAGGATCGCGAACGAGATCATCTGGCCCAGCAAGGTGATATTCGGATTCATGACGTACCCTGCGGATGCGTGTCCTGCGAATCGGCGCACGCCGCGGCCTCGGGCCACGGCATGCGCGAACGGAGACGCGGACCGTATGGACGGTCCGCGCCGGTACCGATTACTGCTGGAGAGCGGCGAGCAGCGGGTTCGCGAAGGCGAACATCATCGCCACGCCGACGCCGATCAGGAACGCGGCGTCGATCAGGCCGGCCAGCAGGAACATGCGACCGGACAGCATCGGAACCAGTTCCGGCTGACGGGCGGCGGATTCGAGAAACTTCGAACCCATGATGCCGATGCCGAGCGCAGCGCCGAGGGCGCCGAGACCGACGATCAGGCCGATGGCGACGGCGGTGAGGCCTTGGACGTTGGCGATGAATTCCATGATGAACTCCGGATTGAACGAGATGGATGGATGGAAATGGCTGTGTGAAGCGGGGATGGTTGAAGCGGAAACTCAGTGGTGCTCGTGCGCCATCGCCAGATAGACGACGGTGAGCACCATGAAGATGAAGGCCTGCAGCAGGATGATCAGGATGTGGAAGATCGCCCAGCCGGCATGCACGAACACGCCCGGCACGAAGGTGACCCACGACGCGAACAGGCCGGCGATGAGCATGAACAGCAGCTCGCCCGCGTACATGTTGCCGAACAGTCGCATGCCCAGGCTGACCGGCTTGGACAGGTATTCGACGAGATTCAGGAAGAGATTGAACGGGGCCAGGACGACGGCCATGATGCCGTGACCATGGAAGGGCGCGGTGAAGAGCTCCTTGGTGAAGCCCCAGCCGCCCTTGGCCTTGATCGAGTAGAAGATGATCAGCAGGAAGACCGTGATCGACATGCCGAACGTGGTGTTGATGTCGGCGGTCGGGACCACGCGCAGATAGGTGTGGTGCGCGGTCTCCGCGCCGGCGACCCACGTGACCAGCGCCATCGGCAGATCCAGCGGCACCAGGTCCATCGTGTTCATGAACACGACCCAGACGAAGATGGTCAGCGCCAGCGGCGCGATGAAACGGCGATCGCCGTGGAAGGCGTCCTTGACCTGGCCATCGACGAATTCCACCACCAGCTCGACGAAGGCCTGGCCCTTGGAGGGCACGCCGGACGTCGCCTTGCGCGCCTGGCTCCACAGCAGGAAGCAGGCCAGCAGACCGAGCGTCAGCGAGATGACCCACGAGTCGAGATGGAAGGTCTGCCCCGCCACCTGGGTCGTGTTGTGGGTCAGGTGATGGACGATGTATTCGGTCAGTCCGCCACTGCTTTGTTCAGCACTCACGCTGTCGCCCTCAGGTCCACGGTTGCGCCGCGACGGTGTTCGCGGCGATCGATTCGAAACAGACCGGCCTAACGGCCCGGTCGACGATCCGGTCAAACTATCTGGTCAAGCGTCCGCACGATCCGGTCGCGCTCAGTCTCGGCGCAACCCGCCTCTCGCGGAGAACAACAACCCCGCCGCGGCCACGGCCGCGCCGGCGAGCGCCGGCAGGGCCGGCAATTTCCAGACGGCGATCGCGAAGAAGAGCCCCGCGGCCACCACGATCCACTTCGCCGCCAGCCCCACCAGCAGCCGGCCGAACGCCATTTCGGCGCCGACCACCCCGCCCGAGAACGCCCCCCAGGCGGCCAGGGCGCTGCCGAGGGTCATCGCGGCGCCTCCGACCAGCGCGCCGAGCGCGGCCGGACGTCCGAACGACAGGCAGACCACGGCGGCGAGCAACGTGGCCACGGCCTGGAACAGCACCGTGCGTCGCGCCAGCCGACGGCCCGCAGCGACAGAATTCAGCACGCGGCACCCGGGGAGTTGGCAGAAGCGGCGGACCGGTTCGATGCCTGACGCACATCGAAAACCACTCCGCGAAGCCGCAAAAGTATAGCAGCCGGCCGTTTTCCGGGGCAACCGACGAAGGTCTGAAACCGGGAGCCTGATCGATAGTCTTGATCAATCGTTATTTCCGTAACAATCGATTTGACCATTGCCCCGACTGGCCCGAGGCTGGTCTCCCCTGCTCTCGGAAACCCGACGTGGCCAAGACCCTCAGTTTCGCCGGCCTGCACGTGGGCGTGGCCTTCGGTGTGGGCTACGCGATGACCGGTAACCCGTGGGTCGGCGGGGCGCTGGCCCTGGTCGAACCCGCCTGCAATACCGTCGTTTTCCACTTCCACGAGAAAGTATGGAAACGGATCGAGGCCCGACGACCCGCCGTCCCGCCACCGCTGCAGGTCTGAACGGTCCTGCGGCTTGCGGGAACTTCCTGCCGCGGCACCTGTCCTTCGCTGGCGACCTGCGATTTCCCGTCGTCCCTCGGCGACGCGCAGGCTCCGGAGCCCCGGTCCCAAGCCGGGGCTTCGTCTTTGCGGGCGTCGCCCGCCGCCTCAGCCGGCCAGCGCCCAGTCCGCCGCGGCCTCGGCGTGGATGCGGGCGGTATCGAACAGCGGCACGCTGGCGTCGCCCGCGCCGACCAGCAGGCCGATCTCGGTGCAGCCGAGAATCACGCCCTGGGCGCCGCGGCCGACGAGGTCGGCGATGATCGCCCTGTAGTCGTCGCGCGAAGCGTCGAGGATCCGGCCCAGGCACAGTTCGTCGTAGATGACCCGATGCACGCGGTCGCGTTGCGCCGCATCGGGCGTGAGCACTTCGATCCCGGCCGCCGCGATGCGATCGCGATAGAACGCCTGCTCCATCGTGAAGCGGGTGCCGAGCAGCGCGACCCGCGTCAGCCCAGCCGCGCGGATGCGTGCGGCGGTGGCGTCGGCGATGTGCAGCAGCGGCAGATCGACCGCCGCCTGCACCTGCGGCGCGACGAGGTGCATGGTGTTGGTGCAGATCACGATGGCCTCGGCGCCGGCGGCCTGGAGCCCGCGCGCCGCCTCCGCGAGCACGGCGCCCGCCATCTCCCATTCGCCGCGATGCTGCATCGCTTCGATCTCCGCGAAGTCGACGCTGTGCAGCACCAGCTTCGCCGAATGCAGGCCGCCGAGGCGCGCGCGCATGCGTTCGTTGACGATGCGGTAGTAGGGAATCGTCGATTCCCAGCTCATGCCGCCGATGAGGCCGAGGGTTTTCATGGCAATGCCGGTAGAGCGGCCTGACCAGCCCTTCTACCGAAGATCTCGATCATTTCTTCTTCGGGATGTAGAGATCGGTGATCGTGCCGTCGAAGACTTCCGCCGCCATGCCCACCGACTCGCTGAGCGTGGGATGCGGATGGATCGTGTGGCCGATGTCGGCGACCTCGCAGCCCATCTCGATCGCCAACGCGACTTCGGCGATCAGGTCGCCGGCATGCACGCCGACGATGCCGGCGCCGATGATGCGATGGCTGGCCTCGTCGAAAACGAGTTTCGTGAAGCCTTCGGTGCGGCCGATGCCGATGGCGCGGCCCGAAGCGGCCCACGGGAATTTGCCGACGCCGATCTTCAGGCCCTTGGCCTTCGCCTCGGTCTCGGTGACGCCGACCCAGGCGATTTCCGGGTCGGTGTAGGCCACCGACGGGATCACCCGCGCGACCCATTCCTTCTTTTCGCCGGCCGCGACTTCCGCCGCGAGCTTGCCCTCGTGGGTGGCTTTGTGCGCGAGCATCGGCTGGCCGATGATGTCGCCGATGGCGAAGATGTGCGGCACGTTGGTGCGCATCTGCCGGTCGACCTCGATGAAGCCGCGCTCGGTCACGGCGACGCCAGCCTTGTCGGCGTCGATCTTCTTTCCGTTCGGCGCGCGGCCCACGGCGACCAGCACGCGGTCGTAGGTGTCGTTGGCCGGAATGCTGGCGCCATCGAAGCCGCAGACGATGCCGGCCTTCGTCGCCTTGGCCTCGACGACTTTGGTTTTCAGATGGATCGCCACACCCTGCTTCTTGAGGCGGTCAGCGAGCGGCTTGATCAGATCGGTGTCGGCGCCGGGCATGATCTGATCCATGAACTCGACCACGGTCACCGTGCTGCCGAGCGCGCGATACACCGTCGCCATTTCGAGGCCGATGATGCCGCCGCCGACGACCAGCAAGGTCTTCGGAATGTCCTTGAGTTCGAGCGCGTCGGTGGAATCCATCACCCGCGGATCGCCAACATCCCCATTGACCCATGGAAACGCCGGCAGCTTCACCGGCTGCGAACCGGCGGCGATGATGCATTGCTCGAAGCGGACGAGCCGGGTGCCGGCGTCGCCGGCGACTTCGATCTCGTTCGGGGACACGAACCGGCCGGCGCCCTGCACCACCCGCACCTTGCGCTGCTTCGCCATGCCGCTCAGGCCCTTGGTGAGCTGACCGACGACTTTTTCCTTGTAGCCGCGCAGGGTGTCGAGCGAGATCTTCGGTGCGCCGAAATCGATGCCGTAATCCTTCGCATGCGCGGCTTCGTCGATGACGTTGGCGGCGTGCAGCAGCGCCTTCGATGGAATGCAGCCGACGTTGAGGCAGACGCCACCGAGCGCGGCGTAGCGCTCGACCAGCACGGTGTCGAGCCCGAGGTCGGCGCTGCGGAACGCGGCGGTGTAGCCGCCGGGGCCGGCGCCGAGCACCAGCATGCGGCATTCGATGTCGGCCTTGCGGCCGCTGGATGCGGCGGCCGTGGGTGCGGGCGTCGCGACAGAGGGCGCTGCAGGTGCAGGGGTCGGTGCGGATGTCGGGGGCGGTGCGGCAGGGCTCGGGGCTGAAGCCCCCCCTACAATGGCGGTGCTGTCGGCGCTCTCGAGGATCGCGATCACGCTGCCCTCGGACACGTTGTCGCCGACCTTCACCTTCAGTTCCTTCACCACGCCCGCGGCGGACGACGGCACTTCCATCGTCGCCTTGTCGGATTCGAGCGTGACCAGGCCCTGGTCCTTCGCCACGGTGTCGCCGGGCTGGACCAGGATCTCGATCACCGGGATGCCTTCGAAGTCGCCGATGTCGGGGACCTTCACTTCAACCGTCGTCGTCATCATCGTTCCCCGGTCACAGCAGCACGCGGCGCATGTCGGCCAGGACCTGGCCGAGATATGCGGTGAAGCGCGCGGCGGCGGCGCCGTCGATCACGCGATGATCGTAGGACAGCGACAGCGGCAGGATCAGGCGCGGCGCGAACTGCTGGCCGTCCCACACCGGCTTGATCGCCGATTTCGAGACGCCGAGGATCGCGACTTCCGGCGCGTTGACGATCGGCGTGAAGCCGGTGCCGCCGATGCCGCCGAGCGAACTGATCGAGAAACAACCGCCGCTCATCTCGGCCGGGCCGAGCTTGCCGTCGCGCGCCTTCTTCGCCAGTTCGCCGGTTTCCTGCGCGATCTCGATCACGCCCTTTTTGTCGACATCGCGCACCACCGGCACGACCAGGCCGTTCGGCGTGTCTGCGGCGAAACCGATGTGGAAATACTTCTTGAGGACGAGATTGCCGTCGGTGTCGAGGGATGCGTTGAAGTCGGGATACTTCTTCAAGGCCGAGACCGATGCCTTCATCAGGAAGGCGAGCATGGTGAGCTTGATGCCCGCCTTCTCGTTCTCTTTGTTCAATGCGACGCGCAGCGCTTCCAGATCGGTGATGTCGGCATCGTCGTGCTGGGTGACGTGCGGGATCATCGCCCAGTTGCGGGCGAGGTTGGCGCCGGAAATCTTCTTGATCCGCGACAGTTCGCGGACTTCGATCTCGCCGAACTTCGAGAAGTCGACCTTCGGCCACGGCAACAGATTGAGGCCACCGCCGCCACCGGCGGGCGCGGGCGCGGCGCCCGTGGCGCCGCCCTGCATCGCGGCCTTGACGAAGTTCTGCACATCTTCGCGGCTGATCCGGCCGGCGCGGGCGGTACCGGTCACGCGCGACAGGTCCACGCCGAGTTCGCGGGCGAACAGGCGCACCGCGGGGCTGGCGTAGGGCACCTTGTCCGGCAGCACGGCGTCGGCCTCGAAGCGGACCGGCGGCAGACCGGCACCCATCGGTGCAGCGGTTGCAGGTGCGGCGGCCGGTGCAGGCGCGGAAGCCACAGGTGCAGGTGCAGCCACGGCCGGCGCGGGCGCCTCGGGTTTCGGCGGCGCAGCGGGCGCAGGTGCGGCGGCGGCGGCCGGTTCGGCATCGCTCGGTTCGATGATCGCGACCACGCTGCCCTCGGACAGATTGTCGCCGAGCTTGACCTTCAGTTCGCGGACGATGCCTGCGAACGGCGCCGGCACTTCCATGGTCGCCTTGTCCGATTCCAGCGTCACCAGACTCTGGTCGCGGGCGACGGCATCGCCGACGGCCACCAGGATTTCGATCACCGGAATGTCGGTGAAATCGCCGATGTCGGGAACGCGGGCTTCCTTCAGAACTGTCATGTGCGGGCCTTGTGGTCGTGCCTGCGCCGGGGGGCGAAAGGATCGGGCTATTGTGGCCGGGGATGCGCCCCGCGCCAACCACGGCGACACCCCCGAGCGCGCATGCGCGCGCGCCCGGCAGGCGAAAACGTATTCACACGTCGGCGCCCTGCGTCGCCATACGCCGGCGAACGGCGACGCGCGCCTTCGGCACGGGCGCGTCATCCGCGCTTGGGCACGGCCTTCGCCCTGGCCTGCGGCTTCGCCGCGGCAGGCGTCTTCTTCGCGGCCGGCTTGCTGGCGGCCGTCTTCTTCGCGACGTTCTTCGCCGCCGGTGTTTTCGCCGCCGTGTTTTTCGCGGCGCCAGCGGATCCGCTGGTCGCGCGCGACGCTTCGTACAGCGCGATGTACTCGTCGACCGGATGACTGGCGATCAGCGTGCCGATGGCATCGAGCGGCAGACGGTCGAGCGCGCGGAAACGCAAGCAGGATTTGCCCATGTCCAGCGTCGTGCCCATCGCCGCCGCGGCCTCGCGCAGCGCGCGTTCCTGCGCGCTGTCCGAATACACGCACATCAGATACAGCGCGTAGTTGTTCTTCTGCGCGGCGAAGCCGACGTAGGCCAGCGGCTTCCCGTTGTAGGTGTCGGGATAGCGGTCCAGCGGGACCTCGTAGGTCGGCATGCCCCAGGTCATGGCTTCGGCATAGCCTTCGGGCAGATGCCGGCGGATCAGCGCGCGCAGCGCCGCCGCCACCTCGCGGCGTTCGGGCGGCAGCGCGGCGAGATAGGCATCGACGGTGGTGGCGGTGCTGGTGACCATTTCGAACGCCTTCGACGGAACGGATGGCCGGATTCCGACGCCATGCAGGTCGTCGATCCGGGCCTGTCGACGCTACACCGGGACGCCTGCGGGGTCACGATGCGGCGCAGCGCGCGGTCGCACCCGTCTTCGGCGTCCGCCAAAGGCGAAGCCCGGCGCGGGGCCGGGCTTCGCGGGGTCGCGCGGGTCCGAACGGGCACTCAGCGCTCGTCGCCCACCACGCGCAGTCCGAAGACCATCGAAGCGAAACCGACGTTCTGGGCAGAGCCGGTGACGTTGAGGCGGATCGTGGTCGGCTGTTTGAAGAACTCCTTGGCCTGCGATTCGGTCAGGCCATAGCTTTCGATCAGCGCCTTCTTCGAGACGAAACCGGCCATGCACACCGCCGAGTCGCGGGTGCGCTCGGTGAAGTTCACGCCCACGTCCAGCGGCACCACGAAACTTTCGCTCGCGGTCATGCTGGTCATGAACTGGCCGCCGAACGGTGCGCCGGTGGTCGGGTCGATCAGCGCCGGATCGTCCAGCACCGGATTCTCGATGGTCAGCGTCGGCGTGTAGCGCAGGCGGCCGTAGGTCGGCGTGGCGCCGCTGTTGACGTAGTTGACGTTGAGCACCGGCGAGAACCAGTAGCACAGCAGCGAGTTCGCGGACTTGCCCGGCAACGTGATGTGCGCGGCATCGTCGAACGTGAAGGGCGTGAACGCCGGCGCCGGCGCCAGCACCTGGCACAGTTCGTCCGGATTGGTCGGGTCGCTCGGGCAGGTGTCACTGAGATTGATGAAGGCGCTGGCCAGACCCAGCCAGACGACGTTGCGCTTGAAGGAATCGACGTCGTAGACGTCCTCTTCGCTGGGCGCACGCGCGGCCTTCGCGGCGCCGGCCTTGGCGACCGACAGGCTGCGGACCGTCTGCAGCGGATGCTGCGCGTGTTGGCGGGTGGGCAGATCGGGAGAAACGGCTTCGATGACATCGTGTTTCGACAGACCGCCCTGCTGGGCGTAGACGCCGACGGACACGAGGGCCGCGGCGATGCCGAGGCCGAGGAAATGCTTGCGTTGCATGGTGATGCGCTCCGGAGGTTGGCGGGACGGACGACACGTACCGGAACACAACGCAGGCCCCCGGGCGGAGCGGACAGCGCTCCGCCCGGACGGCGTGGCGGATCAGTCGCCCATCACCCGCAGGCCGAACACGAACGACGCCGTGCTGACGTATTGCACGCTGCCGGTCACGTTCAGACGAACGGTGGTCGGGCTGGCGAAGAAGTCGTCCGCCTGCGACGGGGTCAGGCCGTAGTTCTGGATCAGCGACTTGTGGCTGATGAAGCCGGCCATGCAGACGGTTGAATCGCGGGTGCGCTCCATCAGGGTCACGCCGGGTTCGAGCGATTCCTGGAAGCGTTCGCTCGACGTCATGCTGGTCATCAGTTGGCCGCCGAACGGCGCGCCGGTGGTCGGATCGATCAGCGACGGATCGGCCAGCACCGGATTCTCGATGGTGAGCGTCGGGTTGTAGGAGAGGCGTCCGATCACGCGCGACGCGGTCGGGTTCTGCCACGTGTAGCTCAGCACCGGCGAGAACCAGTAGCAGAGGATCGAATTGCTGGCGTACTTCGGCAGCACGATCCGCGCGGCATCGTTGAAGGCGAAGCTCGTCGACGCACCGACCGCGGGGTTGAGCTCCTGACAGTATTCGTCGGGGCTGGTCGGCTTCGGGCAGCCGCTCTGCACATTGATGAAGGCGCTGGCGATGCCCAGCCAACGCACGTTGCGCCCGAAGCTGTCGACGTCGTAGACCTCGGCCTCGGTGACCGGATAGATCGGCGGCGCGAGCTTGGCGGTGATCGGGGCGGACGCGGCCGCCGGCAGGCGGGCGACCTTACCTCGGGTACGCTGCAGGCCAGAGTAGTTCTGGACATCCGCGGACACACCGCGGATGGCGTCGTCGCGGGTGAACAGACCGCGCTGGGCATAGGCGGTCATGGAAGCGATGGCGGCGACGGCGATGGCCAGGCCGAGGATGTGCTTGCGCTGCATGGGACGGGGCTCCGGAGGTTGGATGAAGTCGATGACCGACACCCAAAGCCATACGCAGGACGGACACCGCGGCGGACAGCCGCGGCGGCGGCAGGCTCAGGGCCGCTCCGCCTCCATGTGCACGCGCTCGCGGTGCAGCAGGTACAGGCCGCTGAGCACGATGATCGCCGCGCCCACCCAGGTGACGCCGTCGGGGAGGACGTGCCACAGGCTGAAATCCAGGATCAGGCCCCAGAGCAGCGCGGTGTATTCGAGCGGCGCGATCGAGGACGCCTCGCCGTGGCGGAAGGCCTCGGTCACGGTGTACTGGCCGAGCGCGCCGGCGACGCCGACCCCGGCGATCAGCCAGGCATCCGCAGCGGCCACCGGGCGCCAGTCCGGCAGGGCCAGCGCCCCCGCGCCGAGCGCGATGCAGGCCAGCAGCCAGACCACCATCGCCTGAGTGCTGTCGGTGCGCGCCAGCACCCGCACGGTGATCGCCGACACCGAATACCCCAGGGCCGACAGCAGCACCGCCAGCCCGGCGAGGGTCATCACGCCCTCGCCCGTGGGCCGCAGCACCACCAGCACCCCGACGAAACCGATCGCGATCGCGATCCAGCGTCGCGGGCCGACCTTCTCGCCCAGCACCGGCACCGACAACGCGGTGATCAGCAGCGGCGCGACGAAGAAGATGGTGTAGGCGGTCGACAACGGCAGCGTGCGCAGGGCGTAGACGAAGGCGGCCATCATCAGCACGCCCATCACGCCGCGCATCAGGTGCAGCGGCCAGCGCACCCGCAGCAGCCGCATCGGCCCGACCGTGGCCAGCGCCCAGACCAGCACGAACGGCAGCGAGGACGCACCGCGCAACGCCGCGACCTGGAACGGCGGATAGTGGGCCGACAGCGTCTTCAGGCCCGCGTCCATCAACGAAAAGAAGAGGACGGCGGCGAGCATCAGCAGGGCCGCTCGCCAGGAGCGGCGGCCGATGGGGGCATGCGGGGACATCCGGCTAGGATGCCGGTTGCGGCCAGCGCCGGCCAGCCGTGCGCGCGGGACACCGAGTCCCGCCGGACCTGCCGCCTGACCCGACGCGGGCGTTTCCGGCGTTTTACACTCCGTCCGCCCGACCTGACCCGGAGTGCTGCCGTGATGCCAGTCGTTACCCGTACGTTGCCCCTCGCCTGCCTGCTGATGGGCGTCCTGTGGCTGTCCGCCTGCCAGCGCGACGCCCCCGCGGACACGCCCGCACCTGCACCGGCAACTGCGGCGACACCCGCCCCGGCCGCACCGGCCCCGACGACCGACACCCCGGCCGCACCCGCCGAATTCGATCCCGCCAGCGTGCCGGACAGCACCGCGTCGCTGCCGCCGTTCCCGTTCTTCAAGTCGCCGGACGGGCTGGACAGCACCTTCGACGAGAAGGACAAGCTGGTGAACTTCGATCGTCACTTCTTCATCGCCGGCGACAAGGCCGTGGCGGTCGAAGGCCGGATCTTCCACGACCGCTTCAATCTCGACGGCGGCGCGCGCAAGTATTCCGACATCGAATTCCGCCGCAACTACGAGAACGCGATCCAGGCCCTGGGCGGAAAGAAGATCAACACGAGCCAGTACACCTACGCGGTGATGGACGCCGCCGGCGGTCGCGACGCGCTGGAGAAGACGAATTACGCCGCACCGATGAACCCCGATGCGCCGCACGACATCTATCTGATCCGCCAGGGCGGCAAGGAATGGTGGATCGATGTCAGCACCGGCGCGTTCCCGCTGCACGGCTACGTGGTCGTGCTGGAGCGCGAAGGCATGAAGCAGTCGCTCGGCTTCCTCGACGCCGCGGCGATGAAGCAGGCGATCGACAAGAACGGCCGGGTCGCGCTCTACATCAACTTCGACGTGGACAAGGCCACCCTGCGTCCCGACGCGCAGCCGATCCTCGCCGAGATCGACAAACTGCTGCAGTCCGATCCGGCGCTGAAGCTGTCGATCGAGGGCCACACCGACAACACCGGTGCGCCCGATCACAACCAGACCCTCTCCGCCGCCCGCGCCCGCAGCGTGCTCGGCGCACTGGTCGGCCTCGGCATCGATCCGGCGCGCCTGCAGTCCAAGGGCTTCGGCCAGGACAAACCGCTGGCCGACAACGCCAGCGAAGACGGCCGCGCGAAGAACCGCCGGGTGGAACTGGTGAAGATCTGAGGCGCGACCGGTCGCGTTGCCCGCCCTCCCGATGCGGGATGGCGGGACGCGATCCGCGCCGCGATCCGCGCACGATCAACGGACACGATCGCCGAACACGATCGGTTAACCTGTGCGCCCCGTCCCACGTGCCGCCGCCATGCCCTCTTTCGATATCGTGTCCGAAGTCGACATCCACGAGCTGACCAACGCCGTCGACCAGGCCAACCGCGAACTGTCCACCCGCTTCGACTTCAAGGGCGTGGACGCGAAATTCGTGCTCGAAGACACCCTGGTCACGCAGTCGGCGCCCAGCGAATTCCAGCTCAAGCAGATGACCGACATCCTGCGCGCGCGCCTGATCGCCCGCAGCATCGACGCCCGCTGCCTGGACTTCGGCGATGTCGAAACCAATCTCGCCGGCAGCCGCCAGAAGGTCACCGTCAAGCAGGGCATCGAACGCGAACTGGCGAAGAAGATCCAGGCCGCGCTGAAGGACGCCAAGCTCAAGGTCGATTCGCAGATCAACGGCGACAAGCTCCGCGTCAACGGCAAGAAGCGCGACGACCTGCAGGCCGCCATCGCCCTGCTCCGCGGCATGGAGTTCGAACGGCCGCTGCAGTTCGACAACTTCCGCGATTGAGCGCGATGCACGACTCGGTCGACCAGGCATCGGAGCCCGCGGAACTCGCCGCCACCCGCCGCTGGCTGGAGCGCGCGGTGATCGGGCTGAATCTCTGCCCGTTCGCGAAGGCGGTGTACGTCAAGCGACAGGTGCGCTTCGTGCTCAGCGACGCCGAACTCGAAGACGATCTGTTGGAAGAACTCGCCGAAGAGCTGCTGCGCCTGCGCGATACGCCGGCGGACGAGATCGACACCACCCTGCTGGTGCATCCGCGGGCGCTGACCGACTTCCTCGACTACAACGATTTCCTCGATCGCGTCGATGCGCTGATCGAGGCGCTCGAACTCGACGGCGTGCTGCAGGTGGCGAGTTTCCATCCGCAATACCAGTTCGCCGACAGCGATCCCGACGACCCGGGCAACGGCACCAATCGCGCGCCCTACCCGACCCTGCATCTGCTGCGCGAGGACAGTCTCGACCGCGCCGTCGCCGCGTATCCCGATCCGGATGCGATCGTGCAGCGCAATCTGGAGACAATGGAAACGCTGGGCCTGGACGGCCTGCGCCGGCTGCTCGACGACGAAAAGCGCCTTTCATAGGGTGCGCCTCGGCGCACCGGCCGTGTTCGCGGCGTGATCCGAGCGCTGCGCCGAGGCGCACCCTATGCCGTCATGGCAGCATCAGCGCGTGGCAACAACGCATACGCTTCCGCCAGATCCGTCGCGATACGGTGGCCCAGCGCGCGCGTGTCCGCATCGGGCGCGATGAGGTCCGGCACCTGGATCGGGGTCATGCCGGCGGCCAGCGCCGCACGCACACCGAACGCCGAATCCTCGAACACCACGCAGCGCGCCGGATCGACGCCGAGCGCGGCCGCGGCCTTGAGATAGCCTTCCGGCGCCGGCTTGGGTTCGATCACGTCGCTGCCGGTGATCACGATCTCGAAGAAGGACGCGATGCGGCTGGTCCGCAGTTTGAGGTGCGCGCGTTCGCGCTGCGTCGAAGTCACCACCGCGCGGGGCACGCCGCGACCCTGCAGATCGCCGAGCACATCGAGCACATGCGGCTGCAGCGGCATGCCCGCATCGATCCGCCGGTGGTATCGCACATGACACGCTTCGCGCAGTGCGTGGACCTGCTGCTCGGTCATCGTGCGCAGCATCATCGGCACGTAGTCCTTTTCGTGCATGCCGATCATGTCGAACCACAGGCGGTCGTCGACCTCCAGCGCCAGTTCCCGCGCCGCCTCGCGCCAGCAGTCGATGATCGCGCGTTCGCTGTCGAGCATCAGGCCGTCCATGTCGAACAGCACGGCCTGCGGCATGAAATCGATGCGACTCATTCGGCCGCGCCCGAAAACAGCGCTGCGCGATCCGCGTCACCGAGGATCCGCCACTGCCCTTCGGCCAGCGCGTCGAGGGACAGACCGCCGACCTGCGGCCGATGCAATGCGTCGACGTGATTGCCGACCGCCGCGAACATCCGCCGCACCTGGTGATAGCGGCCTTCGTGCAGGGTCAGCCGCACGCGCTGCGGATCGAGCGTCTCGAGTTCCGCTGGCAGCAGCGGTTTCTGTTCGGATTCGAGCATCAGCGTGCCGCTGGCGAACAGCGCCGCCTCGTCGCCGCGCAGCGGTCGCGCCAGCGTCGCCTCGTAGACCTTGGGGATTTCCGCTTTCGGCGAAATGATCCGGTGCAGCAGCGCACCGTCGTCGGTCAGCAGCAGCAGGCCGCTGGTCTCGCGATCAAGCCGGCCCACCGTCGACAGCACCGGATCGCGCAGGCGGAAACGCGGCGGCAGCAGGTCGTAGATCAACCGTCCCTGGTCCTTGGTCGAGCAGGTATAGCCCGCGGGCTTGTGCAGCATCAGCAGCAGGCCCGGCGCCGGGTCCAGCGGCTCGCCGTCGACGCGCACGGCGTCGTGGGTGGCGTGCACGCCGAGTTCGTCGTCGGCGTACAGCACCTCGCCGTCGGCGTCGGTGATGCGGCCTTCGCGGAACAGCGCGGTCACCTGCTTGCGGCTGCCGTAGCCGAGGTTGGCGATGAGTCTGAGCAGTTTCACGATTTCACCATCACGATTTCATCGTCATGTTTCACCACCATGATCTCATCCTCATGATTTCAGCCTCATGCGTTCACCGCCTCGATGATCTTGAAGCCGTTCGCCTGCGCGACCGTGCGCACGGTGCGGAAGCGCGCATCCAGCACCTGCTCGTAGGGCAGATGGCGGTTCGCGACCAGCCACAGGCGGCCGCCCGGATGCAGCGCATCGGCCGCGGCGGCGATGAACGCGCGGCCGATATCCGGGCGCTCCGCGCGGCCCTGCGCGTGGAACGGCGGATTGGTCACGATGACGTCGTAGCGCTGCGGCAGGCCGGTGGCGACATCGTGCCAGTGGAAGCCGAGCGGCAGACGCGCGGCGAAGGCGTCGAGATTGCGCTTCGCCAGCGCCAGCGCGCGCGCTTCGGCCTCGTACAGATCCAGCGACACGATGCCGGGGCAACGCCGCAGCAGTTCGACCGAGAGATAGCCGTAACCGCAGCCCAGGTCCGCGGCACGGCCGTGCAGATCGTCGGGCAGATGCGCGGCGAGCAGTGCGGACGCCGCGTCGATGCGATCCCAGGCGAAGACGCCGGGACGACTGACGAACCGTCCGTCGAGGATCGGGCGCGGCGCATCCAGCGTCGACCATTCGGCGAGCCGCGCCGCGTCGGTACTCGACGCGTCGACCGTCGCCCAGAACACGCGGCAGTGGTGCTTCGACAGGCTGCCGGACAGGCCCGCGAGCGCCTTCAGATCGGCTTCGCCGGATTTCGCGCCTTCGTCGTTCGGCATGCAGGCAACCACGACGCCACCGGGCGCGCAGGACGCGACCGCGCGGGCGAACAGCGCGCGCGCTTCATCGCGCTGCCGCGGCGGCAACAGCAGCACCAGCGGATGCGACGCCGCGTCATCGCCTGATTCGGCATCAACCGCTTCGGCATCGCGCACGCGCCAGCCGGAGCGCGCCAGCGCATCGGCCTCCGGCCTGAAGCTCTGTTCGCAGATCAATCCGGGGCGCGCCGCTTCGCGCAGCGGCCAGCCGTCGCGCGCGCGCAGGAACGGCACGTCCCCGGCGCGCGGCCACGCCAGCGCGCCCGTGGCGAAGGGCAGGAACAGGACTTCGAGCGCGGCGTCGCCGCGGTCAGCGGCCATGGCGGAGATCGGATTCGGCAGGCATCGGCGCATTTTAACCGCCCGGTGTGAGGTTTCCCGCCCCGCCGCGAATCATGTGAGCATCCTCGACAAGACCCGCCGCCGTGATCGCCACCGACACCCCCATGGATGCGCCCCGCGCCCGCTTCGCCGCCCTGCTCGATACGCATCGCGGCATCGTGTTCAAGGTGGCGAACACCTACTGCCGGCACGCCGAGGATCGCCAGGATCTCGCGCAGGAGATCGCCGCGCAGTTGTGGCGCGCGTTTCACGGCTACGACCCGGCGCGGCCGTTCTCCACCTGGATGTACCGGATCGCGCTGAACGTGGCGATCTCGCACGTCCGCACCGCCGGCGGACGCGCGCGCGACGTGCCGCTGGACGACCGGCATGACGAGCACCAGGACGGGCTCTCGGTCGACGACGGCACCGCACGGCACGAAAGCGACCAGCGCATCCGCGCGCTGCACGCGGTGATCGATCGCCAGCCGCCGCTGGACCGCGCGCTGTTGCTGCTGTGGCTGGAAGAACGCACCCAGCGCGAGATCGCCGACGTGCTGGGCATCACCGAAAGCAACGTCTCCACCAAGCTCAACCGGCTCAAACAACGCATCCGCGAACAACTCGCGGATATCGATCCTTCCTGACCTCCCCCTACAAGGCCGCTCTGCGAGGCACCCCCTGCAATGGACATTCCCATGGAACTCGACGAACTCAAGCAAGCCTGGAAAACCCTCGACGCGCGGCTGACGCTGCAGAACAGGATCCAGCTCGAAGCGCTGCACGAACGCAAGGTCGGCAGGATCCGCTCCCGCCTGCGCCCGCTGTTCTGGGGGCAGATCATCCAGATCCTGTTCGGCGTCTGGATGGTGCTGATCGGCGTCGACGTATGGGCCTCGCACCGCGATACGCTGCATCTGCTGCTCGCCGGCCTCGTCGTGCACGCCTACGGCGTCGCGACCATCATCGCCGCCGGCGTCGTCTGCGCCGGCATCGCCCGCATCGATCACGCCGCGCCGGTGCTCGAACTGCAGCGCAGGCTGGCGCGACTGCGCAGAGCCTATCTGCTCGGCGGTATGTGCGTGGGCCTGCCGTGGTGGGTGATGTGGGTGCCCTTCATGATGACCCTCGCGATGTCGGCGACCGGCATCGACATCTACGCCGTCGCGCAGGCGTCGTCGCCGCTGGCGAACTGGCTGAACATCGGCATCGCCGTCGGCGTGCTCGGCCTGATCGGCACCTGGATCTTCCATCGCTGGTCGCGGCATCCCAGCCGCGCCGCGCTGGGCAAAAAGCTCGAAGACGGCGCTGCCGGCGGCAGCCTGCGCAAGGCGCAGGCCGAACTGGATGCGTTGAAGCGTTACGGCGAGGAGTGAAGACAAGGCGGCGCTGCGATCCACCTGGTCGCATGCGCCGCCTTGACACCGAAAACCGCCGGTCGCATCCTGCGGAAGCGACGGGGAATCGCCGCAATTTTCCGGATGCCATCGTCCGCATCCGCTACGCATCGCGTCCTGCCGACGTTTCCGGCGCAGGGGCCGGATCGGCATCGACGTCCGCATCGACATCCGCCATGGACAGGAGGATCACACCATGTTCGATCCGTTCGATCACGACAGCGCACTGGATCGCGCCGCCCGCATCACGCCCGCCTATGTTCGCGATCTGCTCGACGGTTATGTCGAGGCCGACCTCATCGACGACGATGAGCGCCAGGCGATGCTGCGGCAGATCCAGCCGCTGCTCGACCTGATCCGCAGCACGATACAAGGCGAGCGCTTCTGGGAACTGTTCCAGCAGCATTTCGGCTTCGCGGGCGCCACACCGAAGATCGTGCCGATGAACGCCGCGAACCTCTGCCCGGAGCCGACCGGACTGATCAACGCGGCCAATCTCCTGCGCAGCGCCTACAACCGCAACGTGGCCCAGCAGGTGCGCACCGCCGATGGCCTGCGCGTCCGGCAACTGGCGGCGATGCGCGCGCGTCTGGCGCGCTCGCTGGGATTGTCCGATCCGCAGGACCTGGCGCTGATCCGCAACAGCTCCGAAGGCAACAATGCGATCAACGCCGGCTATCGACACTGGACCCGCACCGACGATCCGGCGCAGCTCGACACCGTAATCGTGTGGGACGAGAACCATCCCACCAATCTCGAAGCCTGGCGCCTGCGCCGCGATGCGCATCGCGGCATCCGCCACGACGACGATGCGCCCCGGCCGGGCGACCCCTTCCGGCTGATCCTGGTCCATCTCGACCGCGAAGACACGGCGGAAACGATCGCGCGGAAGTTCACCGACCACATCGATGCCCGCACCCGCTTCGTCACCTTCAGCGAAACCAGCAACGGCAACGGCATGCGGATCCCGGAATCGGCGATCGAATCGATCTGGAACCATGTCGCCGGCAACGGTTACGACCAGTGCCACATCCACATCGACGGCACGATGAGCTGGGGCGCGCGGCCGGTGAATCTCGGCAGGCCGCACTGCCACAGCTTCGTCTCCAGCGCGCACAAATGGTTCCTGGGACCCAAGGAGACGGCGATCTTCTACATGCACAAGGACAAGGTCGCCAATTTCCAGCCGAGCATTTTCGCGTACGACTACCGGATCCAGATCGGGCACTGGGACGCGATGCCCGCGAACGCGCTGCGCTTCGAGATGCTGGGCCAGCGCGACGACGTCAATCTGATCACGCTCGACCTGACCCAGATGGTGTGGGATGCGCTGATGCCGCGGAATCCGTATGGGCGCGTGCGCCATCTCGCGACGCGCCTGAAGGGCAAGCTGCTGGACAACGGCTGGCGGCTCAGGACACCGCTGGAAGACTGGAAAAGCTGGGGCATCGTGCGCGTCGAAGCGCCGAGCCATCCGCCCCGGGAATCGCTCTACGACTGGATGTACGACCCGCGGCGGCCGCACCGGTTCGGCGGTTCCGGCGGCGGGCGGCTGGGGGACGAAACCTTCCGCCTGTGCCCGCACATCTACAACATCGAAGCGGACATCGATCGCGCGGTCGAATCGATGAATCTCTGGCGCAGCCCCTGATCTGCGCGCGACGCCTGCCTGCGTGCCGAGACGCAGGCAGGCACGCGGATCAGGCGTCCAGCTCCCGCAACACCAGCGACGGCGGCACGTCCAGCACGCGCCGGGTGGCGAACAGACCGGCGAGGAGCGCGGCGAGCATGCCGATGGCGGCGCCGGTCGCGGCCATCGCCCAATCGGGTTCCCAGGGCAGATCGAAGACCTGCACCGAAACGACGCCGGCGAGAATGCTCGCGGCCACCGCGGCGACGAGTCCCGACAGCAGTCCGATCGCCGCGAATTCCGAGGCCTGCGCCATGCGCAGCTGACGACGGCTGCCGCCCAGCGCGCGCATCACACCGCCTTCGCGCAGGCGTTCGTCCTGGCTCGCGCTGACCGCGGCCATCAGCACCAGCACGCCGGCGGCGAGCGAGAACCAGAACACCACCTGCACCACCATCGCCACCTGGTCGCCGATGCTCTTCACCTGGGTGATGATCGCGTCGACGTCGATCACCGACAGATTCGGATGGCGCGACACCAGGCCGGCGGTGAACTTCGTCGCTTCCGGCGGCACCTTCACCGCGGTGATGTAGCTCGCGGGATAACCGTCGAGCGCGCCCGGCGACACCACCACGAAGAAATTGGGCCTGAAGCTCTGCCAGTCGACCTTGCGCAGACTGGTGACGGTCGCATCGAGACGCTGCCCGGCGATGTCGAAGGCGATGCGGTCGCCGATCTTCCAGCCCAGCGATTTGGCGAAGTCCTCCTCCACCGACAGCTCGGGCTTCGCCGTCCCCTGCGCCGACCAGGGCTTGCCGGCGACGATCCTGTTGTCGTCGCCGAAACCTTCGGCCGACGACAGGTTGAACTCGCGCTCGGCGAGACGACGCGCACGCTCGCCCTCTTCGGCGTAATCCTTCCCGGACACCGGCTTGCCGTTGCGTTCGATCAGGCGGCCGCGGATCATCGGATACAGCTCCGGCGCGGCCACGCCCTGCGACGCGATGTACGCGCGCACGTCTTCCATCTGCTCCGGCTGCACGTTGATGATGAAGCGATTCGGCGCATCCGGCGACAACGAGAGCCGCCAGCGGTCGAGCAGATCGGTGCGCACGAAGGTCAGCAGCAGCAGCGCCATCAGCCCGAGCCCGAGCGCGGACACCTGCGCGATGCTGGTGCCGGCGCGACGACTCACGTTCGCCAGGCCATAGCGCAGACTGCCGCGCAGGCGCGAACGCAGCCGGCGCACGAGCAGGATCAGTGCGTACGCGATCAACGCCAGCGCCGCGAGCGTGAGCGCGATGCCCGCGAGCATCGTCAACCCGAGCGTCGCCGAGCCCGCCTGCCACCACAGCAGCGCGGCCAGCCCGCCGAAACCCGCGAGCGCGACCAGCCAGGCGCTGGGTTCGGTGGCGTCGAGATCGCGACGCAGCACGCGCAGCGCCGGCACGCGGCGCAGCGCCAGCACCGGCGGCGCGCCGAACGACAGCAGCACCACCAGTCCCACCGCCATGCCCTGCAGCGCCGGCCACACGCTGGCCGGCGGAATGTCGATCTTCAGTTCGGCCGACAGCCATGCGCCGACCGCCCATTGCAGCGCGAACGCGACGACGACGCCGGTCAGGCTCGCCAGCACGCCGAGGATCAGCAGTTCCCCGATATGAATCGAGGCCAGCGTCTTCTGGCTCGCGCCGAGGCAGCGCATCACCGCCGCGCCGGACAGATGGCGCTCGCTGTGCCGGCGCGCGGCCATCGCCACCGCCACCGCGGCCAGCACCACCGAGATCAGCGCGGCGAGCCCGAGGAAACGGCCCGCGCCATCCAGCGCGGAGCGGATTTCGGGGCGCGCGTCGGCGATGGTTTCGAGGCGCTGCCCGCGACCGAGCGCGGCGCGCGAGGCATCGGCGAACGCTTCGACCGCAGGCGCATCGCCGGCGATCACGAGCTTGTAGGCGGCGCGGCTGCCGGGCTGGATCAGGCCGGTGGCCGGGAGATCCTTGAGTGCGATGAACACCTTCGGCGCGACGTTGAAATAATCGATGGCGCCGTCGGGTTCCTGCAGCACCAGTCCGGCCAGGCGCAGCTCGATGCTGCCGATGCCGATCGTGTCGCCCGGCTTGGCGCCCAGCGCATCGGCGCCCGCGCGACTGAGCCACAGCGTACCCGGGGCGGGCACGCCCTCGACCGTACGCTCGCCAGCGGCATCGGCGATGCGGAACGCACCGCGCAGCGGGAAGCCTTCGCCCAGCGCGCGCAGCTCGCCGAGCTTCAACTGTGCGGTGTCGCCCTGGCCGAGACGGATCATCGTCGGCAGCTCGATGGTCTCGGTGCGTTTCAATCCCTTCGCTTGCGCCGCTTCGCGGATGCGGCCGGCGATCGGCGTGTCGCTGCGCACGACGGCATCGCCGCCGAGCAGACGATTGGCCTCGATCGCCAGCGCACGGCCGGCGCGATCAGTGACGAAGCCGACCGACGTGACCGCGACCACCGCAAGCACCAGTGCGGCGACGAGAATGCGGATATCGCCGGCGGCGAGGTCGCGTCGCAGCTGGCGCCAGGCGAGCGGCAGCAGCTTCATGCCGACACCAGTCGGCCGCCGTCGAGCCGCAGCGCGCGATCGCAGCGCACGGCCAGATGATCGTCGTGGGTGACCAGCACGAGCGTGGTGCCGGCATCCGCATTCAGGCCGAACAGCAGTTCGATGATCGCCTGCCCGGTGCGGGTGTCGAGATTGCCGGTGGGCTCGTCCGCGAACAACAGTGCCGGCCGGGTCACGAACGCGCGCGCCAGGGCGACGCGCTGCTGTTCGCCGCCGGACAGCTGGCGCGGATAGTGGTCGAGACGCTCGCTCAGACCGACCTTGTCGAGAATCTCGCGCGCCGGGCCTTCCACGTCGGCGTCGCCGCGCAGTTCCAGCGGCAGCATCACGTTCTCCAGCGCCGTCAACGAAGGCAGCAGCTGGAAACTCTGGAACACGAAGCCGACCTTCTCGCCGCGCACCTTCGCGCGGCCGTCCTCGTCCAGCGTCGACAGCGGCGCACCGTCGAGCAGCACCCGGCCGTCGCTGGGCGTGTCCAGCCCGGCCATCAACGCCAGCAGGGTGCTCTTGCCGGAGCCGGACGCACCGACCACCGCGATCCGTTCGCCGCGGGCGATGCCGAAATCGATGCCATCGAGAATGGTCAGCTCGCCGGTGGGCAGGCGCACGCGCTTGCCGAGGCCTTCGACGGAGAGCGCCAGCGGCGCGACGGGGGACGCGGTCTCGGCGGACTCGCCGGCCGCGGGGGATTCAACCGGATGCAGGGTCATGGGGGGCGTCGGTGGGGGGACGAAGGGTCGATATTGGGCGGGGCGGAGGGGAACGCAAGGGTGTGCGGACCCCAACCGATGGCATGTACGCGCCCGGGATGCGCGCGGATGCGAAGACGGCGCGGCTTCCATCCTGCGATGCGTTATCGTGCCTGCCATGTCCGATCACGACCCATATCGCCCGCCCGAAATGGCGATCGCCCCGATGCAACGACGACGCTGGGTGCCTTCCGGCCTCGGCGGCTGGGCACTCCCTCTCGCGGGCGGACTGCTGTTGTTCGCCGCCTACAGCCTGTTCTTCGCCTGGGGCCGCGCCTGGTGGGTGCTCAACATGCCGGGTACGGCCGCCTTCCGCGGCAATCTGATGTGGGATCTGGCGTTGGCCCTGATCTACTTTTCGGCGACGCTGCTCTTCGGGTCGACCTTCGCGCTGATGCGACTGGGTTCGCCCCATTTTCGACCCCTGTACGTCGCCTGCTGCATCGTCGGCATGCTCGTACTATTCCTGATCGGCACCCAACCGCATGCATGGGCGAATCTGTTGTCGCCTACAGACGCGTCTCTGATGGCCGCCGGCTTCGCCGCTGCATGGTCCGCATTCTGGATTCCCTGGCTGTACCGTTCGGCGCGCGCCCGCAGCGTGTTCTCGGCTTGAATCATGACCGCGAGCGAAGGGGCCATGACGACCGATGCGTTTCGAACCGCGCGGACCGGCCCAGCCGGCCTCGGCGGCTGGTTGTGGCCCGTCACGTGGCTGGCCGCGACATTGCCGCTGTTCATGACCGCCGCCATCATTGCAGCCCTGATCGATCCTCTTTTCGTTCTGCTGCGTTACGGCACGATTTTGTATCCCTTCGGCGAGGCATGGTTGCAATGGGAGATCGGTGTCGGCGTATTGCTGACCGCAACCGCATGGTGGTGGGCGATTCGCTGGTTCGACCGCGATCCGCGCATGCTGCGACGTGCCCCGATCGCACTGCTCGCCTGCACAGCGGCGGTCGCGGCGATCGGATGGGTCGACCGCGATCATTCTGTCTACCCCGTCATCGCAACGGTCCTGCTGGGCTTGACCGCAGCGAGTTTTCTCGGTGTGCGCTGCTCGAAACGCATACGCAACACCTTCGTATCCCATCCGCTGCCGGTGCCAGATCCGGGATGGCACGGCGCGCTTTTCGGCGGCCCGTCCGATTGGTCGCATCGGCGTTGGCTGCTTCCGGGCATGCTTGCCTACGCAGCGGTCAGGCTTTTTTTCGAATTGGGCACCTTCGCAGGGGCGGCCTTCGAAACGATTCCACCCGCGCCTGTCACAGGCAGTGCGCAGATTGCGGAAGGCACCGCAGCAGCCCTGATCGCGATGACACATCCCGGGCGCTACATCGAGGCGTCCCGGGTGGCGCTGGCGCTGTCTTCGATTTCGGCGATGCTCCTCACCGGCGCGCTGATCGGCCTGATGCGCGGCGCGCGATGGACGCCATGGCTCACGCTCGGCGCGCTTCTGTGCGCAATGGCCGCCCCCTTGTGGATGAGCGTTCGCGACTGGTGTTGCCCGTTCGTCGACGGCCCCGAATTCGAACGCATGTGGCACGAGTGGTGCGTCGTCATACTGATCGCAGCGCTCGGCGGCGCCTTGCGGCGCTGGCCGGGAACGGATCAACAGGCTGCGCGTTGATGCGCTTCGGCTGTCGTCCCGGCGCAGGCCGGGACCCAGCGTTTGAAGCGTTTGCGCTGCGAGCGACGTGCGCAGCGGAAGATTCGGAACCTTCAAAGCGCAAAAGCGGGGTCCCGGCCTGCGCCGGGACGACGACGGGTGTGAGTGTCGCGGGTCGCGTGAACGACACGGATCGCGCGGGCGCAGAGCCATAGGACGAAACCCGCCAGACGGTAGACGGATGGCCACGAATATTCCGGCACTTCGCCAACAACCCCGGGTTTCGCTGCGCTCTACCCGGGCTACGCAAAACGGCGTTTGATGCGCTTCGGCTGTCGTCCCGGCGCAGGCCGGGACACAGCGTTTGAAGCGTTTGCGCTGCGAGCGACGTGCGCAGCGGAAGATTCGGAACCTTCAAAGCGCAAAAGCGGGGTCCCGGCCTGCGCCGGGACGACGACGGGTGTGAGTGTCGCGGGTCGCGTGAGTGACAAGGATCGCGCGGGTGCAGAGCCATAGCACGAAACCCGAAAGCGGTTTCCGCCATGAATGATCCATGCCGCCGGATGGCGGGTTTTCAACAACCAAGCTGGTTATCGCCTTCGGCGGTTCCGCACTACGATCACGACACTGCCGATGCGAGAAGGGCGGCATCGCCTTCGGCGATGCCGCCCCGCGCCCGTCGCCGGGCGGCTTCTCGATCAATAGATGCAGGAGCCGCCGCCGATCGGGCATGCGCGCAGGAAGATCCAGACCGTACTCCTGCACTGGTAGTAATAGCGATACGAGCCGCTCTGCGTGTAGACCACGCGACCTTCGAGGCTGGCGGTACACGCGATGTTCGGCGCCGCCGCGCTCGCCGTGCTGCTGAGCGACATCGCCGCGGCGAATACCGCGATCGCGACACCCTTCATGATTCCCTGCTTCATTGCATTCTCCTGGTTCGATCCGTTGAAGTCGCCGGAGGAAGAGCCTGTGGTGTACGGCGCATCGCGCGATGCGGCTTCGCACGCGTCGAAGGTCGGCAGGCGGCCGGCGTTGTCCGCCCGCGTTTCGAGTATGGTGGCTTTGATAGACGCCTGCAATCGAACGCGTTCAGCCTTATTCCTGAATACGACGATCGATGCGGCAATGCAGCATGGCGCATGCGTTGCTGATGCACGGACGTGCATCGCATCGCAGCATGCGCCTGCCGATGTTCCGGCAAGGCGCCTGGTACCGGCCTGCAACGGCATCGACGCGCACGGACATCAGGGCGACATCACTTCACCTCGACATCGTCGATCCCGAAGCGGAACGCGCCCTGCGGCTGGCCCGCGGTGAAGGCGATGCCGCGGACGCGGGCGAGATCGGCGGCGCCGGCGGTCACGGATTCGGCCCGATCAAGCATCATGGGACGTCGGCGGGAGGACGAGTGGTCGCCATTGGGCAAGCCCGAAAAGAATGCACGCCGCGACTTGCGACGATCCGCAATGCGCGCCGGCGATCGCCTTGACAGGCTCATGACGGCAGCGTAAATCATCTCCCTAATCGCAGCAGCGATTCCGCATCTTCTCGATGCGCTCGCCCCGCGGTACCGGTACTCGGGGGAATTCCAGGCGTCATTCGCATCCGACCCAGACAAGGTGCGCACGTCGGCATCGACGACGCTGCGCCAGTGATTCTCACAAGGACAAGGGGGAAGGAAATGTCATCGCTCAAGACCGCAACAAGTTCGTCGCTTCTGCTGACCGGCTGCCTGCTCGCACTCGCGCCCGGCGCCGCGAAGGCGCACAAACCGCTGCTGCACAAGACCTGCTGGTGCGACGCCGTCGCCGTCGACGGCAACCAGAACGTCAAGAAAATCATGAGCATCAGCACGGGACTGGTGTTCCACGTCGTCGTGCCGACCACCGGTGATCGGGGCGATTGCAGCAAGCAGTGCGGCGTCCTGTTCGATCAGAATCGTACCGCCATCGCGGCGCAGGCCTGTAACCTCAATCTCCCCAACGGCATCGACATCAGGGCGCTCTGGTGGATCGGAACGCAGAATGCGAACCAGGTCCGCAACGCGCCGCTGCAGGTGAAATATGGCCAGAAATGCCCCGGCAACGGCTGGATGTCGAATACCGACAACCAGATCGGCGGCATCACCTTCGACGGCAAATGCAAGGGCGAATACACCCTGACCTGGACCCCGGCACATCCCGGGCTCCCGCCTCTCTCGCCGCCCGCCAACGGAACACCCATCGGCAACTGGGGGTTTTTCTGGAACGGTCATTTGGTGGTCTGGGGAACGGCGTCGAACGGTGGTGCGCCCTGGCCCCCATCCTCGGCGAACGGCAAGATGTGCACGATTTGAGTCGTGCCGCTCCGAGTCGTGCCGCCTTGGATCTCGCTTGACCACGAACGGATCTGCAGGTACTCGATGGACGCCGAGATCGCCGTCGCCTGCCGCGACGCGAGTCCGTTCGTACGTGCGGCGGACTCGGCGGCAGTCAACGCGGTAGCCCGGACGTCGCTGCAGGCGACACCCGGGCCACACCGCTTCCAGAGGATCACTTCACCTCGACATCGTCGATCTCGAATCGGAACGCGCCCTGCGGCTGGCCGGCGGTGAACGCGAAGGCGCGCACGCGGGCGAGATCTGCGCCGTTGAATCCGTTCAGCGGGATGCGCACTTCGCTCCATTCCGGGCCGGCGACGAACGGCTTCATGCTCGGCATCGACTGCATCTGCGCGCCGGAGAACAGCATCACGCTGTAATTGCGGCCGTCGCCGCGGACGCGGAAGACGAGTTCCGTGCGCGCCGACAGATCGGCCGGCTGCATCGCGGCCTTGGCGGGAAAGAACATCGCGCCGGACCACGGGAACGCGAAACCGGCCTTGATTTCGCCGGACACCGCAAGCGCACCGTTCGCGCGCGTCATCGTCACGACCGAAGCGCCGCCGGCCATCTGGTCGGTGGTCTGCATCCAGCCGGCGCCGATCTTCGCGGGCAGCACGCCGCCCGCGCCGGCATTCGCGCCGCCACCGACATCGCCTTCGAAATCGTCGACCAGCGTGGCGGCGGGCATCGCTTCGCCCACGGCCGCGGCGGCGACCTGCGGCTGCGGACGGGCGATGGTGTAGCCGTTCTTCCAGACCGTGGCGATGTTGCGGGTGGCGACGATGTCGACGGTCGGATCGCCGTCGACCAGCACCAGGTCGGCGCGCAGGCCCGGCGCGATGCGGCCGCGGTCGTCGAGTCGGAAACGGCGCGCGGGCACCGAGGTCGCCGCGGCCAGCGCCTGCACCGGCGTGAGGCCGGAGCGCACCAGCAGATCGAGTTCGCCGTGCATGCTGATGCCGTGCGCGGTGCCGGGATTGCCGGCATCGGTGCCGGCGAGAATATCGACGCCGGCCGCGTGCAGATCGCGCACGTTCTTCATCGCATCGGCGAGCACCGCGGGCTTCGGTTCCGCCGCGCCGAAGGACGCCTTCAGCGCATCGGCCTGCGCGGTGGTGAGCCAGGGCCGCAGCCGCGCGTCCGCGCCGAGCTTGCCGCCCTCGCCGGCCTGGGCCATGGTCGCGAGCACCGAGAGCGTGGGCACCACGAACGCCCTGCGCCTTTTCGCCGCAGCGACGAAGGCGGCGTCGCCGGGTTCGCCAAACATGTGCACGAGACCGTCGGCACCACCGTCGACGGCCATCCGGCCATCGCGCAGGCGCGAGACATGCACCACCGCCAGCGCCTTGCGGCCGTGCGCGGCGGCGATCGCGGCGCGCACCTGCTCGGGCGAGATCGTGGGAATGCGCCGGGTGTCGCTGTGCGCGCTGAAATCCTCGACGATGATCTTGATGTAGTCGGAACCTTCGGCGAGACGCGCGGCGACGAACGCGCCGGCATCGGCGCCGGGTTCCAGCACCGGCACCTTCATCCCGTACTGGGTGCCATGACCGCCCGGCGCGGTGACCGCAGCGCCCGCGCTCCACAGGTCGGCGTCTTCGGTGCGCGCGAGCGAGGCACGTGCGGTCTTCAGCGCCGGCAGGCGATTCCAGTCGCCGAGCATGTCGAGCTCGGTGGTGACGCCGAAACGAAGCGCATCGCGCTGCGCTTCGCCCCAACTGTGCACATGGCTGTCGATCAGGCCGGGCAGCAGGGTCTTGCCGCGACCGTCGACGGTGGCGATATCCGCCGGCGCCTTCACGGTCGTGCCGATGGCGACGATGCGGCCGTCGCGAACCAGCACCTGCTGGTTCTGGCGCACGCGCGCGCCGTCGAACACGCGCACGTCGCGGATCAGGACATCGTTGGCCGGATCGTTGTCGCCGGCCGCGTGCGACGGGGCCGAGAAACACGCGACGGCGATGGCGACGGCGACGGCGACGGTGCTTGCGAGCGGAGCGCCGGTGCGGCGTTTGCAGAGGGTCATGGCGAAACTCCTTCGGGGGATGCGGACAGCGGGATGAAAAGGGGAATGGAGGGACAGGACGATCCGGCACCGCCGATGTGACGGCAGCGGATGGGGACCATGGGCGGATGACGCGTCGAGCGCCCGGATCAGCGGTCGTCGAAGTCGCGAGGTGGGCCGGTGATCTTCACAACCAGCCCTTCTGTCGGGCCAGCCGGTAGGCTTCGATGCGGTTGCCGACGCCGAGCTTGCCGATGGCTTCGGACAGGTAATTGCGCACGGTGCCGTGCGAGAGGCTGAGCTGGGTCGCGATCTCGTTCGCGGACAGGCCCTCGCCGGCGAGCCGCAGCACCTGGCGCTCGCGATCGTTCAGCGGGTCCTGCTCGGACCACGCTTCCAGCGCCAGCTGCGGGTCGATGGCGCGACCGCCGCGGTGGACCTTGCGCAGCGCTTCGGCAAGATCCTCGGCCGGCGCGTCCTTCAGCAGATAGCCGCAGACGCCGGCATCGAGGGCGCGACGCAGGAAGCCGGCGCGGGCGAAGGTGGTCACGATCACGACCTTCGTCGGCATCTCGTGGCGCTGGATGCGCTGCGCCAGTTCCAGGCCGCTGAGGCCGGGCATCTCGATGTCGGTCACCAGCAGATCGGGCTTCAGCCGCTGCAACTCGCGCCACGCGGTTTCGCCGTCGGGCGCGGCGCCGAGGACTTCGATGTCGGTCTCCAGCGACAACAGCGCGGTCAGCGCGCCGCGCACCATCGCCTGATCCTCGGCCAGCAGGATGCGGATCATGCGCGCACCGCCTGCGCGGCTTCGTCGCCGGCATCGCCGCCCACGGGCATCGCCAGCGGCAGCCGCGCTTCGATCCGCGTGCCCTTCCCCTTCGGGGTTTCGATGCGGAGCTGACCGTCGAGCGCTTCGATCCGCTCGCGCATGCCGGTCAGGCCGTTGCCCGGCACCACCGCACCGCCACGGCCGTCGTCGGACACCCGCAGCACGACTTCGCCCCACTCCAGCGCGAGTTCCACCCGCGCCGTCCGCGCACGCGCATGGCGCTGCAGGTTGGTGATCGCTTCGCGCAGGGTCAGCGCCAGCGCGCTTTCCACCGCCGGCGACAACACCCCGCCGTCGAGCGCGCCGCGCGCGATCGCGGTGTCGAAGGCGATGCCGTCGCTGTCCAGCAGCAGCCGCGCCGACACCAGTTCGGCGGCGAAGCCCGCGGCGCGGATGCCGGTGACCGCGGTCCGCACCTGTGCGAGCGCATCGCGCGCCACCCGGCTGACCTCGGCGATCTCGCGCTGCGCGGCCTCGCGGGCTTCGGGCGAATCGCCGCGCTGCAGCAGCTTCGCGGCGAGATCGCTCTTGAGCGCGACCAGCGACAGCGTGTGGCCGAGCAGATCGTGCAGATCGCGGCCGATGCGTTCGCGCTCGGCCACGGTGGCGAGTCGCCGCACTTCGTCGTGGGACAGTTTCAGTTCGGCGCGCTTGCGGGTGCTGATCGCGAACTGGTAGTTGCCGAAGAACACGCCCACCGACACCAGCAGCGTGATCAGGAACACGAAGACCGGATAGTCCAGCAGCAGCGTTTCCAGCAACAGACCGGCGAGGATCGCGAACGTCCACGCCAACTGCGGCCACAGCGAACGCCCGAGGGTGGCGGCGAACGCGATCGCGTAGATGATGTAGGCGTTGGCGAACGGATTCACCGGAAACAGCGCGTAACCGATCGCCGCGATCGCCACCATGCACAGGCGCGTCCCGGTGTCTTCAAGCCGGTAGGCGGCGAAATACAGCGGCAGGAACACCGCGATCGACAACAACGTGGGGCCGAGCACCTCGCGCGCCGGGCCGACCCAGCCGCCGCGGGCATCGCCGAACCAGCCCAGCACGAACGGCAGGAACAGGAAGGCGAGATAGCCGAGGGTGAAGAACGGCATCCAGCCCAGGCCCAGCGCTTCCGGCACCAGTCGGGCGCGCCATTGCAGCAACAGGGGCATCAGGGTTCGCGGCATGTGAAGACTCGTTGTTCGGTGGCGTGCGTGCGATCAGGGTAATGCAGGGGACTTGCGGCAGGAGGTTCCGCGGCGCTCAGGCGGCGAGCCGGCGCCGCGCCAGCGCGAAGAACAGCGCGGTGATGCCGAACAGCACGCCGAGGTGCACGAAGAGATTCCCGCCGGCATCCATGCCGATCACCTTCAGCGCGATCTGCGAATGATGATAGGACGGCCACACCGGCGCCATGCCGCCGATCCACGCGGGCAGCATCTTCAGCGGCAGCCACAGGCCGGAGAGGAAGGCCATCGGCAGATACAGCATGTTGACCACCGCCGGCGCGCCCTGACCGCCGACCAGCGTGCCGATGTACAGGCCCAGCGCGGCGAACGGCAGCACGCCGGCCAGATTCACGACGAACAGCAGCGCCCATTGCGACGGACGCAGCGACACGCCGCCGACGCCGGCGGCCAGCGCCATCAGCAGGATCGAGATCATCATCGCGAACAGCATCGCCATCGCCATCTTCGCCAGCAGATACGCGCCGGGCGGCATCGGCAGCGCGCGCTTGTAGATCAGGAAGCCCTGGTCGCGCTCCAACGCCACGGTCACGCCGAACGCGAACAGGCCTGCGCCCATCACCCCGAACACGCCGTAGGTCGCGAGCAGATAGCGCGCGGCGTCGCCGTTGGACTTGTTCAGCAGCACGCCGAACAGCAGATAGAACAGCGCCGGGAACAGCAGCGAGGGAATCGCGAACGACGGCGTGCGCAGCAGGCGCAGGAATTCGTGGCGGGCTTCGAGCGCATAGCTGCGCAGCGGCGAATGCGCGGCCGCGGCGGCGGCGCGGTCGACGGCGTGCGAAAGAGCGGCGGTCGTGTTCATGCGGCTTCCCTGGCGACGTCGGCGTCGCGATCGGTGGAATTCGAACGGGTGATTTCGAGAAAGGCGTCGGCGAGGCCGGCGCGGCGCACGTCGAGATCGCTCAGCGCGGCGTCTTCGGCCAGCAGTCGGCGGACCACGGTTTCGGCGTCGTCGGCCAGCACTTCGATCCGCGCCGGATTGCCGTCGGCGCCGCGGCTGGCGCTGCGCACACCGGGCCAGGTCGAGATGCGCGCGGCGTCCAGCGCCGACAGGCAGCTGATCCGCCGCTGCGAGACCAGCGCGCGAACCTCGTGCAGGCGGCCCGCGGCGGCGACGCGGCCGCGATTGAGCACGACCACGCGGTCGGCCAGCGCTTCGGCTTCTTCGAGGTAATGCGTGGTCAGCAGCACCGCGGCGCCGTCGGCGACGATCGCGCGGATGGTCGTCCACATCCGCTGGCGGGCGTCGATGTCGAGGCCGGTGGTGGGCTCGTCGAGGAACAGCACCTCGGGGTCGCCGCAGATCGCCAGCGCGAACTGCACCCGGCGCTGCTGGCCGCCCGACAGCTTGCCGTAGCGGCGATCGAGCAGGCCTTCCAGTCCGGCGAGGGCGACGCAATCGTCGACGGTGCGCGGCGACGGGTAATAGCTGCGGGTCAGCGCGAGCAGTTCGGCGACGCGGCTGTTCTCGGGAATGCCGGCGGACTGCAGCATCACCCCGGCGCGACGACGCGCGGCCAGCAGGCCGGGCGAACGGCCGAACAGCAGGGCCTCGCCGGCATCGGGCTTCAACAGCCCCAGCATCGCCGCGACCGCGGTGGATTTGCCGGCACCGTTGGCGCCGAGCAGGGCCAGCACCTCGCCGCCGCGCAGCGACAGATCGATGCCGTCCAGGGCGAGGGTGCGGCCGTAACGGTGGTGGACGCCGCGCAGTTGCGCGAGCGGGGGCGATTCGGGGGACATGGCGGGCTCCTGTGAGGATGGCGCCAGACTAGGCAGGGCGGGTCGCGGCCGGCAGTCGGGAGCGTCAACCATCGGACATGACATTCGTCAGCTGTCGCCGGGCCCCGCGAAGCATTACGCTTGTGTCGTTCGTGCCGCACCGCAGCGGCCACCTCGCCCCTCCCCCCTCAAGCCGCAGGACCCTGCCCGGACCGCTCCGGCCATCTCCCGCGCCCTTTTCCCGGACAACATGAACACCAACGCCGATCTGCTGAAGGAACTGCGCATCGACCGCAAGGCCCCCTCGCCGCCGAGCCGACATGGGCTCTGGATCGGCCTCGCCGTGGCTGTCGTGGTCGTCGGCGGCGCAGCCGCATGGTTCGCATTCGGGCGCGACGATCGCATCGAAGTGCGTACGGCGTCCGTGGTCGCCATCGGCAACGGCGGCGGCAGCGCCTCGGTGCTGGACGCCACCGGCTACGTGGTCGCCCGCCGCCAGGCGACGGTGTCGGCCAAGATCACCGGCAAGGTCCGCCAGGTGCTGATCGAAGAAGGCCAGCGGGTCGAAGCCGGCCAGATCATGGCCACGCTCGATCCGGTCGACGCCGACGCCCAGCGCACCCTGGCGCAGTCGCAGGTCGGCGCCGCGCGCAGCCAGACCGACAGCGTGCGCGCGCAGTTGACCGAAGCCGAAGCCAACGCGTCGCGCCTCGGCCGGCTGGTCGGCCAGAAACTGATCTCGCGCCAACAGTACGATCAGGCCGTGGCCCAGCGCGATTCGCTGCGCGCCCAGCTCGCGACCGCGCAGCGCAACGCGCAGGTCGCCGCCGATTCGCTGCGCATCGCCGAGAACGGCGTCGACAACACCATCGTGCGCGCGCCGTTCGCCGGCGTGGTGATCGCCAAGGCCGCGCAGCCGGGCGAGATCGTCTCGCCGCTGTCCGCGGGCGGCGGCTTCACCCGCACCGGCATCGGCACCATCGTCGACATGGATTCGCTGGAAGTGGAAGTCGACGTGGGCGAATCCTTCATCGGCCGCGTGCAACCGCAGATGCCGGTCGAAGCGGTGCTCAACGCCTATCCCGACTGGAAGATTCCCGCGGAGGTGATCGCGATCATCCCCACCGCCGACCGCGGCAAGGCCACGGTCAAGGTGCGCATCGCGCTGAAGCAGCGCGATGCCCGCATCGTGCCCGACATGGGCGTGCGCGTGAGCTTCCTGGAAGCCGCGAAGCCGGCCGCGCCCGCCGCCAAACCGGGCGTCCTGGCGCCGACCGCCGCGATCGTCGCGCGCGACGGCGGCGACGTGGCGTTCGTGGTCGAGGACGGCATCGCCCGCCGGCGCGCGCTCAAGCTCGGGCGCACCCTCGGCGACGACCGCGAAGTGCTGGAAGGCCTCGCCGGCGGCGACACGGTGGTGCTCGATCCCCCGGAAGCGCTCGCCGACGGCGCAGCCGTGCGCGTTGCCGACCCGGCGTCCGAAGACTCGGCCGCGGACGCCGAATAACCACGCGCCGCCGCACGTCATCGCACATTCCGCATCCCGTTCCGCCTTCACTCTCCCGCATTCCACGAGGACACCGCCGATGGACGCACTGGTTTCGATCCGCAACCTCACCAAGACCTACCAGCGCGGCTCCGAAAAGGTCGAAGTGCTGCATGGCGTCGACCTGGACATCCCGAAGGGCGATTTCGTCGCGCTGATGGGCCCCTCCGGTTCGGGCAAGACCACCCTGTTGAACCTGATCGGCGGGCTGGACTCGCCTTCCGGCGGCGAGATCGTCGTCGACGGCGCGCGCATCGACCAGATGCGTTCCGGGCAACTGTCGCAGTGGCGCAGCAACAACGTCGGCTTCGTGTTCCAGTTCTACAACCTGATGCCGACCCTCAACGCGCAGAAGAACGTGGAACTGCCGCTGCTGCTGACCAGCCTGGGCGCGGCGCAGCGCAAGCGCAACGCCGAGATCGCCCTGCAGCTGGTGGGCCTGGCCGAGCGGGGGAAACATCGTCCGAACGAACTGTCCGGCGGCCAGCAGCAGCGCGTGGCGATCGCCCGCGCGATCGTCTCCGACCCGACGCTGCTGATCTGCGACGAACCGACCGGCGACCTCGATCGCCAGTCCGCCGAGGAGATCCTCGCCCTGCTGCAGAGCCTCAACCGCGATCACGGCAAGACCATCGTCATGGTGACCCACGATCCGAAGGCCGCCGACCACGCCCGCCGCACGATCCACCTGGACAAGGGCGCGCTGGTCGACGGACTCGTCGACGGCGACGCCGCGCACTGATGCCGCATCGCCGGCCATCCGCAACCTTTCCGAGGTCGCCATGAAATACCTGCACCTGATCTGGGCCGCGCTGTTCCGCAGCAAGACCCGCACCTCGCTGACCCTGCTGTCGGTGATCGCCGCATTCCTGCTGTTCGGCATGCTCGACTCGGTCCGCCTGACCTTCGCTTCCGGCGGCCCGATCTCCGGCGCCAACCGCATGGTGGTGTCGTCGCGGCTGTCCATCACCCAGATGCTGCCCTACAGCCTCGAGAGCAAGATCGCGGCCACGCCCGGCGTGAAGAGCGTGGCCTACGCCGCCTGGTTCGGCGGCATCTACCGCGACCCCAAGAATTTCTTCCCGAATTTCGCGGTCGGCCCGACCATGCTGGACATGTATCCGGAATACGAATTGACGCCCGCGCAGCGCAAGGCCTTCGACGCCGACCGCACCGCCGCGGTCGTCGGCGAATCGCTGGCCGAGCGCCACGGCTGGAAGATCGGCGACACCATCCCGATGCAGGCCACGATCTTCCCGACCAGGGGCAGCAACAACTGGGAATTCAAGCTCGCCGGCATCTACAAGATCAACGACAGCAAACGCAAGGGCGAGGAAAACCAGCTCTGGTTCCACTGGCAATACTTCGACGAATCCAACGACTACGTGAAGAGCCGCGTCGGCTGGTACATGGTCAAGCTGGACGATCCGAACCAGGCCGACCGCGTGGCCAAGGCGATCGATGCGCTGTCCGCGAATTCCGACCACGAGACCAAGACCCAGACCGAACAGGCGTTCAACCAGGCCTTCGCCAAGCAGTTCGCCGATGTCGGCCTGATCGTCACCGCGATCATGGGCGCGGTGTTCTTCACCCTGCTGCTGCTCACCGGCAACACCATGGCCCAGGCGGTGCGCGAGCGCATTCCGGAGCTGGCGGTGCTCAAGACGATCGGTTTCTCCAACCGTTCGGTGCTGTGGCTGGTGCTGGCCGAGTCGATGCTGCTGATCGTGATCGGCGGTTCGATCGGACTGGGCATCGCCGCGCTGCTGATGCCCGTCCTCAGCAGCGCGAGCAACGGCATGATCCAGCTGCCGACCGTGCCGCTGCAGACCTGGGGCCTCGGTCTGGCGCTGATGCTGGCGATCGGCGCGATCGTCGGCCTGCTGCCGGCGATCCGCGCGATGCGCCTCAACATCGTCGACGCCCTCGCCGGGCGTTGAGGCGAGCCTCCTCCAAGGACAATCCCATGAATCGCATCAAACAATGGTTGGGCAACCTCGGGATCACGCTGCTGCTGGCCGCCGGGCTGGCCGCGTGGATCTGGCTGCCCTGGTACGGCCTGCTCGCGGCCGCGGCGCTGTTGACGCTGTGGCTGTTGCTGAGCCGCCGCGGCCTGCAGACCCTCGCGGTGGCCGGCATCGGCATCAGCAGCCTGCCGCGGCGCTGGGGCGCCTCCAGCGTGATCGTCATCGGCATCGCGGGGGTGGTCGGCGTGCTGGTGGCGATGCTGGCGATGGGCGAAGGCTTCCAGGCCACGCTCAAGGGCACCGGCAGCGACGACCGCGCGATCATCCTGCGCGGCGGTTCGCAGGCCGAAACCAATTCGGTGATCGTCCGCGACCAGGTGCCGCTGATTTCGGCGCTCGAAGGCATCGCCAGGGGCAGCAACGGACGCCCGATGGTGTCGCCGGAACTGTCGCAGGTCGTCAACCTGCCGAGCAGGAGCGACGGCACCGACGCCAACGCGCAATTGCGCGGCGTCGGCGAACAGGCCTGGGAACTGCGCCCGCAGTTGAAGATCGTGGAAGGCCGCAAATTCAGGCCCGGGCTGCGCGAACTGGTGGTCGGCCAGGGCGCGATGCAGCAGTTCCGCGGCATCACCGTGGGCCAGCAACTGACGCTGGCCAACCAGAGCTGGACGGTGGTCGGCAAGTTCGCCAGCGGCGACTCGCACGAGTCCGAACTGTGGGCGGACGGCGAAGTGCTGGCGTCGACCTACAACCGCCAGTCGTTCCAGTCGGCGACGGTGAAGCTCGACGGCAAGGATGGCTTCAAACGCCTGAAGGCCGCGCTCGCCGCCGATCCGCGACTGAAGCTGGACGTGCTGACCACGCGCGATTACTACTCGAAACAGTCGGAGCAGCTCAGCACGCTGATCCGCATCCTCGGCCTCGTGATCGGTTCGATCATGGCGGTGGGCGCGGTGTTCGGCGCGCTCAACACCATGTTCGCGGCGGTCGCCGGCCGGGCGCGCGAAATCGCGACCATGCGCGCGCTCGGCTTCCGCGGCGTGCCGGTGGTGATCGCGGTGATGATGGAAACCATGCTGCTGGCGCTGCTCGGCGGCCTGCTCGGCGCGGCCATCGCCTGGCTGGTGTTCAACGGTTACCAGGTGTCGACCCTGGGCAGCAACTTCAGCCAGGTCGTGTTCCAGTTCAGGGTGTCGCCGGAACTGCTGTGGACCGGCCTGAAATGGGCGCTGGGCATCGGCCTGATCGGCGGCCTGTTCCCGGCGCTGCGCGCCGCGCGCCTGCCGGTGACCGAAGCGCTGCGCGGAGCCTGATCGGCGCGCGCGGTTTGCGCGGCTTGCCTGCCCACGCCCCACCCCGACCTTCCCCCGCGCGCGCGGGAGGATCGAGGTGGGGCACGCGTTGCCGCGCGATCAGATCGCGGCCGCGCGTCGCGCGCGACGCAGGCTGTCGGTCATGAACAGCGCCAGCGCCGCCCAGATGAAGCCGAAGCCGATCGCGCGGTCCAGATCGAAGACCTCGCGGAACACCAGCACGCCGATCAGGAACTGCATCGTCGGTGCGATGTACTGCATCAGGCCGATGGTCGACAGCGGCACGCGCCGCACCGCGAACGAGAACCCGATCAGCGGCAGCGCGGTGAGCGCGCCGCCGAAGATCAGCAGCGCATCGATGCCGAGGCCCCAGTCCGCGCCGCCGGCCGCGGCGCCGAAAAAGCCGCCGGCGCCACCGATTTCCGCCCACACCAGATAACCCAGCGCCGGCAGCAGCAGCACCGCGTTCTCGACCCCGAGGCCGGTCACCGATTCGACCGCCGCGAGTTTGCGGATCAGCCCGTACACGCCGAAGGACGCGGCCAGCGCCAGCGCGATCCACGGAAAACTGCCGTAGTTGAAGGTCAGCCAGAGCACGCCGGCCGCGGCGATGCCGACCGACGTCCATTGCACCGGATTCAGGCGTTCGCGCAGGAACAGCGTGCCGATCACCACGTTGAGCAGCGGATTGATGAAATAACCGAGACTGGTTTCGACCACGTGGCCGGCGTTCACCGCCCAGATGTACAGCCCCCAGTTGATGCCGATGCACAGCCCGCTGAGCGCGAGCAGGCGCGCCAGCCGCGGCTGCGCCATCACCGCCGCGAACCAGCCGCGGCCCTGTTTCCAGAACAGCCACACCGCGACCAGCAGCGCGCTCCAGACCACGCGATGGGCGACGATCTGCAGCGACGGCACGGTCTTCAGCAGATGCCAGTACAGCGGCATCAGGCCCCACAGCACGAAGGCGCCGGTGGCCATCCACAGCCCGGCGCGGGTATCGGCGCGCGCGGCATCGGACAGCGGCGACGCGCTCATCGCCGCGACTCCGTCGCTGCCGTCCCGGTGGTCGATATCGCCGCCGGCGCGCGCGCCTTCGCGCGACTGATGACGATCACGCCGACCAGGATGATGGCCATCGCGCCGAGATCGTGCAGACCGAAATGCTCGCTGCCGAGCGATGCGCCCAGCAGCACCGCGATCGGCGGATTGACGTAGGCGTAGCTCGCGGCCAGCGCCGGCCGCACGTGGTTCAACAGCCAGACATAGGCGCCGAAGCCGCCGATGGAACCGAAGATCGCGAGATAGATCAGCGCCGCGGTGCCCTGCGGCGTCGGCGCCGCGGGCAGGCGTTCGCCCATCGCCAGGCCCAGCGCCACCAGCATCGCGCCGCCACAGAGCATCTGCGCGGCCGCGGCCATGAACGGCGACGGCAGATCGCGGCCGCGCGACCACACCGAACCGAACGCCCAGGCGATCGGTGCGATCAGCAGCATCACCAGTCCGCTCGGTGCGGAGGACAGACTGCTACCCGCGTTGAGCCAGAGCACGCCGAGGAAACCGATGCCGATGCCCAGCCATTCGCCGCGGCTGGGACGCAGGCCGAAGAGCATGCCGAACAGGCCCATCCACAGCGGCATCGAAGCGATCGCGATCGCCGCGAGCCCGGACGACACCTGCTCCTCGGCCAGCACCACCATGCCGTTGCCCAGCAGCATCATCAGCAGCCCCATCACCGCCAGTACCGGCCACTGCCCGCGCGTCGGCGCGGAAACGCCGCGCCAGCGCAGCACCGCGTAGAGCAGACCACCCGCGACCAGCATGCGTCCACCCGACACCGCCAGCAGCGGCGGCCAGCCGCCTTCCAGCGCGAAGCGGATGCCGAGGTAGGTCGAGCCCCAGATCACGTACACCGCCGACAGCGCCAGCGCGATCGCAAGCGTGGAGGCAGGGCGTGGGGCGGCCGCGGATGGAGAGGCCATCGCAGATCTCGAAGTGAGAAAAGAAAACCGTCGCGGTGCGCGACGGTCGCTGCATTCTACGCCCGCGCAGCGTGCGGAAACCGCGGCGATTGCGGCATTCCGTGGAACGCCGCCGTTCCGCGCGCGACGCGACTCAGGCAGCGCGCTCGCGTCCCAGCAGGCGGCGTTTGAGGTCGAGTCCCCAGCGATAGCCGCCGGGCGAACCGTCGCCGCGGATCACCCGATGGCAGGGCACCACGATCGCGACGCGGTTGTGCGCGCAGGCGCTGGCGACGGCGCGCGCGGCCTTCGGCGCGTCGAGCGCCGCGGCGACGTCGGCGTAGCTGCGGGTCTCGCCCGGCGGAATCTTCATCAACGCGTCCCACACGCGTTTCTGGAACGCGGTGCCGATGAGATCGACGGGCACCTTCGCGCGCTTGCCGGCGAGCGCGTCGGCGACCGCGCGCACCCGCGGCGCGAGGAATTCGTCGCGGCCGGCATCGACACGCTGCCGCTGCGCGCGCGGGAATTCGGTCTGCAGCGTGCGTTCGAGCGCATCGGCGTCGGCGCCGAGTTCGACCATGCAGATCCCGCGCGCGGTGGCCGCGACCAATGCCGGCCCCAGCGCGGTGTCGACGATGCTCCAGCGGATGTCCTCGCCGTCGCCACCGGCGCGATAGCGGGCCGGCGTCATGCCCAGCTTCGCCGCGCCGGTCTCGTACACCCGCGAGGGCGAGCCGTAGCCGGCGTCGTACAGCGCCGCGCTCACGTCGCGACCCGCCTTCAATCCGGACTTGAGGGCGCCAAGGCGGCGCTGGGCGAGGTATTCGGCCGGGCTCAGCCCGAAACGCGCGCGGAACCGGCGCTGCAGATGCGAGGCGCTGAGACCGACCGCGGCCGCCAGCTCGGCCAGCGTGGGCTCGCCGGCATCGAGCAGCGCACGGGCGCGATCGAGCGGGTCGCGATCGAGGGAGGCACGGTTGGAGAGGTCGTGGCGGGCGGCGTCGTTCATGCCGCAAAGACTACGGGCGCCCGCAGGCGCCCGCTATCCGGATCTTGCGCGGGTGCGCTTAGAGCGTGTTATGTACTTTTTCATATGCGGCGTTGCGCAGCCTGTGGCGCCGAGACAAGGTTCCGCGGCGCAGCCTTGGCTGGTGGCCAAGGCAAGCCGCGGGCCGCAGGATCGGCGCCACAGGGGCGCAACCCGAAGGGAAGGCCGTCTGCGGGCCCGATCCAGCGTTGCGCACCTTGCCAAGGCCACCACAGCCTTGGCGGCGGCACGCGCCTTGGCTCAGGCCCGCAGACGGCCTTCGCGGCACATGAAAAAGTGCATAACACGCTCTAGCGCATCAGTTGGCCCACTGGCCCGGCTTGCGCGACTCGGTCAGCAGCACCTGCGCCGACAGCGGTTTGTCGCTGTCGAGCTCGCGCACGGCGTCGGCGAGGATCGCGGCGGATTCGCGCAGCAGCGGGTCCGGGCGCTTTTCGGCGGCCTTTTCGCGGGCGGCGTCCTGGGCGATGTCGCGCTCGTTCGACGTCAGGCCGTCGTCGGTATCCTCGCCCAACGGATCGAGATCCAGGCCCAGCGCCTTGCGCTCTTCCTGCCGCAGCTTGCGCTTGGCCGCGTCGCGGTCGCGTTCGGCGCGGCGCTCGGCCTCGTTCAGCGAGACCCACTTCTTCGCGTTTTCCGCGCGGAACTGGGCGATGTCCTCGCTCCACCAGCGGAATTCGCGGTCGGCGGCGATGCGGGTGTTGTGCAGCGCTTCCAGTCGCGGCAGCAGCGGGCCGAAGTCGCCGTAACGCACGTACGGCACGGCCGCGATGCGGTCCCACGGCAGCGCGTTGTCGAGGGTGCTTTCGCCGTACTCGCTGGCGTCCACGGTCACCGGGAACTTGATGTCCGGCACCACGCCCTTGTTCTGGGTGCTGCTGCCGCCGGGCAGGAAGAACTGGGCGATGGTCAGCTTGACCTGGCCGAAGCGCTTGCCGTCGGCCATCGGCCAGCGGTCGAGGTCGACGAGGTTCTGCACCGTGCCCTTGCCGAAGCTGGTTTCGCCGATGATCAGGCCGCGACCGTAATCCTGGATCGCGCCGGCGAAGATCTCGGAGGCCGAGGCCGAGCCGCGGTTGATCAGCACCGCCAGCGGACCGTCCCAAACCACGCCGGACGCGGTGTCGCCGTCCACCCGGACGTCGCCGCCGGAGGCCTTGGCCTGCACCACCGGGCCCTTGTCGATGAACAGGCCGGTGATCGCGACCGCTTCGTCGAGCGAACCGCCGCCGTTGTTGCGCAGATCCATCACCACGCCGTCGACCCGCTCGCCGCGGAATTCGCGCAGCAGGCGTTCGACGTCGCGGGTGGCCGAGGCGTAGTCGTTGCTGTTGCGGCGACGGCCTTCCCAGTCCTGGTAGAACGCGGGCAGCTTGATCACGCCGATGCGCCGCGCGGGCGCGCCGTCGACGCCGGGGATGGTCAGCACTTCGCCCTTCGCCGCCTGTTCTTCCAGGCGGATCTTCGCGCGGTTGAGCACGATGCGGTTCGGCTTGCTGTCGAGCACCGCCTCGGCCGGCACGATGTCCAGCCGCACCTGGGTCCCCTTCGGGCCCTTGATCTTGTCGACCACGTCGTCGATGCGCCAGCCGATCACGTCTTCCATCGGACCGCTGTCGCCCTGGCCGACGCCGACGATGCGGTCGCCCGCCTTCAGCTTGCCGCTGAGGATCGCCGGGCCGCCGGGAATGAGCTCGCGGATCACCACCACGTCGTCCTGCTTCTGCAACTGCGCGCCGATGCCTTCCAGCGAGAGGCTCATGCTCTGCTCGAAACGCTCGGCCGCGCGCGGGTCGAAGTAATCGGTATGCGGGTCGATCGAGGTGGCGTAGGCGTTGAGGAACGTCTGGAACGCGTCGATGCCGTTCAGCTCGCCCACGTTCTTGGACATGTTGGCGTAACGCTTGTCCAGCGTCTTGCGGATCTCGTCGGGCTGCTTGCCGGCGAGCTTGAGGCGGAGCCAGTCGTTGCGGACCGACTGCTGCCACAGACGGTCGAGTTCGGCGGTGTCGGCGGACCACGGCGCGTCTTCGCGGTCGTACTCCCAGCGGTCGTTGCCCTCGAAGCTGAAGATGTCCTGCTTGAGCAGCGCGCGGGCGTGGGCGACGCGCTCGTTCACGCGGGTCTGGTAGAGCGAGAAGATCTCGAACGCCGGCGCCACTTCGCCGCTCTTGATCGCGTCGTCGAGGCGGCTGCGATAGCCCTCGAGCTTGGCGATGTCGCCGGCGGTGAAGAACAGCTTGCCGGGATCGAGGCTTTCGAGATACCGCTTGAACACTTCGGCCGACAGCTTGTCGTCCAGGGCCCGCGGGCGGTAGGCGTAACGGCTGTCGGACAGCAACCCGTACACCAGCTTGGCGGCGGTGGCCTGCTCGGCGCTGGGATTGCCGGCGTCGGCTTGCGCGGTCAGCCACGCGACCGGAGCGGTCAGCGCGAGGGCGAGCAGGGAAACCGGTAGAACCTTGGCGACTTTCATCGGCATCTCGTTCGAGGGGAGCGGATCTGGGGAGGCGCGTGCGTCTTGGCGGAGCATGCGTCGTCGAAAGAGAAGACGACAGGCACGGGGCCTAGGATGCACCCGGGCTCCGACCGATGCAAAGTGTCGAAAGTTGCGGAACGCACCGTCCGTCGCAGCGCAACGGCCGCAGAGCGGGCGGCCGCGGGCCGGACCGTTCAGCGGGGATTGGGCGACGCGACCGGGCCGTTCAGCCGACGAATCCGGCGTCCGCGGCCTGCTTGTCGGCGTGATAGGAACTGCGCACCATCGGGCCGGAGGCGACGTGGGTGAAGCCCAGCGCCATGCCGTAGTCCTCCAGCGCCTTGAATTCCTCGGGCGTCCAGTAGCGCATCACCGGATGGTGGTGGGCGCTGGGCTGCAGGTACTGGCCGATGGTGACCATGTCGACATCGTGCGCGCGCAGGTCGCGCAGGGTCGCCTGCACCTGATCCATGGTTTCGCCCAGACCGAGCATGATGCCGCTCTTGGTCGCCACCGCCGGATGCTGCGCCTTGAACTTCTGCAGCAGGGTCAGCGACCACTGGTAGTCGGCGCCGGGCCGCACGTTGCGGTACAGGTCGGGCACGGTTTCGAGGTTGTGGTTGAACACGTCCGGCGGATTCTCCGCCAGGATCTCCAGCGCCCGCTCCATGCGGCCCTTGCCGCGGAAATCGGGGGTGAGGATTTCGATCTTCGTGCCCGGGCTGAGTTCGCGCACCGCGGCGATGCAGTCGACGAAGTGCCGGGCGCCGCCGTCGCGCAGGTCGTCGCGGTCGACGCTGGTCACCACCACGTACTTCAGGCGCATGTCGGCGATGGTGCGGGCGAGGTTCAGCGGTTCGTCCGGGTCCGGCGGCTTCGGCCGGCCGTGGGCCACGTCGCAGAACGAGCAGCGGCGGGTGCAGACCTCGCCGAGGATCATGAAGGTCGCGGTGCCGTGGCTGAAGCACTCGTGGATGTTCGGGCAGGTGGCCTCTTCGCAGACCGTGACCAGGCGGTTTTCGCGCAACTTGGCCTTGAGGTTGGCGACCGCATTGCCGGCGGGGATGCGCACCCGGATCCACGACGGCTTGCGCAGCACAGGCGCGTCGGCGAACTGCACCGGCGAGCGCGCGATCTTGTCGGCGGCCACCTGGCGGACGCCCGGCTCCAGCGAGGCCGGGGCATCGCCGAGCACGGTCAGCGGGATGGTTTTCTCGGCGGGCGTGGGCGTGGACATCTCAGGCGACCTGGACGGAAGCGGAATGGGCTGCAGCGGAAGAAGAGCGTGCGGCGAGCGACGCGAGATCGGGCGCCGGCGCGGCCTGCGGTCGCAGACCGAACTGCGCGGCGAGCGCCTGCAGCAGCACGGGTTTCACCGCGTCGAGGCTGGACGGACCGCCCAAGTCTAGCATCGAGGTCACCTGCAGCCCGGCGTAGCCGCAGGGGTTGATGCGGTGGAAGGGTTCGAGATCCATGGCGATGTTGAAGGCCAGACCGTGGAAGGTGCAGCCGCGGCGGACGCGGATGCCCAGCGCGGCGACCTTGGCGCCGTTCACGTACACCCCCGGGGCGCCGTCGCGGCGCTCGGCGTGGATGTTCCAGTGATCGAGAGTGTCGATGATGGATTGTTCGATTTTGCAGACGTAATCGCGCACGCCGACCTTGATGCGCTTCAGGTCCAGCAGCGGGTAGACCACGAGCTGGCCCGGGCCGTGATAGGTCACCTGGCCACCGCGGTCCACGTTCAGCACCGGGATGTCGCCGGGCATCAGCACGTGTTCGGGTTTGCCGGCCTGGCCGAGGGTGAACACCGGGTCGTGCTCGACCAGCCACAGCTCGTCGGGCGTATCGGCGCCGCGATCGTCGGTGAAACCCTGCATCGCCCGCCACACCGGCAGATAGGGCTGACGCCCGAGATCGCGCACGAACGCGGGCAAGGCTGCGCTCACAGCGTCCACTTGATCTGCGGTTCGGCGCGCAGGGCGGCGTGGGCGGCCTCGTAACGGCTGCGGTCCTCGGCGTGAAAGCTCAGCCGGATCGACACGAATTTGCCGCCCGAGGAATTGCGCGCAGCCACGGTCTCGCGCAGCACCACGATGCCGATGGCCTCAAGCAGTTCCGGGATGCGCTCTTCCAGGCCGGCGCCGGCCGGACCCATGGCGGTGATCTCGAAGACCCCGGGGAACTGGAAGCCGTGGTCGGGATGGTCGGAGGTGATGTTCATGGCGCGGATTATGGGGCTGAAGGCAGGGCAACCCAAGTCTGGGGGCGCCAGGCCGGCAGCGCCAACCTCCTTCGAAACGCACAAGCCCCGCATGGGCGGGGCTGTGGAAAGAACAGTCTGAGCACGGATTCCAACTTGACTCAGGCAAACACAACCAATGACTCCAATCTCGCTATCGACCTTCTGCGAAATTCGCATCCACGAAAGCGCAGGCGAATTGCTCGGGATCTGGCGCATCGCCACGAGCGTTCGACCGGGCGATGGTCGCGAACCACAGATCACGAATCTTATCAGGCAAAGAAGGCTTGAATTCCATGACTGCACCGACAATTTCAACCCACGAACCACTGACGCCGTAAGTCTCTCTCAGGCCCGGCTCCAACTCGCGCAGACGATTCGCATCGAGATCACTCAGCTCGCCAATAGAATTGAGCACATACAGCTCCAAGAGGCGAAGAAATGGCTTGCCATCATATCTGCTCACAGGAATCCTCTTTCATGCACACACATTGAAAAACCGACCCGACGCCCAAGCTCCTCAAGCCCCATCATTTTCTATTCCGTGGCGATTGCTCCGCACGACCGCCCCCTCTGCCGGGCAAGGGATGAAGAATATCCCAGTATGACGAGCTTCGCGTGTGTTGCGATTTCGGGACCAACTGTAGAACGCCCTCTTGACCGGCGGCCTGGCTCTTCGTCGCATGATGCCATGTGTGATCGGACGGATTTTTCGTTCTGCCTTTCGGTGCGACCCTGTCGCCGACACCAGGAATCAGTTCTTCCATTTGCGCGGCGAACCTTGGGTCTTGCTTCATCTTTTCGTGAAGGTCCTTGTTCGCTCGATTGAACTGAACAGCGTCTGATTTATGGATGTCATCCGTATCCATTTTGAACTCGTACGCGACACTGTAGAACTTGGGTTTCTCGTGCGAAAGAGTACCCGAATCACCGACTCCGGCAGCGATCCCTGTCGTCGAGCCGTTTTTCGGAATCGCTCCATCTACCACACCCGACAAAGCACGCTTGAAGCGCCCGACGACAGCCCCGGGATTTGAACGCAAATCCTTGATGAAATTCCCGGCTCGCTTCAGGGTGCCAACGATTTCATCGACGCCGCCCGCGATCATCGAGAATCCGAAACCGACCGCCATGGAACCGAGCGTACTCCCGACTTCACCCCACTCCCACGACTTGAACTTGTCGTAAGACATGTCTTCGAGCTTTGTCTGCACCTCGGCCAACTTGTTTTCGATCACATCCTTCATCAGCGTCTTGGCGAACTTCATCAAGACGGTCTTCGCGGGCCCACCCGTTACCAGCGCTTGTACGCCCGCGACGATCGCGGAAGTCCAGTAAGGGTGTTCCTCGGCAAATTCAGCCGCACCCTCGATACCGTCCGAAATCATGTCGACGACCTTTCGCATCCCATCGCCCTTCGGACGATCGGCGTTGGAGATGAAGATCTCTTTCAGTACGGCATGGAGATCGCCATTCGGCGCGACGAACTGGGATGCGATCTCCTCCTTCGTGATCGTCATGTACCCGTTGTCGACAGCCTCTGGGCCGTAATTGCGTTGCATCCTGTCTTCCAACAGGGCGGCCTTTGTGTAAGCGCTGCGTATCTTCTTGTTGCCAGACATCTCCGAAAGCAGGCTCGCCTTGTCGGATGCGCTGGCGCCCTTCCTGTCCATTTCGGCAAGCGTCACAAGGATGGACTCGGCAACAGCCTCCGATTGCAGAGTGATCGCACTGTATTCATCCTGCGTATCGATCTCGGCAACCAGGGTCCCGTTTTCGTCCACGGTGATTCTGGGCGCATTGGCCGCCTGCAACGCCTTCCGCCCCTCATCGCTCAGCAACCATGCCCGATTGGATTCACGAGCCTTTCTTGCAACGACCGCCTCCTCGACATGTTCGATGCCGCGCTTGGTCGCATCCGCCAACGCATTGCCGAACGCATCGAACGCCATCTGCCCGTAATCCGGGCGCCCTTCCTCGCCCAACAGGCTGGCGACGTTGTGCTGCACCGCGCTGCCGATGAAGCCGTTCGCCGTACTGGTCAGGATCTCCCTGACATAGGAATTGCTGGTCAGCGGCTGTTTGCTGAGCCACCTGGCGGCATTGGAGTCGCCGCCCAGCCAATTCCCGAGCTCTGCCGTCATCGCACCGCTGACCGCGCTTGCGGCGAGGTTCGCCCAACTGAATGCCTCGCTGCTGCGGTCGCGCGATGGATCGATGCGGTTGATCGCCCAATTCGCACCGTAGTTGACCAGGTTGCCCGCGACGGCCTGTGCGGCGCCCCTGGCCCAGCTGAGCTTGCTGATCGCACCGAGCGTTTTGGTCAGCCCGCCCACCTCTTTTCCGGCTTTGACCGCCGTTCCCGCGGAACTCAATGCCGTACCCATGCCCGCGGTTGCCGCAGTGCTGATCGCGCCGAGCGCCACGGCGCCCCAGTCGAATTTATCGGTCAAACCGAAGGCCATCGAGGCAAGCTGACCAACCGCCGCACCCACCGCACCGGCGACGGCTGCGGCAGCGATCGTCGCTCCAACGCCAATGCCTGTAGCGGTTCCGGCAAGCACGGCGCCTCCGACAGCGAACGTCGCTGTGGTGACGGCTCCAGTCGCAGTGACCGTGCTTACGGCAGGCGCCATGGCAGCGGCAGCCGCCCCCGCCGTATACACCGTCACCACCGCGACGATGATGACCACCACGATCGTCAGAATGATCGACAGCGCACTGCAGCTCTTCTTCGGCGGCGGCGGCACATAGTCGAGCAACGGCGTGGTGCTGCCGATCACATCCGCCGGGTTGTAAGGCTTGAACGTATCCGCGTCGTTCTTGTTGACCTTGACTTCCGGCACCTTCAGCGTGGCGCCCGCGGTCAGCGTCTCGCTGCCGTCCAGCGCGTTGGCCGACGCAAGGACGTACCAGAGGCTTTCGTTGCCGTAGACGCGGCCGGCGATGGTGCGCAGCGTATCGCCGCCCTGCACCGTGACATTGCCGCTTCCGGATTCGCTGTTGCGATACGCGGTCAGCGTGCTGACGGCATCGATATAGCCGCCGGCCGACGCCATGGCCTGCTGACCATTGACGAAGGCGTAGCGCGTGATCGGGAAATTCCCGTTGCTGTCCTTGCGCTGGATGATTCCGCCGCCGGCATCGTAGGCGAACAGACGGTCTTTGCCGTCCTGGACCATGACGCGACGCCCCCAGCCGTCGTACACGCTGGTCGTGCTGCCCGGCTGGAAATTGCCGGTGCCGTAGCCATTGACGCGGGTTTCGAGATACGCCTCGCGTGCATCGTAGGTGTAGAGATAGGTGAACGTATATCCATCGATGCCATCGTCCTGGCCGATGAAGTCGCTGATGTGGTGGTACTTGTTCCACGCCAGGCGCCCGTCGCGGGCGAGATCGTAGTGGTTCTCCGTGGCATCGCGTGCGGCCAGAGCATGGCGGTAGCTGTACAACGGCATGGGGATGCCGCCAGACCACTGCGTGCCGGACACGTATCGCTCGTTGAACCCTTCCCAGGTGACCGATGTCAGCTGACGCCCATCGGCGTCGTAGGTGTAGTTCTCCCGGCGCTTTGCCTGTCCTGCGTACATCTGGCCGGTTTCGAACGGCTGCATGCGCGAAGTCAAACGCCCTGCGGCGTCGTAATCGAGGATTTCCGCAACCTGCGCAACGGCGCCCAGGGCCGCTGGCTTGAATACGATCCTGCGCTGGCCACGCTCGTTGTACTGGGTGTTTTCGTACTTGACGACACCGGACTCCAGGAAGCGACGGCGGATCTCGCGGCCGGCGGCGTCATAGTCGAGCGCGTAGCTGATGTCCTTGTCGTACGTGTTGGTGACGCCCAGCACGATGGCGCCGTTCGACAGCTTGCCATTGGCCACGGTGACGCGGTTCATCGCATCGTAGTCGTACCAGAACGACTTGAAGCTGGACGAGGCATAGATATACGTCGCGCCCGGCGTCACCGGTGTGTAAGAGCCGCCACCGCCGCCGCCGCCACCACCACCGCCACCGTCGTCCTCGATCGGAACTTCCAGCAATTGAACCGTCGTGGAAGTGTCGACGACCTCCATCGAATCTCGCTGCTCGAGCGTACCGGATACCGCGCTGCCGCCGTCCTTGTTGCTGGCCAGAGAAGCCTCGAGATCGCCATCGTCGAGGGCTTTCCGGATGTCCAGCGTCAAGGTCTTCTCGGCGATGCTGCCGTCCGCGTAGGTCGCACGCAGCTTGATGCTGCGCGAACCGAACCCCGTCGGCGTGCCGATCAGGTACCAGTCGCCCGGGCCGTACTGCTGCAACTGCAGCCAGGCGGGCGGCACGGCATTGTTCACGGAAACGATGGTGTATCCGTTCGGCGGCTGGCCGTTTCTCGCTTCGAACGCATCCGGCAGGAAGACGTCGAACGTATCGCCTTCGAACATGGTGATCTGCCACGGATCCACCGCGAGCATCAGCGTCTTGCTGACGCTTTGATTGTCGGTGTCCGTCGCGGTCACCACGATCTGATAGACGCCCTGGGCGGGAACGCCACTGATGACGCCGGTCGTCGCATCGATCTGCATGCCTGCGGGCAGGGGCTGCAACGGCTGCATGACGTTGCCGACGCGCAACATGGCGCTGTACTGCAGGGGCAGTCCTTCCGGATCCATGAACGCACTGGCCGTCGAGAAGGTCCAGTTCGCCTGACCCTGGCTCAGGGTCTGCTGCCAGCCGTCGTCGCCGATATAGGTCAGCTGCGGCGGCTGGCTCGGCAGGATCTTCACTGCGATGTCGCGCACGACCACACTGTTGTCGTCGATGCTCCGCGCGGTCAGACGCAGCGTCAGCATCTGCGCGGCCTGCGGAGTGCCGCTGACGATCCCGGTCGCCGGGTCGAAGCTCAACCACGACGGCAGCGGGCTGCCGTCGACCACTGTCAGGCTCATCTGGAACGTGGTTTCCGGAGCGAAACCGGCAACGCTGGGGCCGTAATTCACGCTGAACGCGTGGTTGGCATACCCCGTGATACCCCAACCTGCATTGGTACCGACATTGGCATTGGACGCCGCGTTCCCGACGCTCACGCGGCGGCGGTTGCCTGCGGCATCGTAGCTGTAGCGGACGGTCGCGAATTCGTATCCGTTCGCCATGTCGAACTGGCGGACCAGGCTCAACCTGCCCTGCGAGTCGTAGGTGGAGACCGTACGCAGGTGCACGATATTGCCCTTGCCGTCACGGGTATAGGTTTCCTCCATCGTGCGGTTGCCGCTTTCGTCGTAGGCATACCGCGTCCAGTTGCCGCCCTCGCGGATTTCCTTGACCAAGCCGCTGGCGTAGTAGAACTGGGAACGTTCGCCCGCGCCGAGCGGCACCGTCAGGCCAAGGCTTCCGGCAAGACTGGCGTTGCCATCGGTGCTGTCCGGCGGGGGCGCATTCGGATCGGGGCCATCGTAGCCGTCGCTGAGTTCGACATGGATGTTGCTGGATATGGCGCGCGTGGTCCTGATCAGCTGACCAGTGACGGCGTGATAGATATAGTCGTAGTCGGCACCACCCAGATCGTTGTGGTCGATCAGGCGACCGAAGACGTCGTAGTCCCAGGTCTGCTCGTCGACGAAGACATACTCGCCTTCGCGGTCCTTGCGGATGGCGGGTCCGCTGTAGTGCTCCGGCACATAGGTGTACCCACCGACGCCGTAGTCGTCGTAGGTGTATCCCTGATCGCTGTAGACCCACTCGCCCTGACCCAGGCCGGTGATGGTGCCATCGACATCGCCCAGCGACAGCAGATAGCGCCATCGCTGCGGGTCGCCATTGGTCTCGCGGATCTTGCGGCCCTGCAGATCGTGGGCGTAGGACTTGATCACTCCGGCGGCGCTTCGGCTGCCCAACAGCAGATGGCGACTGTCGTAGTCGTAGTGCGCGCTGAATCCCATCGCATTGTTGACTTCCCAGCGATCGCCGCTGTTCTGCAACGCGTAGTATTCGGCGCCGGTCATCTGGCGCCTGGTGGTGTCGTCGCTGCGGGTGACGAAGTCGCCGTGGGACACCGCACGACCGGCGCGATCGTAGGCCTTGTAGGTGATGTAACCCTGCGGATTCTGGACGTATCGCTCACGATCGAACAGGTCGTACGCCATGCGCGTGACGTTGCCCAAGGCGTCGACGACCTGCACGGTACGACCGATGTTGTCGTAAACCATGCGCTGCACATTGCCGTTGGCATCCCGACTCTCGGTCATGCGGCCGTAGTCGTCGTAATGCCATGTCAGCGTCGGCCGGGCGCGCACTTCGGTGCCGTTGGCGTTGACGACCTTGACCTCCGGGCGAATCTCCATCACCGCCTTGTTCTGGCTGTTGTAACGGATCAATGTCTCGTATCCGCGCGCATCGACATTGCGAACGACATTGTCCCAACGATCGTATTCGCGGACCGTCACCGGACGCAGGTTCAGATCGTCGGAATTCGACGGAAGCTCCTGGCGGATCGCACGCCCGAGTTTGTCGTAGCGGATGTGCGTGACCGCGTCGATCACCTGCTCCACGCCCTGCGCGTTGACGGTGACGCTGGCCTGGACGTTACGCACCACACGGCCGGCCAAGTCGTAAGCGGAGTGTCGGACGGCGCCGCCTTGAGCATTGGTGCTGAGCATGCGCCCGGCGTTGTCGTAGACGTAGCTCATCCAGGGCGTACCGACGGCGAAGGCATCGGAAATGCGATCGTCCTTGGCGACGACTTCTCCGAACGCGTTGTAGCGCACGATCTCGGACGCGTCGGTCGATATCCCCACGAGGTCCCGGACGAGCATGGACACGCCGTTCTGCGTGACGATCTTCGAGTGGTAGCGCTCGCGGACGACCGCCGAACTCAGCTGGCGGCCGGTCTTGTCGTACGTGTAGGTGCCGATGATGTCCGAATCGACCTGGGCGGTCAGATCCATGGTGTTGCGGCCGCGCAACTGGCTGAAGGTCGAGACGACCCGGTCGCCGGCGTCATACGTCCGGCTGGTGACGACACCGGTCGCCAGATCCCGTTCCGTGACCACCCGCCCGCGACGGTCGTACTCGGTTTCGGTGATCTGGTCGGCATCCACATCCTCCAACGCCGCGGCGGCGCCGACCTTGCCATTGGCATAACGCTGCACGCGCACGGCGTTGCCGAACGCATCGTATTCCAGCTCGGTGTATGGCGAACGCTGCTCGTACAAGCCGGCAGACGCCAGATGGGTGTTCACCGACAGACTCAGCTGGGCGTCCGACTGCGCGGCCACCACCGAACGCGATGGTTGCTGCACCGAAATGATGCGGCCCAGCGCGTCATAGCGCGTGGTGGTCGTGCCTTGCCCATCGATGATCGATGTGGTCCGGCCTTCGGCGTCGTAACCGAAGTGCGTAGCGACATCGACCAGAATCGGCGCATTGGCGCTGGACGATTGCGACCAATGCTTGACCGTTTGCGTCGACACCCGGCCCAGCGCGTCGTACGCGAAATCGACGCGACGATCGAAACCCGTGATCGCATCGCCCGCTGCAGGCAACTGGGGCGGAAGCACGGTCCCCAACGTCGACAGCGTCGTCGGCGCCAGCCGGCGCGCATGCTCGGTCTTGCTCTGGATTTCGCCGTAGACGGTGTAGCGCTGCGAGTTGACGTAGCCCTCGGCATCGATGCTGACGGTTTCGCGGCCGAGCGCATCGTAATACCGATACGTATCCGCCCACACCGCATCCACCTGGTCGGGCGTGCCCTCGAGCAGGATCGATGTCTTGACCGCTTCCCCGTAGGGGTTGAACCGGGTGCGCAGGGTCGGGCGCCCGGTCGCAACGCTGCCGTCGCTTTTCACGTAACTCACCGCATCCTGCTGTACCTGGTGCTTCTGGCCCAGGACGTTGTAGCTGTTGTCGACCCCGCGATCGGCGGCGCTCGACGGCAGGCCGGCCATCATCAGCGACTGCGTCAGGGCCTTGCCCGGCAGCCAGCCGGCGGCGCCGAATGCGGCGACCGAAGTGTCGAGCCTGTTGGCGTGACGGACGCTGCGGACCTCTTCGCCGAAGGCGTTGTACACGTGAGAGGTGACCTGCCGTTCCTGGTCGATGTCGTAGATCACCCGTCCGAGTGTGTCGTAGACCCGATCGCTGCGATGGCCCAGCGCATCCCTCTCCGACACCGCCTGCCCCAGCGTGTCGTACGCGATCTCGATGGTGTCGGCGACTCCGTTTGTCGGATCCAGCCCTGTCACCGGATCAGGCAGGACGATTCGCACGGTATTGCCGCGGTTGTCGTACTCGTAGCGGGTGATGCGGGTCTGCGCCGTATCGGCGTTCTCGACCCGGCGGAGCAGATTGCTGACGCCGTCGTATTCCATCCGGGTCACGATCGAACGGACCGTATGACCGGCGGTGGTCCGGACGAGCACGGCCGGGCTGATCTCCGCAGTGCGGCGGCCGGCACGGTCGTACTCGTAATTCCATATCGCACCTGCACGATCGGTGTGGCGGGTGATATTGCCGGCAGCGTCGTACTGGAAGAACTCGCTCTGGCCCATGGCATCGGTGCGCGATGTCACTTGTCCGGCAAGGTCGTAGGTCATCGATATCGCGCGATAACTGCCCATCGGCTGGGTCGCGACCCATGCGGTCAGCGCGCCCGTATCGGCGGCGCCGACCGGAAGCGCACCGTAGACGATCGTCTGCGTGACTCGACCGATCGCGTCGAAACGCTGCTCGCTGAGCGCACCGCTCGCATCGACCGCAAAACGCTGCCGATCGCCCGCATCGTAGTGGTAGCGCACCGTGCGGACCTGGGTCGCGCGCACGGCGGCGTCCGGACTCAGGGCCGCGTCGATGGCGCTTGCGACAGCGCCCTCCGTCGCGCCCCATGCGTAGCCGATGTCCACGCCGTAGCGGATCCTGGCGGTCTCGCGCCCGATGCCGTCGTACTGGGTCTCGGTCACCTGACCCATGCTGTCGCCGCTGCGCACGACCCGATAACGCACGCGTCCGGCCTGATCGTAGTGCAGGCCCTCGGCGCGCGCGGCGGATTCATGAACGGCCACGTGGGCCGCGAAGCTAGCTGCACTGGCCGTTCCCGCGGCGACCTCTCCCATCAGCGTCGCATCGAGCCTCGCGCCATAGGCCAGGGTCGTGCTCACGCGACCGATGGCGTCGTAGCGAATCTCTTCGGTCGAAGCATCCGCGTGGACCCGGAACACCACCCGTCCCACGGCATCATGCACGCTGTAGTCGGCGCGATCCTGCGCGGTCTCCACCAGCGCCGAAGCGACCGTGGCCGCATCCAGCGGGGTGCCGTGGAGACCCAGCGTCACCGCCTGTGCGTACCGACGAACGGAAGCGACCAGGCCGATCGCGTCGTAGCGCGTGCTGGTCACCGCGCCGGCGCCGTCGATGCTGTAGGCCACGCGCCCTGCCGCGTCGTACACCATCCGCTGCACCTGCGCGGTGCCGCGATGGGCGTTCAACCATGTCGACAGCGTCGCCTCCGAGACGGAGCCCTGCGACAGCGCCGAAGAAAGCATCGCGTCCACCGGCAACAGCGCGGTGTAGGCATAGGCACCGACCACGCGCCCGGCCTGGTCGTACTGCTGTTCGACCACGGCAGCCCGGGTGGCCGACGTCCGGGTGATGCTCAGACGCAGTCGACCTGCCGCGTCGTAGACGCTGTGATTCGATGTCGCCGCGGCTTCGTTCGCGGCCACGAATGCGTCGAAATCGGCGACGTCGGCGGTGCCGCTCAGCAACGTGTCGCCAAGCGCAGCCGCCACGAGGTCGGCCGGCACGGAATAGCGCAGGTTGCTCGTCACATTGCCGGCCGCGTCGTAGCGGGTTTCCCGCAGGATATTGTCCGCGGCCAGTACGAAACGCAGGCGACCCGCGCCATCGTGGATGCGCGATTCGCCCTCGTATCCCGCGGCCGGATCGACCTGCGCATCCAGACTCGCGATGGTCGCAGTGTCCAGCGTCCCGACAGCGGCAGGCGTGGCGTATGCGCGGGTGGCGACGACGCGCCCGGCCTTGTCGTACCACGTTCGGGTCATGCCGCCATTGCCGTCGACGCTGTACACCAGACGGCCGTTGGCATCGTGGAAGTTACGCATGACGCTGTCGTTTGCGCTCTGCGGCGTCGCCGCCAGCAGCGAGTCGATGGTGGCGGCACCTGCCGCAATCGCATCGCGCAACGTCGCCGTCAGCGTCAAGCGCTGCGCATACGCCTTGCTGGCGGTCTTGCGCCCTGTGCTGTCGTACACGGTCTCGGTCACTTCGCCTGCGCCGTTGATCGTCAAGCGCGCGCGGCCGTCGAGGTCGTAGACGACATAGCGGGTCACATCGCGCGCGTCGTCCCGCAGCCCCTGCTCGTCGATCAGCGCCAGCATGCCTGCGTCGTCCGGCGATGCGGTGCCGTACGCGCTCAGATCGAGGGCGCGTGCGTAGGCGCGCTGGGCGACCACGCGGCCATTGGCGTCGTAGGTCGTTTCTCCGACTCCACCCATGGCATCGATGCTGAATCGCAGACGGTTGGCCGCGTCGTACGCGTAGCGCGCCGAGCCGCCGTAACCGCTGCGGGCGATCACGTTGTCGTTGGCGTCGTAGACATACTCCGTCCGCAGCGCCAGACCGCCCGGATCGAGCGTCTCGCTGATCCGACGGCCGAAACCGTCGTATTCATATGCCGTCGTCTGCGCCGCCGCACTGCCGGCGCCCGAGGTGACCGACAGCCGGTTGCCTTCGCCGTCCCAGGTGTAGACGGTGCGCAGGTTCACACCATCCGGATCCTGCGCCAACTCGATCAGCTGGCCTTTGCGATCGTAGGTCATCCTGCTGACCCGGCCCGACGGATCGGTCGTCTGCACCTGCCGCCCCTGAGCGTCATACGCATGGCGCGTCGTCAGATTCAGACCGTCCGGATCCTCGGATCGGCTCAGCGTGCGGCCGACGGCGTCGTAGGCGTACGCCACGCTGCGGCCGGTGGCGTCGGTGGTGCGGATCAACTGCCCGCGGGCATCGTACTGATGCGTCGTGTCGTGGCCCGACGCGTCCGTCGCGCTGATCAGAAGACCACGATTGTCGTACGCCGTCCTCTGGATCGCGATGGAACCATCCGGCAGCGGCTGACGGGTCTCGATGGTCTGCCCGAAGGCGTTGTGCACGGTGGTGATGGCGACGCCTTCCGGCGTGACCATGGTCATGCTGCGCGCGGCATCGCTGTGGCTGTATTGGGTGACGCGGCCCAGCGCATCGGTCTGCGCGACCACCCGATCGAACGCGTCGTAGCTCGTCTGTGTCGCCAGATCCTCTCCACCGACGTTGCGCAGCACCTGCCCGATCTGTCTGCCGACGCGGTCGTAGACGTATTCGCGGACCGTGCCGCGCGCGTCCGTCGCGCCGACGAGTCGACCGAAGGCGTCGTAGGCGACGCGGGTATTGCGCCATGCGTACGCGTCGTATTCCTCCGTGCCGATGCGCTGTCCGCGCCGGTCGTACGTGTATGAGGACGACGACACCCACTCTCCCGCGACCGAGGACCGCCAGGCATTCCTGAGTTCGCCGAAACGGTTGTACTCGAACTCCGAGGCGGCGCCGTCGACGCCCTGGCGCCGGATCAGTCGGCCGGCGCGGTCGTAGCCGAACTGCGTGTGATCGCTGGTGCCGGCGAGCGCCGTCAGCTGCTGCAATGCCGAGGCCGCGCTCGCGCGATCGCCCGGCACCGCGATCGCGATGCGTCCGTCGTAGGCCAGGGTGTCGGCCACATCGCCGAACGCGGTGTAGCGCATTTCGGTGACTTCACCCAACGCATTCTTGAGCCCGGCGGCATCTTCGACTCCGCGCACGACATAACGCTGGCGGCCGGCCTCGTCGTGGAAGTACCAGGTCTTGTGTCCGAGCGCATCCGTGCTCTCGATCCGGCGCCCCAGCGCATCGTAACGATGACGCACGCCGTACTGCGCGTACAGCGCGTCCAGCTCGCTCTCGGTCATGTCGGCGTGCAGCAAGGCCGCGCCATCGCCGTTGAGTTCGCCGACCAGATGGCCAAACACGTCGTGGCGCAGGCCGCCGGCTCGAATCTCGCCCGTGTCGGCCGCCATCTCCGTCTTTACCAGCCGCCCGGCTTCATCGTAGACGTAACGCGTGACCGTCCCTTCGTGATTGCGCGAGACGATCAATTGGCCCAGGCCGTTGTAACTGTTCGTCGTTTCGCGCAGCGCCTCGGCCGGCGCGTCCAGCAGGGCCGCGGTGCGCAGGGTCGACAGCGACTCCGTGCCGCTCAACCCGGTCAGCCGCTTCGCGTATTGGCGCGTCGCTCGCTGGTTGTTCTGCTCATCGAAAAGCATCTCGCTGAGATAGCCTTCGGCGTTGAGCTCGCCGACCTGGCGGCCGCGCGCGTCGTGGAACAGCCGCGTGGTCTGATCCGCCGCCGCGTTCGTCGGACGCAGCTGTTGCAACGTGCCGCTGGCCCAGTACGCACTGTCGGTGCGGGTCGCATAGCGTACTGTCTTCGCCAATCGACCGCCTGCATCGTAGACCGACTCGCTCAGATAGCCTTCCGCGTCCAGCGTCGCCACCAGGCGGTCGGCGTTGTCGTAGAACATCCGCGTCACCCGCGTCTCGCGGGATGGCGCCGACGGTCTCCTCGCCGATGCCCCCCAACCCCAGCCGCCGTTGTAGATCTCGTCGCCCCATTCGGTGCTGCGCACCAGACGACCCGCACCGTCGTATTCGTAGGTGATCTCCGAGCCCGCGTTGTCGGTCGCGCGCACGAGGCGGCCGGCGCTGTCGTAGCGCATCTGCGCCACGCGGTCGTCCTCGACCTGCGCCACCCAGGCCTGATGCACCGCCAGCGATGTCGGCTGTGCCGCGGTGAACACCAGCTCGCGTATCGTCACCGCGCCACCGGCCAACCAACCCTGCGTGTTCGACAGTGTCGCGTAGCGCGTGGTCTTCAGCACGCGACCGGCGGCGTCGTATTCGGTCCGGCTGACCGCGCCGGTCGGATCCACCGTTGCGATCAGGCGCCCGGCGGCGTCGTAGAAGAAATAGCTGCGCCCGCCTGCGGCGTCCTCGCTCGCGCGCAGACGGCCGGTGGCGTCGTAGTAATTGGCGTTGGTGCGAGTGGTGGCGGCGCCGGCCACCACACCCGTTTCGCTCACCGACAACAGCTCACCGGCGCGGTTGCGTGCCTCGATGCGCACCAGACCATTGTCTTGCGTCAGCCGGATCCGATTTTCCGAATCGACGTAGCTGTAGATTGTCTGCAGCGTGCTCGCATCGTCGCCCGCTGCAGTCGCAGCATCGCGCTTGAGCACACTCAGCAGGCGGCCCATGCCGTCGTAGACGTATTCGGCGACTTCGCTGCCGGCAAGCACGCTGGCTGCGGTGCGCCCGGCACCGCGCGAGACGATCGACTGCCGCAGAAGGCCCTGGGCATCGTGGACATAGCGCGTGATGCTGGCGGTCGCATCCAGCACGCCGTTTCCGGCGGTATTCGCTGTGACGGTCGCGTATTCGATGCTCCGTTCCAATCGGCCTTTAGCATCGTAGGCGTAGCTGGTCAGGCTGCTGTTGGCGCGACGCTGCGCGGCCGCGTCGTTTGCCCAGGCGCTGAGCGCCTGATGGGTATATGCGGTGCCCGCGTAACGATCGCCCAGATACCGACGCTCGGATGCCAACATCCAATCGTAATGCGGCGCGGTCGACTCGTATGTCAGCTCGCGCACCTCGCCTTCCGCATTGATCACGAATCGCAAGCGGTCCGACCAGTCGTGCTCGTAAACATATCGCGTGGTCATCGCGCCGGATGGCATCGCCCCGTTGCCCGCTTCGTCCGCGTCCAGACCGTCGGCATCCGCCACCGTGTAGCGGGTCTCGCTGGTCACCTGATTGGCCTGGTTGTAGGTCCAGGCGATCACGTTGCCCTGCAGGTCGCGCTGCTGGATCCGATTGCCGTTGCCGTCGTAGCGGAATCGCTGCTCCTCGATGCTCGCGCCGCCGGTTGCGGTCGCCGTGGCGAAACTGCTGGTCGCGATCCGGGTCACGTTGCCGGCGGCATCGTATTCGTAACTCGTCGTCTGGCGCTGGCCATCGACCGCCGGTGCGAGTACCTCGGTCAACTGCCGGTTCGCATCGTATCGGTAGGTCCAGGTCCGGCCCGCCGCGTCGATCACGTCGGTCGAACCCGCGCCGTAGACGAAGCTCAGGGTGCGCGCCGAGCCATCCGCGGCGCTGCCTTCGGTCACCGTCTTGACCCGCCAGCCACCGGCGCCATCCGACTCGTAGGTATACGACACCGTCGCGCCGTCGCTCGCGGTCACGCCGGCGATGCGCAGATCCGCGGCATCGCCGCTGGCGTAGGCGTAGCTGGTGCGGAACAGACGGCCGTCGTTGGCGGCCGCGTTGGCGGCATCCCAAGCGTTGTCGTTGGCGTTGTCCGGGGTGAGATCGGTCTGCACCCAGCTCAGGCGACCGGCCGGGTCGTAGCCATAGGTGACCTGCGTCCGTATGACGCCGTTCTCCCGCGTGGCGATCGACGCCAGTCGCTGGGTATTGCCCTCGTAGGCGTACACGATCGCATCGCCGTTGGGATAACCGACGCTGGACACCACCTCGGAAACGCGGCCGAGCGCATCGTAGTGGATCAAATACGCGCTCGTGGACTGACTGACCCAGCGCAACAGGGCACGCGGCTGCGGATCGAATTCGCCGCTTTGCCGATTTTCGTTGCTTTCGAAATATTCGTGGTTCGACCCGTTGCCGTCCTGGTAGCGGTACCAGCCGGATTCGTCCCAGGCGATGACATCGTGCGCGCCACTGCCTGCGGTGGCGACATACATGCCGCGCGATGCATCGAACGCGTAGACGACCTGATCGCCCTCGCCGTTGTGATAACGCACGACGCTGCCGGCCGTATTGAGCGCGCCATCGAGCTCGACCCAGCGTTCGTAGCCGGTCGCCCAGCCGCCCTGGCCCATTCCGGGCACCTGGCCGCGGCTGTTGTAGGTGCGCAGCGCCGCCGCACTCTGTCCCCTGACGATCAGTCCTTCATCGAGCGCCTGCAGCACCAGATTGCCGGTCGCGACGTTGATGCCATGCGATTCCCGCCCCTGCCCCAGGCGCGTTCCGCTGCCTTGCCCGAGTTGCGTGGCCGAAGACTGGAAAACGCCAAGACCGTTGCCGGTGAAGATCGAGACCATATCGCTTGCTGCTCCGAATGCGGGGTGTCGTCGCCGGGCAAGGGGGCGATGCGCTTCATCGAAACCTGCCGGCGGGGTTCTCCAACAGTCCGGGGCAGAAGAAAATTGTTTAGGAAAATATTCTTTATTTTCAATAAGTTATGTAATTTTCCGACAGCCAAACATATCCGTTTCGCAAAAGCGACCGAAGCCCGGACACGTCGGCAGGACAGGATCGCGCGACCGCAGGCCGACGCGGGTGGACGGTGCAGCGCATGCGGAATGCCGTGGCCGCCATTCGTGCGATCCGTCGTAAACCCATCCAACGGCGCGATGCGCCACATCACGGAAATCCACCATGTACGTACGGATCACATCGTCCGCCCCGCTGGTCGCGCTGTTCTGCGGGGCCGCCATCACCACACTCGTCCTGGCGCTGCAGCCGCGGCAGGCCCCATCCGCAACGGCGATGCCGTCCGCGGTGGAAGGCGCGACGCAGGCCGGCCCTGACCGGACGCCCGCTGCGGACGGGAACCCCGCGACCACGACCGCATCCCCATCCGCACCGACCATCCGCGGCGAATCCCGGCCAGGCAGCTTCGACCCGGCCGAAGGGCGGGCCCGGATCGACGCCAACATCGCGGCGCTTGAACGGCGTTTCACGACCGAGCCGCTGGATCTGGCCTGGGCCGATCACCAAGAGCGCGCGCTGCAGGCGTTCTTCGCCGCGGACGCGCTCGCGGCACAGGACTTGCCGCTGCCGGAAGGTCTGCAGGCCGTCTGCCGCAGCGCCACCTGCCGGATCAGCGCGCGCTTCGCCGATCCGATCGAAGCCGAAATGACCACGCAGCGGCTGGCGATGCACGTCGCATCGCGACTGCCCTACGGCGCGGTGATGCCCTACCCGCTGGCGGACGGCCGCATCCAGGTCGAAGCCTGGTACTCCGCCACGCGGATCGCGCTCTGATCGCTTCCCGGGTGCGCATCGTGCGCCTCCGCACAGGATCCATCCCATGACCCACGCCTTCGCCACCGCCGCACTCACGCTCGCCATCGCCGCCGCCCTGAGCATCGCGCCGGGCACCGCATCCGCGAACTATCAGACCAGCACCGGCAGCGCCTGCATCGCCTACGGCAGCACCACCACGCCGGGCGAGTTGCGGTATCTGGTCAACGGGATCACGCCGCTCAATGCGACCGACGAATACATCCTCTGCGATTTCGTCACCGATTCGGAAAACGGCTGGTACAACGCCGCGAACAGCGCCACGCTGCAGATGTTCTTCAAGGCGGGCAATGTCGAGGCGGCGGTGACCTGCACCGCCACCGCGGGCTCGGCCTACATGTCCGGCGTGCTGACCTACAGCGGCGCGCACACCATTCCCGCCACCCTCGGCGGCACGCTCACGCTGAGCGGCATGACCGCGCCCGGCAGCTATTCCTGGGTGCCGTTCAACGTGGTATGCAAACTGCCCGCGAAAGCCACGCTGGCGCGGATGACGTTGAACGAACTCGGGCCCGTCTGAGGCGCGGCATGCGTCGGCGCGCCGCTCACCAGCGCGCCCTCACCAGCCCGGCATCTGGCTCCGGTCGAGTCCACCGACCTCGAACACCGCCTTGCGCTTGCCGAGGCCCTTCACCGGGAATTCGATTTCGAGGGTCTTCGCGCTGGTCGCAAGCTTCCACAGCGCGCGATCGTCCTCGATGAACATCGCGATGGCCTCGTCGGTGTCCGGTCGCGAACCCGGCAGCGATTTCGCGGGACGGTCGTCGGGCTTCACCGGCACGCGACAACCGCCGTAGCAGTTGAAGTCGCCGCGCTGCAGGACGAGATAACTGCTGCGGCCCCAGGACGGATGGTCGCGGAAGATCAGGCGCACCTGCGTGGGGCCGGAGCCGTCCACGTCGACGTTCTCCTTCGCATAGATCGCCGACGAGCGTTGCAGTCCGCCCTTCACGGTCTGGGTGCCGTAACTCCACAGCGCGGCGAGGCGTTTGGTTTCGCGTTCGGCCTCGGACTTGGCCTTGATCTCGTCGAGCTGCGCGGACACCCGCTTCGCCGCGGCGGTGTCGGGAAAATCGAGGATCAGCACGTCGGCCTGGGCCTTGGCCAGCGCCCAGTTCTGCTTGTCGACCGCATCGTCGAACGCGGCGGCGCCCTTCTGCGCTTCGGCCTCGCGCGCGGCGGCCTGGGCAGCTGCGGCGGCCCTGGCGGCTTCGGGGTCCTCGCCGCAGCCGGCGAGCAGCGCGACGCACAGCGCGAGGGGAAACATCCGGACGACGGCTAGGCGGTGCGCGATGGTCATGCGGTCTCCTGTGACGTTTTGGAGCATCGGGCTCAGGGCGCGTCCGCCGGCGGACCGGCCGGCGCGCCGCGTTCGATCAACAGCACCACCGCTTCTGCGGTTTCGCCGGGCCGTTCCATCAGCGACATGTGGCCGCAGCCGTCCAGCAGCACCTGGCTGGCGTGCGGAATGCGCGCGGCGTAGAGCGCCATCGCGCTGGGATCGATGACCTGATCCTGGCGGCACCACAGCAGCAGCGCCGGCTGTTCGATCTTCGCGGCTTCCTGCCCGGGCAGAAAGCGCTCGTCGCCGCGACCGATGCGGTCCAGCACGCGCTGCTCGAAGGCGGCATCGCGCTTGCGCTGGGCGATGTAGATGCGATCGACCGGCCACGGGATCGGCGGCATCGCGGTGCGATCATGGAAGACGGTGTCCATGTAGCGCTTCAGCGAGGCTTCGTCCTCGACCGCGAACGGATTCCTGCCGGCCAGCACGCCTTCGCCGAAACGGTTGTCGGCGAAGCGCACGCCGGCGGCATCGAGCAGGCCGACGCGCGCGACCCGATCCGGACGCCGCGCCGCGGTCAGCGCGGCGATGCCGCCGCCCATCGAATGCCCGAGCAGCACCACCGGCGCGCCGTTCGAGACTTCGCGCGCGGCGAGGAAATCCGCCACACGCCGGCTCTGCGCGACATAGCCGTAGTCGGCATCCGGCTTGCGTTCGCTCTGGCCCCATCCGGGCAGATCCGGGATCACGATGCGATACCGGCCCTTCAGCGCGCGCGCCAGCCGATACCAGTTTTCCTTGCTGCCGGTGTAGCCATGCAGCATGACGATGGTGGGCGCATCGGGCTTGTCGGCATCGATTTCGACCCAGGCCCACGCATGATCCCCGATCATGCTCTCGTGCGAACGCGCCCCCAGCAGCATGCGCTGCTTGGCGAACTCGGCGCGGATCACCAGGCCGGGATCGCGCCACAGCGCGATCGCCAGCGCGATCAGGATCGCGCCGGCGATGACGTTCGCGACGAAAGCCTTGCGCGGCGACACGCCCTTCATCGCGTCAGCGGATCACTTCGCCGGTGCGGCGGGCGCTTCGGGCGCCTGCGGCGCCGCCGGCGCGGCGGGTGCGGCGGGTGCGGACGGCGCCGGCTTGGCTTCGTCGATGGCCTTCTGCACCGAACCGGTGGTGATCGGGTGGTAGCCCGGCTTCGCTTCGGCGAAGACCTGCTTCGCCAGCGCGAGGCCGGCTTCGGTCTGCACCAGCGCGTTGTAGGTCGGCATGATCAGCTTGCGACGGCCGATGCGCTTGAGGAACGCGGCGATGGCGTCGTTGGCCTGGGTGTAACCGTTGCGCACCGCCAGCGGATACCAGCGCTGCGCGATCTCGCCGTTCATGGTGCCGGTGAAGGCGTAGGCGCCATCGAGCTGGGTCAGCTGATCCAGGGTCAGCGTTTCCGGCAGGCTTTCGATGAAATGCACCCACTCCTGGGTGGTCCATGTCTTGGTGATGGCGTCCGGCGGCAACTGGCCGGTGCCCAGCCACGCCAGCCGCGCGGAATCGACCACGCCGAAACGGCGGGCCTGGGTCTGCGGCGCGGTCGCCGGAATGCCGGGGTCGTACAGCCACGCATCGAACTCGGCCTGGGACACGATGTTCGGGTACTTCATCAGCAGATTCTGCTGCGCGTACTTCGCGAACTGCGCGCTGTTGATGCTCTGGAACGCGAAGTGGTTGAAGTATTCCTTCAGGAAGGGATCGAACTTGTCGCGGCCGAAACGCTCCTCGAGGAACTGCAGGAACCACGCGCCCTTGGTGTAGACGGTCGCGCTGCTGTTCTCGTCCGGGTCCTTGAGCACGCCGGGCTTGGTCGCGAGCGCCTGCAGCTTGGGATCGATCTCCGCGAACTCCTTCTTCAGCTCGTTGCGCTCGATCACGTTCTCCATGTCGGCCTGTTCTTCGCCGTACAGCACCTCGATGATGCGGTTCTCGACGTAGCTGGTGAAGCCTTCGTTGAGCCACGCGTCCTTGGCGCTGGAGAAGGTGACGAGGTTGCCCGACCAGCTGTGCGCCAGCTCGTGCGCGATCAGCGACACCAGGGTCTTGTCGCCGACGATCACCGTCGGGGTGAGGAAGGTCAGGCGCGGGTTCTCCATGCCGCCGTACGGGAACGACGGCGGCAGCACCAGCATGTCGTAACGGTCCCAGCGGTACGGGCCGTACAGCGACTCGGCGGTGGCGATCATCTTCTCGGTGTCCTCGAACTCGGCCACGGCCTTGTCGAGCATCGCCGGCTCGGACCACACGCCGCTGCGGTCGGAAATGCGCTTGAACGCGAGATCGCCGGCGGCGATGGCCATCAGGTACGACGGGATCTTCTGCGGCATCTTGAAGGTGTAGTCGCCGTCGCGGATCGCATTCGGATCGTTGTCGGCGCTCATCAGCACCATCACGTCCGGACGCGAGGTCAGGTGGGCGCTGTAGGTGTAGCGCACGCTCGGCGTGTCCTGCAGCGGCACCCACGAACGGGCGTGGATCTGCTGCGACTGGCTGAACATGAAGGGCAGCTGCTTGCCCTCGGTCATCGACGGTTCCAGCCACTGCAGGCCGGAGGCGTCCGGCGAGGTGCTGTAGGTCACCCGCACTTCCGGATTGCGCTGCGGCGTTTCGATGGTGAGCTTGCTGCCGAGGATCGGATCGGCGGCGGCCAGCGCGAACTTCAGCGGCGACCAGGCGCCCTTGGCGTCGGTGCCTTCGACCTTGGCGATGGTCAGATCGCGGCTGTCCAGCACCAGCGCGGTGGCGGCGGCGTCCTTCCAGTCGAGCTGGTAGGTGGCGGTGCCGGACAGGGTCTTGGTGTCGAAGTCGAGCTTCAGATCGAGGGTCAGGTCCTTGATCGCGACCTTCGTCGGCTCGGCGTAGGAATGTTCGTCGATGGTCGCCACGCTCGCGGCCGTTTTCGGCTTGGCGGCCGGCGTCGTCGGCGTGGCGGTCTCGGAGTTGCAGGCGGTCATCATCAGGGTGGCGAGCAGGGGCAGGGCCAGGATCGAAGCGCGCATGGCGGGACACGGTCGGACGGGAGAAGCCGCCAGTGTACCCGCCCCGCCCGGAGGGCAGACGACCGACCGCCGCCGGCCCGCCCGCGGCGGGCTGTCGCCGCCCGCTGGCCGCGGCCCGCGGCGCGATCCGTTCTATCGACTTGCCGGACGCTCGGCGCGAAAATGCCGGCGACCTTTCCGGCCGCCGCCCGCCACGCGGCCGCAGACCCATCCGATGCATTTCCCATCGAATCCACTCCCATCGAAACAAGGCCACCAGACCACCATGACCCATTCCGCCCGCGCGTCCGTTCTCCTCAAGGCCAGCCTGCTGACCCTCGCTCTGGCCGCCGTCGTGGCGCCGGCCAGCGCCCAGCGCCAGAGCGCGCAGGATCAGCGCAAGCAGCAGATGGCCGAGATCCCGACCTGCGCCAAACCGCTCGGCACGCTGTCGGTGCTCGAGCCGGAAGACGGCACCGACTGGTGGACCGGCCAGCAGCTGCCGGCGCCGTCGAAGCTGATCAAGGTCTTCGTCAGCAAGTCGCGCTGCTTCACCCTGGTCGACCGCGGCGCCGGCCTCGAAGCCGCCCAGCGCGAGCGCGCCCTCGGCGCCAGCGGCGAACTGCGCGGCCGCTCCAACGTCGGCAAGGGCCAGATGAAGGCGGCCGACTACGTGATGGTGCCCGACCTGATCTCCGCCAACCGCAACGCCGGCGGCAACGCCATCGGCGGCCTGATCGGCGGCCTGGTCGGCGGCCGCGCCGGTGCGGCCATCGGCGGCTTGGACTTCAAGCGCAAGACCGCCGACGTGGTGCTGACCGTCACCGACGTGCGTTCGACCGAACAGGTCGCGATGGCCGAAGGCAGCGCCAAGAAGACCGACATCGGCTGGGGCGCCGGCGGCGGCCTGTTCGGCTACAGCGGCTTCGGCGCCGGCGGCGCCAGCGGCTACGCCAACACCGAGATCGGCCAGGTGATCACCCTCGCCTACCTGCAGGCCTACATCGACATCGTCGGCCAGCTCGGCGGACTGCCGCAGAACGCCTCCGCCGCCAACGCGCAGCAGGCGGTCACGGTCACCAAGCCGGCCCGCCTGTTCACCACGCCGAAGGGCACCAAGGTCGTGCGCTCGCTCGACCCGGGGATGATGCTGTACCCCACCGGCAACAAGGAAGGCATGATGTGGGAAGTCGAGGACGAGCTCGGCAACAAGGGCTGGATCTCGTCGACGCTGATCGAGCTGTCGCGCTGATCGCGGCTTCGCGCATCACGCACGGAAAAGGGCGCTTCGGCGCCCTTTTTCATCGGCGGTCGTTGCGCAATCACGCCACGCGAAAAACACCGTCATCCTCGCGAATGCGAGGACCCCACCATGGTCATCGATCAAGTCTGGGTCCTCGCTTGCGCGAGGATGACGATCCTTGTTGATCGGCGCCCTGCGCGGCTTGACCGCCGAACCGCTGCAACACCGTCAGCGCAGCCGCGCCTTCACCAGATCCAGCAGCGCATCCGCGAGCGCGGTCTTCGCCGCCGGGCCCAGCGCATGCGCGGTCGTGGCGTCGATGACGGTCAGCGCGTTGTCGTCGCTTTCGAAACCGCAGCCGGCACGACCGACCTGGTTCGCGGCGATCATGTCCAACCCCTTGCGCACCAGTTTGTCGCGGGCGTAGCGCTCGACATCGTTGGTCTCCGCGGCGAAACCCAGCACCACACGCGGCCGCAGCGCATGCGCGGCGACTTCCGCCAACACGTCGTGCGTGCGCACGAGTTCGACGGTGAGCGTCTCGCCGCCACCCTCGCGGGTCTTCTTGATCTTCTCGGCCGAGACGGTGCGCGGCGTGTAATCGGCCACCGCGGCCGCGCCGATGTAGATGTCGGCCGGCAGCGCGCCCAGCACCGCATCGCGCATCTGCGCGGCCGAACGCACGTCGATCCGGCGCACGCCCGGCGGCGTGGCCAGATGCACGGGACCCGCGACCATCACCACATCGGCGCCGCGACGCGCGGCGGCGGCGGCGATCGCGAAGCCCATCTTGCCGCTGCTGCGGTTGCCGATGAACCGCACCGGATCGAGATCCTCGAAGGTCGGCCCGGCGCTGATCAGCAGGCGACGCCCGGCGAGGTCGTCGCCGCCGGCCAGGGATTCGTCCAGCGCGGCGACGATGTCCGGCGGCTCGCGCAGGCGGCCGGGACCGAATTCGCCGCAGGCCTGGGCGCCGTCGTCCGGACCGATCACCTGCACGCCGCGGTCGCGCAGCGTCGCCACGTTGGCCCGTGTGGCCGGATGCAGCCACATGCGATTGTTCATCGCCGGCGCCACCGCGATCGGTGCGGTGGTGGCGAGGCAGAGCGTGCTGACCAGATCGTCGGCCAGACCATGGGCGAGCTTGGCCAGGATGTCGGCGGTCGCCGGCGCCACGACCACGCGGTCGGCCCAGCGCGCCAGTTCGATATGCCCCATCGCCGCCTCGGCCGCTTCGTCCCAGAGCGTGCCGCGCACCGGCACCCCGGACACCGCCTGCAGGCTGGCCGCACCGATGAAGCGCTGGGCATTCGCGGTCATCGCCACCTGGACCTCGGCACCGGCCTCGCGCAATCGCCGGACCAGTTCCACCGCCTTGTAGGCGGCGATCCCGCCGCACACGCAGAGCAGGATGCGTCGACCGGTCAGCGCCATCGCGGGGTTTTCCTACGTTCGAACAGGGCCACAGCTTACCCGATGCCGCGGCCGCGCCCGACAGCGCGGCCGCGACCGCGGCGCGATGCTGTCGCCAACGCCCACCTCTTCTCGCCGACATGCAGATCCGCGACTGGCCCGACAACGAACGTCCCCGCGAAAAACTCCTCCACCACGGCCCCACCGTGCTCTCCGACGCCGAGCTGCTCGCGATCTTCCTGTCTTCCGGAATGCAGGGCTCGGACGCGGTCTCCAGCGCGCGCCGCCTACTGAGCGTTCACGGCCCACTGCGCAGCCTGCTGGAGCGGACGCCAAGAGAGCTGCTGAAGCTTCCGGGCATCGGCCCGGCCCGCGCCTGCGCCCTGCTCGCGGCGCTGGAGCTGGGCAACCGCCATCTCGCGGCCGGTCTGGAGCGCGGCGAAGCGCTGACCGACCCGCAGGCCGCCGGCCGCTATTTCGCCCAGCGCCTGCGCGGATTGCCGCACGAGGTCTTCGCCGCCCTGTTCCTCGACACCCGCCATCGCGCCATCGCCTTCGAGGAACTGTTCCGCGGCACCGTCGACGGCGCCGAGGTGCATCCGCGGGAAGTGGTGCGCCGCGCGCTGGCCCACAACGCCGCCGCGCTGATCGTCGGCCACAACCACCCCAGCGGCAACGGCGAACCCAGCGCCGCCGACCGCGCCATCACCCTGCGCCTGAAACAGGCGCTGGCGCTGGTCGAAATCCGCCTGCTCGACCATTTCATCGTCGGCGACGGCGCCCCGGTGTCGCTGGCGGCGCGGGGGTGGGTGTGAGGGGGGGCGGACAGCCCGCGCTTGGAGTGCGCAAGCCGCGCGCGCGGCATCGATGTCGCGATACGTTGGGGAGCGCGGCAGGCGGGCTACAATGCCCAACCCTCGAAACACCGCCGATTTCAGGCGCAAATCCTCCGTGAAATCCCAGCTTCGCGCCCTGATCGAACAGGGCATCGCCAATCTCCGCGGCCAGGGCGTGCTGCCCGCCGATCTCGCCGTCCCGGACTTCGTGGTCGAGCGCCCGAAGGACCGCAGCCATGGCGACTTCGCCACCAACGCGGCGATGACCCTGGCCAAGCCTGCGCGCAGCAATCCGCGCGCGATCGCGCAGGCCCTGATCGACGCCCTGCCCGCGAACGACGACATCGCTTCGGTGGAGATCGCCGGCCCCGGCTTCCTGAATTTCCGGCTGTCCGCGGCCGCATGGCAGCGCCAGCTGCGCGCCGTCCACGTCCAGGGCGAGACCTACGGCCGCAACGCCAGCGGCGGCGGCCGCACCGCCGGCGTGGAATACGTCTCCGCCAATCCCACCGGCCCGCTGCACGTCGGCCACGGCCGCGCCGCGGCGATCGGCGACTGCATCGCCCGCGTGCTCGACGCCAACGGCTGGCAGGTGAAGCGCGAGTTCTACTACAACGACGCCGGCGTGCAGATCGAGAATCTGGCGAAGTCGACGCAGGCGCGCGCCAGGGGCCTGAAGCCCGGCGACGCCGGCTGGTCGGAGGATTTCTACCAGGGCGACTACATCGCCGACGTGGCCCGGGCCTATCTCGACGGCGCCGCCGTCGAACTGGACGGCCAGCAGGTCGTCGGTGCCGGCGACGCGGAGGACTACGACGCGATCCGCCGCTTCGCCGTGGCCTGGCTGCGCCGCGAACAGAATCTCGACCTCGCAGCATTCCGCGTGTCGTTCGACGTGTATTACCTCGAATCCTCGCTCTACGCCGACGGCAAGGTGGAAGAGACCGTGCGCGAGCTCGTCGCGCACGGCCACACCTACGAGGAAGGCGGCGCGCTGTGGCTGCGCAGCACCGACTTCGGCGACGACAAGGACCGCGTGATGCGCAAGTCCGACGGCACGTATACCTATTTCGTGCCGGATGTGGCCTACCACCTGACCAAGTGGCAGCGTGGTTACGAACGCGCGATCACCGAGCTCGGCGCCGACCACCATGGTTCGCTGGCGCGCGTCATCGCCGGCCTGCAGGCGCTGGACTGCGGCATTCCGCAGCAGTGGCCGGAATACGTGCTGCACCAGATGGTCACGGTGATGCGCGGCGGCGAGGAAGTGAAGATCTCCAAGCGCGCCGGCAGCTACGTCACCCTGCGCGATCTGATCGACGAGACCGGCGCCGACGCCGTGCGCTGGTTCCTCATCGCGCGCAAGCCCGATTCGCAGCTGGTGTTCGACATCGACCTCGCGCGCTCGCAGACGCTCGACAATCCGGTGTACTACGTGCAGTTGTCGCATGCGCGCACCTTCGGCGTGCTGCGCAAGATGAAGGACCGCGGGCTGTCGTTCGATCTCGACGCCGGGCTGGCGCAGCCGCTGGATCTCGACAACGCCGCCGTGCGCGACCTGCTGATCGACATCGCGCGCTTCCCGGAGATCGTCGAAGTCGCCGGCCGCGATCTGGAACCGCACCTCATCGCGGCCTACCTCGTGGACCTCGCGCAGGCGTTCCAGTCGTACTACAACGGCCACATCTTCCTGGTCGACGACGCCGACACCCGCAACGCGCGCCTCGCGCTCGGCACCGCGGTGCAGCGCGTGCTGGCGAACGGCCTGGCCCTGCTCGGCGTCTCGGCGCCCGAGGAAATGTTCTTCGCCGACGACGCGGCGACGGAGGCGGTCTGATGGCGGCGAAACGCGGCAAATCGCAGGCGAAGCGCAATTCCGGCGGCGGCGGTGGCGGCATGTCCGGCTGGGCATGGCTGGTGATCGGCCTGGCGCTGGGCATCGGCGTGATCCTGCTGGCGCCGAAATTCCTCGACGGCAAGGGCGCAGGCTTCTTCCGCGCCGATCCGAAGCCCGACGCGCCGACGGCGGTGGACGCCAACCCCGACGACGCGCCGCTGGTCGACGACAGCGGCCCGGCGGTGGCGCCGACCGAGCCCAAGGATGAGGACTACGATTTCTACACCCTGCTGCCGGGCGAAGAGACCGCGCTGAGCGATACCGAACTGGCGGACCGCGCCCGCGCCGAGGAAGCCGCGCGCCAGGCCGCGGAGCCGCAGACACCCGCACCGACACCGACCGCACCCGACGCCGCGACCGCGCCGGCCGCGATCGACGCGAAGACGCCGCCCGCAATCGACGCACCGGCTTCGACTCCGCCGAAGCCGGACACCGCGACCGCCGCCGAACCACGCGGCGATGCGCGTTACATCCTGCAGGCCGGCGCCTTCGCCGCCTCCGGCGACGCCGAAGCCTTGAAGGCGAAGATTGCCTTCCTCGGCCTCGGCGCGCGGGTCGAATCGGCGCAGATCCAGGGCAAGACCGTCTACCGCGTGCGCATGGGACCCTACGGCACCGCCACCGAACTGGCCGACGCCAAGCGCAAACTCTCCGGCGGCGGATTGCCGGCGATGGCGATCAAGGTCAAGTGAACGAAATGAGCGATGCGACAGGCGTCATCTGTCGCTGATCGCAACCCCTGAGACACCCGACCGGCATACTCCTCTCCCAACAGGAGAACGCCATGCTCGAAGCCGCCCTGTTACGACCGTCGCTGCTCAGGCCGGTCTTCGATCTTCTGCTCAGCCGCCTCGACCGCCGTCGTCGCCGAAGGCTTCGGCGTTGCGCCGACGCCGCATTGCGCGAGGCGATCCGCGAGCTGCTGCTCGCGCAGCCCGACGAACGCCGGGTCGAGGCGAAGATCGCCCAGGCCCGCGCCGCGGGCGCGCTGACCCGCGAGACGGCGCTGGCGGAAACGATGCTGGCGCGACATCGCGACACCCGCGCGAGCACGGCGGGCAAACTCCATCGCAGCCGGCGGCTGTCGCAGGCGGCATGAGCGCCCGCGGTCGCAGCGACGTTAGAATCGCCGCATGAAGACCATCCTCATCACCGGCGGTACCTCCGGCTTCGGCCGCGCCGCCGTCAAACGTTTCCATGGCGCCGGCTGGCGCGTGATCGCCACCGGCCGCCGTGCCGAGCGCCTCGATGCGCTCGCCGACGCGCTCGGCCGCGAACGCCTGCACACCGCCGCCTTCGACATCCGCGACGAGGCCGAGATGCGCGCCGCCATCGACGCGTTGCCGCAGGCGTTCCGCGACATCGACGTGCTGGTGAACAACGCCGGCCTCGCGCTGGGCACCGCACCGGCGCAGCGCGCGGATCTCGCGCAGTGGAAACAGATGATCGACACCAACGTCACCGCGCTGGCGACGATGACCCATCTGCTGCTGCCGACGCTGATCGCGCGCAGGGGTGCGATCCTCAACATCGGCTCGGTCGCCGGCAGCTATCCCTACACCGGCGGCAACGTCTACGGCGGCACCAAGGCCTTCGTCTCGCAGTTCTCGCTGGGCCTGCGCAGCGATCTGCACGGCACCGGCGTGCGCGTGACCAGCATCGAGCCGGGCATGGCGGAAACCGAATTCACGCTCGTGCGCACCAGCGGCGACCAGACCGCCTCCGACACCCTGTACAAGGGCGCCGAGCCGATCTCCGCCGACGATCTCGCCGACACCCTGTTCTGGATCGCCACCCTGCCCCCGCACCTCAACGTCAACCGGATCGAAGTGATGCCGGTGCGACAGTCGTTCGCGGGGTTCCAGGTGGCTCGCGAGCGCTGACGATGCATCTGCTGCTGCCCGCGCTGATGGCCCTGGCGATCGGCTTGATGCTGCCGCTGCAGGGGCTGGTGAACGCGCGCCTCGGCGCGCAGATCGGGGGCCCGATCGTGGCCGCCTTCGTCTCGTTCCTCGTCGGCACCGTGCTGCTCGGCGCCTATCTGCTGCTGACGCGCACCCCGCTGGCGATCGGCGGCGCGGGCAAGCTGCCGCCGTGGATCTGGACCGGCGGTCTGCTCGGCGCGCTGTACGTCGCCTGTTTCACGCTGCTGATGCCGCGCCTCGGCGCGGCCTCGCTGGTGTGCCTCGCGATTCTCGGCCAGGTCAGCGCATCGCTGCTGTTCGATCATTTCGGCGTGCTGCAGGAACCACGCCGCGCGGATCCGGTACGCATCGCCGGCGCGATCCTGATGATCGTCGGCGTGCTGATGGTGGCGGCGCCGTGGCGCAAGCCACCCTCCGCGGCGGAGATCGCCGCCGCACCACCCGCACCCTGAAGTCGCGACGCGGTTCAGCCGTCGCAGCCGGAATCCTGCACGCAGGCGACGTACAGCGGCTCGCAGAACGCCTGATCGCGGATCCGCAGACAGCTGTTGTAGCGATCCAGGCATTTGCGGAGCGCGTATTCGCACCACGGGTCGGACTGGGCGCTGGCCGCGATCGCGAAGGTGCCTGCGAACGCGATGGCGGCGACCGCGATCAACGGCGCGCGGCGACGGACGGAGTGGCCTGGATTGGAGTGGCGTGGATCGGACGCAGGTCTTTTCATCGTGAACGGTCCTTGTCGGCCCGGATCGGGCGCGTTCACGCTAACGCCGCACGTGCATGCACGGCAAGTGCATCGGGGGTTCAGGGCATCGACGGGGACGCAAGCGGTTTCGATGCGGCGCGAGACAGCCACCATCCCCGCAGCCGCAACCCCGGCCGTTCCACCGCGTAGTACAGCAGCGCCGCCGCGATCAGCGAGGCCAGACCATACGTCGCGAACGCGAAATAACCGCTGCCGATGCGATCCAGCGCGTCGCCCAGATGGGTCTGCACCAGGCCGTACACCGGCTTGTGCACGAGATACAGACTGTAGGACACCGCCGCCAGCCATGCGGCGCCGGGCACCGCGCGACGGCCGATCCAACTGCCGGTCTGCGCGCCGGCCAACACCAGCAACGCCAGCCCCAGCGACAGCACTGGCCAACCGATGCTGTTGCCGAGCAGACCGGTGCGTTCGCGGAACAGCCAGAAACTCAACGCCATCGTCGCCAACCCCGCAATCAGCACAGCGTTGGCGCGCGCGCCGACGCGGGCCCAGCTGTCCGGGCGATACGTCTTCCACATCGCGAGGATCACGCCGGCCAACAGGCCGTCGAGCCGGTTCCAGGTCGGGTAGTAGATGTTCTCGACGAACCAGTTGCGATCGGAACCCAGCGTGTCGAAATGCAGCCACGTACCGCTGCGCAACGCGATGCCGCCGACCACGATCGCCGCGGCCAGCGCGACGAACCCCATGGCAGAGGCGCGCTTCGCGAGCAGCCAGGCCAGCAGCGGAAATACCAGATAGAAGTGTTCCTCGACGCACAGCGACCACGCGTGCGAGAACGCGGCGCGGTTGCCGTAGTCGATCGACAGATTCACGAAGAAGCCGGCGAACTTCCACCACGGCTCCATGCCCGGCGCTTCGCGGAACGCGGGCCACAGCAGATACAGCGCCAGCACCGCCCAGAACGCCGGCAGGATACGGAAGGCGCGGCGCAGATAGAAATCGCCGAAAGACAACCGTTCGCCGCTCGCCAGCGGCTTCAACACCTGCGCGCCGATCAGGAAGCCGCTGAGCACGAAGAACAGATCCACGCCCATCCAGCCGTAGCGCTGCGCCCAGTCCCAGTCCTCGCCGAGGCCGCCGACGAGAAACGAATGGAACAGCATCGTCCACAGCACCGCGATGGCGCGCAGCAGATCCAAACCGGGCAGATGATCGCGAACGGCGCCGCGGCGCGTGCGCTCGATTGAAGTGCCGCTGTCCACCGCGCGTCGCCTTGCCGTTGATCGGGACGCGCACTGTAATCGACGGCGTGCGACGTGGGCGGCGCGATGCGGAGGTTACATCGCCCGCCCGATCCCGCGCCCGCAGTGCGGGCGGAACCGTCAGCCCAGCGGCTCGTCGCTCAGATAGGTGTACGCGGTGAGCCCGTTCTCCAGCGCCTCGTTCAGGCGCGCGGCCTCGCCCTTGCTCAGGTCCACGGCGCCGACCTTGGCGCGGTAGATGCGGCGTAGGTCTTCGAGCTTGTAGCCGACGTAGTCCAGCATCACGTCGGTGGTGTCGCCGCGACGCTGCTGGGTGACCTTGAAGCCGTCGTCGCCGACGCGCACTTCGATCGCGTCGGTATCGCCGAACAGATTGTGGATGTCGCCGAGGATTTCCTGGTACGCGCCGACCATGAAAAATCCGATCCGGTAGCGTTCACCCGGGCGCAGCCCGTGCAACGGCAGCGAGGTGTGCAGATCCTCGTTCTCGACGTAGGTGTCGATCTTGCCGTCGGAGTCGCAGGTGAGGTCGGCGATCACGCCGCGACGGTCCGGCGCCTCGTCGAGGCGCTCGATCGGCACGATCGGGAACACCTGGTCGATCGCCCACACGTCCGGCATCGATTCGAACAGGCTGAAGTTCACGAAGTACTTGTCGACCAGACGCTCGTTGAGCTCGTCGAGCAGGTCGCGATGGCTCTTCTCGTCGTAGGTCAGGCGCGCGCGCACCGCATGGGCGATGGCGTAGAACAGGTCGTCGAGGCGCGCGCGCGCGACCAGGTCGATCTGGCCCAAGGCGTACAGCGACAGGCCTTCGCTGTGGTGATGCTGCGCTTCGTGGAACAGTTCCACCGCCGGCCGCGTGTCCAGCTCGGCGTAGATCTCGCGCAGATGGCGGATGGTCGGGGCTTCGTCATCGTGCGCGGGCGGCACGCGGCCTTCCGGCGCGCGCTCGACTTCGGAGACGTTGGTGACCAGCATCGCGTGGTGCGCGGTCATCGCGCGGCCGCATTCGGTGATCACCCGCGGCGGTGCGATCCCGTAGGCCTCGCAGGCCTCGGCCAGCGGCTGGACGATGCTGGAGGCGTACTGGTGGATGCCGTAGTTGATCGAGCAATAGCTGCGCGAACGCGTGCCTTCGTAGTCGACGCCGAGGCCGCCGCCGACGTCGACGTGGGTGACGGTCGCGCCCAGCTTCGACAGTTCGACGAAATAGCGGGTGGCCTCGCGCATGCCGTTGGCGATGTCGCGGACGTTGCTGATCTGCGAGCCCATGTGGAAGTGCAGCAGGCCCAGGCAATCGCCCATGTCGCTGTCGCGCAGGGACTTCCACAGATCAAGCACCTGGCGCGGCGACAGCCCGAACTTGGCCTTGTCGCCGCCGCTGTTCTGCCATTTGCCGGCGCCCAGCGACGCCAGGCGCATGCGCACGCCCAGTCCCGGTTTCACGCCCAGCGCCTTCGCCTCTTCCATCACCAGCGGCAGCTCGGACGGCTTCTCGACCACGATGAAGGTCTGCAGGCCGAGCTTGCGGCCGATCAGGGCGAGACGGATGTACTCGCGGTCCTTGTAGCCGTTGCAGACGATCAGGCCGCCGGGACGGCTCAGTGCCAGCACCGCCATCAACTCGGGCTTGCTGCCGGCCTCCAGGCCGAAGCCTTCGCCCGCGTGCGAGGCGAGGGTTCCGGCGACCGCGGCGTGCTGATTGACCTTGATCGGATAGACCGCGGTGTAACCGCCGGCGTAGTCGAACTCCTGCTGCGCCTGCGCGAACGCCGCCTGCAGTTTGCCCAGACGGTCGCCGAGGATCTGCGGGAAGCGCACCAGCAGCGGCAACTTGGCGCCGCTGGCCTGCGCGGCATCGACCACCTCGGCCAGCGCCGCGCCCGGCGCATCCGGGCCGCGCGGATGCACGACGATGCGGCCCTGCGCGTCGACATCGAAATACCCTTCGGCCCAGTGCGGGATCGAATAGGTCTTGCGGGCGTGGTCGATCGACCAGGCGGTCATGGGCGGCGGTTCCGGGGATTGAGGGGACGCGCATTGTAGGGCGGGCTCAAGCCCGCCACACGATTCCGCTTGGGCTGCCCGTCGGCGATCCCGTTCAGCTTCCCCGCCGATACACCGGATCCGGACACTGTGCGCGGACGCGCCGTGCCTGGTCGCGATGGGCGGTGTCTGTGAACACGCTGACGCTGCCCGGCAGGCGCACGGCATCGACCACGCGCTTGAGGCCGGCGGCCTCGCTCGCGACCGAGCCCTGCCAGCGCACCAGCAGGGCGTAATGCGCCGGTTCGCCGGCCATGTCCAGACGTTTCCGCGCCAGCCAGGCAGCGCCGATCTGGCCGAACGGCGCCAGTGCCGCGCGCAGGGCGGCCAGCGCGGCCTCATCGAGATCGTGGGCGACGAGATCGTCGTCGGCGTCCACACCGGCACGCGCCGCCAGCGAGGCCGCCCGGTCGGCGAACTCCGCGCGCAGCGTCGCCAGCGCATCGGCCACGGCGGACGACAGCGTCCCGTCGCGGCCCCAGGCGTCCAGCTTTTCGAACACCGGGCGGATCGCGCCCGCATCCAGGGTCATCGCCCGCCGCAGATGCGCGGCGCCGGCCGCGTCGTCGCCCTCGATCCGCAGCACGCCGGCGCGGAACCATGCGTTGGCGTTGTCGGGCGCCAGTTCGAGCGCGCGTTCGTACAGCAGCGCGGCGTCGAATTCCGGCCGCAGACGGGCCACCAGACGGGCGTGTTCGAGACGTTCTTCGATGCTCCAGTCGCTGCGGCGTTCGAGCGCGTCCAGGCGTTCGCGATCGGCCTTGGCTTCGGCATGCGCGGCCGTCCACGGTGCGCGCATCTCCGCGCGCCAGGCGTCGTCGAGGCTGCGCTCGATCCGTGCCAGCGCTTCGCCCAGCATCGCCACCGCCGGGACGCCCGGCGGACGCAGCGCGGGCGGCGCGCCCACCGCGGCCACGCGCTGCGGCAGCGTGGGATGGGTGTCCTCCAGATCGTTCTCGCGTTCCGCGCTCGCCAGCAGTCGCGCCACATCCAGCGGCGGCGCCTCGCGCAACGCCGCCGCCAGCAGCGCGTGATAGGCCGGCGCCGGCTGCGGCTGCGCGCGCATCCGCGCCTCCATCCGCGGCAGGAATGCGCGCTGCAGCCATTGCGCGGCGTGCGCGACGCGCAGCAGCGCCGAGACACGCGCCTCGCCGCCGACCAGCCGGGTGCTGACCGCGTCGGCCTCGTATTCGTCCTCGCGCGCCAGCACGAAGCTGTAGGCGCTGAAATACGGCGCATACCAGCGGAAAAACAACAGCAGCGGCCGCGCCATCGCGTTGCCACCGTGCGCCAGGGCATGCGCCAGTCGCAGCCAGCTCAGCCGCACGCGATAGATCCATCCCGAAAACCGGCCGTGGCCATGACTGAAATGGCCGAATTCGTGGGCGATCACCGCGGCGAGTTCATCGCGGTCGAGCACGCGCATCAGCGGCAGGCCGATCACCAGACAATGCCGATGGCCGGCCAGCCCCAGCAGACGCGGCACGCTGGCCGCGCCGGCGTTGAAGTCGCCGTCGATGATCACCTCGTCCAGCTCCGGCGCGCCGGCGGCCAGACGCAGGCGTTCGATGTCCTCTGCCAGCTCGGGCGCTTCCTCGGGCCGCAGCCGGTGGCCGGGGATCGGCTCGAAGCGCAGCCACAGCGCCCGCACCACCAGCGCCGCGAACACCATCTGCGGCAGCAGCACGTACAGCGCCCAGCCGTCGATACCGCGGCCGGTGACCAGCAGGGCGATCACCAGGCCCACCGGCAGGCCCACCGCCAGCAGCACCAGCAGCGAGAGCACGCCGAAACCCAGCCCGGCCAACAGCGCCACCCGGGTGCGATAGGCCTGCGGCGCCGCCTTGGCCTCGGCGGCGAGGCGCTCGATCATGGCCCGGTAGCGCCGTTCCTGGGTGTTCGCCGACATGGGTTTCCTCTCGGGGGCGCGTCGCGCGCGGAGGGGCATCGTAACGGAAGCCCGCGACCCGCTCCGGTACAATGCCGCCCCCTTTCCTGCCATCCGGGACGCCGCCATGACCGAGACCACCTGGCATTACGAGAATTTCGAACCCGCCGGCTCGGCCATCGGCTACCGCATCACCCGCAAGCTGGACGAAGTGCAGTCGCCGTTCCAGAAGATCGAGATCTTCGAGAGCACCGACTGGGGCAACCTCATGCTCATCGACGGCGCGATGATGCTGACCACCCGCGACAACTTCCTCTACCACGAGATGATGTCGCACCCGGCGTTGTTCACCCACGCGGATCCGAAGAACGTCGTGATCATCGGCGGCGGCGACTGCGGCACCCTGCGCGAAGTGCTCAAGCATCCGGGCGTCGAAAAGGCCGTGCAGTGCGACATCGACGAGCAGGTCACGCGCATGGCCGAGAAGTGGTTCCCGGAGCTGTGCGACAGCAACCACGACCCGCGTGCCGAACTGCTGTTCGACGACGGCATCGCCTACATGGCGAACTGCGCGCCGGGCAGCCTCGACATCGTCATCGTTGATTCCACCGATCCGGTCGGCCCGGCCGAAGGCCTGTTCAACAGGGCCTTCTACGAAAGCTGCTTCCGCGCGCTGAAGGACGACGGCATCCTCGTCCAGCAGTCGGAATCGCCGCTGGTGCTGCTGGACCTGATCAAGGAAATGCGCGGCGAGATGGGCAAGGCCGGCTTCGCGAGCTTCCAGACGCTGCCGTTCCCGCAGCCCTGCTATCCGACCGGCTGGTGGAGCGCGACGCTCGCCAAGAAATCCGGAGGCTTCGACTTCCGCGACGCCGATGCCCGCGCCAAGGCCTTCGCGACGAAGTACTACAGCGCCGACATCCACAAGGGCGCGGCGACGCTGCCGCCGTTCGTGGCGGAGGCCCTCGGCGGATGACGCTGTGCCGGACGCTGCGCCGTCCGTAACGATTCGCTTACTTCGGTCTCATGCTGTCTTAAGCGCAACGGTCTAGAAATCCCGGCATCTCGCCGGGATTTCCACATGCACGACACGCTTTCCCATGTCGCGCCCGTCGTGGCGCCGCGGTCACTGCCCGCCGCGGGCGCGATCGACCTGCGCACCCATCTGGCCGCACCGCTGGCGCTGTTCGCCGTCGCGCTCACCCTGATCTGGGCCTACGGCCTGGATTGGCGCCTCGCCCACGGCCTCTATGCCTGGGAAGGCTATCGCTGGGTACTCAAGAAGGCGTTCCTGACCCAGCACCTGCTGCATCGGCTGGGCCACGACCTCAGCGTCGCCGCCTGGGCCGGCGTGTCGCTCGCATGGCTGGCGTCGTTCCGGCGCGACGGCCTGACCGCCTGGCGGCGCCCGCTGGGCTATCTGACCCTGTCGGTGCTGGTCTCGACCGCGCTGGTGGCCGCGATCAAGGCCGGCTCGAACATGGACTGCCCCTGGGACATCGACGGCCTCGGCGGCACCCGTCCGCATCTCGGCCTGTTCGATCTTCGCCCGGACTCTCTGCCCGACGCGTCCTGCTTCCCGGCCGGCCATGCCAGCGGCGGCTATGCCTGGATGGCGCTGTACTTCTTCTTCCTGATGACCCGCCCGCACCTGCGCTGGCGCGGGCTGGCGGTCGGAATCGTCGTCGGCGCCGTGTTCGGGATCGCGCAGCAACTGCGCGGCGCGCACTTCCTGTCGCACGACCTGTGGACCGCGGCGATCTGCTGGACGACGGCGCTCGGCCTGTTCCTGTGGCTGCGGCCGAAGACGAACATCGGCTCCGCCTCCCGGTGAGCGGCACGCGACTTCCGTTGTAACATCCGGCCCGATGCGCACCAGCGTGCGCATGGCACGGCCGGTACCGTCCGGCCTCCCGTCAACCCGACTTTCCTCGTCGCCGTGGCTGCAACAGCGCGTCCTTCGAACATCGATCGGTTGAACATCGCGCTGATCGTGGCGTCGATGCTGCTCGCCCTCCGCTGGCCGTTCGAAACCCTGCTGCTCGCCTACGCCGTGCTCGGTCCGTTGCACTACATGACCGAGATCTCGTGGCTGCACGACCGCAACTACTTCCTGCCACGGCGTCGCGACGCGTGGCCGCTGTGGGTCGGCGGCACCGCCCTGATCGTCGCGGTGATCGCGGCGGCCGAGGCGGATCGGGATGTACTGCGGCGCGCGGTCGAGAACGGCGCGCTGTTCGCGCTGTTCGGCTTCGCGCTGATCCTGCTGATCACGCCGGTCTGGTGGCGACGGCTGCTCGCGCTGGCGGCGCTGGTGCCGCTCTGCCTGTGGTTCGCGCGCAGCCTCGATCTGGCCGATTCGCTGGCGGGCTATCTGCCCACGGTCATCCATGTCTACGTGTTCACCGGGTTGTTCATGCTCGTCGGCTGGCTGCGTCGCCGCGGTCGCGACGGCGCCGTCGCGCTGCTCGCGTACGCGCTGTGCCCGCTGCTGTGCTGGCTGGCGCCGCTGGACTGGAGCGCCGCGGCGTCCGCCTGGGCGGAACGCGCCTTCGTCGGCACACTCGCCGGCATCAACACGCTCATCCTCGGCGACGCCGGTTACGCCATCGATCGCGCGCATGTGGTCGAACATCCCGCCAGCATCCTCGTCACCCGCGTGCTGGCGCTGGCCTATCTCTATCACTATCTCAACTGGTTCTCGAAGGTCGAGGTGATCGGCTGGGCGCGGATCTCGCCTGCCCGCGGCGCGCTGATCGTCGCGCTGTGGGTCTTCGCGGCCGGTTTCTATTTCGTCGATTACGCGCTCGGCTTCATGCTGCTGCTGACCTTGAGTTTCCTGCACGTGGTGCTGGAGTTTCCGCTGAATCACCGGGCGTTCCGGGAGATGTTCGGCATGCTCCGTCCGGGGGATCGGCTTTCCAATCAGCGAAGTCACTGATTCGGCGCCAACGATCCCGTCGCCATGCGTCTCAGGTAAAGCCTGGAACCTTTTCCGCGCTGGAGCGCGGGTGACTTTCTTTGGCGCAAAGAAAGTCACCAAAGAAAACACTCAGGTCCAATTCAAATCTGCCATCGGAATTATGGTCGGGATTTTTCGATGAGACATCCTTGTCTCATCGAAAAACGGCGCACATCCTGTGCGCCGCCCTACGGGTCTCCAATCACGGATGGACACGCCGCCGCTGTACAGCGCATCGGGACGATGACCTCAAATGGGATGAAATCCGAATAGAGCATGGCCGTGTCGATTCTTGATGCTGCCGCAGGATCCGGGCTTTATGGCCCACGGCGACCATCAGCGCAGGATCCAGATCGCCGCCCTACGACGAACAACGATCACAGCGCATCGCCATCCATCTCGCCCGTGCGGATGCGCACCACCTTGTCCAGATCCCAGACGAAGATCTTGCCGTCGCCGATCTTGCCGGTGCCGGCCGACTGCATGATCGCCTCGACCACGGCATCGACGCGGTCGTCGCTCACCGCCACTTCGAGCTTGATCTTCGGCAGGAAATCGACCACGTACTCGGCGCCGCGGTACAGCTCGGTGTGGCCCTTCTGGCGGCCGAACCCCTTCACCTCGGTCGCGGTGATGCCGGCCACGCCGGCTTCGGCCAGCGCCTCGCGCACGTCGTCGAGTTTGAACGGCTTGATGATGGCCATCACCATCTTCATGAGGCGGCTCCTGCGCGGTCGGGGACTGCGCAGAGCATAGCGCGGGGGTCGGAAGATTCCGACGCCGGGACGCGGGGTCTTCCGATGGCGGCGGCAAGTCTGGCGCGGGATGCTGGCGTCCACGCTACAATCGCCCGGACATGCCCATGATCGACCTCAGCCAGATCGACGACCTCGCCCGCCGCCTCAGCGGCCTGGTGCCCCCCGCGTTGCGCGAGGGCCGCGAGGAAATGCAGGAAAACTTCAAGTCCGCGCTGCAGGCCGGGCTCGCGAAGCTCGACCTGGTCACCCGCGAGGAATTCGACGTCCAGCGCGCGGTGCTCGCCCGCACCCGCGGCCAGCTCGACGAACTGCGCGCCCTGGTCGAACAGCTGGAAGCGCGGCTCGCGGAACAGGACAAGCACCGCAGCGACACCCCGCCGCCCCACGCCTGAGGGCCGCCGCCATGACTCTTGCCCTCGTGCACACCCGTGCACGCACCGGCGTGCGCGCGCCCGCCGTGAACGTCGAAGTCTTCCTCGCCGGCGGCCTGCCGCGGATGTCCATCGTCGGCCTGCCCGAAGCCGCGGTCCGCGAAGCCAAGGACCGGGTCCGCGCCGCGATCCAGTGCGCGCAGTACGACTTCCCGGCCCGCGTCATCACCGTCAACCTCGCGCCGGCCGACCTGCCGAAGGACGGCGGCCGTTTCGATCTGCCGATCGCGCTGGGCATCCTCGCCGCCAGCGGCCAGATCCCGCTCGACGCCCTGCGCGACTGCGAATTCCTCGGCGAACTCGGCCTGACCGGCGAACTGCGTCCGGTCGACGGCGTGCTGCCCGCGGCGCTGGCCGCCGCGGCGCAGGGGCGACGGCTGATCGTGCCGGCCGGCAACGGCGCGGAGGCCGCGCTGGTCGCGGGCGTCGAAGCCTTCACCGCGCGCACCCTGCTCGAAGTCTGCGGGCACCTGTGCGGCCAGAAAGCCCTGCCGGCCGCGATCGCCCCGGCCAGCGCCTACGACCACGGCCCCGACCTGCGCGATGTCCGCGGCCAGACCCGCGCGCGTCGGGCGCTGGAAATCGCCGCTGCCGGCAGCCATCACCTGCTGCTGGTCGGCCCGCCCGGCTGCGGCAAGACCCTGCTGGCCTCGCGCCTGCCCGGCGTGCTGCCCGAAGCGAGCGAAGCCGACGCGCTGGAAACCGCGGCCATCGCATCGATCAGCGGCCGCGGCCTCGATCCCACACGCTGGCGCAACCGCCCCTTCCGCAGCCCGCACCACACCGCCAGCGCGGTGGCGCTGGTCGGCGGCGGCGCCGAACCGCGACCGGGCGAGATCTCGCTCGCGCACAACGGCGTCCTGTTCCTCGATGAGCTGCCCGAATGGGACCGCCGCGCGCTGGAAGTCCTGCGCGAACCGCTGGAATCCGGCGTGGTCACCATCTCCCGCGCAGCGCGGCAGTGCGAATTCCCCGCGCGTTTCCAACTGGTCGCCGCGATGAACCCCTGTCCGTGTGGATGGGCAGGCGATCCCTCAGGCCGCTGTCGCTGTCATCCCGATGCGATCCAACGCTATCGCGCCAAGATCTCCGGCCCGCTGCTCGAACGCATCGACCTGCATCTCGAAGTCCCACGACTGCCACCGGCCGAATTGCGACCCGACGCGCCGCCGGGTGAATCCAGCGATGTCGTTCGCGCCCGCGTCGTACGTGCACGCGAAGTGCAACGACAACGCGCCGGACGCTGCAACGCGCATCTCGATCAATCGGAAACGAATGCGGTCTGCCGACTCGCGCCGGACGATCAGGCGATGCTCGAAAACGCGATCGATCTGCTGCAGCTCTCGGCGCGTTCGATGCACCGCATACTGCGCGTTGCGCGCACCATCGCCGATCTCGCCGGCAGCGCCGACATTCTTGGACCGCATGTGGCGGAGGCGATCGGGCATCGGCGTGGGGAGCGCGCGGTGGCGTCACGAGCGACATGAGTGCATCGGGCGATCTTCGACCCACAAGCGCAAGTCAGGAAAGGCCGCCGCGCCCACCTGTATTTGCCACGCACCTCAAACCGCACCGATTGCGGCGATGATCGAAGTCAGACTGATCCCTTCATTCGCATCATAGGTGCCAGGCTTCCCATTCAATCTTTTGATCGCCTTGCCTCCGGCATGATGCAATGCGATCGCTCTCCAGTCATTGCTTCGAAACACCGGACTGCCGGAGCTGCCCGGTTCGGTTGGCGTTCGATAGTGCAGTCGTTGAGGCCCTGCGCCCGCCACCTGCTCGATATCGAGGATTTCGTTGTCATGGACGGAGAACTGCAAGCCTCGCCCCCCCGGATGACCAATCACGAAAACCCTTCTCGACTGCCCGCCGGCGTTCTGATCCAGCACCGGAAGATTCCTTGCAATTGCAATAGGTTGTATGCCGTCCAGAGGCTTGTTCAAGCGGAGTATCGCGCAATCGTACGCCATGGGTTCGCTTTCATATGCAATCTCGCTCACTTGATATCGCACCTTTTCCTCCATGGCCGAAAATGCGATCTCGATTTCATCGGGAGGCAGGCCCTTGTCCCTGCCTTCCTTGTTGCAGACGTGGAAATTCGTCACGACGAGCTTCTGGCCTCGCCAACGATCATGGATGCTCTCCCCATGGACCACGAAGCCCGTTCCAATCACTGCACCGTTGCTGGCGATGATCGATCCGACCGCACCCGCAGCATCGAGGCCCTTTCTCCACCACTCGATGGTTACCGGGCCTTCATCCCCCAGGATTGCTTCGAACTGAGGCTCGGAACCCGATAGTTGCTGCTTGTAGTCGAGAACGCTGGAGCCGGACAGTGGGAATTCCGCGCCAGGCAACTGAGCATGGAATGCGCAAATCACGGACAGCAAGCCCTGCCGCGCTTCGTCCTTCTCGCCGAGTCTCCAGATCTGCTCCAGTTGTCGACGCAGGCTGCCGACCTGGAAGGAGGTCAGGTCGTCATGGCGCAGGAATTCCTTGATGTACGTCTGAGCGGAGTCCACATCGTCGAGCGCCAGAGATGCCTCGGCCTTCGTCGCGAGTGCCCATGGATCGAGAGGACGGCCGTCATGACTGGCGTCGACCGTGCCCATGATCTTTTTTGCCAATGCGGCCAGATCGACGCCCTTGGCGGAAGCGACACCATCCTCTTCGGCGCGCTTTTGCAGGGCGAGCCAGTTGATCCCATGCCAGTAGTGCCTGGGATCCTCTTCGTAAGTCGTTCGATAAGCCCTGATCGATTTCTTCAAAAGATCGATGGCCAATGGATCCGCAGGCTCATGGTTCTCGACGAACATCTGCTTGTAGGCACGCCCCCTCAACCCCCGCAGCTCGAAGGATTCCCTGTCGCTTCTCGAGGTCCTCGGCAGTATTTCCCTGATGACAGCCAATGCCGCGGCAGGCTTTCCGGTCTCAATCAGCGCCTGCGACTGTCGCCTGCGCAACTCCGGCACCTGTGGGTCGAAACGGGCGACACGATCCGTGATCTGTTCCAACAACGAAAACTCTCGCTCGGCCTGCAAGCCGCGTATCAGGACCTTGGTATCCTCCCAGCGCGGGTTTCGACTCGATTTCGAGATTATCTTCTGCGCCTCGATGCGGATCTCGGATTGATCTTCATTCGTCGACACGACGTCAAGCCTCCCGCCCAAGCAAGGAACGCAGGGCGTTCTGCAATTCTTTTTGACGAAGGTACTTGACGATCGAGTGTCGCCAGGCGCCATCGTTGGTCACAGAGATGTCCTCGATCCTGATTTTTCCTTCCTGCTTGAAATCATTCGCGAATCTCGGGTCGCCGCCGCATACCACATCCAGCGTGTCGTAGACGTTGATCCAGCGGCCGCTTCCAATCTTCTCGAAGGGATAGCCGTTGTCCCGACTCCATTCCGGCTTGTTGCAATCCTGCACTTCGTCGATGCCCAAGGGGCTGCCGATCGTCATCAGCCCATCGATTCCCGGGCAGTCGACGATACGCTTGAGTGCGTCGTAGGCGATCATCGTTCCCATGCTGTGGGCGACCACGATGTGAGGTCTCGATCGGGGAATGCTCAGCTCGGCGATGGTCCGCCGCCGGATCTCATCCCGCACCTTCCACGTCGTTCCCGCTCTTGGCGAATGCTCGATATTGAAATAGAAGGCGTGGGCATCCCGCAGCAACGCTTTCATGATCCTCTTCTTCAGGAACCACGGCAGTGGAATGCGCTCCAGCCCAACCGCAGCGGCACCGCTGCTGTTCGCTGCCTGTTCCGCTTCCCACTGCGCCTCGCTGGCGTTGGTGAACCTGTAGAACATCGCTTCGATGAACCGCGCTTCCGCCTCCGTGCGCGACCCCACTGGCGGCAACTCGCCTTCCCCACCGGCGTCGACCTGTTCCGCCGTACTTTCCAGGGTGGACTCATAGTCCGCTTCGTTTTCGTCGGGCTTTTCGTACAGCACGTCTGCCCAGTACAGCATTGAACTGTTGACGCCTTCATTGCCCAGATGGAGGCCGTTCCCCCCATCTTCGAGCGCACGCAACCAGATACGATGCAACGAATCGGCAGCGGGCTTGTTGGCAAGGCCATGAATGAACGTGATATGCGGCATTTCTGACTCCTTTCACATGCAGTTGATGAGATCTACCGCGACAATGCACCGCGGCATTCATTCGTTTGTCCATGCGCGGATCGCGCATTGATTCGAAACACTGTCACGCACCAGCCGGTGATAGAGATCAATTCGACCACCTTCTACTGAAGTTGCGCGGATCGCGCATTGATTCGAAACACTGTCACGCACCAGCCGGTGATAGAGATCAATTCGACCACCTTCTACTGAAGTTCGGCAGATCCACGTGCCCGCAAGCAAGTTCAAGTCGGTGGATTTCAATCTTGATCGCGCCATTTCGATCATTGACCGGTAAAAGCAAATGGATTCCACTCCATAAACGAAGGCAGCGCGCGGCGTGCCGGGGCGATGACGGCCGGCCATCGCCGCCCCAGACTTGCCCGATCACGCATCCAGCGTTTGTGAGACGAGTCCATGCAGCTCCTCCGGCAGATCCCGGAAGCTGGAACCATAGTCATTTCGACGATACACATGAACCTTCCATCGCGCTTGCGAGACGAGCGCTTCGAGTTCGACAGAAGCATGGTCGTCGGCACTGACGATGGCGAGCGTCTTGCCGAGCAGGTCCGGATTGGCCATGAGGAATTCGATCTCCCAAGTCACGCCTTCCGAAAGCGCTCCATGTTTGTCAGCCTCGAAATCTGCCGCGATGAACAGGGCGCGCTGCCCCAGCGCCATCACATCCTCTTTCCAGTCCTCATCGCTGCTCAGTATCGGCAGAAAATTCAGGGTAGGCCTGGCGTCTCTTTCCGGATCCCAAAGCGCATACATATCGACTCGATTGCCAAGCATCGACTTCAAACCGAAAGCAGCGGGCTGGACATGGACATCGCCCATCTGACCCTCCGGCCCTGTTTGGGTGTATATCGTGCGTCGATCTCCGGTGACGCTTCGAAGATACAAGGCAAACCGACGCAGGCCCAGACCTCCATTCGCCAGTGAAACGGCTCCACCAAGCGCCTTCCGCAAATTCGATGCATATCGGCTCTTTGGCCAGAGGTAGAAGTAGCAGCAAAGCGGCCACAACAGGAATCCGACGAATTTCCAGAAATCCGCCCAGTTCGGCGGTGAAGCCTTTGTGTTGAAGTGGCTCTGGCACGAAACCATGAGGAACACGCAGACGCCACAAATGGGAGCGAACAAGGTCGCCGCCGAGAGCGCGCCCATTATTTCGACAGGCAGATCGATCTTCGGAATCTTGCGCGACGGTCGGTGCCGCTGAAGTTGCGCTGCGAGTGCATTTGCCGTGAATGCGGTGTAGCAGTACCTGCACACCAACAGAGCAAGCAGCCCGAGGAGGATCGACCCCACGATCGCAAGCACCGCATCGATGTCGCTCCCGGACTCCGCCATGGCCTCGACCTCCGAGGTTTCAAAACGCATGGTCTGACATACAGGAAGTCAAAACTCCTTGCGGGGAGTGTGCCGATTGGGCAGCCGGCGCGCAATCGCTGGTTTGGGCGCAGATCGGATCTTCGCACGCAGGAATCCCAAATCGCGGGACCGGCCCGTCTGCACGCCATGCACTGTCCAGGCGCTCGCCCGGAGAGGCGCTGCCACCTCCTTGTTCGCACCGGACGATGAGGCGATGCCCGAAACGGGTCGATCCGCTGCGGATCCCGACGCGCTCCGTGCATCGCCTTTTCGCGTCTTCGCCGGTCCAGCCTCCGGTACCGTCATTCCTGGGCGCATGTCCGCGGAGGCGAGCAGGTATCGGCGTGAGAGCAGGCCGTGTCGACGCGGGTGGCGGAAACACACGCATGGAAGTTCCTCAAGAGACCACTCTGATCCTGAGGCATCCTCTCCGGACAACGCCCCCCATGACTTTCGCCCCGCCCATCCTTCATGCTGGTCGTACCTACCGGAACGGGGCGGCGCCGTGGCCGATGTGTTCGTAAGCTACAAGAAGGAAGACCGTGAACTCGCGCAGCGCGTGGTCGAGGCGATCGAAACGGAAGGCTTTACCGTCTGGTGGGACGACGACATCACGCCTCGCGAGAGCTGGGACTTGTTGATCGAGCGTGAAGCGGACGCGGCAAAGGCGCTGGTCGTGCTGTGGACGCCGAAATCGGTCGCCTCTGAATGGGTTCGGGCAGAGGCCAAGCGCGGCAGGGATCTTTCCAAGCTGATCCCTTTCATGATGCAGCCCTGTCAGCTGCCGCTGGCCTTCTCGATGATCCAGGCGGCGGATCTTTCCGACTGGAATGGCGACATGACCGATGCGCGCTGGCGCAAGGCGATGGACTGGATCGCCGATCAATGCGGGCAGGCAAGACCGATTGCGCCGGCAAAGCCGGCGTTTCCGCGGGGCACATTCTGGCTGCCGGCAACCGTGGGTGTGACGGCTGCGGCTTTGGGGTGGGCTGCCTACACCTTCTGGCCGAAGGAGACCGACACCGCGCGTTCGCCTGCGACCCCAGTCCTGGACGCATCGCGACCGGCAACAGATTCCCCAGCCGTCGAGCCGCCGCTGCCAACCGGCCCGCTGGGTGAGGCCGAACGCGCGCGCCGCGCCTTCCTCGACGCACCGTCGAATCCCGCCTGCGAGGGCGAGGCCGCCCTGTATTTCGACTTCGAGGCGGTGGGCATCGACGAAGCGACGATCGGCGCATCGCTCGATCCGCTGCTCGAGCGACTGGATGAATGCGAGGTCTCCGCGGTTCTGGTCGAGGGTCACGCCGACGCCGCCGAGCGGAATCGAGGCTTCGATCTCGCCTCGGCCCGCTCCGGCACGGTCGCTTCCCTGCTGGTGGGGTCGGGGCTTCCGAAGGCCGCCATCGCCTCGGCCAGCTTCGGCTCCGAACGGCAAGCCGTGAAGGCGGGAGATGACATTCGTCTCGCCAAGAACCGCCGCGTCGTCGTGCGCGTGCGCGGCCTTCCGAGAAAGGAGGTGACCGCGGCGGCTTACAAGGCACTGGGCCTCTTGGACCCCGCAGACCGCTCTCAGCCCTTCTCGAAAATCCTGTTCGGATTCGACCGATCACGCCTGGAGGGACCCGAGGCGGTCGCCATTCTGGACACGTGGGGCGAGATCATGGCCGAGAACTCCGACATCGTCGTCGTGGTCACCGGCAGCAGCGGCACGGACGGCGCGGGCAGGGAATATGCCTTCAGGCTCGGCGAACGGCGGGCGCAGTCAGTCGCGGACTACCTGGTGTCGATCGGCGTCGAGGCTTCTCGCATCGAAACCCTCGCGCTCGGACCGGACCAGAATCCGCTGCCGGGCACGGACGTCGTCTCTCGCATGGCGAATCGAAATGTGTCTCTCGACAAGCGCCGAATGCCCTGAATGCCGTTACACGGGGCGGCTCGGGCAACGTGGGTGCACAGCTGTCGCTGTCTCCAAAGACCACTCTGACCCTGAGGTATCGCTCAGGCATCAAGACTCTGCCCCCTGTTTTTGCCATCAGGCCATCGCCCGTGCGGGCGTGTAGGTCGTCGATTGCTGTTGCGCATCGATCGCCTGCTGATTCAGCGCGCTCTCCGCTCGCGCAAGACTCTGCTCGACCGGCGTGCGCACCGCTTCGGCCGTTTTCACGCCGACGACGTCGTTCGGCCGCTCGGGCGAGCCGGTGTACGCGAACACGTATTCGCCCGCCTCGGCCTGCGTGCCCTTCCGGCCAAGCACCACGCCGTCGGCGGGCACGGTGAGGCCCGCCGTACGCCACTCCGCGGTGAGCGACGCGGCGACACGTTCGCTGGCCTCGTCGGGCGTGCGCCCGATCGAACGATCCATCGCATGCACATGCGTGCGCATCGAATCCAGAACCGGGTCCGACGGCGCGCCCCGGAGTTCCGTGCGCCGCTCGGGCGTACCCTGTTCGCGTTCGCGCGCGGCCGCTTCGACGGCAGCCCGCATCGCTTCGTCGGCGGTGCCGGTCGCCGGGAGGCCACGGTCTGTCTGGAACTGCTTCAGCGCGTGCTCGGTGCCGGGACCGAAATCGTTGTCGACCACCAGCGGTTCGCCACGCCGATTGGTGTACCCGAGCGCGTTCAGCTGGCTCTGCAGCACGCCGACCGCATCGCCCTTGTCGCCGGGCGCGAGGATGCCGTCCGCAAGCGGGTCGACCGGCCCGACGGGCTGGCCTTCATGGTCGCGGACATTGGTGACGACGGCCGCGGGACCCACGATGTTCTCGCTCGGCGCGGGCCGCTGATCGGTCGTGATCGCGCCTGAATCGAGATCCTGCAGGTAGCGGTCCAACTGCCCGAGATAGCGCGTGTTGATGTCGATGTGGACGTGCGTGGGATACGCCGTGTCGCTGACGACGCCGTCCTTCGAGCCGCGGCCCGACTGCGTGCCCATCGTCTCTCCGTACTCGATGCGATCGCCCGCCTGGCGATGCTCGAAAGACGTCGGGTCCATGTGCCGCACCTGCGCGATCATCTCGCGGTTCGGGTCGTCGGGCGGACCGCTCCAGATCTGCATCGTGCCCGTCCGCGGATCCAGCCCGTCGATGTAGCCGGCGGCCGGTGCGGGCACATCCACATCGCGCGAGTCGCCGACACGAAGCACGAAGTCCTTGGACACGAAGTAATCGCCGGATGCCGTCTGCTGCGGGCCCGTCTTGTCGGGCCGCCACAGCATCTCTTCGGGCTGCCCGTTCACGTCGGCATAGATCCGTCCGCGCTCCGCCAGCGCTTTGCCGGGATGGTGGTGCTCGAGATCGGCGTAGCGTCCGACGTCCTCGCGACCCTGCGGGGTGCTTTCGTATACCTCGTAACGGCTCATCGTTCGATCTCCTGCGGCGTTCGCGCCACCGACGTCAGTCGCCAGCAATCCGAGACACGCTCGAAAATGTAGATCGTCGGCTGCACGGCATCGGGAATGAATTCGTACACATCATGGGGTCCGGTATCGTCGAGCAGCCTGCCGTTGCGGCCGGGCTGCAGCGTCACGACGAAACCGCGCCCGGACGACTCGACGCGCCAGCGCACCGGGCGCTGTTCGGCGGGGCTTCGATCCGGCTCCAGATACACCCAGTCGTAGTCCATCGTTCCGAGGCGGTAGCCGTCGAAATCGGGCGCCGCCGCGCGCTCCGCGGGGCTCACCGTGTCGGCGAGGGAGGCCGGCATGCGACCGCGTCGCACCTCGGGGACCTCCGCCCACTCGAGCAGAATCTCGCGAGGATCCGTCATGCGGCACATCGCCGGCGCATCGGCAGCGGGCGGCAAGACGTGGGCCTGAGGCGGCGGCTTCGGGGACGCGGGCGCATTGGCGCAGCCGGCGAGAAGGCCTGCCGACACCAGCCACACGACAAGGGCAGGTCGCATCGCCATCAGGCCATCGCCCGCGCGGGCGTGTAGGTCGTCGATTGCTGTTGCGCATCGATCGCCTGCTGATTCAGCACGCTCTCCGCTCGCGCAAGACTCTGCTCGACCGGCGTGCGCACCGCTTCGGCCGTTTTCACGCCGACGACATCGTTCGGCCGCTCGGCCGAGCCGGTGTACGCGAACACGTATTCGCCCGCCGCGGCCTGCGTGCCCTTCCGGCCAAGCACCACGCCGTCGGCGGGCGCGGCGAGGCCCGCCGCACGCCACTCCGCGGTGAGCGACGCGGCGACACGTTCGCTGGCCTCGTCGGGCGTGCGTCCGATCGAACGATCCATCGCATGCACGTGCATGCGCATCGAATCCAGGACCGGATCCGACAACCGACCGAACTGCGTGCCCGGCGCATCCAGCGAAGCCCGGAGGGTGTCGGCCTGCATGCGCCCGACATCGAGCCGCAGTGCGTCGCGCGTCGCCTGATCGGCGATACCGGTGTCGGGCAGATCGTCCCGCGTCTGCTGATAGGCCAATACCGTATCCCGGGTGCGATCGCGGAAATTGCCCGTCTCCGGCAACCGCTCGGCCTCGCTGCCGGTCAGATTCATCCAATGATTGAGCTCGGCCTGCAATGCCTTGACGGCCTGCCCGCGCTCACCGTGCTCGAGCACACCGTCCGATTCCGGCGGGGCCGTGTGCTCGATGGCATCGCCTGCGACCACCTCTCCGTTGCGGATGGCTTCGATGGTTTCGGGCGTGAGGTATTCGGACCAGGCCTCGTGCCGCGCACGTCGATCGTCTTCACCGTTGTTGCCGCCGTTGATCGCGAGCATGGACGCTTCGATGTCGGTGCGCGCATCCTCGGGCACCCGCGCCTCCCAGTATCCGATCGCCACCGCCGCGAGATTTTCGGGGGCGGAGGCGAGATCGGGATCGTTTTCGAGGTCCAGCCCGGTGTGCTCGCCGATTTCCCGATAGGTATCGCGGCCGGTCAGCTGGATGTAGCCGCGGCCCCGATAGTCGTAGCCATCATTTTCGTTGTCGTTGCCCATCCGGTCGCCGTACATCATCCGGGCCAGCGTTTCGGGACTGCCATCCAGCGCTTCGAGGCGGGCCGCTTCGAGCTCTTCGTCGGTGTACCGATCGTGCGCCGATTGGACGGGGATCTGATCGATTCCCTGGGTATAGCGAAAGCTCTCCTCCGTCCGCCTCAGGTTTCCCGACTCGTGGCAGACGTTGGCCATGAAGGCCGACAGTTCCTCGGGGCTGTCGATGCCGGAATCGATGGCCGCCTTGAGCAGATCGAGCTGGGCCTGGTTGGGCATGGGGAGTTCCTTCAGTGAAACGTCGAGGTCGGGAGTCCTTTCGGCAAGCGCCCTGCAAAGCGATGGAGCCCGGGATCGAAGGGCGCGCGATCCACATGCTTCGACATCGGCAAACGCCGGGGGCAAACGACTGCGTCATGAAAGCGCCGGGATGAATCCCCATCCCTGAACGAACCGCCCGAGTCTGCGTCGCCCGCGCGCAGCATATGGCATGGCGGCGACAGGCCTGTCAACAACGCACGGCGATCCCGCGACAAGAGCGCGATGCCTCCGGACGCCCGGGCACGATCGCGGAGCGGCTCACCTGCGCCCGAGGTTCCGCTATCGGCGTGGAACGCATCCCTGAACGCGATGGATGGGATCTCCGGCGTCTGCGACGCGGGTGACGCGATGCCTGGGTTCGATGATCAGCGGATCTCGAGGGCGTAGGACTCGTCCGATTCCTCGACGACCGCGATGACGGCATCGGGATCGTGGATGGTGACGGTCTCCGTGGTGATCCCGTTGATCACGGCGTAGATGCTGTAGATGTCGCCGATCTGCAGCGTCCGCATCGTGAAATCGTTGGCGATCACCACCGACTGCAGAGGCATCCCGTTCGCGGAGACCTGGAAGGTCACCGGGCCGATGGTCGTCTTCTGGAACTGCAGTTGCCGGGGATCGCTCGACGGCATCGCCACGAGTTCGAATGCATAGGTCCCCTGCGCTTGATGCTGCACGATCCGCGCGAGAAAGCCCATCGCACCGGTGAAGGCGATGGGCGCCGACGTGTAGGTATTGCCTTCGAGGACCGTGGTCGCCACGACCGTGTAGGTCTGCGCGGTCGGAACCTGCTGTACGGCGCCGGGCGCGAGACCCGGCAGTCGCGCGATCGTCATGTCGCCTCGCCTCACGACGAACATGGCGATGTATGGGGTTTCGTTCTGCAGGGTCAGGCGGCGGGTCGAATCGTCCATGCGGGCATGCATACGGGTTGGGCTCCGGAAGGGAAAGGGCGACGCCGCCGGCGCGCGCGCCGTGGCGTATGCTGCGGCCCATTCGACACCGGGAGCGGACCATGACGCAAGCGCACGGCGGCTGTCTCTGCGGCGATGTCCGTTTCACCGTGACCTGGCCGAGCGAATGGGTGGCGCATTGCCACTGCTCGATGTGTCGACGGGCGCACGGCGCCGCCTACGTGACCTGGTTCGGAATGGCAGCCGACCGCGTCCGTATCGACGATCCCGTCAGCGCGCTGCGCTGGTACCTCTCGTCGCCCGGGCTCGACGGGCCGCGCGCCGAGCGCGGCTTCTGCACGCACTGCGGCAGCTCGCTGTTCTTCCGTTCGGATCGCTGGCCGGGCGAACTGCACATCGCGCTGGGCAATCTCGACGGCGACGCCGACCGCGCGCCGATGGCGCATGTGTTCTGGGACACCCATGTCGATTGGGCCGCCGTGGACCCGGGCGACGGTCTGCCGCGCAAACCCGCGCCGGAGGTGGACTGAGCCGCGAAGGACCGGCGCTGAGCCGGTCGCCCGCTGATCGACACCAACCGATCAGGCCTCGGCCAACGCCTTGTGCATCCGGGCGAAGTCCTTGCGGTACTGCTTCGCGAGCTTGGTCTTCTGCGCCGCGCTCAGGATCTTGCCGGACACCTGGAAGAACTTCTTCTCTTCTTCCTTGAGATGGTGATGCACTTTCTCGGACAGCTTGCGGGCTTTGGCCAGCCAGCCGCGATGATTCACGCCGAGCGCCTGCATGTCTTCGATGATCTCGTCGACCTCGTGATGCTCGGAGAGCGCGTGGCGGGACGAGGCCAGACCCATGTCGGTCATCAGGATCGGGACGTAGAGATAGCGCTCCTCCGACGCCGCGTGCGCGGCCAGCTCGATCCGCAGCGCGGTGAACAGCGACTGCCGATCCTGGGTATGCGGTTTGGAACGCAGCAGCTTGCGGCACAGCGAACGCTGGGTCTCGTGGCTCTCGCGCAGCGCGTCGTAGATGGTTTCGGACATGGCGATGGCTCCTTCGCAGGTGGGGTCGACACGGGCGCCGCGACGGCGCCCGGCAACGCAAAGAGTATGCGCGCATCGGGGCCGCGGCCACGAACGCCTGCGATCCGCAAGGCGGCCGTGCAAAACGAACCGGCAAAAGGAAACGGCCGGCATGACGCCGGCCGTTTGAAGAGAAGCGGGACGTGCGCTCAGTTGCCGGCGCAGGAATCGCACTTGTAGGCGCGGCGCAGGCTGTCCTGGGCGCCGCTGCGATTCTCGCGCTGCTGCTTGGCGGTCATGCAGATCGAGGTCATGCGGTTGGAACCGACGCTGCGGGTGTATTCGCAGACCATGCGCTCGTCCTCGGCCTTGGTGACGGCGGCCTTGATCCATTCCAGATCGTTGAACACTTCGGTGCGCTTGTCCGGTGGCATCTCGTCGAGGGTCTGCGCGCCGCCGAGCATGGCGAGCACGCGGTCCTGGCGTTCGATCAGTGCCGCACGGTCGCGCTTCTCCATGTCCTTGAACGCACCCTTGCCCGCGACGACCTGCGCGCGCAACTGGGTCTGCTGGGTGACGATGTCGCGGATGGTGAGCTGCTGCGGGTCGGCGGACGCGAAGGCGAGAAAACTGAACGCCGCGAGCGCGAGAACCCACAACGCGGACGCCGGCTTGAACGGGAATTTCACTGGCAAGACTCCTCTTTCTGCTGGAATTTTCTGCTGGAATGACGCCCTCACCGTCGCAGGCGGGGACCTCAGGGAATGCGGGCGCCGCACGGCGCGACGCGATGAAACATCAACGGCCGCGGTTCGCTTCGTCGCCGAGGCAGGCGATCGACGATTCGCCGCACATCTGACCGCGATTCAGCGAGGCGCGTGCGCGCTCCTGATGCTCGCGCTGCTGCTTCGCGGTCATGCATACGGATTTCATCCGGTTGGAACCGGCGATCCGCGTGTATTCGCAGATCATCCGCTCGTCCTCGGCCTTGGTGACCGCGGCCTTGATCCACTCCAGATCGTTGAACACCACGGTGCGCTGGTCCGGCGGCAGCACGTCGAGGGTCTGCGCGCCGCCGAGCATGGCGAGCACGCGATCCTGACGCTCGATCAGCGCCGCGCGGTCGCGCTGCTCCATGTCCTTGAACGCACCCTTGGCGGCGATGACCTGCGCGCGCAGTTGGGTCTGCTGGGTGACGATGTCGCGGATGGTCAGCTGTTGCGGGTCGGCGGAGGCGAAGGCGGCTGCGCACACCAGCGACAGGGCCAGACCGGCGAAGAACGATTTCACGGAAACGGCTTTCATGAGGACGCGGCTCCTGTTCAGGCAATCGTGGGGGGCAGGAACATCGACGGAAGCGCGGGCCTCATGCCACGGCGCCCCGGAGGCCGTGGAGGCGAAGCTCGACGGCGTGGCCCGAGATTGACACGGAACGACCGGATTTCGCCAGTGCGAACGAAAAGCCCCGGAGATCCGGGGCTTTCCTGTCGCAGCAGTCGGGTTCGGCGGGCTGCCGATCGCAAGGCCGGGCCGGGGCGTTCAGGGATCGCGGGACATCTGGCTCTGGCCGTGTTCGCGCAGCTTGCGGCGCTGGCCGACGGTCATGCACTTGTTCTCGGGGCGGTTGGAGCCCACCGGCTTGATCCGCTCGCAGATCAGACGGTTGTCCTCGGCGCGGACGACCGCCGCGCGGACATCCGCAAGCGCCTTGTCGAGCGCCGCCCGGTCTTCGGGCGAGAGCTCCGCGATCGCGGTCTTGCCGTCGATCAGGGCCAGCACCTGGTCCTGGCGCGAGAGGATGTCCTTGCGGTCCTCGTCGGTGAAATAGGAGTACTTGCCGGATTTGGATTCGACGACCTTGCGCAGATCGTTCTGCGCGGTACGGATCTGTTCGGGCGTGGAATCGATGGTGCCCGCGCCTTCGGCGAAAACGGGCGAAGCGAACAGCGAGACGGCGAGGATCGCCGTCGAGAAGACGATGCGCATGGGGGTTCTGATGGACGGAGGAAGAACCCCCATTGGAGCATGGGCGAAGCCGCGTCCGGCCATGACGAAAGTCATGGCCGGGATATCGCGCTTCGGATCGTCACGCCGCTGCGGCCGGCGTTTCGTGGAACTGCTCTTCCTCGGTGGAGCCCTTCAGCGCGACCGTCGAGGACTGGCCGCCCTGGATGGTCTGGGTCACGCTGTCGAAATAGCCGGTGCCCACTTCGCGCTGGTGCTTGACTGCGGTGAAACCGCGATCGGCGGCGGCGAATTCGGCTTCCTGCAGCTCGACGAAGGCGCTCATCTGGCGGCGGGCATAACCGTGCGCGAGGTTGAACATCGAATAGTTCAGAGCATGGAAGCCGGCGAGCGTGATGAACTGGAACTTGTAGCCGTAGCTCGCGATCTCCTTCTGGAACTTCGCGATGGTGGCGTCGTCGAGGTTCTTCTTCCAGTTGAAGCTCGGCGAGCAGTTGTAGGCCAGCAGCTTGCCCGGGAATTTCGCGTGGATGGCTTCGGCGAACTTGCGCGCGAATTCGAGATCCGGCTTGCCGGTCTCGCACCACACCAGATCGGCGTAGGGCGCGTAGGCGAGGCCGCGGCTGATCGCCTGGTCCAGGCCGTTCTTCGTCTTGTAGAAGCCTTCGACGGTGCGCTCGCCGGTGCAATGCGGCAGATCGTTCGGATCGATGTCGCTGGTCAGCAGATCGGCGGCCTCGGCATCGGTGCGGGCGACGATGATCGTCGGCGTGCCCATCACGTCCGCGGCGAGGCGCGCGGCGACCAGCTTCTCGACCGCTTCGCGGGTCGGCACCAGCACCTTGCCGCCCATGTGGCCGCACTTCTTCACGCTGGCCAACTGATCCTCGAAATGCACGCCCGACGCGCCGGCCTCGATCATCGCCTTCATCAGCTCGAACGCGTTGAGCACGCCGCCGAAGCCGGCCTCGGCGTCGGCCACGATCGGCTGCAGGAAATCGATGTCGCCGCTGCCTTCGGCGCACTGGATCTGATCGGCGCGCAGCAGGGTGTTGTTGATGCGCTTCACCACCTGCGGCACCGAGTTCGCCGGATACAGCGACTGGTCGGGGTACATTTCGCCGGCGATGTTGGCGTCGGCCGCGACCTGCCAGCCGCTGAGATAGATCGCCTTGAGCCCGGCCTTGACCTGCTGCATCGCCTGGTTGCCGGTGAGCGCGCCCAGCGCGTTCACGAAGTCTTCGGTCTGCAGATATTTCCAGAGCTTCTCCGAACCGAGGCGGGCGATCGAATGCTCGACCGGCACGGTGCCGCGCAGGCGGACCACGTCTTCGGCGCTGTAGGGACGGGTGATGCCGGCCCAGCGCGGGTTGTTGGTCCAGTCCAGCTTCAGTTGTTCGGCGGTGGGGAGCGTGGTCTTCATGGTCGTGGTCCTGCGTGGGGATGTGGTGTCGTTTTGTCGCTGCTTTGTAGGAGGGGCTTCAGCCCCGAGCGTTTGCCGTCGCATTCATTCGAAGAGCTCGGGCCTGAAGGCCCTCCTACAAAAGATCAATCGATGCGTTCGTAGGCCGGCAGCGTGAGGAAATCGGCGAGCGTGTCGCGGTGGGTGAGGTCGGCGAGCAGCGCGATGGCTTCGTCGACGCGCGCGAGGCCCGCGACGGTCGGATCGGCGGCGAGCTTCGACGGCAATCCGATCAGCGCGCGATCCAGCAATGCGAAATCGACCGGCGATCCGTCGTCGAGATGCAAATGTCCCCCGCGCGAGTCTTGGTCGCGCGGATCGGCATGATGCAGCCACTGCCACAGCTGCGCGCGCGAAATCTCGGCGGTGGCGGCGTCTTCCATCATCCCATGGATGGGCACGCAGCCGTTGCCGTCCAGCCACGCGGCGAGGTATCGCACGCAGACTTCGACGTTGCCGTAGAAACCGGCGGCGGTGATCGTGCCCAGCGACGGCTTCAGCAGATCTTCGGCCGAGACGTTCACGTCCTCGCGGCGCACGTCGTGCTGGTGCGGCCCCGGCATGCGTGCATCGAAGATGCCGCGCGCCAGCGCGACCATGCCCGGATGCGCCACCCAGGTGCCGTCGTGGCCGGCGTTCGCTTCGCGCAGCTTGTCGGCCTCGACCCGCGCGAATGCGGCGGCGTTGGCCTCGGCATCGCGCGGATTCGGAATCTGTGCGGCCATGCCGCCCATCGCATGCGCGCCACGGCGGTGGCAGGTCCTGATCAGCAGTTCCGAATACGCCTTCAGGAACGGCTGGGTCATCGTCACCTGGCCGCGCTCGGGCAACACCCGGTCGCGATGCGCGCGCAGGGTCTTGATGTAGGAAAAGATGTAGTCCCAGCGGCCGCAGTTCAGGCCGACGATGCGGCTGCGCAGCGCGTGCAGGATTTCGTCCATCTCGAATGCCGCCGGCAGGGTCTCGATCAGCACGGTGACCTTCATCGCGCCCTGCGGCAGATTCAGCTGCACCTCGATCTCGTCCAGCACCGCGTTCCACAGCGCCGCTTCTTCCATGCACTGCAGCTTCGGCAGATAGAAGTACGGGCCGCGGTCCTTCGCGGTGAGCGCGGAGGCGTTGTGGAACGCGAACAGCGCGAGGTCGAACAGACCGCCGGAAATCGGCGCGCCGTCGACGATCACGTGCTTCTCGTCGAGATGCCAGCCGCGCGGGCGCACCAGCAGCACCGCGCGCTCGGCTTCCGGCTTCATGCGGTACTGCTTGCCGTTGCCGTCGAATTCCAATGTGCCCCCGACCGCATCGCGGAGCGCGCGCTGGCCCTGGATCAGGTTCGCCCAGGTCGGGGCGGTGGAGTCCTCGAAATCGGCCATGTAGCAGTTGGCGCCCGAGTTGAGGGCGTTGATGACCATCTTCGGATCGACCGGCCCGGTGATCTCCACCCGGCGGTCGAGCAGGGCCGCCGGGATCGGCGCCACCCGCCAGTCGCCCTCGCGGATCGCCCGCGTGTCGTCGCGAAAGGCCGGCAGCGCGCCGTCGTCGAATTCGGCCTGCCGCGCCTGGCGTGCGGCCAGCCGCAGCTGTCGCTGGGGTTCGAAGCGGCGATGGAGATGGGTGAGCAGCGCCAGCGCTGCGGGGGTCAACAGGGCGTCCTGCCCCTCGGCCTGACCGGCGATGCAGAGACCGCCCGGTTGGTCGGAAGCCTCATCGTTGGGCTTGAGGACTGCGGACATCGATGACTCCAGAACACGACGTGGGGTCTCAACATCCGCCTCGGTACTGTATTTGACAACTCAGTTTTTGCAATGCACAAAATAAGCTGGGCTTATAGTTGAGCTTCGACGAAAGTCGAATCGTTTGAAACGACCGTGCAAGCCATTGATTCCTGGTCGAGATCAAACGGATCAGCCCGCACCCGTCCCGCTTGGAGAGGCCGCCATGGTCGACGACAACAGCCACAGCCCCCGTTTCGGCTACAAGTCCGATCGTCTGAAACCGCTTCGGGCCTTCTGTCAGGTCGCCCGCCTCGGCTCGGTGTCGCGCGCGGCCGAGGCCCTCTACCTCAGCCAGCCGGCGATCACCCTGCAGCTGCAGGCGCTGGAGCGGGAACTGGGGGTGCGGCTGTTCGAGCGCACCGGCCGGCGGCTCACGCCCACCCGCGAAGGCGACGCGCTGTACGAACTGGCGCGGCCGCTGGTCGAAGGCATCGACGCCCTGCCCGCCGCCTTCCGCGAGCAGATCCGCGGCCTGGACGCCGGCGAGCTGCACGTCGCCGCCGGCAGCTCGACCATCCTCTATCTGCTGCCGAAGATCGTGGAGGCCTATCGCAAGGCGCATCCCGAAGTGCGGCTGATCCTGCACAACGTCACCGGCGCCGGCGGACTGGACCAATTGCGCAAGGACGAAGTCGACCTCGCGGTGGGCTCGATGCTCGAAGTGCCGGGCGACATCGACTACGCCCCGGTCTACCGCTTCGAACCGATGCTGATCGCCCCGCCCAACCACCCGCTGGCGACCAAGCCCGACCTCAAGCTCGAAGACCTCTCGCCCTACGGCCTGATCCTGCCGCCGCAGCGCCTCACCACCTATCGCCTGGTCGACCTGGTATTCCAGCAGAACCGCGTGCCCTACACCGTCGCCCTCGAAGTCGGCGGCTGGGAAGTCATCAAACAGTACGTCGCCATGGGCCTGGGCATCAGCATCGTCACCTCGATCTGCCTCACCGACGCCGACCGCACCCGCCTCGCCGCCCGATCGCTGGCGAAATACTTTCCCTCACGCAGCTACGGCGTGGTCATGCGCAAGGGCAAATACCTCTCGCAGCAGGCCCGGGATTTCGTGGCGCTGATCCAGCCGCAGATTCTGGCGCCGCGGGAGTACGACGAGACAGGGCATTCGGGGAGGTGAGGGGTCGCAAAAAAAGAAATCTGCGACATACGTAGGCTGAGGTGAGCGCAGCGATGCCCACCATCCCGGTACGTCCAGCGACGTAAGCATCGAGCAGAGCGCAAAAACAGCGAGCAGTGCATTGAAGCATTCGGGTGATCCGGGTGGGATCGCTACGCTCACCCCACTTTACGCGCTATGGTGGTCTAATTATGGATCATGAGTAGGGGAAAAGCGTCGTGCTTAAGGTCTTTTTGAACCACACTTCGGAAGACAAGGCGCTGGTCATGCCGTATTTTCACAAGCTCAAAGCGCTAGGCTTTGAACCGTGGATCGACGAGAGAATTCTCCCTGGACAAGACTGGGATGAGGTGATCCAGCGTGCATTCAATGCTGCCGATGTCTATCTGATCTTCATGACCCCACGCAGTGTCACCAAGCGTGGGTATGTCCAGCTCGAAATTAATGACGCATTGGACAAGCAGAGATACAACCTGTACGGCGACATTGGCCTGATTCCACTTATGCTTGAGGACTGCGATGTGCCGGTCAAGATTTCCAGGTCGCACCAATACATTCGCTTACCAGAGGGATGGCATAAAGTGGTTGAGTCCTTGGAACTCGCAGCCCGGCAACGCAATATTGCCATTCACACAGGCGTGGAGATGGGTCCTTTTCGGATGTTCCTCCGTGCAGAGCAGCATCGCTGGGAAGGATTTCCTGGCTACGAAGTGTCGTTGAGTTACCCGCATATCGAGTCGTCGCGAGTTCCCAACGCGGCTCTTGAGCTCAATGAGTTTTTTACGTCCCTACGACTGAATATTCTGCTCGACGCTCGACAGGTCAGACTCGATCAGGAGAAAGAGCGATTCTCTGGTTGGGCCGGTGTCCCAGACTGGAAGCCCGTCAACTCATCTGACGTTTTTATATCACCTAGGCTAGCGAGTCAGTCCATCCTGAGCTTTAGCGTTCATCAGGATGGCATGTTTGCTGGCGCAGCCCATGGCTTCATGTGGCTTGAAACGCACAACTTCATGATTATTGAAGATCAGCTGATCAGGATCGATATCAATGACTTCTTATCAGAGCCCTATTTGGCTTATCCACCGATCACTGAGCTGGTGCGAGAACGAGTGGGGCATGAGTATGCAGATCGATTCGAAAGGGAGCTTGACGCCGATGATCTAATCAGAATTCGCGAAGCACTTCCCATCGACGGATCCATCTTCAAAAACTTCCAGATCACCCCTTCAGGCATCACTTTGCTCTATCCGCAAGGAGAGCTGTTCGGACATGCCGCGGGCGCTTTCGGCGCCGACCTCTCGTTTGATGAGATAAAGCAGTGGTTGAAGCCAGGCGGCCCTCACACTTATGCCCTAAATGCCAGCGCAATTTCTTGGGACTTGGGTATAGATGACTAGGTTTGTAAACCCAAGGCCATAAGGCGCGATGGTAGGGCGAAACCCGCGCAGCGGATTCCGCCATGAAACAGCGGCGAGGTTCAACGGTGGAATCGCCTTCGGCGGTTCCGCCCTGCCCGCTACGCGCTCACCGGGAGGACTTGGGGACGCGACCGGGAGACGTGGCGGGCGACCACCTCGCCAAGAACGATCGTCAGGACCCACGTGACGACGAAAAGGATGTCGGAGAGCAGGCCGAACGGGGGTTTGCCGGTGATGATGTAGAGCGGGATGAACACCAGTGCCACGGTTCCCAGGCCCATGCCGACCGCGTAGGCGCGGATCGCCCAGGCGCGATGGCGGACGAAGTCGCGTTTCCTGACCGCCATCATCGCCATGGCGAGCGCGATCAGGAGCACCACGCCGAAGACGCCGCGGGCGATGTCGACCATGATCGTCCTGACCGGCGTGACCTGGGCGAGGATCGACAGGCCCGACAGGCCGATGATCACGCCCGACACGACGAAGATCCGGCCTGATACGCGGTGCAGCCTCCCGAAGCGATGGCGGAGGGCGCGGACGAATTGCACGGGCCCGGTGATGCCGAACGCGAATCCCGCCAGCACATGTACGAACCAGGAGATGGGAGCGGCACCGAGGTGGGCGCTCGCTTTCGGGTAGTCGCCGGTCGGAATCTGAAACACCAGAAAGAGCGAGTTGAGGACCGGAATGGCGGTCAGGAAGGCCAGGAGCAGGGCGAGCGGGATCGGTCGCTGAAACAGGCGGAACATGGGGGCTCCCGAACGGAGAAGGTCTGTCGTGGTGGAAGGAAACAGCGGTCGAAAAACGGGGTCGGATGCCCGGTCGAAAACCGGATCCGCCAACTGCGCAACATCGCGCCTCAGGCGAAGCCGTACACCCAGGCCCAGGTGGTCTTGCGCGGCTTGCCGTTTTTGCCGGGCCCGTGCATCCGGATTTCATTGAACGGTGCGGGCAATGTCTGCGCGTCGACCGGCCCCGCGAGACGTTTGAGGTCGCGTATCTTGAGGCGATCGAGCCAGGTCTCGAACGCGGCCCAGTTCTCCATCCGCTTGATGTCGTCTTCCATGGCTTCCTCGCCGCCGAGCGCATCGTCCCCCGTGAAGAATCGGTTCTGCTTGTCGCTGTAGAGGTAGATCCTCGCGGCGGGATCGGTCCTGTGCAGGATGCGGCGCATGCCCAGCACGACGCCGGGCTCGTACAGCGGCGAGCCCATGCTCGCCATCTGCAGGATCGTGTTCGTGGGAATCGGCAGCACATCCGGCGCCCAGGACAGCACGGGGATCAGATTCGGAATCCGGCCTTTGTTGTTCCATCCTTGCCCCTTGTCGTGCCGGTTGAGGTTGTAGGCGTGCTCGAACCCGGTCACCAATCCGTCGACCCGCATGCGGCCTTCGCCCCACACGTCCAGCGGCATCGTCGCCTGCCGTTTGCGCAGGACGAACAGCACCTCGACCGGGTTACCGGACGCGGGCAGCGTCTGGCCGATCTGCACGCCATTGCCCCCGGCGTTCGCGGCGGATTCGACCTCAAGGAAGTCGTTGGTGGTGTGGATGCCATGGACGACGTGCCACTGCCAGCCGAAGGCGTTGTCGGACAACACCGGGCAGGCCGCGTGCGCCTGAATGTCGTACATGACGCCCGGCGCACCGTCCTCCGCGACGAGACGGATGTTGAAACTGCCTTCCGCGCCGTATAAGCCGGCATTCTCGAGCGTGAACGTTTCGGTGGCGCCCGGGTTCACGTAGGCGCTCCAGGCGATCTCCGCGCCGGCGGCGGTATGCCAATGTCCATGGACCGGCTCCCATGGATGGAACGACACATAGTCGTCCGTTTCGTTGCGGATCTCCACGGTGACCCTGTAAGCATCCATGCGAGCGTCCTCCATTGCGGTCTGCGGTCAGACAGGGACCGATGGTAGCAGGGCATCGCGGACACCGGACGACCGCACGCGCAGGCCTCGCGCGTTCGTGGCAGACAACGGCGCGTGACGCAGTCGGCGGATGCGCCCGCGGATCGTCGTCGGTGCGGTGCTCACGCCCTGCATCGCGCGATGCCGCATCTTCCGCCTCGACCGCCACGTATCATCCCCGCCATGCCCGCACCGCTCCGCGCCCTCGCCGCCCCCGCCACCGCGCGCATCCGCGCGTGGGTGCTCGATGTGTTTCCGCGCGGGCGCAGCGGAATCGATTACGACGCGCCCGCGGGCGATCCCGGGCTGTTCGGGCCGGAGAGCGTGACCTGGCGGATCCACGCGGACTTTCCGGGCATGCTTTCGGGTGGGTTGTGCGCGCTGATGCTGCAGACCCTGCACCCGCGCGCGCTGGCGGGGGTGTGGGATCACTCGAATTTCCGCGAAGACCTCGTGGGCCGGCTGCGCCGCACCACCGATTTCGTCGCCGGCAGCACCTACGCCGGCCGGGCGGAGGCCGAACGCCTGATCGCACGCGTGCGTGCGATCCATGCGCGCGTGCAGGGCACGACCGCGGACGGCACGCCTTATCGCGCCGATGATCCCGCGCTGCTGACCTGGGTGCACACGACCGAAAGCTACGGCTTCCTGCAGGGCTATCGCCGCTATTGCCGCGCGGTGCCGACGGCACTGGCCGATGCCTACTACGCGGAAACCGCGCGGGTCGCGGAAGCGCTCGGCGCGACCTCCGTGCCCGCGAGCGAGGCCGAGGTCGCCGCGTATTTCGCGTCGGCGCAGGACGCGCTGCGCTGCGATGCGCGTTCGCGCGAAGTGCTGGCCGTGCTCGCGCGGATGCGACTGCCGGTGCCGATGGCGGGCGTCTCGCGCGATCTGTTTCTCGGCGCCGGCGCCGCGCTGCTGCCCGACTGGGCGGAACAGCGGCTGCAGCGCACGTCGCTGCAACGCATGCAGGCGCGCGCGGCGTCCGCATCGCTGGCGACGTTGGCGCCGCTCTTCCGCGCGGCATTGCCCGACGGCATCGCGCCGCGCGCCTGTGCGCGGATGGGCATGGATGCGTCGTTGCTTACGCGATGGCCTGGCGCGGATCGGGTGTAATGTCCGGAAGCACACGACGCGATGAGGAAGCCGCGATGCACCCCGACACTCTGTCCTACCATGCGGCGCTCGCGCCAGCAGATCGCGCGATCTGCGATGTGCTGGCGCACGAGATCGCGCGGCATCTGCCGGAGGCGGAGAACAAGGTCTGGCACGCGCATCCGGTCTGGTTCCTCGACGGCAACCCGGTCGTCGGCTACGGCAAGTTGAAATCCTGCGTGCGCCTGCTGTTCTGGAGCGGGCAGTCGTTCGATGAGGACGGCTTGGCGAAGGAAGGCAGCTTCAAGGCCGCGGAAGCGCGGTACACGGCCGTCGATCAGGTCGATGTCGACGCCCTCGCGCGCTGGCTCGCGAAAAGCGCGATATCCAGTGGGATTACAAAAACATCGTCCGCCGCAAGGGACGGCTCGAACGTCTGAAGTGACGCCCTGCTCCGTGCGGCGCACGGGTGGAGATATCCGAGGGCGGGACCGCCTCTGGCAGAAGCGGGCCTGACTTCATCGATCGGGCCTGAGGCGGCAGGTCAAATGCCGCCGCTCGTTTTCGCACCTCAGTCGGCGGCCGCCGGCCCGAGCGGACGCGATGCGACGATTTCGCCGATCGCATCGTAGGTACGAGCGGTATCGAGCTTGCCGTCGCCATCGGCGTCGAATTCGCCGGAGACCGGGACGCCGCCGCGATATCGGATCGTTCGAACGACGCGGGCGTTCGTGTCGAGAGCTTCTTCCAGCACGATGACGCCGCTTTGGTGGACGAAACGCATATCGATGGCGCCGTCACCGTCGTGATCGACGCTCGACTCCATGGGCTGGTTGTCGCGATACCGATGCACGATCTCGAACCGCCCATCGAAGCCTTCGTCGAGTTCGACGCTGTGGGCATCACCGTTCGCCCGATAGCGTACGATCTGGTCGACGCGGCCGTCGCGATTGCGGTCGGTCTCGATACGATCGACGCGCTCGCCCGCAAGATAGGTGCGCTCGTCGATGCGGCCGTCGCCGTCGTAATCCCGCGCGATATTGTCTCCGGGACGGTTGTGGATCGCCCAGACGATCGCGCCGCCACAGAGGGCACCGAGCGACAGTGCACCCAGGATCTGCAACGTGGAAGCGCCACGCCCCGAAGATGCCGGCGCGGTCGCGGCCGCACCCGTCTCCTCCTGCACGTCGTCGCCTTCGGGTCGGGAACGCTCCCAGTCGGCGATGATCCCGCGCGCCTCCAAAGCCTGAGCTTCCGGCACCATCAGCGACACCGGCGTGTCGGCGGGCAATTCGCCCACGGCGCCGCGAAGGAATTCGCCCTGCACATGCGCCTGAATGCCCGCTTGTGCGAGCAGATCCCGCAGGAGATAGGCATCGGCAAGATTCGTCGTCTGGTGAACGATCTTCATGGCGGCCCCCTTTGTCTATGGATTGTATCGCAGGCCGTGCTGCGCTCCGCCCACTGCGCGCCCTCATGCCATCGACCATCGGGCGCAGATCAGAACCACTCCGGTCGCATTTCGAACGCGCTCGCCTCGCCATCGCGGACGAGACGGGCATGGTGTTCGACCAGCGGCAGTTCGGTGGCGAAGAAGAAACGGCAGGCCTGGAGTTTGCCGGCATAGAAATCGCGATCGTCGCCGCTGGCGTCGGCGAGAGCGGCCTGCGCGATCGCGGCCTGCTGCAGCCACAGCCAGCCGATGACGACATGGCCGAGCGCGGTCATGTAGTGGGTGGCGTTGGCGAGCGCGAGGCGGACATCGCCGGCGGCCATGCGCGCGCCGGCGGCGCGGGTGGCGTCGATGGCGAGCTTCGCGGCGACGGCGAGCTGGTCGGCCAACGGCATCAGCGGCGGGTGCGCACCGGCTTCGATGCAGGTCTGCGCGATCTTCGCCATCAGCAGTTTCAGCGCGGCGCCGTCCTGCATCATCGCCTTGCGGCCGAGCAGATCGAGCGCCTGGATGCCGTTGGTGCCTTCGTGGATCGGGTTGATGCGGTTGTCGCGGTAGTTCTGTTCCACCGGATACTCGCGGGTGAACCCGTAGCCGCCGAGAATCTGGATCGCCAGCTCGTTCGCCTTCAGCGAATAATCGGAGCCCCAAGCCTTCACGATCGGCGTCAGCAGCTCCAGCAACAGGTGACTGTCGCGACGCACCGATTCGTCCGGATCGCGCGCGTGGTCGACCAGCAGCGAGGCGTAATAGCCGAGCAGTTCCGCGCCTTCGACATAGACCTTCTGCTGCAGCAGCATGCGGCGCACGTCGGCGTGTTCGATGATCGCGACCGGCGGCGATGTCGGGTCCTTCTGGTCGGGATGCCGGCCCTGCCGACGCTCCTGCGCGTACTGCAGCGAGTAGAGATAGCCGGCCAGGCCCTGCAGCACCGCGCCCATGCCGACGCCGATGCGCTCCTCGTTCATCATGTGGAACATGTAGCCAAGGCCGTGGTGCGGTTCGCCGACGAGTTCGGCATGACAATCGCCGGATTCGCCGAATTTCAGGAAGGTGTTGACGCTGCCGCGCTGGCCCATCTTGTGATTGAGGCCGGCGAGGCGCACGTCGTTGCGTTCGCCGCGGCTGCCGTCGGCGTTGACGCGCCAGCGCGGCACGATGAACAGGCTGATGCCGCGCACGCCGGCCGGGGCGCCGACGATCTTCGCCAGCACCAGATGGACGATGTTTTCGCCGAGTTCGTGATCGCCGGCGGAGATCCACATCTTGGCGCCGGTGAGGCGCCAGCTGCCGTCGGCCTGCGGCTCGGCAGTGGTCCTGATGTCGGCCAGCGACGAGCCGGCGTGCGGTTCCGACAGGCACATCGTGCCGAAATAGCGGCCTTCGATGATCGGCTGCATGTACCGCCGCTTCTGGTCCGGCGTGCCGTATTCGGCGAGCAGGTTCGAAGCGCCGCGCGCCAGCGCGGGATAGGCGATCGTGCCCGGATTCGCGGCCGAGAACATCGAATCGCAGGCCTGCGCGACCACGAACGGCAACTGCATGCCGCCCGCGTCGTAATCGGCCAGCGCCGCGGCGAAACCGGCGTCGTTGTAGGCCTGCACCGCTTCGCCGATCTCGGGGATCAGTTCGACCTTGCCGTCGACCATCTGCGGCTCGTTGAGGTCGGACTTGCGGTTGTGCGGCAGGAATTTCTCCAGCGCGATCTGGTGCGCGAGGTCCAGCGCCGCACCGAAGGTGTCGCGACTGTGCTCCGCGAAGCGCGGGTAGGCGCAGAGGCGGTCGACGCCCAGCACTTCGTACAGCATGAAATCGAGGTTGCGGCGGTTGGTCAGCGGGCTCGGGTTCATGGGCGCGGCGGGTCCTTGGGCGAATGAGTCATTTGAGCATCGCGACTCATCTGGCGTCAAATCTCCGGAATGTCTACACTCCGGCCATGGCCGCTCCCTCCAAGACACCCGCCGGAACGAAGACCAGGACGACCGCCGATGCTGCGGCGCACAACGCCACGCGCCTCGCACAGGCCCTGCGCGAGGGTGCGCCCGCGCGGGTCACACCGCTGGACCTCTACCAGCTGGCGCGGCGCGACTGGCTGGCCGGGGAACGCATCGATGTCGGCGCGCTGGCCGCGCGGCTGAACATCGGTCGCGCCACCGCCTTCCGCTGGGTCGGCAGCCGCGACCTGCTGTTGGGCGAGATCCTGTGGTCGCTGTGCGACGAACTGATGCAGGACACCGCCGCCCGCCAGCGCGGCCGAGGCGCGCAGCGGGTCGCGGCGATCTGCGAATCCGCGATCCGCGCCCTGGTCGCGTTCGAACCGCTGCGCCGCTTCGTGCGCAGCGATCCCGAATACGCGGTGCGCCTGCTCACCTCCAAACTCGGCCCGGTGCAGGCGCGCGCGATCGAACGCGTGCGCGACCTGCTGCAGTTCGAGACCGACCGTGGCGCGCTGTCGCCGCCACTGGCGGTGGACACCCTCGCCTATCTGATCGTGCGCCTGTGCGAATCCTTCATCTACGCCGAAGCGACCAGCGACCAGCAGGTCGATGTCGCCGACGCCGGGCTGGCGATCGAACTGCTGCTGTCCGGCAAGGTCATGCCGCGCCGCGCGCCGGGCATGAAGAACGCCGGCAAAACCACCCCCGGAACCGCAGCGAAGCCGAAGACCACGGCGCGCACCTCTTCCCCTGCCACCCCCAGGACTTCCAGGAGCCAACGATGACGACCCGATACGCGGTGGACGCCGACGTCGCGGTACTGACCCTCGACAACCCGCCGGTCAACGGCCTCGGCTATGACACCCGGCGCGCATTGGTCGACGGCCTCGATCGCGCGCTGGCCGATCCCGCCGTGGTCGCTATCGTGATCGCGGGCGCCGGCAAATCATTCACCGGCGGCGCCGACATCCGCGAGTTCGGCACGCCGAAGGCGATGCAGGAACCGAATCTGTTGTCGGTGATCGCCGCGTTCGAAGCCAGCACCAAGCCGGTGGTGGTCGCGATCCACGGCGTGTGCATGGGCGGCGGACTCGAACTCGCGCTCGGCTGCCACTACCGTCTCGCCGCGCCCGGCACCCAGATCGCGCTGCCGGAAGTGAAGCTCGGGCTCGTGCCCGGGGCCGGTGGCACCCAGCGCCTGCCGCGCGCGATCGGGCTGGAGCCGGCGATGAACATGATCGTCTCCGGCAACCCGGTCGCCAGCGACGCATTGGCATCGATTCCGGGCCAGGCCCTGTTCGACCGCATCGTCGACGGCGATCTGCTGGCGGAGGCGAAGGCGTTCGCGCGCGAGCGCGCCGCGACAACGATCGGTAAAGAAGCCGGCCCGCATCCGCGCGTGCGCGATCGCCGCGTGGAGCATCCGAATCTCGACGCCTTCGTCCTGTTCGCCCGCACCACCGTCGGCGCGATGGCGAAGGACTATCCCGCCGCGCAGCGCTGCGTCGACTGCGTCGAAGCCGCGGCGCGCAAGCGTTTCGACGACGGCATGCGGTTCGAACGCGAGACTTTCGCGTCGCTGATGATGTCGCCGGAATCGCGCGCGCTGCGGCATGCGTTCTTCGCCGAACGCGCGGCCTCGAAGATCGCCGACGTGCCCGACGACACCCCGCAGCGCGAGGTGCGCAAGGTCGGCGTGATCGGCGCCGGCATGATGGGCGGCGGCATCGCGATGAATTTCCTCAACGCGGGTCTGCCGGTCGTCATTCTGGAAACGAAACAGGAGGCGCTGGATCGCGGCGTCGCCACCATCCGCAAGCACTACGAAGGCAGCGTGCGCAAGGGCAGCCTTAGCGAAACGAAGTTCGCGCAGCGCATGACGCTGCTGCAGCCGACGCTGGACTACGCCGACCTCGCCGACTGCGATCTGATCGTCGAAGCGGTGTTCGAGGAGATCGGCGTGAAGCAGGCGGTGTTCGAACGGCTGGATGCGATCGCCAAACCGGGCGCAATCCTGGCTTCGAACACCTCGACCCTGGATCTCGATCGGATCGCGGCGTTCACGACGCGCCCGCAGGACGTGATCGGCCTGCATTTCTTCAGCCCGGCGCACGTGATGAAGCTGCTGGAAGTGGTGCGCGGCAAGGCCACCGCGAAGGACGTGCTGGCGACCGCGATGGCGGTGGCGAAGAAGATCCGCAAGACCGCGGTGGTCTCCGGCGTCTGCGACGGCTTCATCGGCAACCGCATGATCGAGCAGTACAGCCGCCAGGCGATGTTCCTGCTGGAGGAAGGCGCGCTGCCGGCGCAGGTCGATGCCGCCGCCGAACGCTTCGGCTTCATGATGGGCCCGTTCCGGATGAGCGATCTGGCCGGCAACGACATCGGCTGGGCGATCCGCAAGCGCCGCTACGTCGAACAGCCGGAACTGACCTATTCGAAGGTCGCGGACGCGCTGTGCGAGCTCGGCCGCTTCGGCCAGAAGACCGGCGCCGGCTGGTACGACTACAGGCCCGGCGACCGCAAGGCGCATCCCAGCGCGGTGGTCGACGCGATGATCGTCGAACATTCGGCCGCGGCGGGCATCGCACGGCGTACGATCGGCGACGACGAGATCGTCGAGCGCCTGGTCTATGCGCTGGTGAACGAGGGCGCGAAGATCCTCGACGAAGGCATCGCCGCCAAGGCCGGCGACATCGACATGGTGTACCTGTTCGGCTACGGCTTCCCGCCGTTCCGCGGCGGGCCGATGCGCTACGCCGACGAGATCGGGCTGTTCAACGTGGTGCGCGCGATGCGCCGCTATGCCGCGGCCGATGTCGACGGCCGCCAGGCCGGTGCGTGGGAACCCGCACCGCTGCTCGCCGCGCTCGCCGCCGACGGCAAGACCTTCACCTGATCGCCACGCGCATCGTCGCCACGCACCGAATCCAACCTGGGAATCCGACATGACCGACGCCGTCGTCGTCTCCACCGCGCGCACCGCCCTGGCCAAGAGCTGGAAGGGCGCCTTCAACATGACCCACGGCGCCACGCTCGGCGCGCACAGCGTGCAGCACGCGATCGCGCGCGCCGGCATCGATCCGGGCGAAGTCGAGGACGTGCTGATGGGCTGCGCCACGCCCGAGGGCGCCACCGGCGCCAACATCGCGCGCCAGATCGCGCTGCGCGCCGGCTGCCCGGTGAGCGTGCCGGGCATGACCATCAACCGCTTCTGCTCCAGCGGCCTGCAGACCATCGCGACCGCGGCGCAGCGCATCATCGCCGGCGAAGGCGAGATCTTCGTCGCCGGCGGCGTGGAAAACATTTCCTGCGTGCAGGGCGTGATGAACCAGACCATGCTCGCCGACCCGTGGCTGGTCGCGCGGAAGCCCGCGATCTACTGGAGCATGCTGCAGACCGCGGAACTCGTCGCGCAGCGCTACGGCATCGACAAGGAACGCCAGGACGCATACGGCGTGCGCAGCCAGCTCGCCGCCGCGGCGGCACAGGCCGGCGGCCGATTCGACGACGAGATCGTGCCGATCACCGTGACCGCCGGCATCGCCGACAAGGCCAGCGGCCAGTTGTCGAGCCGCGAAGTCACGGTCTCCGCCGACGAGGGCATCCGTGCCGACACCACGCTGGAGGCGGTGCGCGGCATCCGCCCGGCGACACCGGGCGGCGTGATCACCGCCGGCAACGCCAGCCAGTTTTCCGACGGCAGTTCGGCGGCGGTGGTGATGAGCGCGACGCTGGCCGAACAGCGCGGGCTGCAACCGCTCGGCATCTTCCGCGGCTTCGCGGTCGCCGGCTGCGAGCCCGACGAGATGGGCATCGGCCCGGTGTTCGCGGTGCCGAAGCTGTTGAAGCGCGCCGGCCTCACGGTCGACGACATCGGTCTGTGGGAACTGAACGAAGCGTTCGCGGTGCAGGTGCTGTACTGCGCGGACACGCTCGGCATTCCGATGGAACGCTTGAACGTCAACGGCGGCGCGATCGCACTCGGCCACCCCTACGGCGTGTCGGGCGCGCGACTGGTCGGCCACGCGCTGATCGAAGGCAAGCGTCGCGGCGCGAAGTTCGTCGTGGTGACGATGTGCATCGGCGGCGGCCAGGGCGCGGCCGGGTTGTTCGAGGTGGTGTGAGCGTCGACGCATCCCCCTCCCCCGCATGCGGGGGAGGGTCGGGGTGGGGGCGTCAGGCGCGCACGCGCCGCTTCAACTCCGCGATCAACTCCGACACCTCCGCCGGCGCGAGCTTCGCGAAACGCTCGGGCAGCAGACTGCGGCGCGAGGATTCCTGCACCGCCAGCAGTTCCATCAGCTGGATGGTGTCGGTGTGCTGCGGCGGAATGAAATCGGCGATCGCCTGCTGCAGTTCCGCCGCGCCGAGCGCGCCGCCGGCTTCGCGCGCGAGATCGAGCGCCAGCAGCGCGATCGCTTCGAGATCGGCGTTGGAATACCCGTCGAGTCCGTCGAGCGCGTCGGCCAGCGCGGCCGCGGCCTCGTCCGGCAATGCGGCGCCGTTGCGCGACAGGATCGCGCGCACGATGCGCAGGCGGTCGGCGCCGGTGTCGGCGTAGAAGAACGGAATCTTGCGATCGAGACGACCCGGACGCTTGATGTCGACATCGAGCTTGTCGGGGCGGTTGGTCATCAGGATCGTCAGCACGTGGCCGCGGTTGTCGGTGTCGGACATGAAGTCCTTGATCCGCGCGATGACCCGCGACGAGGTGCCGCCGTCGGTCTCGCCGCCCTCGCCGTTGCCGAAGCTGCGGTCGCCTTCGTCGATGACCAGCGCGATCGGGCTCATCGCGCGGATGATCTTGAGCACGCGTTCGAGGTTGGATTCGGTCGAGCCCACCCACTTCGAGCGGAAATTCTTCAGCACCACGCCGGGCAGGCCGGCTTCCTTCAGGAACGCCTTGATCACGAAGGTCTTGCCCACGCCCATCGGGCCGACCGCGAGCAGGCCCATCGGCGCGAGCCTGCGTTCGCCGGTCTTGATCGTGGCCGCGATCTTCATCAGCTCGGTCTTGATCTGCTCGTAGCCGCCGACCGCGTCGAGGCCGTACGACGGATCGAGGAATTCGATGAGATCGCCGCAGGAGCGCTGGATGATTTCGCGCTTTCTTTCGCCGATGATCGCGAGCATCGCGTCGAGCGGATCGTCGTCGGGTTTCGGCGCCGCGTGGCCGAGGATCATGAATGCGATTTCCTCACGGGTCTTGCCCGCGGTGACCCCGGCATACATCTCGGCGCGCTGCTGCGCGTCGGCCGCATCGCCGAGGAGTTGCAGCGCGAGCGCCTTGCGTTCTTCCTCGGGCAGACCGGCGGCGGGGCGCTCGGCGACGATGCTGTCGATCTCGAGCAGGCGCAGGCCGGCGGTGTGCTTGGCGACCAGCGCCTGCTGCGCGGCCGGCATGTGCGGCGCGGACTGCGCGACCAGCTGCGCGCGCGCGGCCTCGTCCGGCAGCGGCACTTCGATCGCGCAGATGCGCGGATTGGTGTTCAGCGACGGATGCAGTTCCGACAGCGACGCGCACAGCAGCACGACGATGTGATTGCGCTGCAGCAGCAGGCCGCTGAGCGACCAGTCGTGGAGGATTTCCAGCAGGCCGCGTTCGTCGGTACTGAGGAAGGTGGTTTCCGCATTCGGCACCAGGTCGCCGGCGTGCGGCAGCACCAGGGCGATGCCGTCGCCGGTGCGCATGCGCAGCTCCAGCTTCGCCATGTCCTCCAGCAGCGATTCGCCGTGTTCGATCGGCTTGGTGGTCTCGCCGCGGCGCTTCAGCCCGGCGTGGCGCAGCGCCAGCTCGAAGCGCTGCGGCTTGGCCGCGAGCACGACGTCGTGAACGTAATCGACGAACGGCTGCAGCCGGCCTTCGTGCGGCACGCCGTCGTGGACGTTGCCGTGCACCAGGAACACGCCTGCCTCGCCGGCGAGATAGCGGCGCTTGAGTTCGTCGGCCCAGGGCGGGAGCGCGCCGCTGGTGGAGGTGACGCCGTTGAGGGTGGTCATGGGGTGTCCGAGATCAAGCGAAGCGAGCGAGGTCCTGTCATCCCGAACGCGGGCGCAGCCCGCGGAGGGACCTGCTGGTGCCGTTCAAGACGAAGCAGGTCCCTCGCTGCGCTCGGGATGACAACGGAAAATCAGATCGTGCGGTTGGCGTCGGCCGCGCCGGCGCGTTCCTTCTTCATCGCTTCGAGCTTGGCGCGGGCGGTGGCCTTGCTGCTGCCGGCCTTCAGCGACTTCAGGCGGGTGTCGAGATCGGATTCGCGCAGTTCCTCGCCGAGCTTGGCCTTGGCGATGGTGTCCTTGATGCCGGTGCGCACGTTCTCGAGCGCGCGCAGTTCGGCATCGACCGACAGGCCTTCGAGCTGATCCTGGATGCGCACGCGCGCCTGCGCGCTCTGCATCTTCGCCAGCATGCGGTCCTTCTCGGCCTTGAGCTTGGCGATCTCGCCCTTGACCTCGGTCAGCGCGGTCTTGGCGGTATCGACGTCCTTCTCGGCGCCCTGCAGTTCGGCTTCCATCGCCGCGATTTCGGCCTCGACCGCTTCCTTGCGTTCGATCAGTTCGACCGCGAGATCGTCCTGATTGGTCGCCATGGCCTCCTCGAGCATCGCGCTCAGCTCCTTCTGCTGCCCCTGCGCCTTCTGCAGGCGGTCGGCGGCATCCTCGCGCAGGCGGATGAGGCCGGCGGTGGCGTTCTTGAGCTTGTTGTACTTCTCGATCATGGTGTTGATCGCGTTTTCGTACGCGATCTCCGGGTGCTGCTGTTCCAGCCCGGTCACGAAGAGCGAGAGGAAGCCGCGGACGAGGTTGGCCAGTCGGCTGAAGATGTTCATGCGGTTCTCCTGGGGCAGCTTGCGTATCGGGTGAAGGGAATCATCTGGAGGGAATCACTTCGCGGTGCGCGCGCTCTGTCTCGCGGCCCGCGCCTGGGCGCCCGCGGCGCCGGTCTTGAAATAGCCGCTGTCGAGATCGTTCTGCGACAGGTCCAGCTCGATGTCTTCTTCCAGCTGCAGCCGCGACAGCGATTCGCCGAGCTTGGAGCCGAGCACGCTGGAATACGGGCTGGCGACGACCATCTGGTAGATCTCCTCGACCTGATCGGGCAGCGACACCAGCGCGGCCTCGATCGACATGCGCCGGGCGACCAGCTTGTCGTGGCGGAGCTTGATCGCGAGATAGTCGTCGTACGCCATCTTCAGGTGACGATAGCGCGGGTCGTTCTCGTCGACCTCGCCGAGCGAGCGTTCGGCCTCGCGCAGGCGGCGGTCGAGGGTGGCTTCCTCGCCGCTGCGCAGGCGCTCCTGGATGGTCACCTGCGCCAGCCACATCGCGAGATAGTCGACCGAGGCCTTGTCGACGCGTTCCGCATCTTCGTAGGACAGCTGGCTCTGCGCTTCGCCGGCGATGCGGTACAGCACGTTCGAGCGTTCGGCGATGGCCTGGTATTTCTGCCACATCGGCATGGCCAGCACCCGCTGCATGCCGCCATGCAGGGAGAAGATCTCCTGCTGCAGCTGCGCGCGACGCTGGTCGATGGCCGCGCGCCGGGACTGGCGTTCGACCTTGCTGCGGAACGAAGGCAGGTCCGGAATCACCAGCGCCAGCAGCGTCTGCACCGCGCCCAGCACCACCAGCGCGCCGAGCGCACCGGCGCCACCGGCCGGGATCGACGCCACCGCGGCGGCGAGCCCACCGCCGAGCAACGTCATCACGTTGCTCTGGCTGGTGAGCCAGGCGCGCAGATAGCTGATGGGTTTCGGCGGCGAATTCATTCGATCAGGTCATCCGGCTCAGACGGTCACCCGCACGTTGCCCTTGCCCGACGCCTGATGCAGACGGCTGAGGATGCGCTGCTCCAGCGCGACCGCCTCGGGCATGCGCAGCCAGCCGGTATCGCGCGGCTTGGGGGTGGCGATCTCGAAGTCGTCGGCGATCCGCGCCGGCTGGGTCGACAGCACCACCACGCGATCGCCCAGCAACAACGCCTCGGTCACGTCGTGGGTGACGAACACGATCAGGCAGGGATGTTCGCGATAGAGCTTGACCAGCAGTTTCTGCATGTCCTCGCGGGTCTGCGCGTCGAGCGCGCCGAACGGCTCGTCCATCAGCAGGATCCGCGGCTTGAGCATCAGCGCGCGCGCCAGCGCGATGCGCTGGTTCTGGCCGCCGGACAACTGGCTCGGCCGCAGCTTGGCCTTGTCGGACAGACCCACCGCTTCGAGCATGTGCATCACCAGACCGTGCCGCTGCGCCGCCGGCACGCGATCGCGCCACAGCTTCAGCCGGAACGGAAACGCGACGTTGTCGTAGACGGTGAGGTCCGGCCGGTTGGCGTAGCGCTGGAACACCATCACCGCGTCGTCGTGGGCGTCGTGGCAGGGTTCGCCGTCGATGCTGATCGTGCCGCTGGTGGGCATGTTGGTGTTCTGCGGGCGCACGCCGCCCATCATGTACAGCAGCGTGCTCTTGCCGCAGCCGGAAGGGCCCAGCAGCATGTTGATGCTGGGGCCGGTGAAACGCAGGCTGAGGTCGTCGACGACGCGGTTCACGCCGCCTTCGGGACGCGGATATTCCTGGACGATGCGGTCGAGTGCGATGACGGCGGGGGCGATGACGACCGGCGCCGCGCCCTGCTGCGTTGCGGAGTCGGTCATGCCTGGGTCTCCCACGGATACAGCCGACGCTTCACCACCCGCATCAGCTGATAGGTCAGCAGCGCCAGCGCCATGATCACGATGATGCCGGCGAACACCTGGTCCATCGCGCTGAAGCGGCGCGCGTTCTGGATCAGCTGGCCGAGACCGACCTTGGCGTTCACGTACTCGGCGACGGTGATGTAGGTCCACATCACCGAGACGCTGACGATGATGGCGTCGGCGATGCGCGGCATCGCGATCGGCACCACCGCGTGGCGGATGCATTCCCACGGCGTGGCGCCGAGGTCGCGGGCGCCGGTCCAGTAACTCTGCGGCACCGCCTGCAGCGCGTCGCGCACCATCGGCACCAGATAGACCACGGCGCCGAGGAACAGGAACGCGACCTTCATGGTTTCGCCGATGCCCAGCCACATCACCAGGATCGGCAGCAGCGCGACCACCGGCGCCGAGCGGAACGGATCGATCAGCGGCGACAGCAGCGCATTCAACTTCGGCGAGGCGCCCATGAAGATGCCGAGCGGCACGCCGACCAGCACCACCAGCACGCCGGCGGCCGCGACCCGGCCCACCGACCACAGCGTGGCGTCGAACAGCAGGCTCTTGCCTTCGTGCCACGACAGATAGGCCAGCGCCTTCACCACCGACACCGGAGACGGCAGCTTGTTCGGGCTGATCCAGCCGCTGGCGCTGAGCGCGAACCACACGATCAGCACGAAGGCGACGCCGCCGATGCCCAGTTGCCGCCGCAACCCTGCAGGCAGGGCGACATAGGGATTCCAGCCGTTCGCCATTACTGACGCGCTCCGTACACGGCGATGCGGGTGGAACGGTTGGACTCGCGGCAGGCGTCGATCGTCAGGCCTTCGGCTTCCGGCGCGCTTTCGTTGCACAGCGGCCGGCCGGAACCGTTGCCGACGATCTTGAAGCGCTCGCGCGGGAACTCCCACTGCTTCACCAGATAATCGACCACGGCTTCGGCGCGGGCCAGCGACAGGCGGTTGTTGATCGTCGCGTTGCCGGTGCTGTCGGTGTTGCCGCTGATCTCGAAGTAGGCGCTGCCGTTGTTCTCGATGAACGGCACCATGTCGGTGTCGATGGTCTTCTCGGCGCGCTTCGTCAGCGCGGCCTGGCCGCTGGCGAAGTTCACCACCACCGGTTTGGTCACTTCGGCCGGCGCCTGCACCGCTTCCTCGCGCGCCTGCTCGGTGAAGGTCTCGGTCTTGCGCGACTCGGCCTGCGCGGTGGTGCTGGCGTCGTAGAGGCTGCGGATGAAGCGGGTGTCGAAGCTGTCCTGCGGCGGGATCACCGGCGACTTCGGATTGGCCAGCGCGCCGGCGGCGCGGTAGATCTGGTCAAAGCGCTGGTAGACGCGGGCGTAGTGGTTGGTGCCGCCGGACATGCCGAGGATGCGCGCGTTGTCGGCGACGCCGGTCCACAGCAGGTTGTCGAACAGGCCCTTCACGAACGGCTTGCCTTCGTCCTTCGCCAGCAGGGTGAAGAACTCCTCGGTGGCGACCAGCGCATCGACCGCGCCGTCGGGATCGGCCTTGGCGGCATCGACGCCCTTCATCCAGCCGGTGACCAGTTTCTGCACCGCGGCGGCGCCCTGGGCGTCGTCGAGCACGCGCTGGTCGCAGACGATCACGTCGAAGATCAGGTTCGACGCGGTCTTGGTCGAATAGACCACGTGGCCCTTGGTCGCGCGCAGCGCCAGCGACAGGTCCGGATCCCACAGCACGGCGGCGTCGACGCTGCCCGATTCCAGCGCGGCGCGCACGCCACCCAGGCCGTCTTCGGCGGCGATGAACACGTACTCGATGCTCTGCTTGCGGCGCGCCGACAGCGACGAATTGTCGACCGCGTCGATGGTCATGCCGTGCGAGGGCGTGAACTGCAGCAGCGCGACCTTCTTGCCGGCGAGGTCCTCGACCTTCCGGATCGACGGGTCGCGGGCGATGATCGCGTCGGCGCCGCGGGTGTTGTCGACGATCATGACCGCCTTGGCATCGTGGCCGCTGTTGCGCAGGTTGGGCTGTTCCTGCGCCCAGAAATCCGAGGTGCGCCACACGCACTGCGCGGTGCCGGCCTCGAAGATCGTGGCGATGGTCGGGATGTCGTCCTGGATCACGAACTCGACGTTCAGGCCCTCCTTGTCGAAGATCGAGCCGCTGCGCGTCTTCAGGCTCTGGCCATTGGCGACCAGCGCCGGCGCGTAACCGTGGAAGCTGACGATGCTGACCTTCAGCGGATTGCCGGCGGAGCCCAGCGGGCCATCGCCCTTGCCGGCGTAGGCGCCCGCGGACGAGGTCTTGCCGCCCTCGGCCTGGGCGACGGCGGCGCTGCCTTCATCGCCGCCTTCGGCCTTGCGGTTCTTGTAGAGGTTCCAGAGCACCGAGCCGCTGCCGACCAGGACGATCGCGCCGATCAGCAGCTTGGCGAACGGGGTGAGTTTGACGGCCATGAGGCACTCCTTCGGGGAGGTGGTTCGAAACGTGGGGTTCGGACTTCGCGACGTGGAATCCGCTGCGGCGGCGATGCGGAATCCGTGGACGCGCGAAGGACTACAAACGGAAAACGGCGCGGCGCAGGGTCATTGCGCCGGCGGCCGGAACTGGGCGACCAGTTCGTCGAGGTTGAGGATGTGCGCGTCGATCCGCTGGGTTTCGCGCAGCAGTGCGGCCTTGTTGGATTCCGACTCCGACTGCAGCTTGGCGACATCCGCCGCGGCGGTGCCGATGGCGTCCTGGATCTGCGCCTCGAGCGCGGCGATCTGCTGGCGCAGCTCGGCGACCCGGCCGTCGCGGCTGCTTTCCAGCGCGGCGATGCGTTCGCGGTTGGACTGCACCACCGCGTCGGCGGTGCCCTGCATCTGGCGCTGATGCCCGCGCAGCGCGGCGACCTTGGCGTCGGCGTCGGCGAGCACCTGTTCCATCGACCAGGTTTCGTCGGCGACATCCATGGCGGTGATCGCGGCCCGGCGGGTGGCCGGATCCAGCGCGCGCAGCCCGTCGACCAGCTTCAGCAGACGCTCGACCGGGAACTGGGCCTCGGTGAGCCCCTGACGGACGTAGATGTCGGCGAAGCTCAGACCTTCCTCGATGCCGGCGACCGCGGGCGCAGCAGGCGCGGCATCGCCCGGCAGCGGCGGTGGTGCGGTCGAGATCGCCGCCTCGGCCTGCGCGGCACGACGGATGATGGCGTCGATGTCGTCGTCGCCGGCCGGCGCGGGCATGGGCGCGTCCGTCTCCGATCGCTCGATCAATCGCGCCGCTTCCAGCAGTTTCTTCAGTGTCGCCATGGGGTCCCCGCCTCGTGCGGCATGCTGCCAAGAATACGGGAAGCGCCGGGGGAATCCATCGCGCCGGCGCGGGCCCGGACGCTCACTCTCCGGTACCGGTGGCGACCAGCACGAATTCGGCCTTGGCCAGTCTGAGGAGCGCGACGCCCTCGCCCCGCTCGATCACCGTGCCCGGGAACTGCTGCAACCGGTCGCCGACCATCACCACCGAGGTCGCCCCCGGCGCCGGCGGGGCGCCTTCGGGCAACGGCGATCGCGCCGTGCGGACGATGCGCTCGAAACCTTCGCGCAGCGCCGCGAGCAGCGGCGCGCCATCGTTGCGCGTCCAGTAGGCGACGGGGTCGACGCCCTCGGGCACGGGTGCGCCGACATAGTGATAGAAGGTCAACGGGCCGAGGTCGCGGATCGACATGTGCTTGCCGCGCACCTTGCGGAAGCGCTGGAGCCGCAGCGTGATCACGACCTGGCGATCGTCCCAGCTCAGCTGCACCGCACCGGGGTCCGGGAGATGCGACGCGAACACCGGCCCCTGGACGACCATCGCGTTGCCGCTGTCGCGACCGGCCAGGACCTGCGCGACCTGGGCCTTCCCGGCCTCGCGGGCGAAGACGATGCGGGAAGCGGGGCCCTCCGCGACGCCATCGGCCCGGGCGATGGCGTCGCGGATCGCGGTCTCCAGGCGCTCGGGCGTCACCAGTGCGGCCACCGCCGACATCCGCTCGGCCCGCGCCATCGCGACCTTGCCGTAGGTCATCGGATCGATCCACAGCACCTCGTCTCCGAAAATCGTGCGCTGCGGATCGAACTGCAATTCGGGCGACTCGCCCGTCGGATCGGTCCAGAAAGGCCGTTCGCCCTGGTCGGGAATCCGCTGGAACGGGCGACGGAAGATCGCCGGCCGCAGGCTCTTGAAGGCGTTGTCGACGATCACCGTCTCGCCTTCCTGCGCCGGCGCCGCGGCGAGCTGCAGCGGGCACAACAGGGACAGGCACAGCGTCCAGCGCCACAGGGATCGTATCCGGCTGATCTTGATCATGCCTCTCTCCTGCCGCTCATACGCCGTGGTTGCGCCCCTGCCAGGGCGCGTACCAGGCGCGGATGCGGGCGATGTCGGCTTCCATGTCGTCGCCGAGGAAAAACGGCTCGCCGATGCCGATGATCTTGTCGGGATAGTGGAAATACGCCGGCACCACCGGCACGTCGGCGGCCCTGGCGATCTTCCAGAACCCGGTTTTCCAGCGCTCCACGCGCTTGCGCGTGCCCTCGGGCGCGATCCCGATCCAGAACCGCTCCTCGCGCTGGAAGTGGACCAGCACCTGATCGATCAGCCCGCGGGCATCGCCGCGGTTGACCTCGATCACGCCCATCCGGCGGAGCAGCGGCCCGAGCGGCCACCAGAACAACTGATGCTTGGCGAAGATGCGGACGTCCACGCCCAGGGCGACCTTGGCGGCGAGCCCCAGCAGCCCGTCCCAGTTCGAGGAGTGCGGCGCGCCGATCAAGACCGCGCGCGGCACGTCGGGAAACGCACCGACCACTCGCCAGCCGGCGACGCGCAGGATCGAACGCCCCAGCCAGCGGGCGAAGCGGTTCGGGCGGCTGCGCGGCAGGCTGGGCGGCAGCGGAATCACGAGATCGTCGCGGGCCGTCCCCGGGCCCGGATCTGCGTCAGTCATCAATCCCAGTCCTTGTTGGCGCGGGTGCGCTTGACGCCGGAGCGCTGGCGCTTGGCGTCGAGGCGCCGCTGTTTCGCGGCCCGCGACGGTTTGGTCGCGATCCGCGGCGTCGGCGCGGTCAGCCCGGTCGCGATGAACGCGGCCAATCGCGCGCGGGCGTCCTCGCGGTTGCGTTCCTGGGTGCGGAACCGCTGGGCGCTGATGACCAGCACGCCGTCCGTGGTCACGCGCCGATCGCGGCGGGCGAGCAGGCGCTCGCGCACCGCCTCGGGCAGCACCGTCGAACGCGCCACATCGAAGCGCAGCTCGACCGCCGTCGCGACCTTGTTGACGTTCTGCCCCCCCGGGCCCGACGCACGTACGAAACGTTCGACCAGCTCCGATTCGGGAATCTCGATTGCAGTGTCCGTATTCTCGATGTCCACCCGACCCTCCGCGGTCGATTCTAAACGCTGGGGCGCGGACGGTTGGCGGCGCATGCCGATTTGACCGGGCCGGGCCGGCTGCCGGAAGATGCCGGTCCCCCATGGAGAATCGGATCATGGCCCGTCGTCAGCTCTCTGCCGCCCTTCTGCCGGCCGCGCTCGCCGCCTGCCTCACCGTCTTCGCAGCGCCAGGCGCCATGGCCCAGGACCCGGCCGCCGTCGGCGGCCACAGCGACCCCGCCCTCGTCGGCGGCGGTGGCTGGAGTGCGCCGGCCCGCCCGATGGACACGCTGTCCCCGGCGCAGTTCAGCCGCGAAGGCGAACAGAACCCGCAGCGCTCGGCGCAGGAAGTCGAGACGCTGCTGGGCATGGTCCGCGGCCAGCTCGACGGCAGCCGCGGCGACGGTACCGCCGCCGGCAACCGCGCCGACGCCATCCGCTACCGCGGCGACGCCGAGAACCTGATCCGCCGCAACTGGGACAAGCTCGGCCCGGTCACCCGCGATCTCTACACCGCGCAGTACGGCCGCACTAATCCGAACGACGCCAGCCAGCGCTACGTCTCGCCCTACGGCGATGGCGGCCAGATCGAGAACCAGTTGCTCGGCGGCGCGCGCGAGGCCAGCGAATCGATGCAGACCCTCGAAGATCTGCTGCTGCCGATGCTGCAGGATCTGAAGCGCGGCTTCGACACGGAACTGCGCAACCGCGCGAACGGGCGCTGACCGCAGCGCCCTGCCCCGGCGATCGCTGGGGTCTTCGTCCATACCATCGGTTGGCGGACCAACGGCACGTCCGCGATCCGGCCGCATCGACCATCCTGCGACGACACTCTCCGGGAAACGTCGCGATGCTCGCCGCACTGAAGAAGCTCTTCGCAAGCGACCCAGAACACTACGACGGCGTCCGCAGGATCAACATCTATCTCTTGCGGGTGCTGTATGCGCTGATGTTCTTCATGCTCGGACAGACGGTCTGGCAGGAAATTCTCTCGCACGAAGGCGCGTGGAAACCCCAGGAAGCCATGGTGTGGTCGGTGTGGGCGGCGTTCTCGGCATTGGCAGGCATCGGCATCCTGCATCCGCTGCGCATGCTCCCCATCCTGTTGCTGGAAATCGCCTACAAGGGCATGTGGCTGGTGCTGGTGGCCTATCCGCTGTGGTCCGAAGGCCGGCTCGCGGGTTCGCCGGCGGAAGGCATGACCGCGGTGTTCTTCCCGGTGATCCTGGTCGTCCTGATTCTGCCGTGGGGCCACGTGTTCCGGCGCTATTCGCCGTTCCGCCGCGAACGCTGAGCGCGCACCCGGAATTCCTGCCGACCCCAACGGTAGGGCGGCCTGAAATATTGTGATTTCTCGGTCACGACGGCATTCGTGAGCCGGCTGTGGTCTTGATTTACCGGGGCCCCTGGTCGCGACGGGTTTCGCGGATCAGGCCCAACGGGCGCGCGGCAGGACGCCGCGCGTTTTTCGACAGGACATGGATGTCCTGTCGAAAAACCCCGCGGAACCCGTGGACCCGGCGCAACGCGCCGGGCGCGACCGACGGGGTGTGCTTTCTTTGGGTTACTTTTCTTGACTCGCGCTGCGCGCTCGCCCTTCGGGCCGGCTTCGCCGTTCGCGCCGCTGCGCGGCGCAGTGGCACAAGCAAAGAAAAGTGACTCGCTCGCGGCAGCGAGCGAAACCAGAGACAAGCGGTAGATCGCTCCGTTCGCCTTCGCAACAAGCTGGATTCGAATAGATCAAAAGCAGGTCCCTCGCCTGCGTCTCGGGATGACAATCGTCTCCAGAATGATCCCAACCTGATGAACGGCACAAGGGAAAGGCGGGGATACCTCTGGAGAGGACCGCTGCGTTAGCGATGCATCGCTAGCGCAACGGCGTCGCGTCGAACAACGCCAGCGCCTTGGCGAATTCCGCATCCGGCGGCGCCACCGCATCCACGATCGCAGCGGTCGCGGGATGCTCGAAACGCAGGCGCTCCGCGTGCAGCAGCATGCGATGGATGCCCATCATCCGGAACGCGCGGTTGTGGCGGCCGTCACCATGGCTGGTATCGCCGATCAGATGATGCGACAGATGCTTCAGATGCCGGCGGATCTGGCGGAAGCGCCCGGTCTGCGGCTGCGCGCGCAGCAGCGCATAGCGCGATGTGGGAAAACCCGACGACGGCAGATCCAGCTCGCAGGTGCCGAGACGCTCGAAACGGGTGATCGCCGGCTTCTTCTGCGGCTTGCCCGGGCCGCCATCCAGCGGATGATCGACCGTGAACGCCACTTCGGTCGGCCAGCCGCGGCAGATCGCGAGATAGTGCTTCTCGAACGCATGCGACATCAGGGTCTTGCCCAGCGCCGACGCGGTCTCGCGATCGAAGGCCAGCAGCAGGCAGCCGCTGGTGGCGCGATCGAGCCGGTGCACGAGGAAGATCGGCCGAGCGAACTGTTCGCGCAGACGGTCCGCGAGAAAATCGGTCTCGCCGCGGGCCAGGGCGCTGTCGTGCGCCATCAACCCTGCCGGCTTGTCGACCACGGCCAGCGCATCGTCGCGGTACAACACCGGGATCTCCGTGGTCTCCATCGACGGGAACGGCGCGCCGGGGAGCTCCGGACAGGACTTCTGGGTCATCGCAGGCGTGCCGCCTTCTGGGAGAATCGGAGCGCATTCTCGCCGATCCACGGCCCTCGCGTTCATGGCCCGCCGCGGCCAGCCAAGGAGTTCCGATGTCGTCTTCACACCCGCGCTTCCGTCCGTTCGCCCGATACCTCTCCCCGCTCGCGCTGGCCTGCGCGCTCGCGCTGTCCGCGCCGCTCGCCGCTTCCGCGGCCGACGGCGTGGCACCGCCCAAGGGCATGACCGCCGGTCCCTGCGTGGAAGGCATCTGCGAATACAGCCTCGGCAACGGCCTGCGCGTGCTGCTGTTCCCCGACGCCAGCAAGCCCACGGTCACCGTCAACATCGCCTACGGCGTCGGTTCTGTGCACGAGAACTACGGCGAGACCGGCATGGCGCATCTGCTGGAGCACATGCTGTTCAAGGGCACGCCCAAACACGCCGACATTCCGGGCGAGATGAAGGCCCGCGGCATCGAGAAGAACGCGACTACCTCGCTGGACCGCACCAATTACTTCGGCTCGTTCCCGGCCAACGACACCACGCTCGACTGGCTGCTCGCGCTGGAAGCCGACCGCATGGTCAATTCCTTCGTCGCGAAGAAGGATCTCGACAGCGAGATGACCGTGGTCCGCAACGAGATGGAGCGCAACGAGAACAATCCGGGCGCGGTGATGTTCCAGCGCCTGCGCTCCACCGCCTATCTCTGGCACAACTACGGCAACAGCACCATCGGCGCGCGCTCGGACGTGGAAAACGTGCCGATCGAACGGCTGCAGGCCTTCTATCGCACCTGGTATCGCCCGGACAACGCGACCCTGATCGTCGCCGGCCGCATCGATCCCGCGGCCACGCTGGCGAAGGTGCAGCAGCACTTCGGCAAGCTGGCGCGGCCGAAGACGGCGCTGCCGAAGCTCTACACCGCCGAACCGACCCAGGACGGCGAACGCGAAGTCGTCGTGCGCCGCAGCGGCGACACCCGTCTGGTCGGCATCGGCTATCGCACGCCGGGCACCACCCACCCCGACAGCGCCGCGCTCGCGGTGCTGCTGAACGCGATCGGCGACGCGCCGACCGGCCGCCTGCACAAGGCGCTGGTGGAAACCAAGCTGGCGGCCTTCGCCGGCGGCGGCAACAGCGACCTGCGCGACGGCGGCATGGCCACCCTGATCGCGGTCACGCCCAAGGATGGCGACCTCGCCAAGGCCGAAGCCGAACTGCTGCGCCAGATCGAAACCCGGCTGACCGCCGAACCGCTGACCGCGGAGGAAGTGAACCAGGCCAAACAGCGCATCGCCAACGGCTACGAGCGCGGCTTCGCCAACGTGAACAGCGTCGCGATGGCGCTGACCGAATCGGTGGCCGCCGGCGACTGGCGCCTCTACTTCCTCGAGCGCGATCGCATCGCCGACGTCACCGTCGACGACGTGAACCGCGTCGCCCGCACTTATTTCAAGGCCAGCAACCGCACCATCGGCCGTTTCGTCCCGACCGAATCGGCCGACCGCGTCGAAATCGCGACGGCCCCCAGCGCCGAGGACGCGCTGAAGGGTTACACCGGCAAGGCCGCATTGGCCGCCGGCGAAACCTTCGACCCCACGCCCGCGAACATCGACGCGCGGACCCAGACCTTCACGATCGGCGACAAGCTCAAGGTCTCGCTGCTGCCGAAGGACACCCGCGGCGACACGGTCATCCTCACCGCCACCTTCCGCTTCGGCGATGTCGACGCGCTGACGCGCAGCCCCGAACCGGCCGGCAGCGTCGCCGGCGAAATGTTGATGCGCGGCACCAAGACCATGACCCGCGAGCAGATCGCGCAGCGTTTCGAAGCGCTGAAGACCGCGGCCAGCGTGTCCGGCGGCGCGCAGAGCGCGGAGATCTCGCTGAACTCGCGTCGCGAACATCTGGCCGAAGCCCTGACCCTGGCCGCCGATGTCCTGCGCAATCCGGCGTTCCCCGAAAGCGAGTTCGAGCAGTTCCGCCTGCAGTCGATCACCGGTCTGGAAAGCGCGCGCAAGGAGCCCGGCACCGTCGCCGCGCTGGCGATGAGCGAATACTTCGACCCGTGGCCGAAGGGCCACCCGTTCGCGTACAAGTCGATCGACCAGTCGCTGGCCGAGCTGCGCGCGATCAAGCGCGAGGACGCCATCGCCTTCCACCGCGATTTCTACGGCACCACCGAAGGCGAGATCTCGATCGTCGGCGACTTCGACCCGGTCGCGGTGAAGGCGCAGCTGCAGACGCTGTTCGGCGACTGGCGCAGCGCGCGGCCCCACGCGCCGGTGCCGACGCATTTCACCGAGGTCGCCTCACGCAAGGCGCGATTCGAAACTCCCGACAAGGCCAATGCCGTGGTGATGGCGCGCAGCAATCTGCCGCTGAACGAGAACGACGCCGACTATCCGGCCCTGCTGATCGCCAACAGCGTGCTCGGCGGCGGTTCGCTGGACTCGCGCCTCGGCGATCGCCTGCGCCAGAAGGACGGCCTGAGCTACAACGTCGGCAGCAGCATCGTCGCCGACAGTTCCCCGCAGGGCCGCGACGACGCCGGCCTGCTGTCGATCCAGGCGATCGCCGCGCCGGAGAATGTGGACCGCCTGGAAACGGCGATGCGCGAGGAAATCGCGCGTTTCGTCCGAGACGGCATCACCGCCGACGAGCTGAAGAGCGCGGTGAACGATCTGCTCACCCGCCGCCAGCAGAACCGCGCCAACGACGGCAGCGTCGCCGGCGGACTCGCGCGCAATCTGTACATGGGCCGGACAATGGCCTGGACGGCCGCGTTCGAGGCGAAGATCCAGGCGCTGACCGTCGAAGACGTGAACGCCGCGATCCGCAAGTACATCAAGCCGGAGGCGATCAGCGTGTTCGCCGCGGGCGATTTCGCGAAAGCGGCGAAGGGCGCGGCACCGGCGGCGAAGTAAGGAAGACGGCCTCACCTACGCTGCATGGACCGACTCCCTCCCCCACATCGGGGAGGAGGGTTGGGGTGGGGGCCGCAGGTCGCCCAAACGCCCCCATCCCGGCCTTGCCCCGCATCGCGGGGGAAGAAGACAAGTCGTGGAATACGATCAGCGTCGCGGCCAGGCCGCGACCAGCGCCCACAGGCCGCCGAGGCCCGCGATCCACGCCGCGGCCGGCACGCCGAACATCGGCGGACCACCGGCTTCCATCGCGAACAGCACCGCGGCCACGATCAGCAGGCCGGTGCCGAGGATCGCGGACACCATCCGCCGCTGCATCGCGCGCATGGTCTCGGCCAGATCGGCCAGATCGCGCGAACGCATCGCCAGTTCGTGTTTGCCGCCGACCTGCTGGCTCAGCCACGCGTGCAGCAACTGCGGCATGTCCGGCGCGCGCGTCACCAGTTCCGGCAGGCGCTTGCGGAATTCGCCGGCCAGCCGCTGCGGGCTGTAGCGTTCGAGCAGGATCTTCTCCAGCACCGGCTTGGCCACCGCCCAGATGTCGAGCTTCGGATCGAGCAGCCGGCCGACGCCCTCGATGTTGAGCAGCGTCTTCTGCAGCAGGATGAGCTGGGGCTGCAGCGTGAGTTCGTATTTCTGCGCGGTGCGGAACAGTTTCACCAGCACTTCGGCGAGCGAGATTTCCGACAGCGGTCGGGTGAAATACGGCTCGCAGACCGCGCGCGCGGCCGCTTCCAGTTCGTCGATGCGCGTATGCGCCGGCATCCAGCCGGCCTGCACGTGCAGTTCGGCGATGCGGCGATAGTCGCGGTTGAAGATCGCCATGAAATTCTCGGCGAGGTAGTACTGGTCCTCGGTGGAGAGCTGGCCGACGATGCCGAAATCGATCGCGATGAAGCGCGGGTTGTCCTTGCGCGCGGGATCGCTGTCGACCCAGATGTTGCCGGCGTGCGCATCGGCGTGGAAGAAATTGTCGCGGAACACCTGGGTGTAGAACACGCGCACGCCCTTGGCCGCGAGCGCGCTGCGGTCGATGCCAGCGGCGTCCAGCGCGGCGATGTCGTCGCTGGGAATGCCGTAGACGCGTTCGAGCGTGAGCGCGCGCTCCGCGGTGTGGCTCCAGATCACCTCGGGCACGTACAGGTCCGGCGAATCCTTCCAGAAGCGGCGGATCACCGAGGCGTTCGCGCCCTCGCGCTGCAGGTCGAGTTCGGCCGCGAGCGTGGTCTCGATCTCGCGCACGATCTCGCGCGGGCGGATCTTGTCGGCGTTCGGATGCGCGCGCTCCACCAGCGTGGCGAAGCTGTTGAGCAGGGCGATGTCGCCGCCGATCTGTTCCTCGATGTCGGGCCGCAGCACCTTCACCACCACTTCGCGCCCGCCGGGCAGGCGCGCGGCGTGCACCTGCGCGATCGAGGCCGACGCCAGCGGGGTGGTGTCGAAGTGCTCGAAGGCCTCGCGGATGTCCTGGCCCAGCGCCGACTCGACGATCCGGCGCGCGGCCTCGCCGTCGAACGGCGCCACCCGGTCCTGCAGCAGCGACAGCTCGACCGCGATGTCCGGCGGCATCAGGTCTCGGCGCGTCGACAGGATCTGGCCGAACTTCACGAAGATCGGGCCCAGCTCCTGCAGCGCGAGGCGCAGGCGCGCGCCGCGCGACATCGCCGCGACCTCGCGCGAGGCGCGCGGCACGAACGGACGCGCGAGCTTCAGCCAACGCTCGGCCGGGGTGTCGTCGAGCAGATCGTCGAGCCGATAGCGGATGAGCACGCGGCCGATGCGCGCGGCGCGCAGGAAAGCGCTCATGGAGCGTCACTCATGCCGCGATCCTCCTGGCGAGGCGCGCGACCCGCGCCTTCAGGCGTTCGGCGTCGTCGCGCAGGGTGTCGACGTCGTCGTGGAAGGCGTCGAGTTCGGCGCGCGGCACCACGTCGCGCGATTCCTCGGTGACGTATTCCGCCGCGGTCTCGGCGAAGCGGCGACCGCCGTCGCGGGCCTGGCGCAGCGCGGCGGCGACGCCGTTCGCGATCTGCACGCCGAGCACGTCGCCGAACACCGCCGCGAACGGCTGCTGCCAATCGGGATCGAAGCGTTCGGCCAGACGCTGCAGCCGGCGCGCGAGTTCGGCGTCGCCTTCGATGCGCATCGCGCCCACCGGCATCGCCTCGTCGTCGGCCTGCGCGCCGAGCAGCCGCGGCAACACCGTGCGCATGCCGAACGACAACACGCCACCGAGGGTGCCGCGCACGGCGAGATCCGGGGTTCGTTCGGGATCGACCGGCCCGACCCGCAGCCGCGCGCCGTCGACGGTGAGCCGCAGCGCCAGCGGGGGTTCGCCCGAGGCCGACGCGGCGGTCAGTGCCAGCACCACGCTGCGGCCGTCCAGCGCCTGCAGCGCGTCGCGGGTGTCGGGGTCCAGTGCGATGGCGCGGTTCAGCGCGGTTTCCAGCGCGCGACCGGCCAGGGGTTTCCAATCGAGGGGGGAGGTCATGGGGGCATTCTAGCGGGCGCAGCGGTGCCTGCCCCGATCGTGCATTGCGGTCGTGCGTTGCGCTTGATGGCCCGCCCCCCCAATCGCGGGGGAGGCCGGGGGCCCTGATGTAGGAGGGCCTTCAGGCCCGAGCTCTTCGTCAGGCAAGAGCTCGGGCCTGAAGGCCCTCCTACGAACGAGACGGCTCGGGCCTGGCAACGGCGATCAGGCGCCGGCCACTTTCGAATAGCTCGCCGTCAACCGCTTCAGCCCTTCCTCGATCGTCACCCGCGGCGCATAGCCGAAATCGCGCGTGGCCGGCGCCATCGAGTACCAGTGGGTCGTGCTCAACTGTTCGGCGAGGAATCGGGTCATCGGTGGCTCGTCCTTCAACCGCAGCAGCGGCCACAGCCCTTCGCAGGCGGCGCCGATGGCGTAGGCCGCCCAGAACGGCAAGGTCTTGTCGACCTCCGGCGCGCCCGCGGCGCGCAGCAGCGCGTTGACGATCTCGCGCACCGGTTTCGGTTCGCCGTTGCTGATGAAATAGGCCTTGCCGGCGCAGGCCGCGCCCGGCGCCAGATGCGCGAAGGCGTCGAAATGCGCCTGCGCCGCGTTGTCGATGTAGGTGGTGTCGATGACGTTGTAGCCACCGCCGACGAACCGCAGCCGCCCCGCACGCGCCCGCGACACCAGCCGCGGCACCAGCTGCTGGTCGCCGGGCCCCCAGATCAGCCGCGGCCGCAGCGCGACCACCGCGAGGTCGGATCCGTTGGCCGCGAGCACCGCCTTTTCGGCGATGGTCTTGGTGGTGGCGTACGGCGCCTTGAAGCCTTCGCCGTAGGGCACGGTCTCGGCGGTGCCGCCTTCCACCGGATGGGTGGCGCGATGAGTCACGCTCGGGGTGGAGGTGTAGACCAGCCGGCCGATGCCGTGGGCGCGGCAACCGGCGATGACGTTCTCGGTGCCGACGACGTTCGCCTGATGGTAGCTGTCGTAACTGCCCCAGGCCCCAGCCTTGGCCGCGTTGTGGAACACCGCGTCCATGCCGGCGCAGGCCGCGAGCATGGCATCGCGGTTCGCCAGATCGCCCTGGATCTGGCGCACGCCCAGCGGCTCCAGCGAACGATAGTGGCCGCGGTTGTAGCTCGCGACCTCGTGGCCCTGTTCGACCAGGCCCTTGCACAGCGCGTGCCCCAGAAAACCGCCGCCGCCGGTGACCAATATCTTCATGCGTCCTCGTTTGACTGCTTCCCCGCCGCTGCGGGCGGAGGGATCGAAGGCCCATGTTAACGAAGCGTCTGGGCACATTGGGCCGAACGCCGAGTTCGATGGGCGCCAGATCGGATCAGCCGCTCACGCAGCAGGCGGAGTTCCGGGCGTATGCTGCGGCCATCCGACTTCAGGAGCCCTGCCATGCGTCGTACCGCCCTCGCCCTCGCCGCCTGCCTCTCGCTCGCCACCGCCGCCGGTGCGGGCGCGCAATCGCTCGAAGACCAGCTCAGGGACCGGCTGCTCGGCAACTCCGGCAGTACCGGCAACCTCAGCGAACGCGATGCCGCCGGCGGCATCAGGGAAGCGCTGGCGCAGGGCGTCGACCGCGCGGTGCGCCAGCTCGGCAAGCCCGACGGCTTCTTCCGCGACCAGGCGGTGAAGATCCTGGTGCCGGAGAAACTGCGCCGGCTCGCCGATCTCGCGCGCCAGCTCGGCGCGGGCAAGAAGGTGGATGCCTTCGAGCTGTCGATGAATCGCGCCGCCGAAAAGGCGGTGCCGCTCGCGGCCGGCATCCTCGCCGACTCGGTTCGGCAGATGACGCTGCAGGACGCGATCGGCCTCGTGCGCGGCGGCGACACCTCGGCCACCGATTTCTTCCGCCGCACCAGCGAACGCAAACTCTACGACGCCTTCCGCCCGATCGTGGAAAAGCAAACCGCTTCGGTCGGCGTCACCCAGAAATACAAGGACTTCAGCAAGAAGGCCGGCGGCAACGCCCTCGCCGGCGCGCTGCTCGGCAATCAGGGCAACGGCGCCACCAGCGCCGACCTCGACGACTACGTCACCCGCGAAACCATCGACGGCCTGTTCCATGTGATCGCCGAACAGGAACGGCAGATCCGCAACAACCCCGCATCGCGCACCACCGACCTGCTGCGGCGGGTGTTCCGCTGACCGCGAACGCACGGCGGCATCGCCGCCCGAACCACCTGCGCACGGGCCCGGCATCGCCGGGCCCGTTTCGTTTCGCGCAACACGAACGTTGAGAATTTTCGACTGACGCATCGCAGCATCGACTGGATCGCGCAGCGCACGCGTATGCCGATCAAAAAACAGAGATCGATTGCTCAAATCGTAGATCGTATACGTGTATACGATCCGGAAGTCGCCCGGCGTCCACGCCCACGGCGGCCTCGTCGCGCGACAGCCCCCAGGACGAAGCCATGCCCTTCCCGCCCCCACGGGCTGCGGGAGGGGTGGGCTTTTCGTGTCGTTGCGACCCATCACGCCAACCACTTCAGTAAAGGATGATTCGCAATGGTTCGTAAGACCCCGATCTATGCCGCAATCGCTTCCGCCCTGCTGCTCGCGCCGTTCGCCCAGGCCGCCGCACCGGTGGCGGAAATGGGCGAAGCCGTCGTCGCCGAAACCCCGATGGCCAAGGCCATGGGCGCCGCGTCGTTCGCCACCCGCGAGAACCGCGGCCCGACCCTGATCGCGCTCGGCGCCCCCGCCCTCGCCGACGCCCGCGCGCTGAAGTCGCGCCGCCTGGATCAGGTCAAGCGCGGCCAGCCGCTGGAAATCGGCTTCTCCCGCAACGTCCCCAACGCCCGCATCGCGCTGTCGAAGCTCGGCTGGGAACGTCTCGCCGACGGCAGCCTCGCCACACGCTTCGAGGTCTCTTCCGACACCGCCGCCGCCCTGCGCGCATCGTTCGCGCTGAAGGCCACCGGCCGCGGCGCCAATCCCGCCGCCGTGACCCTGCGCTTCGGCGGCAGCGACGGTCGCGTGTTCGAGCAGAACGGCCTCGAATTCGCAGGCCGCGACGCCGGCTGGTCGCCGGTGCTGATGGGTGCGAAGGCGACCGTCGAAGTCGTCCTCGCCAAGGGCCAGCGCCCGCAGAACTTCAGCCTCGCGCTGCCGCAGATCTCGCACCTCGACATCAGCCCGATCGCCAGCGAAGTCGAGATCGCACGCGCCGCCAAGATCGGCGAGAGCGACAGCTGCGAGCGCGACATCGTCTGCCGCGCGAACCCGAGCGCCGGCTTCCTGTCGGCCGAGAAGGCCGTGGCGCGCATGGTGTTCACCAAGAGCGGCAGCTCGTATCTGTGCACCGGCACCCTGCTCAACAACAACTACTCGCCGAAGAAGCGCCTGTTCTGGAGCGCCGCGCACTGCATCAGCACCCAGACCGTCGCCAACACCCTGCAGACCTACTGGTTCTACAAGGCCACCACCTGCGGCGGCACCACCCAGGCCGCCGGCGCGGTCACGCTGACCGGCGGCGCGTACCTGCGTCACGCCAACACCACCCGCGACACCCTGCTGCTGGAGCTGAAGTCCGCCCCGCCGGCCGGCGCCACGTACGCCGGCTGGAGCAGCGCCGCCATCGCCGCCACCGGCACCGCGATCGAAGGCATCCACCACCCCGCAGGCGACGCCAAGATGTACTCGCTGGGTTCGGTCACCGGCCTCAGCACCTCGATCGACGGCAAGTCGCCGCTGTATCGCGTGGTGTGGACCACCGGCGTGACCGAAGGCGGCTCGTCGGGCTCGGCGCTGTTCACCGTCAGCGGCGGCAGCTATCAGCTGCGCGGCGGCCTGTATGGCGGCACCTCGTACTGCACCGCGCAGAGCAGCCCGGACTACTACTCGCGCTTCTCCGACGTGTATTCGTCGATCTCGACCTACTTCAACCCGTAAGCGTCAGGCGGGTCGATGCGATACCGACGGGCCCGGTGCGAACCGGGCCCGTTCTTTTTCAGGCACCGTCGTCGCGCGATGAACGATCAACCGACCGCGCGGCCCGCCGCCCACACCGCGAGTTTTTCGCGACCGATCTTGGCGTTATGGCGGATGTCGACCGGGAATGCCTTGGGGTAGTGCAGGAAACGCGGCACCTTCGCGGTGTGCACGTGGCCTTCGCCGAGATGGCGCAATTCGGATTCGATGCGTGCCCAATCCGAAGCGGGCACACCCTCGCGCAGCTCCACGCACAGCACCGGCACCTGCGCACCGAACGCGCCGATGCCGACCAGCGCGGTGCGGCGCACGTCGGGATGGATGTTGAACACCGGCTCGATCTGCTCGGTACACAGCGTCGTGTCCGCGGTCACCACGCGCTGGGTCTTGCGACCGCAGAACCACAGCCGGCCCTCGCCATCGAAATAGCCGAGATCGCCCATGCGGTGGACGATGCGTTCGCCGCCGTCGGACAGGGTTTCGCGGATCTTCGCCGCGCGGGTCTGCGCGTCGCGATTGAAATAGGCGTCGGTGGCGGTGGGCCCGGCCACCGTGATTTCGCCGACCAGGCCGCCATGGACCATGAGATCGTCGGACCACGCGTCGATCGGCGCGTCGTCCACGCGGATGATGCGCACCTCGTTCGGCGGCACCGCGCGACCGACGCAGGTGCCGGCGCCCTGCTCGGTGCGTTCGCGCAGCGTGAGCAGTTCGCGGCCTTCGATCACCGCCACCGGCAGGCATTCGGTGGCGCCGTACGGCGTCCAGAACCGCGCATCGGCCGGCAGCAGAGACTGGATTTTCGCGACCACGTCCGCCGGCACCGGCGCGCCCGCCGACATCACCGTCTTCAGCCCCGGCAGCGGTTGGCCGTAATCGGCCAGTACCCGCATCAACGCCGGCGAACCGAACAACTGATCGATCCCGAAGCGCGCGATCGCCGCATGCAGCTTGCGCGGATCGGCGTTCGCGGGCCGGGTCGGATCCATGTCAGGAATGATCGAGGTGGTGCCGAGCGCGGGATCGAACAGCGCGAACGGCGGAAAGGTCGGCAGGTTCGCGCCGCCCGGCGCGATGCCGAAGGCCTCACCCATCATCGCGATCTGGCCGACGAAATGCCGGTGACGATATACGACGCCCTTCGGCACGCCGGTCGAGCCGCTGGTGAACAGCAGCGCGGCGACATCGTCCGGCCGGGTGTCGGCGAGCTGCGGGCCCGCGCCCGCGCCGTCGCGCTCGACCTCGGCCAGGGTGACGTCGGCGAGGATCGCGCGCGCACCGGTGGTCACACGAATCGTCGCGCTGCGCGCCCACCCCAACAGCACCCGGGCGAACTGCGCCAGCGGAATGCCGATGAAGGCCGCGGCCTGCGCTTCGTCGAGACACTGCCGCAGCGCGCGCTTGTCGATGCCCGGATCGACCAGCACCGGCACCGCGCCGGCCTTGAACAAGGCGAACATCAGCAGGAAGAATTCCGGTGTCGGCCGCACCATCAGCACCGTGCGGGTGCCGCGGACGATGCCGCGCTTCGCGAGGCCGGCGGCGATGGCATCGCTGCGCGCGTCGAGCTGGGCATAGCTCAGCGCGATGTCGTAGCGGCCGTCGCGGCCGGGACAGCGCATCGCGATCTGATCGGGGCGTTCGCGCGCGAGGCGCGGCAGGCTGGCGGCGATGTTGCAGCAGTCGGTCATCGCTGAATTGTAGCGGCCCGCACCCGCCAGCCGTTACCGGGAGGCAATGTTCGGGGCAGAAGGCCATCGCGCGCATTGCGTAGAATCCGCGCATGCCCCACCCCTGCCTGTCCTGCGGCGCCTGCTGCGCCCACTTCCGCGTCAGCCTGCATTGGTCAGAAGCCGAGCCGAAACTGGGCGGCCGCGTACCGATCGCATTGACCGAAACCTTCGGCCCGCATCAGCGCAGCATGCGCGGCACCTGGGCGAAACAGCCGCACTGCATCGCGCTGGAAGGCGTGGTCGGCGAAGGCGTACGTTGCACGATCTACGATGCGCGGCCGAACGCCTGCCGCGACCTGCGGATGTCATGGGAACCGTTGTCATCGCAACCAATGTCGGGGGAAGGCGGTGGCCCGAACCCGCAGTGCGATCAGGCGCGGGCGGCCTACGGGCTTCCGCCGCTGACGCGGGACGAGGTCGAACGGGCGCTCGCGGAATCCGCGACGGGCTGATCAGCCCGCGCGACGCGACGACAGCGACGACAGCGGCCCGCGACCGTCGTCGGTCAGGCCCGCCATCACCATCTTCCGGAACGGCGCGAACCGCTGCGCGGCGCGCAGCGCGGCCCGCCGCAACAGCTTCGCGGGCGGCGCCTCGTCGGTGTAGAGGCCGGCGACCAGTTGGGTCGCGAGATACAGCGGCCGCGTCGCGCGGCGGTGCGCGCGTTCGTAGCCCTGCAACAGCGCATCGCTCCAGAACGGACGCCCGGCCGCATGCGCGTCGCGGATCGCGGTGGCCAGCGTGTCCTGCCCACGCAGACCGAAATTGAAACCGTGCGCGGTCACCGGATGCATGCCCACCGCGGCATCGCCGATGGTCGCGAACCGTTCGGCCACGAAATGCCGCGGATACACGCCCACCAGCGGATACGCGCAGCACGGGCCGACGAAGCTCATCGCGCCCAGGCGGCCGTGGAAGCGCCGCGCCATGTCCGCGCCGAAGGCCTCGGCATCCAGCGCCTGCACCGCCATCGTCTGCGCGTGCGGCAGGGTCAGCACCACCGACGACAGATGCGGATCGCGCAGCGGCAACAGCGCCAGCGTCTGGCCGTAATCGAACCACTCCCACGCGGTGTGCGCGTGTTCGCGCTCGTGGCGCACGCGGCAGACCAGCATGGTCTTGCCGAAATCGCGCATCGTCGCGGGAATGCCCATCGCGCGCCGCGTCTCCGAGAACCGGCTGTCGGCGGCGACGATCAGATCGGCCGTCAGCGTGGCGCCGTCGTCGAGCCGCACCTCGGCGCCGTCGGCATCGGTGCGCACGCCGGTGACGCGCAGGCCGTCGAACAACACCGCGTCGGTAGTGGCGAGCAGCTCCGCACAGGCCGCACGGCGGATCGCATGGTTCGGCACCAGCCAGCCCAGCGGTCCGGCCTCGCCCGATCCGCGGCGGAAGCGCAGACCGTCTTCATCGTCGCCGTCGAGCACCAGGGCATCGCGCAGTTCAGACACGTCGTCGTCGGCGAGCCGCGTCCACAGGCCCAGCGCCTGCATCAAGCGCTGCGAACGATGGGTCAGCGCGATCTCGCGACCGTCCTCGGCCGGATCCGCCAGCGCCGCGCGCGGCTGGCGCTCGACCAGCGCGATCCTCAGCCCGCTGCCGGCCAGCGAACGCGCGAAACACAGGCCGGCCGGCCCGGCCCCCACCACGACGATGTCGAACCTGTGCTCGGGACGGAACTGGGAAGCGGACATGGCGCCCTCGCGGCGTGTGCGAAGGCGGCAGGGTAGGCCCGGCGCGGTCGCCGGGCGTTGATCCGGGTCAATCGCGCCGATGGATCGACACGGCGCCGGCGTTCATAGCGGATGCGCGTCCAGAAAGCGTCGCATCGCCGGCACCAGCACCTCGTGCTTGTCTTCCAGCACGTAGTGATGCGCGTCCTCGAACGCATGCACCTCGGCCTCCGGCAGGGCGCTGCGGAAGCCTTCGAGGAAGTGGCGATCGAACACGAAATCCTGCAGGCCCCAGGCGATGAACGCCGGGCGGTCGGCATAGCCGGCCAGGCGCTCGCCCGCGGTCTTCACCAGCGTCCACGCAGGATCGCCTTCGGCCAGCGGAATGTCCTGCACGAAGCGCAGCGTCGAAATGCGGTTCGCCCACGAATCGTAGGGCGCAACGTAACCGCGATACACGTCCTTCGACAGCTTGCGCGCCACGCAATCGCGCGCGGTGCCCGCGGCGAAGGCGTTGAAGCCGCGGATCAGGAACGCGCCGAGCGCGGTGTTGCGGCAGAGGTTCAACTGCCACGGCATCGGCTTGGCCGGCGGCAGCGGGAACGCCGCGGTGTTGGTGATCAGCAGCCGGCGCACCTGCGCCTCATGCGACAGCGCCCAACCGAAGCCGATCATCCCGCCCCAATCGTGCACCGCAAGCGTCACCGGGCCATCGATGCCCAGCGTGTCCAGCAGCGTGGTCAGATCGTCGACGCGCGACTGCAGCGTGTAGGTGTAGCGGTCGTCGCCGGGCTTGTCCGACAGCCCCATGCCGACGTGATCCGGCACGATGCAGCGATATTTGTCGCGCAGCCCCAGCACCAGATGCCGCCAGTAGAAACTCCACGACGGATTGCCGTGCAGCATCACGATCACCTCGCCGTCGCGCGGACCTTCGTCCAGATACGACATCGCGATGCCGGGCCGGACTTCGAAGCGGTTGGGGGTGAAGGGGTAGTCGGGCAGGGCGTGTGCGGTCATGGCAGGCATCGGCAGGGAACGGTTCCATCGCCGACGACGCCGGCCCGGCCGTGACCGGCCGCGGAACAAGGCCGCCAAGGATAAGGGATAGTCGGAGCAAGCCATATGCCCCGTGGTCCCGGCGAAAGCCCGGGCCCAGCTCTGCTGGCCATGCCCGCATTGCCGGGATCAAGCCGGGTTCGTCGCATCTCGCGTGTCGTCCGCCTCGACATCGGCGGGCCCAGGGCCCGCCCTACGAGAAAGATTTTTTCTGCGAAGCCGTAGGGCGGGCTCAAGCCCGCCTTACGAGTTCTCCGGAACGACCTGTTCAGCGCATCGCTCGAAAACGACCCGCGTCTTCCCGCGCGCGGCCCATTGCCACCAGCATCTCCAGCAATTGCGGGAGACGCTTCTTCCAGGGCCCGCGGGCGGTGAAGCGTGCGGCGATGTCGTCCAGCGACATCGCCTGCGGGCTGGCCGAGAGCACGTCGGCGACCGCGCGCACCTGCGCCACCGCATCCTTCGGCCACGGCTGCGGTTTGGCGGCGGCGGTCGGCGCGACGGTCTCGGGCGCGTCGTCTTCGGGGCCGGTGTCGATGACCGCCTGCGCGGGCGGGGCCTGCGGGTTCTGGAATTCCGGCCGCAGCCAGCGCACGAGGCCGCGCGCTTCCTCGGCGGCGCGTTCGGCGTTCAACGCCACCAGCCGTTCCAGCACCGCATCGTCGAAGGCGCGCTTGGCCTCGTCGCGGGTCTGGCCCTCGGCGGGCACGTCGTTGCCGTGCGCGATCCGCAGCAGCGGCAGCAGATCGGACCAGCCGTAGGCGTCCAGCACCGCCGCATCCAGTTCGTCGTGGATCTGGCGCAGCACCGACACCAGACCATGCTCGTGGATCACGCGCTCCTTCGCAGTCAGCGGTTCGCCGCTGCGGAGTTTTTCCAGCACGTTGTACATGCCGGTGAGGGTGAGATCGGGATGCGCGAATTGTTGGCGTTTGCGATGGATGTCGAGCTTTTCTCCAATGGCACCAATGCCAACCTTCCTTTCTTCAACACAATCCGGAAATGGAAAAGAGGAAAAGCACATCGAAGAGTTGTATCTAGGCCGATCCTCCAGAGTACTACCCCGTGCTATGGCCCATGCCACGTGAATATGACTTGACAACACTGTCAACACGAAAGGATTTTCTGTGGCGATTGCCACAAGCCCATCGTCTGGCAGAATCTCGTTTTCTACGAAAGCAAAGAATCTATGCTTACTGACATAAACCGTTGCAATGTATTTTCGCAAATCAGAATGCGCAATTCTCAAAAGCTTTCTTGGCTCTGCAAAAATCCACCAGCGCTCTCGAACTGATGCCCTAGGATTCTCATCACGCTCCGGCTTCACCCGCTCCAACAACCATTGATACACCTCGGGAAACTGCTCCCGCACCTGCTCGGCATCCAATCCGAACATGTCGATCACACGCACATGTCTCGGCGTCTGGGTCAGATCGCGCCCATTGCGATACGGCCGCAAACGCCGTTCGAGCCCGGGCACGCGCCCGAAGCCGAGCGCGATCGCCTGTTCCTCGGTGACAGTCATGCCTTCGCCGTGCGGAATCACACCGCGGTTGCTCAGCAATGCGTTTGCACGCAGCGGAACCGCACCCGCGACATTCGCCCCGATCTTGAGGTCGGCGAACATCGTGCCGCGCTTGTCGAACAGTTCGACCTCGACTTCATCGTCGCCCGTATCGGGTTCGCCGACAACTTCGCGCAACAGCGCAATGCCCTGCCCGCCCTGCGCCACCGTCATCGCAATCCGCACCGCCGCACCATCGGCGACATCCACCCACGGATGATCCGGAATCGCGAAGACCAGCGACAGCGGCTGCTCACTCCCACCGTCGTCCCGGCGCAGGCCGGGACCCAGCGGTTGATCTTCAGAGCTGGATCCCGGCCTGCGCCGGGATGACGACGGAGAAATCGATGCATCGGCCTTGCTGCCGGCGGCTTTCGCGGTAGGCGGCGTCATGGCCGCTTCGATGACGCGACGGTTGAACGCCTGCCGGATCGAGTTCGTGGTGATCAGGCCGAAGCGTTCCAGTGCACCACGGCGCGTCAGCAACGCCGCGTAGTGCCACCAGTACATCACCAGATCGGCGGACTCGGGCACGTCGGGCCACGCGTCGCGCAGCGCTTCGACATAGCCGTCGCCCAGCGCGATCCGCATCCGCTTGTTACCGATGAACGGCGGATTCCCCACCACGAAATCCGCCTCGGGCCATGCGGCCCTGCGCGGATTGACGTAGCGCTCCACCGCCTTGCGCGCGGCCTCATCGGGAATCTTCTCGCCGGTGATCGGCGAAATCTTCATGGTCTCGCCGTCCCAACGCGTGACCGGCACGCCGCGTTCGTCGACGACCAGCTGCACGTCGTCGTAGGCCAGCACCGCGTCGCGATTCTCGATATTGCGGAAATCGCGGATCACCGGCACCGGCGGATTCACGTCGCCGCGGGTGCGGAAATGCCACTGCAGATAACCGATCCACAGCACCACTTCGGCGATGGCGGCGGCGCGTGGGTTGAGTTCGATGCCGAGCAGATTGTGCGGATCGACGGTTTCGCCCGCGGCGGCGTCGGCGCGTTCGCCGCCCAGCGCGAGGCCGGTCTGGCGGTCGCCCAGTTCGTCCAGCGCGTTCAGCACTTCGCCTTCGAGGCGCTTGAGATGTTCCAGGGTGACGTAGAGGAAGTTGCCGCTGCCGCAGGCCGGATCGAGCACGCGCACGGTGCAGAGCCGGTGATGGAAGCGGCGCAGTTCGGCGGCGGCCTCATCGGGTTTGCCTTCGGCGGCGAGCGCCATCGCCGCGACCTGCGCGTCGCTCCATTCCGCGCGCAGCGGTTCGATCACCGTCGGCAGCACCAGACGTTCGACGTAGGCGCGCGGCGTGTAATGCGCGCCGAGCTTGTGACGATCCTTCGTGCTGAGCGCGCGTTCCAGCAGCGTACCGAAGATCGCGGGTTCGACATGTTTCCAGTCGGCCTTCGCGGCCTGGATCAGCAGGGCCAGCTGCGGCTTGTCCAGCGGCAGCGTATCCGGCTGTTTGAACAGCTTGCCGTTGAACTGCAGCACCTCGCCGGCGATCGCGGCCGAGAACCCGCCGCGGTCCATGTCGCGCCAGAGTTCGCCGAGCATGCGCATGGCGATCTCCGGCTGTTCGGCGTAACGCAGCAGCAGATCGCGGAAGCTGTCGCCCGGCAGCAGTTTCACGTCCTCGGCGAACATGGTGAACAGGCAGCGCATCAGGAACTGGGCGACGGCTTCGGCGCCGTGACCGGCAGCTTCGAGGCTTTTCGCGAGTTCGGCGAGACGGCCGGCGATCTCGCGGGTGACGCGCGCGGATTCGCGGCTGGGATCGAGCGCGAGCGGATCGGTCCAGACCTTGCGCAGGCGTTCGCGCAGTTCCGGTTTGCGCAGGTCGTCCAGCGCGATGCGATGGCTGCGCGGGTCGGGAAATGGGGTGTAGGTGCCCCCGGAACGCGAGAACTCGGCATAGAGTTCGATGCGGGTGCCGACATCCACCACCACCACGAACGGCGGCCGCCCCTCCTCCGCCGGCAGCGCACGTGCGTATTGCTCGGCTTGGGTGCGCGCGCGCAGCAGCGCCTCGTCGAAGCCCCTGGTGTGCGCGCCGGCCTTGAGCTTCTTGGATTCGAGGACGAAGGCGCCGCGGCGGTACAGATCGATGCGGCCGGCGCTGGTGCTGCCGTCGCCATGGGCGAAGACGATCGGCCGCTCGAACATGTAGTTCTGTTCGGGCGTGGGGTGCGGCGCGTCGACGCCCAGCAGGCGGCAGAGATCGAGCAGAAAGCTCTGCGAGGTGGACAGTTCGGAGGCGGCGACGCCCTGCCATTTGGCGATGAATCGCTCTGCGTCGTCGTCGCTGGCGATGTCGCGGGGATCGGAAGGCGTCATGGCGGTCCTTTGCGGGTGTCGTTCGGCGTGCGGCGTTGAGTACCGTCACCCGGATATCGAAGACATCCGGTGGCAGAAACCTCCGGTGCGGGATGCCGACGATTCAGGCGTGCGGTACATGGGTGCCGGCTGTAGAACCGATCGTGGTCGCGAATCCGCACCGATTTGCGCTGCGGCTGGGTCTTGACCGCCTCACGGATGGCGGTCGTTTTCGTGGTGGTCGTTACGACGGCACTCAACTCGGCCAGCATGCGGTTGGCATGGTGCGGTAACTTCAGGGTCGGGGCAGCTTCGAAGCATGCCGGACTCAGCTCATGCAACGACCGCATCGACGCCCTCGGCAACATGTATAAAAACTGCGAATATTTATACACGTGGCGCGCGAGATGTTCAATTTGTCGGGTTTTGTATGCGCATCAGTCGGCGGGCTGACCGCGACCCGCCGCAATGAAAATTTCCATCGATTTTTTTCTGGCGCCGGCCCCGATGGAAAGCGGCTTTCGCCAGTCGATCACGCCCTGTGCGTCGTCGTCCCGGCGAAGGCCGGGATCCCGCTCTTCGGGACGCTGACACCGCCAGATTCAAGTGCTGGGTCCCGGCCTTTGCCGGGACGACAATGTCGGCGTTTGTGTTTCGCGTTGTAGATCAGGAGGGCGGGCCGACGTGGACCTGCCCCTTGTCCTATGCCTCTGTCTTGGCAGAGATCGGGCCTGAAGGCCCTCCTACGAAGGCGGGTTCGTTGAGATCCCTTGGCACGATCAGCCCGCGAATTTCTCCCACAATCCCTCGAAATGGCCGGCGAAGGCGCGGACCAGGCGGATGTCGTCGGTGACCACGAGGTTCTCCTCGTTGCCTTCGCTGGCGCTGCGGGTCCAGTTGAAGCTGCCGCTGGCCAGTCGCTGGCCGTCGAACAGGGCGAACTTGTGGTGCATGTGGAAGGCGGTGTCGTCCAGGCGCACGTCGAGGCCGCGGTCGCGCAGGCGCAGCACGTCGCTGCCGGCGTCGTGGACCTTGTGGTCGTCGCTGAGGATGCGCACCGCGACGCCGCGGCGATGGGCGTCCAGCAGCGCGTCGCAGAGGCGGTCGTCGGAGATGGTGTACACGCAGACGTCGATCGTGCGCTTCGCGCCGAGGCACAGTTCGCGCAGGCGGCGCAGGCAGTCCTCGCCCGGTGCGAACCAGGCGTTCGCTTCCACCGGCGGCGGGTCGGCGCCGGCATCCAGCGTGCGCACCACCTGCTCCAGCCAGCGCAGCAGATCGAGCGATGGGCCGGGCGAAGGACCTGGCGATCCACCCGGCGGCGCGGTCTGCGGCTCGCTCCAGCGCTCGCGGACCAGCGCGAAGGCGCGATTGCGCAGATAGCGCACGCGGTCGCGGCCCAGGCCGCTGCCGATCTCGCGCAGTTCGAACTTCTCGGCGTCGTCCAGCACCGCGTCGGCGGCGCTGTCGCGCAGCAGGCGGTCGAGTTCTGAGAAATCGATCCTGTCGCTCATCGGGGCGTCTTGCCGAGCAGGCGGTCGGAGAATTCCGCCAGCGCCTGTTTCAGTTGTTCCTCGCGCAGCGCGTCGGCCAGCGCCTGGCCTTCGACCGGCGCGGTGCGCGCGCGTTTCGCCGGCGCCGCGGCCGGCGCGCTCTGCAGCGTGGCGATGCGCTCGGCCAGCAGCGTCAGCACCTGCTGCAGTTGCAGTTGCTGCTCGGCATGACGCTCGAACCACGCCGGCGGCAGCGGATTGGATGCCGATGCCGATGCCGCAGGGTCGGTCTCGGCGACGACATCATTCGATGGCGCGCGCGGCTGCGCCAGCCGTTCCGACAGGCGCTCCAGCGCGGCGAGCAACTGCGGCCACGGCGCATCGGGCTTGTCGACGGCAGGCTTCGCGATGGCAGGTGTCTCGGCCGCCGGCTTCGCGCGCTCGGACAGTTTCTCCAGACCGCGCACGCTTTCGACGAGGTCGTTGAGCTGTCCGACCACGCGCTGGCCGACATCGGTCTCGCCCGCGCCCATCGCCTTGTTGCGCAGGAAATCGCGCTTGATCTGCGCCCAGCGCGCGCTCTGCGCATCGTCCATCGTGCCGCGCAGCTCGGCCAGCTTCAGCAGATTCTCTTCGGCGCCGGTCGTCAGCAGCTGCGATTCGCCCTGGTAGTGATCGGCGATCAGTTGCTGCAGCTCCGCGGCGTTCATCACCGGCGAGATCTTCTCCGCCAGCTTGTTCATGTTGCGGTAGCTGCCCTGCAGCCGGAACGCGGGCTCGGTGCGATAGGTGTCCGCCTGCGCGGCGCTGGCGATGTACTGCTGGTTGACGCGATAGACCACGTCGCGCACCTGCATCATCCGTTCCAAGGTGGCCGAAATTTCGTTGATCTCGGCGCCGCTGTAGCCATGCGACAGGCTGTTCGCGGAGAAGGGCTTGCCCTCGATCTTGTCGACGAGCTTGTAGAGATCGCCCAGATCGCGGGTGGCCATCGGCGCCAGCACCGGATTGGAGGTCAGGCTGTTTTCCAGATAGCTGAGCTTGAACGCATCCTCCATGCCGCCCAGCACGTCGCCGAGGTTGTAGATGTCGGCGCGGTTGGCCAGCATGTCCGGAATCTTGAACACTTCGCCGGACTCGGTGTACGGATTGCCGGCCATCGCCACGCAGAACTTCTTGCCGCGCATGTCGTAGGTGCGGGTGCGGCCCTGCCACACGCCCTCGATGCGGCGGGTGCCGTCGCAGAGCGAGATGAATTTCTGCAGGAACTCCGGATGCGTGTGCTGGATGTCGTCGACGTACAGCATCACGTTGCTGCCCATCTCCAGCGCGAGGTTGAGCTTCTCCAGCTCCTGCCGCGCGGTCGCGTCGGGCGCCTGCGCCGGATCCAGCGATCGCACCTCGTGCCCCAGCGCCGGGCCGTTGATCTTCATGAAGATCAGGCCCAGCCGGTGCGCCACGTATTCCATCAGCGTGGTCTTGCCGTAGCCCGGCGGCGAGATCAGCATCAGCATGCCCATCAGGTCGCTGCGCTTGCCCTCGCCCACGGTGCCCATCTGCTTGGCGAGGTTGTCGCCGATCACCGCCAGATAGACGTCGTTGATCAGCTTGTTGCGCACGAACGAGGTCAGCGGCCGCGGCTTGAATTCCGACAGCCGCAGCGCGTCGCGTTCGCGCGCGATCAGCGCCTGACGCAGGCTCTGGCAGCGGCGGAACTTCGGCAGGAACGCCTCGCGATGGCGATGCAGGCGTTCGCCGAAATCGTCGACGCCGACCGTCATCGTGCCGCCTGTGGTCGCGCCATTCGCGCCAGTGTCCCGCGCGATCCGCGAGTGCTCGCCGAGCAGCCCGTCGACCGTCGCGCGCAGATCCGCCTCGACGACCTTCGACAGCGCCTCGTCGCCGAGCAGCAGCAGGGCGACGGCTTCGGGCAGGTAGTCCGCGATCGGGACGTGCGCCGGGTCGACGATCATCGCCTCGAACCAGTGCATGGCGAGACGCCAGCGCGCGGCCGGATCGTCCTTCAGCGCGAGCAGCGAGGCCTGCAGTTCGTCCCACAGCCGCTCGGCGACGAGCCGCTGGCGCAGCGCGTCCAGCAACTGCCGCGCGTATTTGCTGAAGACGAAGGATGCGCGCGGCGCGCCGAGCACCGCGATCAGGTAGTCGGCGGCGCGCGCGTCCAGCGCCGCGTCCACCGGCAACGACTTCGCATCGGCTTCGGCGCGCATCGCCGCGGCGATGTCCGCACGCAGGCGATCGAGACCGCCGCGATGCGCGAACACACGATCGATGCCCTGCGCGTTGCGCGCGCGATCGGTCCATTGCGCGGCCTCGGGGCGCTCGCGCATCTGCGCCCAGAACAGGCTCGCCCATGCGCGCGCCGCCGGGGCGTGCGCGAGCAGTCCGGCGCCGTCGCGCAGCGGCAGCAGCGCCGCCAGCAGGCGCGCGGCATCGTGGTCGTGGATGCCCTTCTCGTAGCCTTCGCGATAGCGCGGCGCGGCGAAATCGCGCACGGTCTTCGTCAACACCTCCGGCTGCGCCAGCTGCTGGCGCAACAGATCCAGGGTGAGGCCGTCGCGGCCGGCTTCGGCCGCGGCCAGCAGTTCGCCCAGCAGATATTCGCCGCGGTACAGCGCCGGCGATTCCGACTCCAGCGACAGCGACCAGAATTCCCGCAACGCATCCAGCTCGGCGTCGCGCACCGGCGCGAAGAATTCGGTGCCGGTGAGGTGCAGGGCGAGCCCATCGCCGCGCGGCAGCACGGTGAGATCGAGCTCCTGGGTGTTGACGCTGAAGCGGTGGCGCGGGCCGAGCTTGATGACGTTGCCGCCGTCCTCGAACAGTTCGGTGCGGTCGCGCAGCGCGCGCACGGCCTGGTCGCGCACGCCCTTGAGCCGGGCCTCGATGTCGTCGGCCTTGACGCTGTCCTTCAGCCCGCGCAGCCGCTCGGCGAGATCGCGCAGCTTCAGGATCAGCGCGTCGCCGGCGAAGAACGCATTGAGTTCGTCCATGCCGGCGATGCGCGCGGTGCGGCGACCGAGGCCTTCGAGGATCCGCGCCGCGGCATCGGCCAGCGACTGGCTTTTGCGCTGACGCTCGTCCAGCAGCGTCTGCTTGTGCGCCTCGAAGGTTTCCAGCAGCTCGTCTCGCTTGGCGACGATGTCGCCGAGGAACTGCTCGTGCTCGCCGAACTGGCTTTCGAGTTCTTCGAGCTGCACCATCAGCCGCGACAGTTCCTGGTCGCAGCGCTCGGGATCGCGCGCCGCCGACAGCGCGCTGGCGATGCTCTGGCCGAACAGCGTGAACTGCGCGCCGAACTGGGCCACCGCCTCGCCGCTGCCGAGGGTCTTGCGCCGCTGCTCCGCGCGCGCCTTCGCCTGGTTGAGCCGGGCGTAGATGCCGGACAGGGTTTCGACGATGCGCGTGCGCCGGGTGGCGTCGTCCACCTTCAGCGTCGCCATCAGTTCCGACAGCATGTCGAGATCGGTCGACAGCGTCTGCATCTGCTGCTGCGGCTCGCGCAGCGCGGCGACGCTGATCGCCTTCTGCGCTTCGGCATCCAGCGCATGCACGCGGTCGGCGTAGGGCTGCAGCGCCTTGTCGCCGGCCAGATAATCGCCGGTCGCGACGCCGGTGCGCGCCTGCGCCTCCAGCAGAGTCGCTTCCATGGCGTCGATCGCCGCGGTGTCGACATAGCGGTACTCGCGGATCGTCAGCAGCCGGCCGCGCTGGGCGACGATCGCGTTGAGCGCGTCGACGCAGTCCTGCACGCGTTCCCAGCGGTCCGGGTCGAGACTGCCGAGCAGCGCCTTCTGCCGTTCCTCGGCGTCGCGCATGGCCGCCTCGGACTGGCGGCGGATGCTCTCGACCTTCTCGTATTCGTCCAGCACCGCCTCGCTGCTGGCGACGATCTCGCGCAGCAGCGGCGCCAGCCCTTCGCAGTGGCGATCCTCGATCCAGTGATATTGATCGAACAGCCGGCGCGTGGTCTGGGTGAGCAGTTGATAGCGCTGCGCCGAGGCGTCGCCGCCGTCGATCTCGCGCGCCAGGCTCAGCAGCTCGGAAATACCGCGGACCAGGTCGGCGTTGCCGATCCGGCCCATGAAGGTGTTGCCGGCCGGCTGCCGCTGCGCATAGTCCTCGAACGCGAACGGCGTCTGCCAGACCTGCATCGGATGAATCCGCGTCGGCTCGCTGCTCTCGGCGCTGAAGATCACCATGCGCCCGTCTTCCAGCCGCGCATAGCCGTGGCCGAGCACCGGCGGCTGCATGCCGCGCTGGATCATGTTGTAGACGAACAGCGCGATGCGGCCATTCTGCGGCTCGTAGAACAGGTAGAGCACATCCTCGCCGTTGGGCGAACGGATCGTGCGCTTGAAGCGCATGCCCTGCACCGCCTGGTCGAAGGTGCGGGTCTCGCCGTTCTGCAGCATGTAGCCGCCGGGGAAGACGATGCCGTGGTCTTCCGGCAACTGTACGCAGGCCTGGCCGATGGCGTCGATGCGATGGACTTTGCGCGACAGCGTGTTGTAGACCAGATATCGCCACTGCTGCTCGCGATACGGCAGGATCTTCAGCAGGATCAGACTGCCGACGCGGGCGAAATCGACCTGGGCGTCGTCCAGCGACTGGGTCTGATCCTCGACCGGTTCGCGGTAGAGGCCGAGGCCGTCCTCGGTGTTGTTCTCGATCTTGACCGTGAGGTCGCCGTTGACCGTCTCCACGAAGACGGTGTCGAGGATGTTCAGATGCGGATGGCGGCCGTTGACGGCCATCTCGCGGGTCGCGCGCGTCCACTCGAAGTCGTACGGCGCCGGCAGCGCGATGTCGCGCTCGCCGCGGTTGTCGATGTAGCGCACGGTCTGCCGCCCACTGCCGCCCTCGATCTGCCAGCGGAACACGCGGATGTCCTCGATCCGCTCGCCGATCTGGAACGCCGCCAGCAGCTTGCCGTCACGCACCACCAGCTGCAGCAGCCGGGTGTTCTTGTAGTAGGCGAAGAGTTCGGCGAATTCCTTGGCGAAGGTCGCGTCGCCGAGGAAGCTGTTCGCGATCTCGACCGGCGTCACGTCGTAGCCTTCCGGCCCTTCGACCAACCGGTAGAGCAGGAACACATCCTCGATCCGGATTTCCTTCTTCAATCCGATGAAGACGTTGTAGCCGAACAGCAGGCAGTCGCCGACCTGGACGATGTCGCGGGCCACGCAGTTGTGTTCGGTGCGGATCCGCAGGCGGCCCACGACCTCCATCCGGCTGCTGCCGAATTCCTGCAGGCGCTGCGCGTTGAGCGCGTCCGCGCGTTCGCGCAGCAGCCGACCCTGTTCGGTCAGGCGCTTGCGCAGCACCTCGTAGGCGCCGCCTTCGGCGACGGCCTTGTCGATTTGCGATGTGGATTCGGACTGCACTGTCTGGACGCTCCTGTTTCAATCCGCGATCTGTCGTGCGCTGCCGGCGGGCCGGCCGATGCTCACGAACCTTTCTCCGGCGCGGATGCCGGCTCATAAATTATGTGCAGGCCGAAGAGTTGCCAGCCACCGTCAACGTTCTTCATGACCACCTGTTCTTCGCAGATACGCCCGCCGCAGACCCTGAGATGGCTCAGCGTCGCGTATGTCGCCTTGGGGTCGTGCCTCTTGCCCTCGACGCGCGCGAACAGATCGATGGAAGCGAAACGCCGTCCGCTGTCCGCATCGACGTATTCGATCGCCTGCTTCAGCTCCGCCGCCATGGACTCGATTTCAGTGCGGCCCACGCTCGCCGCCTGGGGATGGTCTCCCGCCAGGATTTCTGCAGCAAGGCCAACATGATCGCCCGCATCGAAATGGCGCAGCACATCGTTCGCCGCGGCCTCGAAGCTCTCCCGGTAGCCGCCATCGCAGACGAGTTTCGGCGCGTCATGGGTACTCCCCTTGCATGCCCGGTACGCGTCGTTCGGCTCCGCGGCATACGCGATCGCCGGGGACAGCGCAGCCACCGGCACGGTCGCCGCCAGCACGGCTGCACTTGCCATCGCCCTGATCATGATCCTCTCCTCTCCTCTTCGCGCAGCGGCCGGCTGTCGAAACGACAGCCGGCCGTTCGCGACTCATGCGTCTTCCGATTCCGAGACCTTCGTGGTCTTGGCCTCTTTCCCGCCGACCTGCATCGACAGCAGCTTCTGCAGCACTTCCTGCACGATCGGGCTCTTGCCGGCGACGCCTTCCACCGCCTTGCCCACCGACAGCGCCTTGGCGAAAGAATCGAAGAACGCGCCTTCGCCGCCGACGATGTCGATGTTGGCCTTGGCCAGCGCGGTCGACAGCACTTCGGCCTGCTCGCGCGCGATCTCCTTGTTGGCGTCGATCGAGGCCATCGCCTGCTCGAAGGTCTTCTCCAGCTGCATGCGGAATTCCTCGTGCGCGCGCGCCTGATCGCTCATCGCGCCCAGCGCGGCGAACTTGTCGGTCAGACCCTCGGCTTCCGAACGGTACTTCTGACGCAGCACTTCGGCCTGCGAGAAGCCCACGTCCTTGATGACCTTGGCCTCGACCACACCCTTGTCCTGGGCGCCGCGAGCTTCCGCGGACAGCGTCTCGGCGACCACGCGGGCCTTGGCCAGACCCTCCTTCTCCAGCGCCGCGGCGGCAACTTCGCGCACCCGCGCATCGGCCAGGCCCGGCGCGGCGCGCTCGGCCTCGATGCCTTCGGCCATGCGCTTCTTGGCTTCGGCGTGCTTGGCCGCGGCTTCCAGTTCGGCCTGCGCGATCACGGTCAGCTCCACCGCCTTGTGCTTGGACGCGGCCTCGTCGGCCTCGGCCTGCTTGACGTGACGCACCAGCGCCTCTTCGGCCTTGGCCTGGGCGGCGAGCACGGTCACCTGCTTCTGGCGATCCGCTTCGGAGACCTGACGCACTTCCTTGATCCGCTCTTCTTCCTGGGCCACGGTCTTCTCGACCGAGACGCGTTCGCGGATCACGTTGGCGATGTCCTTGCGCTGGATTTCCAGGGCCTTTTCCTTGTCGATCTTCTGCAGCTCGACCTCGCGTTCGCGCGAGACGATCTCCAGGTCCTTGGCGCGATGCACCTTCTCGACTTCGATCACCACCGCGCGCTGGCGGTTCTGCTCGGCGACCTCGACTTCACGCAGGCGGTTCTGCTCGCGGATGTCCAGCGATTCCTGGGTCGCGATGCGCGCCTGCTCGGCCTTCAGGCGCTCTTCTTCCTGCACCTTCATCGTCTCGGCTTCCTCGCGCGCGCGGATGGTCGCGATCTCGCGCTTCTGGCGGGCCTCGGCGTCGGCCTGCTGGCGTTCCAGCGCGAGCATCGCTTCGCGGGTCTCGACGTTCTTCTTGGTGATCGCCAGCTCTTCGTTGCGCGCCAGTTCGTTGGTGATGACGTTCTGCGCCGCGGTCAGCTCGGTGATCTTGCGGATGCCTTCGGCGTCGAGGATGTTGCTCGGGTCGAGCGAGTTCTTCGGCGTCTGCTCGAGGTAGTCGATCGCCACGTCTTCGAGCACATAGCCGTTGAGGTCGTTGCCGATCACCTGGATGATGCGGTCGCGGAACTCCTGGCGGTTCTCGAACAGCTTCACGAAATCGATCTGCTTGCCGACCGTCTTCAGCGCTTCGGAGAACTTGGCGTTGAACAGCTCGTTCACCGCGATCTTGTCGGACGCGCGGTCGACACCGATGGCCTTCGCGACCTTCAGCACGTCCTGCGCGGTCTCGTTCACGCGCAGGTAGAACGCGACGGTGATGTCGGCGCGCATGTTGTCGTGGCAGATCAGGCCGTCCTTGCCGCGGCGGTCCACTTCGAGGGTGATCAGCGAGATCCGCATGAACTCCTTCTTGTAGATCACCGGGTAGACCAGGGCGCCGGTGAAATGCACCTTCGGCGTGGACGACAGATCGTTGACGATCAGCGCCGTGCCCTGCGGCACCTTGATGTAGAAGGCCTTGAACAGGCCGACGATGCCGAGCAGCATCAGGATCACGGCACCTGCGATCATCAGCACGGGCAGTAGGGTTTCGCCAGACATCTCAGTTCTCCAATCGACGCGCAATGACGGATACGACAGGCTGCAGCCGGCGCGCGGGTCGGGGCTGCAGCGGATTCGGGGGGGCACCGCCGGGATCACAATCGCTCGAATTCCTCGGCGGACGTGGCCCGGTAGGCGTTCTGGTCTTCCAGGTATTCGATCAGCACGATGCGGTCGCCGCGGACGAAACGTCCGGACACCTCCGCGCGCACCTGCAGGATCAGGCCGGCGCCGCCGTCGTCGACTTCGGCGGTGCCCGAGGTCTGGGTGATCTCCGGACTGCGCACCACCGCGTAACGGCCGAGCATCGGTCGCTGCGAGACCGGCGCGAATCGGCGGAGGATGCGCCGCACCGGCGCCAGCACCATCCGTCCGACCGGAATCGCGAGCACCAGCCCGGCGATCATGGTCGCGATGTCGGCGGGAATCGCGAAGACGCCGAGCTTGGCTTCGCGCAGCAGGAACAGATCGGTGAAGTAGCAGACGCTCCAGCCGACGATCGCGATGATCGTGAACACCACCATCACCGGCACGCCGTGCAGGCCGAACTTCATCAGCAGACCGCCGGCATCGGCATCGTGGTGATGCCCGCCGTGACCGTGACCGATGTCGTGGCCATGTCCGACGCCGTGGCTGATGCCATGCGTGACGCCGTGACCGAGATCGTGTCCGATGCCATGACCCACGCCATGGCCGATGCCATGACCGGCACCGTGACCGCCGAAGCCGTCGGGCATCAGGCCGTCGATGGTGTCGACTTCGAGAATGCCGAGCGCGGACAGCAGCCAATGCGCCGACACCACCAGCAGCAGCACGGTGTACACGACGGTCGGAAACGACGTCACGATCTGCAGGAACACATCCATCCTCACTCCCCCGGCCGCTGCGCGCGAGCCCCCGCGCACGACACGTTTCGGTCAATCTTCGATTTTCTTCTTCAGCCGCGACAGCACCGCGTCGGCGCCGCTGGGCTCGGCGATGATGCCGGCCTCGCGCAGCTTCGCTTCGAGCGCGTCGTCGCCGTCCTCGCGCGCGATCTCGGCGGCCGCCTCCATCCGCGCGCCGCGCTCGGCCTGCCGGCGCTTGATCCGTTCCAGCGATTCCAGGGCCGTGCGCAGGCGCGAATCGGTACCGGCATGGCGATGCGCCACGGTCGCCTGCGCGCGCTGCACGGTCGCGGTCGCGCGCACGGTGTCGACCTGCTGCTTCAGTCGCTTGATGTGCGCTTCGGCCTGGGCGATCACCTTGCGCAGATCGGCGATGCGCGCGGCGAGTTCTTCGCTGCGCTGGCGGTCGTCGTCGCGATCGGCCTCGAACGCGGCGATCTTCGCCGCGACTTCGCGCGCCAGCGCTTCGTCGTCCGCCTTCAGCGCCTTCAGCGCATAGCCTTCGTATTCCTCGACCCGCGCATCGGAGGCCGCCAGGCGATCCAGCGCGACCTTGTAGTGCGCCAGCATTTCGGCCAGCGCATCCTTCGAACGGTGCAGTTCGGCGTCGGCGTCGCGGATCTCCTGATCGAGGATGCGCAGCGCCTGACTGTCGGCGATGGCCTCGCCGAGCTCGTTGGCGCCGCCGCGCACCGCATCGACCAGCTTGCGCCAGATCGGCGATGCCGATGTACCCGCAGCGATATCCGGCGTTTCCTCGCCGCCCGGGCGTTCGGGCGATTCGTGGACGTTCATGCGGCCTCCCGCAGATGGGTTTCGTAGGCCTCGGTGGCGCGGATGACGTTGTCGGCGAGGGTTTCGACTTCGAACAACACGTCGGCCAGCGAGGACGACGCGCTGAGCGCGCCGAACATGATGTAGACCGGATCGCCGTCGAGGGTTTCGATGCCCAGCGTCGACAGCGGGAAGAGTTTGTGGGTGCGCAGCAGCGCTTCGTTGAAGCGGGCGGGGTCGCGTACCTGCGAGACCGGCCACAGCAGCGCCTCGACCACGATCTGCCGGCCGACCACCGCCATGAACAGCGGCAGGTCGCCGTAGTCGTGCATGGTCAGGTACAGGCCGGGCTCGGCGCCTTCGATCAGCTCCACCGACATCAGACCTTCGCGGACCGGCTCGGAGGCGGCGATCGCCGCGCACAGCGCGGTCGAAGTCCACATCGGCGCCCCCGCATGCATCGCGGCGGACAACCGCGGCGCCGCCACGGTCTGCAACTCACCCATCGTCTGCTCCCCTGCATGGCGCGCCGGCCGAGCGGCGTCTTCCCGCGGGCGGCGCATCTGCCGCTCGATCGCGGCCAGTTCATCGGCGTATTCCGGCAACACCCACAGCTCCTTCTTCGTCAGCCCCTGCTCGCGCAGGCGCTCGCGATGGCGGCGTTGGTAGAAGGCGGAGGTGCGGCGTTCCATGGCGGTCATCCTGATTGTCACATGTGAGTACTGTCAAGCCATCACATGTGACAATCCGACCAACGGTCGCCAGACCCGGTCGCACCAGCCGGCGCGCATCGCCCGCGGGCTTTCCGACGAACGGAGGAAGAACTAGACAATTTTGTCTAGACAAAATTGTCTAGTTCGCATACGGTGCCTGCACAGGGCAATCCCGCCTCCCGCATCCGGACGACCCGCGCATGTCCCGCACACCCGCCACGGCACCGCCCCCGAAACCCACGCCCGCCGAGCTCGATCTGCTGCGCCTGCTGTGGCGCCTCGGCCCCAGCACCGCGAAGCAGGTGCACGAAGCGCAGCAGGTCGAGCGCCCGGAGGCCGCGCAGGCCACCGTGCTGCGGCTGCTGCAGGTCATGCACGGCAAGGGCCTGGTGATCCGCGACGAGAGCGAGCGCTCGCACGTCTACGCCGCGGCCGCGGCGCAGGACTCGCTGCAGACCAATCTGCTGCAGGACCTGATCCACAAGGCCTTCTCCGGATCCGGCAAGGCGCTGGTGATGACCGCGCTGCGCGGCCACGTCACCGATGAAGAACGCGCCGAGATCCAGCGCTTCCTGGAGCAGAGCCGTGACGAATGACCTCCTGTCCGTGCTGGCCACGACCCTGACCACGGCCTTGGTCCCGGCGCTTGCGCAGGGGCTGCTGCACTTCCTCTGGCAGGGCGCGGCCATCGGCGCCAGCGCCTGGCTGATCCTGTGGATGCTGCGCACCGCCCGTCCGCAGGCGCGCTATGCCGTGGCCTGCATCGCGCTGGCCGCGTGCCTCTGGCTGCCGCTGCAGACGCTGCGGCAGGGGCTGCAGCCGGCGACCGCGCCGACGGACACGAGTCCGATCGCCGCCGAGGCAACGGCGGACGCCGTCGCGCCCACCGTGCTGGCGACGCTGGGCCACGCGTTCAGCGCCCGCAGCGCACCGCTCGATGCGGCGACGCCCTGGGTGGTCGCGCTGTGGGGCGTCGGCGTCGGCGCGATGCTGCTGCGCCTGCTGGCCGGGCTGTCGTGGCTGCGGCGCGCGCGCCGGGCCGCGCGGCTGCCGGTACCGGAGATCTGGCAGTCGCGATGGCGTGCGCTCTGCGCGCGCATGCAGCTCGACGATCGCATCCGCCTGCTGATCAGCGACGACGACGATGGCCCGCTTTCCGCCGGCATCTTCCGCCCGGTGGTGATCGTGCCGGCCGCGCTGCTGGCGCGGATGCCCGCCGAACTGCTGGAGGCGCTGCTCGCGCATGAACTGGCGCACATCCGTCGTCACGATTACCTCGTGAACCTGCTGCAGACCCTCGTCGAATCGCTGCTGTTCTATCACCCCGCGGTGTGGTGGCTGTCGCATCGCATCCGGATCGAACGCGAACTCATCGCCGACGACATCGCCGCGAACGCGCTCGGCGAACCCCGCCGCCTCGCGCTCGCGCTTTCCGCGCTGGACCGCCATGCAGCCGCAACGCACCCGCACGCAACGCCCGCCCTCGCACAGGCCGCCCAAGGAGGCCATCTCATGACCCGCATCCAGCAATTGATCCGCCCCACGCGTCCCGGCATCGGCGCCCGCATCGCACTGCCGGCGGTGGCCCTGCTCGCCACCGGTGTGGCCTGCTACGCTTACGCGCAGGCCGACCGTGCACCACTGCAGGCCGCGCAGCGCGTACAGGCCGAGCGCCCGGCCGCAGCGTCGCCGACCATCGTGGCCGCCGGCCCGCGCGGCGTGGTGCGCACCGGCGCTGTCGTGCACGTGGACAGCGACCGCGCGCATGAGGGCTATGCGCTCGTGAACGGCGATTCCGAAAAATTGTTCTTCTCCGGCGACACCGATCAGGTCGACGACGTGCGCGCGGCGCAGGCCGCGCTGGACGGCGATTTCCTGTGGTTCAACCACGACGGCAAGGCCTACGTGTTGCGAGACCCCGCGGTGCTCGCGCGCGTCCAGCGCGCCTGGGCGGCTTCTTCAGCCAGCGAAGCGAAGATGGAAGCGATGAGCCGCGAAATGGAGACGCATAGCCAAGCCATGGAAGCGATGAGTCGGCAGATGAGCGCGCTCGGCGAAAACATGGGCCCCTCGCGGGAGATGCAGGAGAGCAACGCGCAGCTGCAGCACCTGGCGATGGAACAGGCGAAGCTCGCGCAGCGGCAGGCCGAACTGGCGATCGGCGCCGACACCGCCGCTCAGGCGGCTGCGGAACTGGAGATCGAACGGCGGATGGATGCGCTGGACCTCGAGATCGAACGGATCTCCGAACGCATCGACGCCGAAGCCGAAGCGATGACCGCGCGCGCGGCGCCGATGGAAGCGCTGGGCGAGAAGATGGAAAGCGCGGCCAGGCCGATGGAAGCCCTCGGCGCCGAAATGGAAGCGCTCGGCGAAAAGATGGAGCGCGAGATGGCGGCGATCGACAGCGAGATTCGCGGGGAAATCGAACGCGCGGTGCGCGAAGGCCGGGCCGAGCCCGCGCCGACGCGGCAATAAGCGTGACGACGCGGCGGCGCTCATGGGCGCCGCCGATCTGCGCCGCTCGAACGAAGACCCCGGCCCTGCCCGGGGTCCTCGCGTTTCGGCCGGGACCTCAGTCGAAGCCGTATTGGCGGCGGACTTCGACGATGCGCGCCAGCACTTCGGGATCGACGCCGTCGCGCTCGGCGCGGGTGAGGATGTTGGCGAGGACACGCTTTTCGTCGGCATCCACGACTTCGTCGCGCACGGCCAGCGCGAGCAGTTTTTCGAGTTCGGCGAGATCGAGGCGGCCATCGTCGGTGAAGACGTGGATCGAGGCGATGGCGATTTCGTGGTGACTGCGGAGCTTGCCGGTCATTAGCGGTCCTTTTCGGGAAGCGGAAACGAAAACCCCCGGCGGGCCGGGGGCTTGCGGGGCACTGTAACGGCGGCCGCAGCCGCCGGACAGTGTCTTACCAGACCACTTCGGCCATCGAGCAGTTCAGGCCGGAACCGATGCCCAGCAGCGCGACGCGGTCGCCCTTCTTCAGGCGGCCCATCTCGCGCAGCTTGCTGAGCACGATCGGCACCGACGCCGGGCCGATGTTGCCGTGCTCGCCGAAGATGGTGAGCACCTTCTTCGGGTCGATGCCGAAGGCGTCGAGCATGGCCTGGGTGTGGACCTTGCTGACCTGGTGGATGACGAATTCGTCGACTTCGTCCACCGCCCAGCCCAGCGCGAGCTTGGCCGCGGCGAACGTCTTCGACGCGAGCTTCATGCCTTCGATCAGGAGCATCTTGGTGTCGGTGACCATGCGGTCGAGGTTGCCGCGGCAGAGGGTGTTCCACTGCGTGGCGGCGCGGGTGACGCCGCCGCGATAGCGCGGCGCGCCCGGAGCCAGTTCGGCGCGGGCGAGCACCATGCCGGCGGCGCCGCAGCCCAGGGTGAGCGTGGCCATTTCGTTGCGGAACTCTTCTTCGGTGAGGTCCGGGCTGGCCATGCGGTTGAGCGTCTTCTCGTAGGCGAGATTGGCGGTTTCGCCGTCGACGATCAGGGCGTAGTCGATTTCGCCGCGCTCGATCATCCGGCTGGCGATGTCCATGCCGTTGAGGAAGGCGAGACAGGCGTTGGCGACGTCGAAGTTCTGGCAGGTGTCGGACAGGCCGAGGTTGCCGCTGACGATGCTGGCGGTCGACGGTTCCAGATAGTCGCGGCTGACCGAGGTGTTGACGAGCAGGCCGACGCGCGAAGGGTCGATGCCGGCGTCGGCCAGCGCCTTCACGCCGGCGAGGGTGGCGGCATCGGAGGCTTCGACGCCATCGTCCCAGAGACGACGCGAACGGATGCCGGCGATGTCTTCGAGGACGTTGGCCTTGATCCCCAGCCGGTCCAGGGTCGGCTTGAGCCGGGCGTTGATCTCGGCGCTGGTGAGCTGACGCGGCGCGTCGATGTGGGCAAGTCCGGCGATGGCGACGTGTTGAAACAGCATGGGCAGAGGACCATGAGACAGTCAGGAACCGTATAGGGTACTGCCTTCCCTACCCTGGCGCATGCAAAAACCACCGGCGGACCCGCGATTCCGGGCGCCGGCGCACAATCCCGTGCGTTTCCAGCGTGTTACAGCGGAGGTTCGGACCGCCCGCGAAGCCCGGACCGCCGCTCCGGTTCAGCGGGCGGTCTCCCATGCGTATCCGGCCATGCGCCGGACCCCCGGATCGGGGTGGCGGGCGAAGCGCTCGCGCCAGCGTTGCCGCTGCGCCGCATCCGCCGCCACGCCCGCCAGCAGCCAGCACAGGCGCTCCAGCCGCGGCGTTTCGTTGCGGCGCCATTCCGCCGCGAGGACGGGTTCCCAGTGCGTGGTCGGCAGGCGCGACAGCGGGCGCCGCAGCGCCCAGGTGTCGCCGTGATCGAGATATTGCGCCAGCCCCCAGTCGGATTCCGACGCCGGCAGGCATTCGCCCAGCGCCTTGAAGGCGGCCCGACGCGCTTCCTGATCCCAACTGCCCCAGCGCCGTCCCTCCGCGTGGTCGGCGATCATCCGCCGCAGCCGCCCCACCGCCTGGGCATCGCCCCATGCCCCGAGCGTGGCGATGGCCACCGTGCGCACGCCCCACCATTTGTCCGCGAGCGCCGCTTCGACCTCGCGCCACGCCTCGGCATCGGGCTCGCGGGTGCCGAGCGCCCGCAGCCGCGCGCAGCGTTCGCCGACGAGATTGGCGCCGGGACGATCGTGGGCCGCGCGGCGCGCGCGCCGGCACGGCAGACAGCGCACCGCGGTGCTGCCGATCGGGCCGAGCGCGACCTCATGCCACCACTTCTGCTGCTTCGCGGTCCACACCTCTTCCTCGCCGCAGTCGCGGCAGACGAACACGACATCCGCGTAGAACTCGGGCAGCACGCCGAAGGTGTTGTTGTGCCGCGCCAGCAGCGAGCGGTCGGCCGGCTCGATGCCGCCCACCGGCAGATGGCGGCCGTGCGACGGCTTGGCCAGCGTCTCCTGCAGCCGGCGGGCGCGTTCGAGCCGTTTGTGCTTGATCTCGGCGCGGCGCTGTTTGCCGCTTTTGCTCACTTGCGGCAGCGCCAGGCGATGTAGCGCTGCTCGCCGGACACCGGCGGCGCCACCGGCTGCACGGTGTCGGCGCCGAGCCCCGGCGCCTCGTTGCGCGCCAGCGTTTCCAGTTCGTCGCGCACCTTCAGCCGATTGCGTTCGTAGAAGGCGACGCTGTCCTTCACCGACACCTCGACCTCGCCGCGCTTCTCGCAGCCGGCGGGCGTGCCGTCCACCACCCGCACCTTCGAAGCCCCGGGCGCCATGTGCACCCAGGTGCAGCCGGCGGCGAGCAGGCAGGCCGCGGCAATGGCGAAGCGACGTACGGACATGGACGAACTCCGGAAAAGACGATGCCCGCCATCATGGCGGGCATCGTCGCAACACGACAAGAACGACGCGGCGGGACACGCCCGCCGCGGGGCTCACTTCTTCACGGGATTGCCGTCGGCGTCGACGATGCTGACCTCGCCCAGCTTCAGCGCGCGCACCGGCTTCTCGATCTGCTTCAGGTCGCCGACCACCACCCAGGTCAGGGCATCGGGCTGGATGGTCGCGGCCGCGGCCTTCACCTGGTCCACGGTCAGGCCCTCGATCTCGGCCTTGCGCTGGAACACGTAGTCGTCGGGACGGCCGTAACGGACGATGCCGCCGAGCGTGCCGAGCACCGCGCCGGCGGTTTCGTACGAACCGGGCAGGCCGCGGATTTCGGTGGACTGGATCTTGGCGACTTCCTCCGGCTTCGGCGGCGCCTTGCCGCTGGCGTAGTCGGCGATCTCGCGCTGCAGTTCCTTCATCGATTCGGCGGTCTTGTCGATCTGCACCGCGGCGAAGGCCATCCACGGGCGCTGGCCCATCGCGTTGGAGGCGCTGCTGTACGAACCGTAGGCCCAGTGCTTGTCTTCGCGCAGGTTCATGTTGAGGCGCGAGGAGAACTCGCCGCCCAGCACCGAGTTGGCGATGTCGAACTTGACCGCACCCGTATCCTTCGTCGACGGCACCAGCTGGCCGACGTAGATGTTGGCCTGCACCGCGCCCGGCTGGTCGATCAGGTACACGCGCGGCTTCTTCGGAATCGCCACCGGCGCGATCGCGCCGTTGCCGGCGACGCTGCTACCAGCCGGCTTCCAGTCGCCCAGATGCTTTTCGAGCACCGGCACGATCTCCTTGAGCGTGGTGTCGCCCACGATCAGCAGCGTGGCGTTGTCCGGACGCACCCACTTCGCGTGGTAGGCCTGCAGGTCGTCGCGGCCGAGCGTGGCGATCGACGCTTCGGTGCCGGTGCCGCTGAAGGGAATGGCGTAGGGATGGCCCGCGCCGTACAGCAGCGGCGGCAGCACGCGCATCGCGGCGCCGTTCGGACGCGCCTTTTCCTGCTTGATGCCGGCGATCCAGTTGGCCTTCACGCGGTCGATTTCGGCCTGGTCGAAGCGCGGACGGCGCAGCATGTCGGCGAACAGCGCCACCGACGGATCGAGATTCTGCTTCAGCGCCGACAGGCCGGCGGTGGCGCCGTCGAGACTGGCGCCGGCGCCGAGGTTGGCGCCCAGCGATTCGGCGCGATTGCCGAAGGCGATGGCGTCGTAATCGCCCGCGCCTTCATCGAGCATGCCCATCGCGAAATTGGCGGTGCCGAGCTTGCCGCCCTGGTCGGCGACGAAGCCGCCGCCGAAGAGGTAGCTCATCTGCACCACCGGCAGGCCCTTGCGCTCGGCCAGGATCACCTGGGTGCCGTTGCTCAGCGTGGCGCGCTGCAGCGACGGGAATTTCAGCTGCGGGAATTCGGTGGTCGACGGCACGCCTGCGCTGCGATCGACGCCGGTCGGCTTGGTCTTGAACTTGCGATCCACCGGCGGCAGCGTGAGCGCGGTCGGAGTGACCGCCGGCTCTTCGGCCAGCGGCTTGCGCTCGCCCGGGGTCACCACCAGCGTGTGACTGCCCTTGCCCGCGCCGAGCCACGCGTTGCCGGCAGCCTTCACCTGGGCGACGGTGGTGGTGTCGATGGTCTTCAGGCTGGTGCGGAAACAGCCCGGGTTGCCGGTGTAGACGGTGCATTCGGCGAGCACGTCGGCCTTGCCGCCGAAGCCGCCGATGCGCTCCACGCCGCGGATGAAGCCGGCCTTGAACACGGTGCGCGCCTGATCCAGTTCGGTCTGGGTCGGGCCTTCGCTCAGCAGTTTCTTCAGCTCTTCGTCGATCGCGGCCTCGACCATCGCCGGGTCCACGCCCTGCTTCACGGTGGCGCTGATCATGAAGTTGGAGCCGAGCTGCGAGTAGTCGGCGCTGGCGCTGACGCTGTCGACCAGCTTGTCCTTGAAGAACAGGCGCTGGTCCAGACGCGAGGCGCGGCTGCCGCCCAGCACCTGCGCCAGCAGTTGCAGGCGGTCGATGTCGACGGTGCCGACCTGGGCGACGTTCCAGACGCGGTAGATGCGGGCCTGCGGCACCTTGTCGGTGATCGAGGAACGGCTGTCGGTGGCCAGCGGCGACACGTCCACCTTCGGCTGCGCCATCGTCGGCGAGGCCGGAATGTCGCCGAAATACTTCGTGACCTTTTCCTTCGCGGTGGCCAGATCGATGTCACCGGCCAGCACCAGCACGGCGTTGTTCGGGCCGTACCAGGTGCGGAACCAGTTCTTCACGTCGTCGAGGGTCGCGGCGTTGAGGTCCGCCATCGAGCCGATCACGCTGTGGTGATAGGGATGACCCTTGGGATACATGGACTTGCCGAGCAGTTCCCAGACTTGGCCGTAGGGCTGGTTCTCGCCCTGGCGCTTCTCGTTCTGGACCACGCCGCGCTGTTCGTCGAGCGTCGCCTGGTCGATCGCGCCGAGCAGATGGCCCATGCGATCGGATTCCATCCACAGCGCCATGTCCAGCGCGGTGGTCGGCACGTTCTGGAAGTAGTTGGTGCGGTCCTGGTTGGTGGTGCCGTTCTGGTCGGTGGCGCCGACCAGTTCGAAGGGCTCGAAGAATTCGCCCGGATGGTTCTCGGAACCGTTGAACATCAGGTGTTCGAACAGATGCGCGAAGCCGGTGCGGCCCGCGGGCTCGTCCTTGCTGCCGACGTGGTACCAGATGTTCACCGCCACGATCGGCGCCTTGCGGTCGGTGTGCACGATCACGCGCAGGCCGTTGGGCAGGGTGAACTGCTGGTAGGGGATGTCGACATCGGCGCTGCGCGCGGGCCTGGCGGCCTGGGCATCCAGCGGAACCAGCGACAGGGTGCCGCCGAGCGCGAAGGTCAGCGAAAGCGCGAGCAGGCCGAACTTGAGCGCGGGCCGGCGCGAACGGGCGATGGACATGCGGAACTCCTGGAAACGGTCATGAGAAGGACGACGGAAGACGTCCGGACAGGTGGGCGGGGCGCGGTTCGACAGCGCCCGGCCGGCGTTGCATGCTAGTCCCGCACCCGGGACATGACACTAGGCCACAAGTCCCGGCAGACGCCCGCCCACTGCCCGGAGGTCTCATGCGCCCGTCCCGCACGGCCCTGCACGCCCTCGTCACCGGCGCCAATCGCGGCATCGGCCTGGCCTTCGTCCGCCGGCTGCTGGCCCGCGGCGACCGCGTGATCGCCACCTGCCGCCAGCCCGGCAGGGCGACCGCCCTGAACACCCTCGCCGGCGAATATCCCGGCCGCCTGCACGTGCTGCCGCTGGAGGTGGGCCAGGACAAGTCGCGCGCCGAACTGGCGCGCGAACTGGCCCTGGTCTGGGACGGGGACGGCGGCGCCCGCATCGATCTGCTGGTGAACAATGCCGGCGTGCTGCATTCGGGCGAACGCTTCGGCGAACTGAGCCAGGCGACGCTGGAGGACACCCTCCGCATCAATGTCGCCGGGCCGCTGCTGCTGACCCAGGCGCTGGCGCCGCGGCTGGCCGACGGCGGCGTGGTCGCCAATCTGTCGTCCGACCTCGGCTCGATCGCCGGCGTCGCCGACTTCCGTCATCCCAGCTACTGCATCAGCAAGGCCGCGCTGAACATGGCGACCGCGCAGCTGGCGCAGGCGCTGAAGCCGCGCGGCATCCGCGTGGTCGCGCTGCATCCGGGCTGGGTGCAGACCGACATGGGCGGCGACGGCGCGCAACTTCCGGTGGACACCTCGGTGGACGGACTGCTCGCGACGATCGATGCGCTGGGCCCCGACGACAGCGGCGCGTACCGCGACTGGCGCGGACGGACGATGGTCTGGTGAATGTCCGACGCCGGCCGCAGCCGAATGCCGGCTGACCGCAACGGCGGCGCATGACTCCCGGCACGGTCGCCGTCGTGGCCGCGGGGTTTTACTGCGCGGACTCCCCGCGATCGCCGAGGCCCGCATGCGCCGCCTTCCGCTCTCATTGCTGGCCGTCGTCGCCCTCGCGGGCTGCGGCTCGGTGGAATATCGCGACACCAACGCGTCGGTCGATGCCGACCCGCTCTGCGCCAGCCGTCCCGATCGGCCAGGCGAACCGGTGGCCAAGCGCTGCGAGCGCGAGACCGGCGGCAAGATCACCTTCGGCGAATCCGCGCGCGAACCGCTCGACCTGAGCGGCGCGCGCAAGGACGACGATCCGCGCTGAGCCGCGACGCGGCCGCGCATCCGGACGCGCGCGATGCCCGTAAGATCGGGCATGACCTCACATCCCGCCGTACTGATGCTTTGTCTGGCCGCCCTGCCCGCGCAGGCGTCGATGCTGGCGCTGGAAGGCGATGCCCGCGATCCCGACGACGGCCGCCTGCTGTATCGCGAGATCCATCTGATCCGCGGCGACGGCGACCGACCGACCGAACGGCTGGTGCTGTATCGCTGCGCGAACGGCGTCGCCTTCGCGCGCAAGCGCGTGGATTACCGGCAATCCGCATTGGCGCCCGCCTTCGAGCTGGAAGATGCGCGCGGCTATCGCGAAGGCCTGCGGCGCGAGGGCGGCCGGACCCTGGTGTGGAGCGGCCGCGATGCACCGAAGCCGCTGGCCGCGACGAAAACGCCCCTGGTGGCCGACGCCGGTTTCGACGAATTCCTGCGCCAGCGCTGGCCGCAGCTCACCGCGGGACGACCGCAGCCGCTGTCGTTCGCGATCCCCGCCTTCGGCCGCAGCCTGCCGTTCAAGGTCCGCAGTGCCGGCACCCGCGGGTCCGACGGCGACCGCGTCCATCGCTTCGAACTGCGGCTGGAGGGCCTGCTCGGCGTGGTCGCCTCGAGCATCCGCGTGGAATACGGCGCCGACGACCAGCGCCTCCGCCGTTTCATCGGCCCGACCAACATCCGCGACGCGCGCGGCGGGCAGATCGAAGCGCGGATCGATTTCCCGCAGGCGCCGCGGCCGGTGGACGCGCAGCGCTGGCAGGCCGCGGCCGCGCAGCCGCTCGCGGACTGCGCGCCGGGCGGTTGAGCGCGCGCCGGTTGAGCGCGCGGCCGCGACGAAGCGCGGCACAATACGACGCATGTTCGACGTCCTCCTCTACCAGCCCGAAATTCCGCCGAACACCGGCAACGTCATCCGCCTGTGCGCGAACACCGGCGCGCGGCTGCATCTGATCCGTCCGCTCGGCTTCACCCTCGAAGATGCGCAGCTGCGGCGCGCGGGCCTCGACTATCACGAGTACGCCACGCTGCGCGTGCACGACGATCTCGACGCCGCGCTGGCCGCGATCGCGGAGACGAACGGGGCGCCGCCGCGGCTGTTCGCGCTGAGCACGCGCAACGCCACCCGCTACGATGCGATCGCGTACGCGCCCGGCGACGCCTTCCTGTTCGGGCCGGAAACCCGCGGCCTGCCCGACGACGTGCTCGCCGCGATTCCGGACGGCCAGCGTCTGCGCCTGCCGATGCGGCCGGGCAACCGCAGCCTGAATCTGTCGAACGCGGTGGCGGTGACCGTGTTCGAAGCCTGGCGCCAGCAGGATTTCACGTAAATTCCATCCACCCCCGCACAGGACGCCACCGATGACCAAGGTTCCCGAGCGCAAGGCCAGCGACTTCGATCCCGAAGTGCTGCGGCTGTTCGATCAATACGTGCACGGCGCGATCGACCGGCGCGGATTTCTCCTCGGCGCCGCGCGCTTCGCGGTCGGGGCGACCACCGCGGCCGGTCTGCTCGCCGCGCTCAGTCCGCAGTTCGCGGCTGCGCAGGAGGTCGCGGGCGACGACCCGCGGCTGTCGACGGCCTATGTCGAGTTCGATTCGCCGCAGGGCTACGGCAAGGGCCGCGGCTATCTGGCGAAGCCGGCGAAGATCCGTCGACCGCTGCCGGTGGTGTTGGTGGTGCACGAGAACCGCGGGCTCAACCCGCACATCGAGGACATCGCGCGGCGGCTCGCGCTGGCGGACTTCATCGCCTTCGCGCCCGATGCGCTGTTCCCGCTCGGCGGTTACCCGGGCGACGAAGATGCGGCGCGGGCCTTGTTCGCCAAGCTCGACCAGACGAAAACGCGCGAGGATTTCGTCGCCGCGGCCGGCATGCTGCGCGGCATCGCCGACGGCAACGGGCGTCTGGGCGTGGTCGGTTTCTGCTACGGCGGCGGCATCGCGAATCTGCTGGCCACGCGGCTACCGGATCTGGACGCGGCGGTGCCGTTCTACGGCAGCGCGCCAGCGCTCGCGGACGTGCCGAAAATCAAGGCCGAACTGCTGGTGGTGCTGGCCGACAACGACGAGCGCATCAACGCCGGCTGGCCGGCTTATGAATCAGCGCTGGACGCGGCCGACGTGCGCTACGCGCTGCTGCGCCCGCCGGGCACCCAGCACGGCTTCAACAACAACACGACGCCGCGCTTCGATGCCGACGCCGCGCGCGACGCCTGGTCGAAAACGCTGGCGTTGTTCGAACGTCGACTGCGCGACGTACACAAACCGCGCGTGCGGGGAAGCTGAATCGAATGCATGCACCCGCGCATGGAGACCGTCCGTGATCTCCATGCGCAGCAGGTCCCGCAGCGGCGGGAACGGTCAACGCGATCTCCGTTTCGCGCCGGCGGTACGCGCTTCGTCCGCCGACCGTGTGGGGGAAGGATGCGCGTGTCGCGCCCGGCTTACTTCTTCGGCTTCGCCGGCGACGGCTGGCCGTTGACCGCGAGATAGGTCTTGTACTCGTCGCCGGTCAGCGCGCCGTCGGCGTTGGCGTCAGCCTTGTCGAACACCGCCTGCAAGGCCGGGATCGGGGCGGCCTCGTTCTTGCTGAGGTTGCCGTCCTTGTCGATGTCGAGATCGGACCAGGACTTCTTCTGCGGCGCGGCCGCATCGGTGGTGGCGCTCTGCTGCGACGCGGCCTGATCGGCGGCATCCGTGGTCGGGGGCTGGGACGGTTCGGTGGTCTGCGCCGAGGCGGTGGAGGCGGCGAAGATCGCGGCGAAGGCCAGGCTCAGGCCGGGAATGATGAGATCGGAACGCTTCTGCATGGCGGTGTACTCCGGAGTCTTGGGGGAAAGATCGACACCCGTGCTGCGGTGTCCATCGGGATCCACCATGCGAGGCCGCGCATGAATCGAATCTTCTGCGCGAACGTGAACGCAACGCGGCCTTAACCCATGCGGAAGAAAGACGCGCTAGGCGCGCGGCGGCGCGCACGCAACGACGGGCTTCGCGCGCCAAAAACTGAACGTCGCGGCCGCACGCAGGGCTGAACGCTACACAACCTTCACGAATGCGTGCGCGACGATTTCCGCATCGCACGCATCGCGCAACCGGATCGGCTCAGGTTTCGACCAGCAGGCGTGCGACCTCGTCCTGCGTCGTCGGCCGCACCGCACGCGCGCGCTCTTCGCCGTCGCGCAGGACCAGCACGCTCGGCCACAGCTTGATGCGATAGGAACGCCCCAGAGGACGCCCCGGGCCATCCTCGATCTTGAGATGGCGCACATCGTCGCGCCCGGCGAGCGCATGTTCGATCAGCGGCTGCGCGCCGATGCAGTGCGGGCACCACGGGGCGCCGAATTCCAGCACGGTGATGCCGGGCAGCGCATCGACGTCGCTGCGCGCGGGTTCGCGATCGGCATAGGCGGCGGTATAGGACACGGATGTTCTCCGGGGAGGCGTCAGAGATGCTGCGGGTTCGTCGTCCGCAGATGCTGCGGCTCTTCCTTCACCGGCGAGGGATGATCCGCCAGCAACTGCGCGGTCACTTCCATCGGCTGATGCTTGAACCGATCGATCGGCAACCAGACCTTGCCCGTGTCCTCCTCGAGCGGCCCCTGCACCGCGAACAGGATCGGATGCCGGCCCGTCTCGTTGAACGTCACCACGTGATCGACCTGGTTGAGCCCGCCCTGGCGTGCGTAGGAGACCAGCGACATCGCCAGGTTCTCGCGCTGCTTGTCGGTGAGCGGACCGGTCTCGGTCGGATCGAGCTTGCCGATCTCGCCGACGATCTTCTGGTACATGTCGAAATCGCGCCCCTGCAGGTTGAGCAGCGCGGCCTCGCGCGGGTCGATCGCCGAGGGATCGTCGACGGGTTTTTCGCGCTTGGTGACCGGCTCCGGTGCGTGGTCGTCGTCCTGGCTGGGCTTCGGCGCGAGCGGATCGTCGCGCCCGCGCTTCTTGAGATTGACCTGCGGCGCATCGTCCTCGTACTGGATCGGCGCCTCGTCGTCGTCCTCGACGACCGGCTTGGGCTCTTCGGTGGCGTATTCGTAGTCGTCGAAGACCGGATCGTACAACTGGCCATCCAGGCCGACCTCCCATTCGTGGGAGCTGTTGGCCGAACGCGACACCAGGCGCAGGTTCTCCGGATCGTTGTAGAGATCCAGCACCTGCGCCTTGGTGATCGGCGGCACCGGATCCAGACCCAGCAACTCGGCCTGTTCGCGCTGCAGCCGATTCTGTTCCAGCATGTCGCCGAGTTTTTCGGCGAAGGTGACCTTGTGGTCGATGTCGATGCCGCCCATCGTCACGTACTGGTCGGTCGCGCCGCACCTGAACAACTGCACGGAATGATCGCGGCTGCGGTCGTCCGGGTGGTCGGGGTCGGGAATCGTCACCTCGCCGGCGTAGGCTTCCTTCAGGGCGTGCTGGAACCAGACCTTCTTGATCCCGGAATCGAAGTTCAGGCCTTCGCGATCGACGCCCTGGGTCCACTCCGCTTCCGTGGTCTTCTTGTTGCGGGTGGTGCCATCGGTGGCGACGTCGTAGGCCGGATAGTCCTTGTCGACGTCGAACCGCATCTTCTTCTCGACCCAGTCGCGCCACTCGGGCGAGTCGGCGGTGTGCGCGTCGAGGATCTTGTCGGCGGACGTGCGCGCGCGGTTGTAGGTGGCGGACACCATGCGCAGGTTGTCGACGTCGTTGTAGCACAGCATCGCGTCGCTCTTGGACCAACCTTCGAGCTCGTGGAAATGTTCGAGCCACGGCTGCTTGTGGTCGACGTCCAGGGCTTCGGCCGAGTTCCAGGTCCGGGTCCGTTCGTCGAAGAACAGCAGCAGTTTCTTGTCTTCGATGGTCCCCTCGACGCTGCGCATGTTGCCCGGGATCTCGACCCATTCGTTGCGCATGTAATCGACGGTGGAATCGTAGAAGCTCAGGCCGGTGCGGCCCTTGGTCTGCTTCCACTGATTGTCGTAGCCCTCGCCGTGCTGCGTCGGCTGCAAATCGTCGGTATGGGCGATCTTGACGGTGTAACCGCTCAAGAGTTCGACGTCATCGGTCGGCATGGTCGTTTCCTCGTCGGTCCTTCTTTGGGGATGCTCGCGGCGATCGGTCCGGGGCTCGGCGGCGGCCCGGAAATCGCGATCCCAATGATGCCATGCACGGCAGCAGGCGGCACGGGTCGCCGGTCATGGCGGTGTCGCGGCGGTGTCGCGGCGGTGTCGCGGCGGTGTCGTGGACTTGTCGCGCGGGCGCCGGCCCACGACGATGTCGGCGCCGACATTACGCTGCGCTAACAATCGAAAGCGTATGGTTTCATCACGCAGCGACGCAGGGTCGCTGCCACCGTCCCGGTCGCGCCGCGTCACTCCCCCCCTACTCCGCACCGGGCCATTGCTCCCGTCGACCATGCGCGTCTTCGACGCCCGTTCGACACGGGATTCGCGGCTCAAGCCGCCTTCGATCCGCAGCCATCGCGCTCCGCGATGCGCCGTCGATCGCTCAAGAGAGAACATTCCAGATGAATACCCAGAACAAGACATCCATCATCACCGGCGCCGGCACCGCACCGAGCGCCCACCAGGACATCAAGCAGGACGCCGCTCCGGCCGCCACGCAGAACAGGAACCTGCTCGACACCGCCGCCGGCCAGGGGTCCTACAACACCTTCGCGAAGGCGGTCGAACAGGCCGGACTCGCCGAGACGCTGCGCGGCCCCGGCCCGTTCACCGTGTTCGCGCCGACCGATGCGGCCTTCGCCAAGCTGCCCGCGGGCAAGCTCGATTCGCTGATGAAGCCCGAAAACAAGGCCGAGCTGGCCTCGGTGCTGAAGTACCACGTGCTGACCGGCCGCAAGAGCGCCGCCGACATCGGCAAGTGGGACTCCGCCCGCACCATGCACGGCCAATCCGCGCCGATCAAACTGACCGACGGCAAGTTCAGCATCGACGGCGCGCAGGTCACGGACAGCGACCTCGGCAGCAGCAACGGCGTGATCCACGGCATCGACAAGGTCAATCTGCCGACCGCCGCCGTCGTCTGACCCCGGTCGCCGCGTCGCGACAACATCCCGCGACAAGCAACAAGCAACAAACAACAACGGCAGGGTTCGCCCTGCCGTTGTCGTGTCCGCACCGGAGGTCCGCCGACAGCGGTTCGCTTCGGCATCAGCCCCGGAACTGGCCGCCCTCGACGCCCTCGCGCCAGCGCGACGGATCCGGACGCCAGTCGCCGTGGCCCAGCATCGCGATCACCAGATGCTCCAGCGGATGCCCCAGCCAGGTCTCGGCGGACAGGCCGGCGTCGCGGCGGTCCGCGTCCACGACGAAGGCGCGGAAGGCATCCTCCGCACGCGCCGCCGTGGCGACGATGCGCTTGGCCAGATCGGTAGGACAGCAGGTTGCCGTCGTCCGCGCGCAGGAAGGATTTTCCCGACCAGAATTCCTGGATGGTGTCCTCGTTCCAGAACGCGGCATGCTTGGCCCGGATCTCCTCCGGACGATAGAGCGCGTAGCTCGGATCGCCCAGACGCGGAAACAACGCATGCTCGGTGTTCACCGCCAGGCCTTCGTTGAGCCAGGCGGGAATCGGCAGATGCGACAACAGGCAATGGGTCAGCTCGTGGGCGATGGTCGGCTGCATTTCTTCCATGGCGCCCGCGTACAGCGCGAAATGACCGTAACCGCCGTGCACGAACATGCCCGAAGACATCGCGTATTCGCCGCCGTCGTCCGGGTAGTAATGACTGATGTAGTCGTAATACGTGTCTTCGTCGGAGAACACCATGACCACATGTTTGCCGTCGCTGCGTGCGACCGCGATTCCGCCGAGATTGCGCACGATCCTTCGCCGTACCGATTGGCAGAACTGCAGGAACACCTCCACCGGGCGGTCGTCCAGCGCGGACAGCAACAGGAAGTCGGTCGACGCATGGATCCGGTATCCCCGCCCGAGTCGGGCCGCCATGGCCCGCAGCCAATGACCGGCGGCGGCGGTACGGAAGGCATCGCGGTCGGCAGGCGATGCGCCGGCATCCGGCGGCATCGCGATCGCTTCCCACACCGGCAGCGGCAACCGCGTGCCGTCGTACCAGTGCATGGCCACCGGCGCGAATTCTTCCGCGAGCGTCGCGGTGGTCGGCGTCGGCCCGCCGCCGCCGAACAGCCGGCGCAGGCGGCTCAGCATGCGAGGTCCTCGATGCCTCGCTCGACGGGATCGGGAGGTGTCTCTCGATCGTTCATGGCATCCCCCTGCCACAGACTCGCCGCATACCTGAACACATCCCCGGAAGGAGATCAATCGAGCCGCTTGCCGGGCGTTACCGCCTCGATCCGCGCAGGCGTACGCAGACGGCATCGCAGCGCGGCTTCGCCGGAATCGGAGACGCGGGCACCGCTGTCGGTGCGACGATCGGCCGCGACCGCGGTGGCAACAGCGGCGACGCGCCAGGCAACGCGAACGGGCCGATCAGACTGTCGATGTCCACCTCTTCCAGCGCGCCGATATCGACCGTGAAGAACCCCTGCGGAATGCGCGCGCGCTGATCGCCGATCGCGAGTCGCGCACGCAGCGGCGGGTCGTAGACGACCTTGGGCAAGGACCATGGCATCGGGAAATTGGCCGGCGATGGCGGCCGGTTGAGGCCTGCGTTGCGCAGCGGACTGTTGCTGCGCGGACGCAGATTGCGCGCGGCGATGTCGCGGAAGCCCGGATCGCCGCTCTTGAGGGTGTCCTTCCATTCCGAGGGGACGTCGGTCGCGGCGAACTGCACCCAGTTGCGGCTGCCGGCGACACGACGCCCGCCGCTCCACGGCGCGGTGGTGAAGGGCGCGCACACCGGCGTGTCGGCGCTGGTGTTCTCGCGCAGGATCGCCGGCGCCGTGCTGCCGGTCTGGTGAATCGCGTTGTTGTGCATCTCCACGCTGCCCGCGCCGAGCTGCACGTAGACCGCAGTCCCCGCGCCGGGACGATCGAACAGGATGGTGTTGCCGACCATGCGCACGCGGCCGTCGCTGCTGCCGTTGAGATCGCCGCCGATGCGGATCGCGTTCGGCCAACTGGTCGAGGTGTGCACGATGACGTTGTTGAGCAGCTCGGCATCCTCGCGTTTGGTCGCGCGCGTCCAGCCGGCGGCCTGGGTCTCGCAGTCCGGGCCGATCAGCTCGATCTCCTGATAGACCGATCCCTCGAACCAGTTCGAATGGATTTCCGCGCGTTCGTGCCGGTTCTTCAGCAGATTGCCGCCGTTGCCGTCGTGCACGTAGTTGTAGCGCATGCGGAACACCGAACCCGGATATGCGATCTCGTCCGACTGCATGTAGATCGGGTGGCGCGTGCTGCCGGAGCCGGCGTCGTAGACCTCGCTGTATTCGAGCGTGAACGATCCGGAATTCAGGTCCGCGCCGAGAATGCCGTGCCCCGGACACGCATGGATGACCGCGTCGCGCACGGTGACGTCGTGGGCTTCGCTGAACACGCAGGTGTTGCTGCCGCCGCGCACTTCGAAGCCCTCGAACACGACGTGGTTCGAGCGCTGGAACTTGATCGTGTTGACGCCACCCTGCAGCACCGGGCGGCTGCCGCCGCCGGCGCGGCGCCAGCGGATGATCACCGGATTGCCCGGCGCGCCGCCATCGTTCTCGCCGACGATCGCGCTGCCGTAGGTGGCGTTGCCGTCGACCTCGACGATATCGCCCGGCGCCAGATCGTTGCCGCTGAACAGGATGGCCAGCTGGGTGTAATCCCGGCCCGAGGGGCCGACGGTCCAGGTCCGCGCGTCCGCGGCACCGGGCAGCAACAGGAACGCCAGCGGAAGCGCGGCGAGGATCGGCAGGGACGACGCGAGCGAACGCAGCGACATGGGAGGCTCCTGATCTCGTGACGAAAACATCGGTCGGTGCGCCCCCCCGCATCACCGCCGGCAAGCATGGCACATGCGGCGCCGTCGACCGTGAAAACGATCACACGCCCGTCACGCGCCGACGATGCATCGCGGCGGGGTATGCTCCCGGCACGTCGGGAGATGGCGCATGAACGATGAACGCAGCACGGACCTGCCGCCGACCGCCGAGCCGGCCTATCGGCTCGCCTGCGCGGTCGAGGACGATATCCTCAAGGTTCAGGTCGATGGCGACGTGGATGCGCAGCCGGTGCGGCTGGCGTACTGGCGCGAGATCGTGCGCACGGGACGCGAGCGCCATTGCCGCAAACTGCTGGTGATCGACCGCAAGAAGGGACGCCCGGCCACGCCGGAAGAGCTGGCCGCGCTGGCGCACGCCTTCCGCGACCTGCATGGGGTCTTCGAGCGCATCGCGGTGGTGGAACCGACCGCGGCATTCATGCCTGCGGTCGAACACGGCGAAATCTTCGCGCGTTCGCTGGGCATCAACGTGCGGATCTTCGCCGACGCCGTGAGCGCGGAACGCTGGGTCCGCTTCGGGAGCGCCGACGATTGAAACCCCGATCGAGAGGTTCCGATGGCATGGGTACGACGGCCTGATCGGAACCCCTGTGGGCGCGACGACAGATCAGGCCGCTGCGATGGAAACCTTTCAGACAGGCGCTCAGAGATGCCGCGGCGGGCCGCCCTGGCCCTGGTTGGAGGGGGTCTGACCCTGCGGGTTCTGACCGGTCTGGCCCGGATCGTTCGGCGGCGGCAACTGCACGTCGACGCTCTGCGACCGCTGCGCGTTGAGCGACTGCGCCACCTGATGACGATGGTGCGCCATCAGCTCCAGCGCACCGGTATTCGCGGTCACCGAGCGGTTTTTCAGCCCCTCTTCGACCGACAGCCAGGTCATCTGCGGCGCGGACATGCCGCCGTTGTCGAACGAGAGTTTGATCGATGCCTTGCCGTGATCGTCGAAGCCCTGCACGCGATCGATGCCGGTCATGCCGTGATGCTTGGCCATCACCACCAGCGACGACGCCATGGTCTCGCGCTGTTCGGCGCTGAACACCTGCTGCTGCGGGTCGAGTTTCGTCAGATCGGACAGGATCTTCTGGTACATCGGATGGTCGGTGTGGCTCGAATGGCTGAGCAGCGGGCCGACCGGCTGCGGCATGCCCTGGTGCAGGTTCTGCGGTGGCGGCTGCATCGACGGCGCGTGAGTCTGCGCCCAATGGCGCTCGGTCATCATCTGCTGTCCCACGCGCAGTTCGACGATCGTCTCGCGCAGGCGCTGCTGCACCTGCGGATCCATCGGGCCGCTCTTCTCGATGAAACCGTCGAACTCGCCGCGGATCTTCGGCGCCACCTTGTCGCGATAGCCGCCGTCCTGGACGATCTCCCATTCGTGCGAACTGTTCGCGCTGCGGCCCACCAGGCGGAGGTTGCTGGTGTCGTTGTAGGCGTTCAGGGCGTCGGCCTTGCTCACGCCGTTCGGATGCAGTTCGAGCATCTTCTTGTTGAGCTGTTCGAACGGCACCACATGATCGATGTCGAACGCGTCGCGGGTCACCAGTTGCCCGGTCGCGGCGCAGCGGAACAGCGGCACTTCCCACTTCGTCTTGCCGTCGTCGCTGGCGATGTTGACGCTGCCGGCATACTGCCGCTTCAGCTCGCTCTCGAACCACTGCTCGACCACCTTCTTGTCGAATTTCAGTTCGGAGCGCGTGTTCTCCTCGGTCCAGGTCTGGTTGAGCGTGGTCTTGGTGCGCCGCGCGCCGTCGGTCTCGGGATCGAAATCGCGGATCTGGAGGCTGTTGTCGAACGCGAAGCGCTCCCTGACCCACTCCTTCCACTGCGGGGAATCCTGCCCATGCTGCCGCAGGAGATCGTCGGCGCTGTCGCGGGCGCGGTTGTGCACCGACGGCAGCATCCGCAGATTGCCGACATCGTTGTAGGCCATCAGCGCGTCGGCGCCGTTGTTCACGCCGAGTCCGAGCAGGTGCTGCTTCCACGGCGTCTTGTGGTCGATGTCGAGCGCATCGGTGGTGTGCCAGGTGTCGGTGGTCGGGCTGTGGAACAGCAGCACCTGTTTGCCGTCGAGATTCGCGTGCACCGTGCGCATGTTCCGGGTGGCCCAGTCGTTGCGCATGTATTCGATGGTGGAATCGTAGAACCGCATGTCATCGCGCGAACTGCTGCCGTTCCAGCGCTTCGACTGCAGATCCAGGCCGTGGTCCGGCGGCGTCAGATGCTCCCAGCTCGCCAGATGCACCTTGTTGCCGCTCTTCAGGGTCTTCTCGTTCACGCCGCCCATGTCGCAACTCCTTCGCCTGCGGTGGATCGATCGCGCCGCGACCGGCGCACAGTGTGCGACGGTCGTCGCGGGCTCGCAACCGCGGCCGCAGGCATGGGCAGCGCCACGTCTGCCGGCTATCCTGCGTGGCGACGCAGACCGCGATGGACACAGGGACGACAGGATGAATGCAACGATCGCACCGACCGGCATCCGCAGCAGGATCGACGGAAGTCTCCCCGGCGGCATCGTCGCGGTCGCGACCGCGATTCCCGCCTTCATCGGCTACACCGCGCAGGCGACGCTCGACGGCACGGACTGCACCTGCGTGCCGGTGAAGATCGGTTCGATGGCGGAATTCGACGCGATCTTCACCGGCCCGCCCGGAACCCGGCCGCAGGCGCCGCGTTATCGCGTGACGGTGCTGCCGTCGCCGCCTGCGGACGGCGACGACGATGCCGAGACGGTCGGCTTCGTGAGCTGCAGGATCGCGCCCGATCCGGCCACCGTCTACTGGCTGCGCGACAGCGTGCGGATGTTCTTCGAGAACGGCGGCACGGAAGCGCGGATCGTGTCCGCCGGCCCGTTCGGCGCCGCCTCGGGTCATGCCGCGCCGCCCGGCGCCGCCTTCGTCGACGCGCTGGTCAATCCGAACGTGCGGCTCGCCGATCTGCAGGCCGCGCTCGCCGCGTTGAAGACGAGCAGCGACGTCACGCTGTACGTCGTGCCCGAAGCGACGCTGTTGCCCGATGCCGATGCGCTCGCGCTCACCCAGTCGCTGCTCGCGCAGAGCGCCGCGCTGGGCACCTGCCTGACGCTGCTCGACGTGAAGGGCGGGCTCCGGCCCGATCCGCAGGCGTGGCCGCAGGACATCGCCGCGTTCCGCCGTTCGACCGGCGACATCGGGCTCGATTTCGGCGCGGCGTATTACCCGTTCCTGATCACGGCCCTGCGCAGCGGCACGCTGGACTACACCGATTTCGACGGCGGCGACGCGCGCGCGCTGCTGCCGGTGCTGAACCCCGATGCCATGCCGAATCCCGCAGCGGCGCAGTTGCTGCAGGCCATCGCCGCGGGCACCGCGCCCGATGTCGCGAAGAATCATCAGGCGCTTCTGATCGCGAGCCCGGCCTACGCCGCGCTCATCGCCATCGTCGAACGCAAGGCCGGCACCTTGCCGCCCAGCGGCGCAGTGGCCGGGATCTTCGCGCGGGTCGACGCAGACGCCGGGGTCTGGACCGCACCGGCCAATGTCGTGCCGGCCATGGTCGCGGACCTGACCCTTCGGCTCAGCGACCAGGATCAGGCCGGGCTCAACGTCGATGCCGTGAGCGGCAAATCGATCGACGCCTTCCGCCTGTTCGCCGGCCGTGGCGTGGTGCTGTGGGGCGCGCGCACGCTCGACGGCAACAGCCAGGACTGGCGTTACGTTCCGGTGCGGCGTACGGCGGTCATGGTCGAACAGTCGATCCGCGCCTGGCTGCGCTCGCTGGTGTTCGCCGCGAACGACGCCAACACCTGGGCGTATGCGCAAAGCGCGATCGAACAATTCCTCACCGGCCTCTGGCAGGCGGGCGGGCTGCAGGGCACGAAGCCCAGCGAGGCGTTCGCGGTCCAGGTCGGTCTCGGGACCACGATGACCGCAGACGATCTGCTCGACGGCGTCCTGCGCATCACCGTGCTGCTGGCCATCACCCGTCCGGCCGAATTCATCGTCATCGGGATCGAACAGCCGCTCGCCATCGGCTGACGCCGGCTATGGCGTGCCGGCGCTCTTGTCGCCGTCCTTCGCGCCGGCATCGTCATCGGCCGTGCCCCTGGCATCGATGCGGCCCCATGCGTCGTGGCTGCCGAAGCGATCGCCCTCGTCGGGATCCATGCAGTCCTGCTGCGCGATGCGCCGCGCGATCTCGCGCTGGAGATCGCTCGCGGCGTAATGGGCATCGCCGTAGGGACTGCGGTCGGCAACCGGTTGTCGCGTGGCGGGATGCGCGGCCGCCGGTGCTTTCACCGTCTCGGCCCGGGGCGATGGCTTCGCGGCCGGTGCGGGGCACGGCGGACGGACGGCGCCGGAAACAGGCGCATGCCGCATCTGCCGCGGCGCGGCGACGGGCGGTGCCGCATCGGCCGGGCACGCGGCGAGCACGGCGGCGCAGAGCAGGAACGCGCGGATGCGGGCGACGGTCATCGGCCCATGCTACACCCGGCGCGTGACGGTCGCGGCGGCCCGTGCGCGAGGGCGACGGCACCCCGCGCACGGATGACGCGAACGACCACAGCCGCGACAAGCCACGTCTGCATCGCCCCCCCTGCATCGACCTTCTTCGCGCGGCTGGCGTCGTGTCCGCCGCCCGCCAAGGTCGTCAGTGGATCATCGGCGAATGGTGCTGCGTCGGCTGCTGCAGCGTCTGCGTCTGCTGCAACGCGAGCTTCCGCGCCTCGTCCATGCTGTAGGTGCTGTAGTCCACCGGGGTCAGCGCACCGCGCGACACGTTCGTCAGGGAGACGCGGTTGGACGGATCGGACGGATTCTGCAGATCGCCCTGCATCACGACCACGCCGGTCTTCTCCTTGTTCATCACCACGCCGTCGATATGCGTGATCCCGTTCCTGCGGGCTTCGAGCACGGTCGCCGCGGCGAGGTTGTCGCGATAACCGTCCTGCGGCAGCGTGCGCCGCTCCGGATCGACCCGGTCGATCCAGTCGCGGACGGTCTTGAAATCGCCGTAATCCGGATGCGAAGGATTGCTCATCATCGGTGGCTTCTTCTGACCCTTCTGCGTCGGGTATTCGAAATCGAGAATGCCCTTGTCGCGCAGGTCCAGCGCCTGGGTCAACACGAAGCGCTGGTTCTCGCGCATTTCCTGCATTGCATGCTGCAGAATCGTCCCGTGCGGTTTGGGCATCACCGCGATCACGTCCGAGTTCTGCTCCAGCGTGCGCTTGAAAGCGTCCGCCATCGGCAGCGCGGCATAGCCGCCGTTCCTCGGCGGATCGCCCATCACGGCCACCAGGTTCTGGTTGGTCGGGTTGTAGACGACCTTGTCGATGCGGTCCATGCCGATCGCGACGGCGCTCTGCACCAGCGATGACGCGGCGTTCTCGCGTTCGAGATGGGTGACGCCGGTGCTTTCGGGGACGAGCATCTCCATTTCGGACAGCGCCTTCTTGAACATGGCGTAGTGCGGGTGATCGGGCTCGTTCATGCGCAGCGGCTGCGGCGTGTCGTCGAGCATGCCGCGGGTATCGTCGACGCCGAAATCGAAATCGCTGTCGTATTCGCCGCGCGAGTCCAGCTCCCACTCGTGCGAGGAATTCGCGCTGCGGCTGACCAGACGCAGATTGCCGACGTCGTTGTACGCATCCAGCGCCTCGGCCTTGGTGATCTTGCCGCTCAGGCTGTCGGCGCACAGCTCCTTCAGCACCTCGGAAAACGGCTGCTTGTGATCGATGTCGAAGGCGTCGCGGGTGACGAGCTGCTGGGTCGCCGGGCAGCGGAACAGCGGCACGCTGTAGTCCTTGCCGGTGGTGTTGTCGTGGATGGGCACCGAAGTGACGTAGAGCTTCGACAGCTCGTTCTCCATCCAGATGTTCTTGACCCGGGTGTCGAAGGTCAGCCCCTTGCGACCATTCTCGACGCCCCATTCGGTATCGCGGGTCGATGCGCGGCGCACCACCGAATCGTTCTCGGGATCGAACTCGCGATGGGTCGCCTTGGGGTCGAAGTCGACGTTCTCCCTGCGCCATTTCTGGAACTGCTTCGAATCGAGGCCGTGCGTGTCGATCAGCGTATCGAGCTTGTCGCGCGAGCGGTTGTGCACCGACGGCAACATCCGCAGGTTGTCGATATCGTTGTAGGCCATCTGCGCGTCGGCGTAGTTGTTCACGCGCTTGTCGCCCAGATGCTTCTTCCATTCCCTGGCGTGGTCGATGTCCAGCGCTTCGGCGGTATGCCAGCTATCGGTGGCCTTGCTGTGGAACAGCATCAGGTTCTTCCGCTCCGTCACGTTGAGGGTCTGGCCGAAGCCGTTGTCGATGCTCACCGGCAGATCCAGCTGGACGGTCACCGGGTTCATGTGGTCCCGCGCCCAGTCGTTGCGCATGTAGTGCACGGTGGAATCGTAGAACGCCATGCCCTTGCGCGGCTTGCTGTCGTTCCACTCCTTGTCCCGCAGGTCGCTGCCGTGGGTCGGCGGCTTGAGGTCTTCCCACGACGCCAGCGTGACCTGGCCGCCACCATCGAGTTTCCGTGTTTCGAATCCCATGTCCTGCTCCTTGTGCGCGTTGTGCTGCGTCTTCGCCGCTTCAAAACGCGAAATCGTAGCGCGGCCGGCCGCGGTTCCGGCCATCGGCGCCAACGGCGAAGCACGCGGCAAAGCGTTCGCGGTGAGCGGTTCTCGACGATCCGCTGACGCGTGCCGGGCATCCCGGCGACCGCGCAGGATCGCCGGAGCGGTCTTCAGGCCGCTTTCCCGGAGATCGGATGAAGATTCAGCTGCATGAAAGCTGCTCTACCGACGCTCAACCCGACAGCAGGCGCAACAGCAGCCAGGCGGGCACGCCGACGAAGAACAGCAGGCGGGCGACCGCTTCGAGCGTCGCCCTGACCCCGGCCGCGCGTTCGCGGCGCAGCAGCAGCGACAGCCCGGTGCCCGCTTCGACGACGATCCGCAGCGCCGCCGCGAACAGCGCCAGACCGATCGCCCAGGACGCCCACCAGATCAGGAACGCGATGACATAGGCCTTCAGGCCGAAGGTGTAGTACTCGCCGAAGGTGCCGCCGAACGCGATCTGCTGGTGCAGGCGGAACGCGGGCAGCGCCGGGACCAGCGGGAACAGCACGAATTTCGCCAGCGGATGATCGATCCGCCAGCGCGGCACCGCGCTGCGCACGCGCGCGAACATCGCCGCCGGTGTGGCCCGGGCCGTCGCGAGCGCGGGGCGCGCGCCGGCGCCGATCAGGGCATCGATCAGGGCGGACACATCGGCCAGTGCGATGCCGTGCGACCAGCGACGGCCCGATGCCAGCCGCAGCCACGCGCCGGCCGCGGGCAGCGGCAGCGACCACGGCTCCACCGCGGCGATGTTGTCCAGCGGAATCTCGATGCGCCGCTCGCGCTGCTCCAGCACCAGCGCATCGCCCTCGATGCGCACGGTCGCGACGAACGCGCGCGCGATCGCCCAGGCCGCGGCCAGCGGCGCGAGCACCAGGCCGGCGAACCGCCAGATCCGGGTCAGCGGATTCGACTGCGCATCGGGCAGGGTCAACAGTTCGATGCCGATCCATGCCAGCCCGCACCAGGCGAACAACCGCAGCAGGCCGGCCGCGATGCGCCACCCCGGCGTCAGCACGACCGCGTCGATGCGCGCATGCGCATCCGTCCGCGCGGGCGTTGTCGCGACGCGCGCCCGGCGTCGACGCAGCGCCTCCACGACCGGAAAGACCGACAGCAGCAGCAACAGCGCAAGGCCGGCGCGACCGACCCAGTCGCCCCAGAGCACCATCAGCGTCGTCGGCGGTGCGCCCGTCGCCACTTCGCCGATCAGCAGTTTGCGTTCGCCCATCGCGGTGCGGGCGACGACTTCGCCGCGCGCGTCGATGGCGGCGCTGATGCCGTTGCTGGTCACGCGCAGCTGCGGCAGGCGGGTTTCGATGCTGCGGAACGTGGCGACCGCGAGATGCAGGTTCGCGCCGGCGGGATGCGCGGTGAACCAGGAATCGTTCGACAGCCCGAGGATCACGCGCGCGCCGAGGCGCGCGCCGTCGATCCCGAGCCCGGTGTCGACATCGTCCAGGCAGATCATCGGCAGCACCGGGATCTCGCGCCCGTCGGCGAGCCGCAGCGGGAACACGCGCGCACCATCGCCCGGCCGCCAGGTGCCGGTCCACGGCAGCGCGCCGCGCAGGGTCGGCCCGTCCAGCCAGGCCGGCACGTGTTCGGTGAGCAGGAACAGCCGGGTCTTGCGATAGAACGTCAGCGGCACCGGCACCGGTTCGAGCAGGCTGGCGGCGTTGTATTCGCCGGTCGCGTCGATGTCGTAGGTACCGAACACCAGCGGCACGCCGGCGGCGGAAATGAAGTGCTGGATCTCGCGATCGAGTTCGGCGCCGGCCTCGCTCTTGGGATGACCGAAGGTCGTCGGATACACGGTTTCCGACCACAGCAGCGCATCCACGCCGTGCTGCTCGACCGCCTCGTGCGACATCGCGTAATGCGTGTCGAGCACGTGCCGGACCACTTCGTACGCGCCCATTTCGCGGCGCAGGCGGTCGTAGTCGACGATGTTCGACTGCACCATGCCCATGCGCAGCGGCTTCTCGCCGGCCGCGGGCGCGGTGTCCAGCATCGACAGGCGCACCGCGCCGTAGCCGGCCATCAGCGCGACGATGGCGCTGGCGACCGCCAGCGGCCGGACCACCGCGCGCGCGCCGTCGCGACGACGCGCGATCGCGGCGGCGACGGCTTCGTTGATCAGGATCAGCAGGAAAGTCAGGCCGGCCGCACCACCGACATCGGCGAACTGGCGCAGCCAGAGCGAGGGCGCGAGGCCATGGCCGAAGGTGTCGCCCAACAGCTTGGGATACAGCCATTCGACGGCCACCCACGCCGCGGCGCCCGCCAGCGCGCGCAGCACCGGGCCGTGACGCCGCCCGGCCAGATGACGCACCAGCGCGAACGCGATGAACTGCGGCTGCAGCAGCGGCGCGGCCACCAGCACCACCAGCACGCCGATCACGCCGTGCAGACCGGTGTAGGTGGCGATGGCGACGCCGAACCAGCCGAGCACGGCCGCGACGAAGGCGACGCTCATCGCCCATCCGCTCAGCGCGGCGCGGGTCGCGCTGCGGCCCGCATCCAGCGCCAGCAGCCAGGGCACGAGCAGCACGAAACCGAGCAGATGGCCGATGCCGCCCAGCGAGGCGCCCCAGGAATACAGGCCGAACAGAACCGCAGTGGCGACGACGCCGGCCAGCGCGCGCCAGCCGGGGAGAGAAAGCCGGGCCATGCTAGATCGAGGGGCCCGGCGTCAGCAGCGGCGGCGGAATCTCGATCAGACGGACCGCCAACCCGGGCGGCGCCATGTTCGGCGGCACCACGCGGTTTTCGGGAATCGGAATGCGGCGCCCGGCGGCATCGAAGAATTCGAAGTCGGGCGAGAACATCAGGATCGGTTCGATCCGCTGGCCATCGTCGGTCGCCTGGAAATGGCGGACATAGCCTTCCGGCAGCGGGAAATCCTCCGGTACGGCGAGCCCGACCAGCGGCGGGCTGGTGCCCGGCGGATTGAACGCGCCGAGCCCCGTGTGGATGCCGGCCTTGTGCAACTCGTCGATGACCTCCGCCATCGTCGGTTCTTCGCCCGGCGGAATGAACGCCGCGAGATCCTGGCCATCGCCGGCATTGCCGCCGGCCTGGGCAGAATCCGGCGTCAGCGTGCGGCGCGGCACGGCATTCGACGCCAAGGACGCGTGCGGGGACGCGGTGGTGCGCAGGTCGCCGCGCACGTCGGCCGCGGGCGCGGCATCGCCGGCGTCGGCGGCCGCATTCGATGCCTGGTGAAGCGTTTCGACGACATAGACCGCGCAGCCGCCCGCCAGCACCAGCGCGAGCGCCTTGTACAACAGCGCGGGACGGCGACCGCCGCCCGCGCGTCCGGACACGCGCACCCCCTCGTCGTCCTTGCGGGACGACGGGGGGATGCCATGGTCGCGATCGTCAGCCATCGCTGCGTCCGGGAACTGCGTCCTGACTCGGCCGGTGGCGGGATCAGAGCGCCGCCGGGCTGTGGGTCGACAGCGACCAGCCCATGCGCTCGTGGCCGTACTGGTTCCAGATCGGGCTGCGGCCGTTGGTGAACGAGGTGTAGCGCGCCGCGCCGGTACCGGTGGTGCCGCCCCACAGACCCGCGGACACGGTGCCGCCGGTGTAGGTCGGATGCACGTCGTCCGACTGGATGTAGTCGTAGCTGCTGGACGAGGACACGAAGTGCGTGTTCGCGTCGCGCAGGGTCGGCTTCAGGGTCGAGGTGATGCGGGTCAGATAGCTGGATTCGCTTTCGCCGGCGACGTACTTCAGCGCGTTCGAATCGATCTGGCCGTCGCCGTTGCTGTCGTAGTCGGCACCCATGTACTCGGCGAAGTTGTCGACGCACTTGAAGCCCTTCTGGCGGGCGTATTCGCACATCCAGTAGTTCATCTGCGCGATCGCCGGCAGGAACTTGTCGCGCAGATTGACCTTGGCGCCGGTGGTCGGATCGTTGCACGAGCTCTGCACGTTGTCGGCGTTGTAGCCGGGGTAGTACAGGTTGGCGATGACCTTCAGCTTCACGCCGGAATAGGCGTTGGCGTTGATGTAATCCATCGCCGAGGCGACGTAGGTCTTGCAGTTGTTCACCGCGGTGGTGAGCACGCTGTAATTGCAGGTGCCGGTCTGGCCCTTGAAGCTGGTGCGCGCCTGCAGGCCGTCGTTGCCGCACATTTCGAAGGTGACCACGCGGGTCGACGCGGCCTGCATGTACGAACGCTCGGCCACGATCTTGTTGTTGTAGACGTCGGACGCGATCGCACCGGACTTGGCGCGACGTACGCTTTCGATGTCCGCGTTCCACAGCGCCGCCAGGTATTCGGCGTCGACCGTGGGCGCCGAATACTTCGCGGCGTTGGAAATGGAGCCGTTGTAACCGGCGTAGATCGAATCGCCATAGGCGACGACGCGATACTTCGCGGTGGTGCCCGCGCGATCGATGGTCCAGGACACGTTCTGGTTCAGCGTATTGGCCATGGCCGGCGCGCCGACGGCGAGCAGGGCGAGGGTCGAAAACAGCGCAAGTGCGTTCTTGCCGAATCGGTGGGTCATGACTTGCATCCTTGTAAAGAGGTAGTGCCGGCGGAAGCCGGAGCTTCCGTCAGGGAAAACGGACAACCTTGGGGGCGTTCGGACCGTGTGGGGGCCGTTCCTTGCCGCGCCGTACGCTAGCGTGTTGTCCTGCGACGGTCAACACGACGCGCGATGCCGCCAGCGATGCGGCATTGCAACATCCCCGCAATATCGACGACATGATCGTCCCGTCGCACATGCGGCGACCGCAGCGGTCGCGGCCCGGCGCTGTCGCCATGCCCGATGTGCGGCAGCCGCGCATCCGTTAGCATGGCTTTCCCCACGTTCGAACACGACAACAGGATGTCCGCGATCATCACCCCGGCGATCAACAACCCATCGGACTGGTTCCTCCGCAAAGTCCGGCCGCAATCGACGCAGTGCCGCGTCTTCTGTTTTCCCTACGCCGGCGGCGGCGGCGCGATCTATCGCGGCTGGCACGCGGCGCTGCCCGCATCGGCCGAAGTGCTCGCACTGCAGCTCCCCGGTCGCGGAGCACGCTACAACGTGGCCCCGATCGCTTCGCTCGCGCAACTGAGCACGCTGCTGGCCGATCTCGTCGCGCCGCTCATGGACCGGCCCTGCCTGTTCTTCGGCCACAGCAACGGCGCGCTGATCGGCTACGCGCTCGCGGTCGAACTGGCGAAGCGCGGCATGCCGCTGCCGCGGCATCTGGTGCTGTCGGCGAAACGTCCGCCGCACATCCCCCGCAGCGAGATCCTGCACGATCTGCCCACGCCGCAGCTGATCGAGAAGCTGCGCAACCTCAACGGCACGCCACCGGAAATCCTCGCCAATCCGGAACTGCTCGAGATCGTGCTGCCGACCCTGCGCGCCGACCTCTCGCTGAGCGACACCTACCGCCACGAGCCGGTACCGCCGCTACCCTGCCGCGCCACCCTGCTGGGAGGCACCCGGGACGCCGACGTGCCGCTGGATGCGTTGCGCCAATGGGACCGCTATTTCCGGGACACGCCCGCGCTGCACGTTTTCGAGGACGGCCATTTCTTCATCCACTCGGCGAGGGATGACGTGCTGCGCACGCTGCACCCGCTGGTGCAGGACTGCATCGCCGCGGGGTGACGCCCGCGGCGACGGATCGGACACCCTCGGTCGTCCCGGTCGTCGATCCGCATCACCGCGACCACGACCGCGACCGATGGCCTCGACTCTTCCGAAGCGGCCTCACGTCGCCGGATTGAGCTTCAACAGCGCATCGACGAACGCATCCAGCTGTTTCACCGCTTCGCCGATATCGGCCTTGCCGGCCGGAAACTCCAGCGAGGCGCCGACGCCGACCATCCGGCTGCGCATGCGGGTCAACGCGATCAGCCGGACTTCCTCGACCTGATAGGTTTCGCCGTTCAGCGTCTGCTGCATCGGCAGCACCAGATACATGCGGATCGTCCGCTCGTCTTCGCGATAGACGACCTGCTCGCCGGGCTTGCCCTGTTCGAAGCGGATGCCATCGCCGAAGCGGGCGGCGAAGGCCTCGTTGATGCGGTCGTCCCGGTCGGCGAGCTTCGGGGACAGATCGATGCGACGCAGCTTGCCGGCGATCAGGGGCCTGGCCTGCGCCCAGGATTTCGCGTCGAGTTCGACGTTCTCCAGCCCCTGCTTGGTATAGAACTCGAGCGATACATGGCGACCGTATTCGGCCGGTTCGAGATTCAGATCCTCGGCATGCAGCAGCATGTCCAGCAACAGCATGTCCGCAGGCTTCGCATCCTCGATCAGGCCGCGCATCTGCGGATCGAGATCCTCCATGGCCACGTAACCCTCGGGCAGCGGGACGATCAGGGTCTTGTCGCCGACCCGCACCACGCGGGTGGTGCCGCCGGGCGCGCCTGCGGGCGATCGGACGAGCGCTTTCTCGTTGGACGGCTGCGACGATTTTCCGTCGACGGCGGTCATCGATTCGGCGCGCGCCGTGGCGCCAGGAATGGCGAACGCCAGCAGCGCGGAGGCCAGCAGCGCGCCGAGCGTGCGCGGCATCGAAGCGGAAATCATCATGTCGAACCCGGCAGGAGGGGCGACACGCGCCCGGAATGCGGATTATAGGTGCGCAGGCGCTCCGTCACGACGACCGGCGGATGCCTGCATCTTCCCGTGGATCATGCCTTCCCGGGTTCGTCGATCGCCTCGACCTCACCGTCGAACTCGGCGGAAATGTCGGCATCCTCCCGCTCCGTCGACAGCGGCGGAAGCGGCGGCGGCTCCGCGCATGCGGTCTGCACCGCCAGACTCATGTCGTTGTGGCCCAGGCCTGACAGGCCATTGGTCCACAGAATCTCGCCGGTTCTCGCATCCAGCGCGAAGACATAGCCCTTCGACCCCGCGAAGACCCGGAAGCCTTCGCACAGCACACTGACGGTTTCGTAGCCGGTGGCCGGTAGACTGGTCTGCCATCGATCTTCGCCGGTCCGCTTGTCGATGGCCCTCACGTGACCATAGGTTCCGACGAACAACAGATCGCGGGGGTTCGGCGCTTCTTCCATGACACGCATCTCCTCGATAGGAACGCATCGCATCGCACGGCCGGGTCGCCCCCGGCCGGCGGATCATCGCTTTTTCAGCGGACCGAACAGCCGGAAGCCGAATCCGTTGTTGCGGACAAGATTCAGCGCCAGCACCGAGACGACCATCAGCGTGACCAGCTTGAAATACGGCACCAGCAACGACGCGATGACGAAGGCGCTGGCGAACCCGGACCAGCCGAGCGCATCGAGCATCGAATAGATGCCGTATGCGCCGCAGCCGAAGGCGCAGATCGCGAGGATCGCGACCGGCAGCGCCAGGATGCCGGCACCGTCCACCGAGCTGGCTTCGACGACGAGCGCAAGCACGATCACGACGATGTTCATCGCGATTGCGGCGATCACGTACCGCAATCCGATCGCCGCCTCCCGCGCGGCGCTCTCATGCCTGTGATTGCGGTTGAACGTGATGTCCTGGAAATCCTGCGTCATCGAACCGCCCCCTGATCCGGCCTGTCACAGCATGATGCCATCCAGATGATGTCATCAAGCCTGGGTGGCGCTGCCACTCACGGCGTCTGCAGCACCAGACCGTCGGCGAGGATGCGGTACTCGACCGGGGATACCGGCAAGCCCTTGCTGTCTTCCTTGAGGTGTTCGATCTGGGCCGGCGTGAGCGTCTTGCGCGACAGCACACCATGGACCTCGGCGCGGCCGGCGCTGTCCTTCGGAATCTGGAACGCATGGTCGCCGAACATCACCCGCGCGGTCTGGCCGTCGTCTTCCAGCACCATCCAGCAGCCCTCGGCCTGACAGACTTCGGCGATGCGACCGCTGAAGCGCGCGGGCTTGCCCGCATGCGCATCGAACCGGGCGACCGCCTGCGCGATCGGCGTGGACACGCCTTCCGGCAGCGGCTTGCCGTAAGGTTTGGCGTCGCCGGCCTGGACGGCCGCGGCGAAGGTCAACAGGGCGAGAACGGCGAACATGCGCATGAAGCGGCTCCGGTGGAAATCGATGCGGGAAGATACCGCGGGCGCGCAGGCTTTGCGAAGGCCGTCGTGCGCCTACCCGCCCTTCGCGCCCTGGACGTAGACGTTGGCCCAGTCCACTTCGTAGATCCACTGGGTGCCGGGCGCCGTGGCCGCCTGCAGGTCCGCGTTGTAGGCCCAGCCCCAGTCGCTGCCGGGCACCCAGACATTCAGGGTCAGGCTCATGTCCGACTGCGGCACGCTGGTCTCGGTGCGCACCAGCGCATCGTTGATGTACCAGCGGATGTCCTCGGACGACCAGACGATCATGAAGTCGATCGGGCCGGAAAAATCGACCGTGGTCGGCACGACCAGATCGATGCCGCTGTTGTCGTCGAGGTAGACGTTGGTGTTGATCGCTTCGTGCGCGCCCTGCCAATAATTCGATGCGAACTCGAAATCGATCTCGTCGTGCTGGAACGGATCGGTCGACAACAGGTTGTAGCTGAAGAGCGACGCCACCGCGCCGCCCGGCATGCCGAACGGGCAGCGCACGCGCGCCTGGAACGCGACCTTCTCGTAACTGCCCAGTCCCCATTTTTCGCGCGTGCTGATCTGCGCGCCCAGAAACGAGGTGTTGTCCGGATCGCGCGGATTCCAGGAACTGAGGATCAGCTGCGCGCGTCCGTTGGCCACCGGCACGCAGCCCAGCGGAATGCCGAAGTCGGGCAGGTTGCGCAGCGCGGTCCGTCCGAGAAACGAAGGGTTGTCGCTGCTCGAGATCCAGTGCGGACTGGTCCAGACCGTGCGGTCCACATCGGGTCCGTCGGAAAACGACAGATTCGCGGCGACCGTCCATCCATCCGCGGCCTGCAGGACATTCGTTTGCAGCGTCTTGCTCATCACCGGCTCCCTGTGCGTGGCGTTTCGAGGCGCGACGACATCGTCGGCCAGTCGATTCCCTGTGTGCGCTTCGGCGTGTCCGATCACGGATGTCCCGTGGATCGGCGCCCCCTGTTGCATGTTGTCGTACCCGTGTCGATGGGCCTGTTCCGTGACATCGCGCATCGGCTCCAATCCGATTCCAGCCATGCACGCCTCGAATATACCGCCGCCCGGAGACGCGGCGCAATCGTGCGCCCGGCGCTGTCCTTTCCGGCGAAGACCCGGTACAACATCGCGCATCCGCGAACGCCATGTACGCCGCCATCGACGCCACCATGATCGACCGCCAACGACTCTATCGCGACGGCTATGCCCTGCTGCAGCGCGCGGTTCCGGCCGAATGGCTGGACGAACTTCGGGATACCTTCGATGCGGGCGTCATTCCGTCGGACCGCTGGCCCGTGCCGCGCGGCGCGGACTGGCGCCATTCGCAACTGGATCTCGATCCGAAGGTGCAGGCCGTCTGCCGGCTGCCGTCGTTGCTGGCCGTAGTCGGCGCGCTGATCGGCGAGCGCTTCTTTCTCGCCCAGGTCGAGGGCCGCGAGCCGCTGGCCGGCGGCGGTCAGCAGGGCCTTCATCGCGACTTCTCGGCGGACCGGCCCGGCGACACCGTGAACGCGCTGGTCTTTTTCGACGACTACGGCCCCGACAACGGCGCGACGCGCCTCGTCCCCGGCACGCATCGCTCCGCGCCGGACGCACCGTCGCCCGACCTCGCCGACGAATCGGGTTCAGTGCAACTCGCGGGCCACGCGGGCGACATCCTCGTGTTCGATGCCGACCTGCTGCACGCCGGCAGCCTCAACCACAGCGGCGCGCGCCGACGCTCGCTGCTGATCGGCTATTTCGCCGAACATCGCTACGCCTCGCACCTCGCCACCGCGCACCTGCGCAACATCCACATGGATACGAGCGAGCGATTCGATCCGTAAAGGTGTTGGGCGCACATCGCAGGCTCACGGCGCGTCCGGTCGGGTCGCGATCCAGTTGAACAGGAACTCGCGATGCTCGGCCCAGGTCTGGCCGACCGCCTTGCCGTCGATCAGGCACACCGCGGTGTGATACAGCCCCTGGCCGTCGGTGGTGCGGAAGCTGGCGCACAGGCGCCCGCGATCCCGCTTCCAGCGCCCGGCCAGGATGTCGCTCTGATAGAAGCGGCCGGTCACGCTGCGATCGGCCGCAAGCGTGAGCGTCATCGGCTGGGTATAGGGTTTGCCGGGCTCGGTCGACAGGTCGACGACCCAATCGCCATCGAGCGAAGGCTCCGCGGCGCAGACCGCGGAAGCGCAGAACATGAGGGCGAGACACGCGAGGATGCGCATGGCGGTGCTCCTGTCGGGCAAGTGGATACGGCGTCCGGATGATGCACGGGCTGGCCGGCAACTCATGCAGCTACGGCGTCCCGCGGGTATCGGATGCAGGCACCGTCATGCAGGCCTCGACCCGTCTTGCGCGCAGTTGAACCCGACATCGCCGCCCAGCCGACACACCGACCATTCAATCCAAAAAAATTATCGAAAATTTAACGACGTGTCGCGTACCAATCTTCATGTCGATTACGACAAGGAGCATACGAACATGATGCCATTCAAATCCATGATCATCGCAGCCGCGTTTTTCATCACGCTAGCCAGCATCGCGACATCGGCGAAAGCCGAAGTCTACGAACTGGGATGGCCCTATCCGCCGAACAATCTCGAACCGTATCCGGCGCGCAACCAGTATCCCCCGCTGTGCGATCCGACCAACAAGCCCGGGCCCGACCGGCTGCGTGGTCTGCTGAGCTTCTGGTTCGGCGCGCCCAATCAGTACAACCCGAACTGGCACATCGGCCGGCCGTGCAACGTCAGCGCGACGTCGTATCATCGCGAAGGCAGAGCGCTCGATTTCTACGTCAACGCCACCGATCCCCGCGCGCAGGCGATCGTCAACTGGATCCTCGCGACCGACGAATACGGCAATCCGCATTCCAAGGCGCGCCGCCTCGGCATCATCGAGATCATCTGGAAGGATTCGATCTGGTCCTCCGATCAACCGGGAGGCTTCCGCAGTTGCCCTACCTGCGGCCCGCACTACGACCACATCCACTTCAGCTTTTCCCGCGAAGGCGCCAATGCGCAGACGTCATGGTTCACCACCAACGATCTCGTCAGCAGCGCCGCATGCGCCAGCGGCACGGCGCAGGTGAAGTACTGGACCTACCCCAGCGGCTTCGGCCCGCTGCGTCATGTTCGCCGGATCGACTACGCCGGCAGCGCCTACGCGACGCAGTCGTCGTTGGCAGGCTCGCCCTGGCGCGTCTACACCTCGCTGGGCCCGACCGTGGTGGCCGCCAACGCGCCGGTCAGCGCGCTTTACGGCGCGCGCGCGTACCTCGGCGCCTGTACGGTCACGCTGTTTTAGCGCGTCGTTGTGGTGAGGGCGGGGCCGCCGTTCGCGGTTCCACCCTCGCCGAGCCTACCCAGTCCGCGGGTAGAACGCCCTGTCGCACGAAACGGTGGAATGAGGAATACCGCCACTCGCCGGGCCGCTGCGCCCAATAGCGGCGTTGCCAGATCGCACGTTCCCGTCTTGAAGTCCGCGATGGCGATCCGTACCCGCGATCATCGATAGATCGCGAAAATTCACCCTTGATACGGTTCCATCGGGCCGGAAAATCCGCACCCCCTTCCGGCAACGACCAGAGACAGTGCGGGTGATCGGGCAACACCACGCATGCCGGCATCGCGAACGGGCGCCACGCCCGAACCACACGAAACGCATGCGACAGCGCATCGATGCGTTCGCTCAGTATCGCAGTCCGACGATCGACAACGGCGACCGTGAAGAAATAGGTTCCACCCGGTACCAATCTGCGGCGATAGTTCGGCATGGCTCATCATCGCCATGCGGCATGCGTCGTCCCATCAGACAATCCCTCGCCTCACCGCCAGAAAACCCCGGTCATCGTAGGGTAAGCCCCTGGCCCACCATCATGACGCCCACACACTGCTGGCCATCAACGAAGCGGAACGCATAACACCGAACGACGCAGGGCATTCGATTGCCGGAACGGTGGGCCAGGGGCCCGCCCTGCTTGCTGAAGAGCCACCGCCATGGCATGGGCTTCGAAGACTGCCAGACGCGCGACGAGCGCAGATTGTCGGTGTTGCTGTTGCTGAACATGCTGGCGGGGTTCACGGCATGGCTGTTGGGATTGGCGTTGGCACAAGGAGCCGTGAAGGTAGACCCAATGGCGGCCCGACCTTCACTGCTGCACAGCGACTCGGTCTTCCAAAGAGCGATGGAGTGGTTGCGAATGTCAATCTGGCCACCAGCGCTGACCGATGCGGTCAACGCGGTACTGCGGTGTTTTATCGAAACCGCTTCAATCGCAGCATGAAATGTGGGGATACCTCAGGCTTGAGCCCGCCCTACGGCGTTTGCCGCCCGTTCGCGACAAGTCCACCTTGAGCGCTTGCAGATCGCTCCAGTCAACCTGCCTCCAATTCGCTCTCACTCATTTCGCGTGCCCTCTGGGCAGCCGACTTTCCCTCTTCGAATGTCTGCACTTCCCATGCCGCGGGCCTCTCCTCGCGGAATTTCGTTTCTACGGCGATAGCTTCATCGGTCTGCCCGAGAGCGAACAGGCAGTGCGCCAGTGTCGCGAAAATCCATTTGTGATCGCTTCGTTCCTGAAAGGTATCGCTTTCGATGATCGGCTTCAGGAGCGCGACAACCTCTTGGCGCGTTCGCATCGCCGAAATCCTGTAGAACACCCGATCCGACCCGGAGGCCGCTTCGGCCAGCCAATCGTAACAGAGCGCCAGGTTTTCCCCATTGTAGTAGTCGCGACGGATTTCGAAGCCCCGGCGATACAATCTTGAAGCCCGCTCCAGTTGGACCGGATCTTTCGACTCTTGCCAAAGCCGCTTGTGGATGGCTCCCGCCAGCCCTGTCGTCTCGGGATCATTCGTCTCATCAGGATGCAGATCCTCGATGATGCGCAAGGCGTCAATCAGGGCCGAGAACTTCGAAGGCTTGGCCGCTTTGTACGTGCTCAGCGCCAGCCGCTGAAGAATGTAGGTATCGCCCGGGCGGAGCTCCCTGGCAGATGAGAAGGCCAGAACGGCACTTCCGAAGTCGCTGCTCTTGATCGCGGTTTCGCCGGCTTCCAACAGCGTCGCCAGGCGCGCTTGCTCATCTTCGGCCGAATCGAGGAGGCTCTCGTATTCTTCATCGGTCAGGCGTGGCTGCTGCAGCTTCGGAAGAAACGTATAGACCGGGCTATCCGGATTTCGCGAATTCTCGGCCCCATCGATCAATGCCGCCAGAGCGGCCTTCGCCCGCCTCGCCTCCCTTGAGCCGATGTCATCACCCAGATGCTCGTACTCGAAGGTATTGATGTGATTGAGATCGAAGTAGAGTCTGCCTCTCGACTCCTTCATGATGATCGTCGATCTCGGGCGCAACGCATGCCTCACGCCGAGTTCGTAAACCGCATTGACGTTCCCGGTCGAGATGTCCGCGATCACCAGATCGGCGCGCAGAAGCATTTCATACATCGGCAAATCGATGAGTCCCGTATGCGAGATCTTGTCGCCGCGTATGCATCGGTAGCCCTTCGCTTCGGCTGCCGGCGCAATGATTTCGCTGTAGGTTGCGTCAAGATCGAGGGCCCGGCCCGACTCATAGTCAGTCTTTCGGCCGAATCCCATTACGACAAAACACACCGGTTGCCCGCTGGCGTCCATGCTCGCCCCCATATGAATCAAGCGTTGTTTTTCGCGTCATCAAGGGCACCCATGACGCCATCCCACTCATGGCAAGTGACCCATGACGTCCTGCACTCCAACAGTCCCGGCGGAGGAATCCAGTTCCGTCGGGCGCATCAGCCGAAGGCGTCATGGGCCATTACACCTCACCGAGGCCGGGGGTTCAACGGGGTCACCCCTGTTTTCCTGGGCACTTGCGAGAAGGCCGAACCGACATCGCTGGGCGCATCAGCCGGAGGCGTCCTGCGCCATGATGCGTTGGCCGGCGTCGGTATTGCCGAAGAAGATGCATGACGCTCCGCGGACGCACCCTGCTGCGCATGCGCCTTGCGGTCGTCATCGAAGCGGCAGGCGCTTGCAGCAGGTGCGGATGTCCTCGGCGCCCTTGGCGGGGTCGACCTCGTACGCCATCGATCCCGCTTCGTACTCGAACGTCGCGATGCCCGTGGTCGGGCCGCGGGTATAGCTGCCGCTGATCTGCAGATACTTGGTCTCTCCCGGCTTGATGTCGATGACGAAAGCGAGATCGGGCCAGCCCGTATCCTTGGACCAGTTGACGACGATGTCGTGCCGCCCGGCCGGAAGCGCCATTTCGGCGTAGGTTCGCTGCTTCGGGCGGAACATCAGCCGGTCGTCCACCATCACCTTCGGCGTCCGCAAGGTCGGATAGGCGTTGATGCGATAGACCACGAAACGCCCAGGGGCGTCGACATCGGCGGAATCCACCGTCTGCATCGTCGCAGTGGCCTGAGGCGGTGCGGGCGCGTCCTGCGCGAACGCGCTGCCGACCGCGATGGCGGGGGCCAGAGCGGACGCCCACATCGCACGTCTCACAGAGGTGTTTGGCATAGCCGCCTCGGGATGTTCCTGGTCGGGATTAGGTCGATTTGTGCGAGTCGGTAAAATAAACCTGACTCCATTTTTCGCGCCCACCCTGCAAAGGCATATGCGTCTTGCGGCCTGGTTGTCCAGACGCGTTGATGGGCGCTTTTACAGGCGATTCTCGGCAACAATCTCGTCGATCCATGCATCGAACGCAGCACGGAGCGCTTCCGAGCGCTCGGCATCCTCCGCACAGTCGCAGAAACCGTTGAAGGACAGCATGCGCCCATTGATCGGCGCGATCGCGGCGAAGATCAACAGGTCCGCGGACAACTTGCGGCCATTGCCCTGGGCGCTCGTCGACATCCGCGTGAACATGCGAACCGAGTCGTCGCTGCGATACAGCACAGGCTGGCCGATGGCGTCGATATCGATCCGGTATGGGCCTTCGAGTTTGCGCTGCGCGCTTTCGTTGATCATGTCTTCGAAGGCATCGGCCGCATTGGGCACATCGACTCGCCGCGCGATGCGCAGGTAGTTTTCGCGTTCATCCCGCCATTCCTGAGGTGTCGGCTCGCGTCCCGCCCATTTTCGATCTTCGTAGACATGGAACATCCGGCCTTCGACGATTTTTCCGGCGCGCATCCGTTCCAGATCCAGCGGGGTCACAAGCACCTCGATCAGACGCTTCCCCGGCGGTGTCGTGACATCCAGCAGCTTGAAGATCTCCGGGTCCACCTCGCTGACTGGGACGTGGTCCGGCGGCGCCGGTACGGACACCGTACGGCCGGCCAGCTCGACCTTGAACCCCTGCGCCTGCACCGTCGTCGCCATGCACAGCAGACACAGGCACCCGACAAGCCATCGCCCGATCAGGCGCGCGACATCATTCTGCATCGTCATTGCATCCCCCGATTCGTCCATGAAGCGTAGGCGTTGATGCGATCCTCCACAAGACGTGCGATGGCATCGACATCACATCGGTGGAGGCCGCCTCATGTCGTGTCGTTGAATCAGAAGACGCGCACCGTAGGGTGGCGGTGAGCGCAGCGAATCCCACCATGGATACATCCGTCGCCGCAGACCCAAAAGCGAACGGCCGCGATGGGGCGGCCGTTGCGGTCTTGCGTTGAAGGTCGGCGCGAGCGTCGCGTCGCATGGTGGGGTTCGCTGCGCTCACCGCCACCCTACGATGCATCGCGGGAGTCTACCCTACGCACTTGAGCCCTACCTACGGCGCTTTCAGTCGCATCACATGGAAAGTCGACTATGACCCCTGTTTTTCTTCTTCGCGGGTCAAGACCCGCCTTACGTAGGGCGATTCTAACCCGCCTTATGGGTTTTTCAATTCACATTATTGAAGAAGAGGAAGATAGCTTATCCAAACGCCGAATCATACTGACTTTCCTTTTATCTCCACCCCCTCTCATTATTTCAATCCGACTCGGATCGTTTGAAAAAAATAGAATTACAGCTTCTTTTTCATCTCCGCCCAATATGGTTACGAGAGAATTTCCGGAGCTCCTTCTCTTTTTTTCATAGGTTCCATAAACTGCTCGGCCACGAATAGTTCCATCAATTTTCACATCATACGGCTCAGGCTTTTCGTCTGTTGCAAACACGCTTCGCAACCTAACCGACGATGGCGATTCTAAAATAGAACCTCGTGCAGTGAATTTCACGCCATCTATATTAATCACGAACTCAGCACCATCAAGCATCCACGCGCCTTCAGGATTCGGAGCATCATCGGAAACAAGAGCTTCACCCATTCTTCTATAAAACCCAGAAACCTCTTGCGCAGACGTGATAATCCCCCGTTCCGCATCCCTTTCTTTTTCTATCGAATCCTTTACCTGAGATAAGGCAGCATCAACATTCTTATGATGGTCTTTAACACCTAAAGCACTCTCGCAGATATCACGAGCTTCATCCAAGAAACCCGAACGGAGCAACCGATAAGCCATATTGCTTGCGGCCAAAGTTCCCCCCATAGCTTTTGATTTCTTGTATGCGGTTATTGAACTGATTGGAAGCTTTTGATTTTCGTAAGCAACGCCTAGATTATTCCAAGCCACTTCACTACGATCTTTGTATGGAATACGGAGATAGTGAAAAAGCGCCATATCAGCCATGCCAGCATCGGAGTATGCATAAGCAAGATCAAATCTCATTGAATGATCGTCAGGGCTGTGTTCGAGAAGTTGCTCCATTGAAGCGAAAAAGAATCCATTCTCTTTTCTGGCTTTTGAAAAATACTTCTCCGCCGACAAGGCTGCAGATCTAAGAGACACATCACGTGCTGCAATTTCCCTCACAGTGACCAGAACATTCTCCGCAAAAGCCGGATCTTTTTCCGCCGCGGAACTAACCGCCTCCACTAAAAGTTCAATTTTTACCTTGGGGACTGACTCGCAGCTAGATGCCTCAACAAATATCTCGGCAGCCTTCAGATCTTCGCCGAGCGCTTTGTATGAAAGCGCTAAATACTTAAGGATTGCTGGGCTTTCGAGACTCTGACGCGCCATGCTCGCAATTTTTTCTATCCGTCCAGCCCTTCCAAACTGAATCTTCATGTATTCTGCAAAAGCAGGCCAAGCCTCTTTTTCTGAAGGGGTGGAGCCGGCCGACTCGTAAAACGCCTTTTCTATACTGGCTGCCTTCTCAATATCATCAATCGCCGTGTAATGCATGAACGCGATTTCGTATTGATCTATGCTCCATGTATGGTCCGGCAGAAACCAATTCGAGACGCCGCCTTCATTTTCAACGCTTGCCGGCGCGCTTGATCCGGCCAAGGCATCCATGCCTTCTGGAATGGCAGAAGAGAGAGCGGCGACCATTTGGAGCAGCCGCTCAAAAGACTCTTCTGGACGACTACGATTAAATGGGATGTATTCAAGGCTGCCCTGGATACCGCCTGGGGATCTCACTCCGTCTTCAACTAAGAGGATGACATGGAGGCCGCGACCAACTGCCAATCCAATCTCTTGAATGATCCAATCCGATGTTTTCCAAACGTAATCTTGGTCTTTGGCGTATCTGTGTCCAGAGAAAATAAATTTGCCATCCTTTAGTGCGGAAGGCGATACAACCAGTTCTTTTCTTGTGCAAATTCCAATGAAGACATTCTTGCCTTCAAATAACCTGAGCACTTTGTCATCAATCGCAGATGCCTCAGGATGCTCGGCATGCTCCCAATTGAAATGGGGATTCAACTCTCGTATTGCACTGAAGTACTTCAGGAATTTCTCAATTACCTGATGGTCATCTTGCGTGAAGCTGTGGCCTACAAACGCATACAGAGTCTTCATACCACCGCCACCCCCTCACCCACACTTCGAATACCCACAATTCAAACAGGTCGCGCACCCGTCCATGATGACGACCGCTTTCGTCGAGCACTTGTGGCACATCGTCGCCGACGGCGGAAAACTCACGCCTTCGCCGGTGACTTCGATCTCTTCGTGATGGATGGCCGGGGCGGCCCCGGTCACGTCAGGCTTTTTTTTTGAGCGGTTCTCTTCGTAGGCGCGGCGCTTTTCGGCGATCAGGGCGCGCTGGGTGTCGCTCATTTCGGGATCGTGCATGAGGCCGATCGTCTTGAGGTGGTCCTCGACGATCATGCCCAGTTCGGCGACCAGCGAGGGCATGTAGACGCCGCCGGCCTTGTAGTAACCGCCCTTGGGATCGAACACGGCCTTCATTTCCTCGACCAGGAAGGTCACGTCGCCGCCCTTGCGGAACACGGCGGACATGATGCGGGTGAGGGCGACGATCCACTGGAAGTGTTCCATCGACTTCGAGTTGATGAAGATCTCGAAGGGGCGGCGCTGTTCGTGCTCGTTGCCGGCGTTGAGCACGATGTCGTTGATCGTCACGTACATGGCGTGTTCGACCAGCGGGGATTTGATCTTGTAGGTGCTGCCGATCAGCACTTCGGGGCGCTCGATGCGCTCGTGCATCTGGATGACGTCGGCGACCGGCAGCGACTGCTCGGCTTCGACGGTGGCGCGCGGCACGGAGGCGCCGGCGACGGCGGCCTTGTCTTCGGGTTTGACGACGGCGTAACCCTTGATTTTCTTGTCGATCTTGACGGCCATGGCGCGTGTTTCCGGATGCTGTGTGTGGTGTGTGGGCGGTACGCCCGTCTCCCCGCCGGGGCGGAGAGACGGGATGACGCGGGATTACTTCTTCTTCGCGGCCTTCTTGGCGGCCTTTTTCGGTGCCGCTTTCTTCGCCGCCTTCTTCACGGTCTTTTTCGCGGCGGCCTTCTTCGCCGGCGCTTTTTTCGCAGCGGCCTTCTTCGCGGCCGGTTTCTTCGCCGTGGCCTTCTTGACCGCCTTCTTCACTGCGGTCTTCTTGGCGGCGGCCTTCTTCGCGACTTTCTTGGCGGCCTTCTTCGCGGTCTTCTTGCCGCCGGCGACCTTGGCCTTTACGGTCTTCACCGCGGAGGCGGCCTTGGCCTTGGCGTCGTCGACGACCTCACCGGCCTTCTTGCGGGCCTTGGCTGCGGACTTCTTGGCCTTGCCGACGGCCTTGCTCACCGCTTTTCCGGCCTTGGTGTTGGCGACCGCGTCGCCGACTTCCTTCGCCTTGTCCGCCACCGCTTCGGCGGCGTCGGAAAGCGCTTCCGTAATCACATTGCCATTGCTCATGGTGGTTCCTCGTCAGGGGATGCACGGGCGGAACGCCCGTGAGCGAAATGTAGCGCGATCCGCGGCCATGCGGTGAGACGAACGGGCGAAGGCGATGGGCGGCGCCGGGGCGGGTTCATGCGCCCTTCCCGGCCTTCCCCCGCGGGCGGGAGAAGGCGGGAAACGAAGGGTCAGAACTTGCCGTAGTAGCCTTCTTTCAGCGCGTCGAAGAGATTGGCGGCGGAGTGCATTTCGCCGTCGTATTCGATCTCTTCGTTGCCCTTGACCTCGATGATGCTGCCGTCTTCCAGCTCGAACCGGTACAGGGTGTTTTCCAGGTCCGATTCCTTCACCAGCACGCCCTGGAAGGCGGCCGGGTTGAAGCGGAAGGTGGTGCAACCCTTGAGGCCCTGCTGGTAGGCGTAGCGGTAGATGTCCTTGAAGTCCTCGTACGGGTAGTCGGTGGGGACGTTCGCGGTCTTGGAGATCGAGCTGTCGACCCATTTCTGGGCCGCGGCCTGCACGTCGACGTGTTCCTTGGGGCTGATGTCGTCGGCGGAGATGAAGTAGTCGGGCAGCTTCGCGTCGGCTTCGTCGCTGAACGGCATCGCCTTCGGGTTGATCAGCTCGCGGTAGGCCAGCAGCTCGAAGCTGTAGACGTCGACCTTTTCCTTCGACTTCTTGCCTTCGCGGATCACGTTGCGGCTGTAGTGGTGCGCGAACGAGGGTTCGATGCCGTTGGAAGCGTTGTTGGCCAGCGACAGCGAGATGGTGCCGGTGGGTGCGATCGAGCTGTGGTGGGTGAAGCGGGCGCCGGTCTCGGCCAGCGCGTCCACCAGCTCCGGGGCCACCGTGGCGACGCGCTGCATGTAGCGGCTGTAGCGGGCGTGCAGAACCTTGCCGGGAATCTCCTGGCCGACCTTCCAGCCGTCCTTCGCCATTTCCGGACGCTTGCGCAGCATTTCGGCGGTGACCGGGAAGCGCTCTTCCATGATCGGCGCGGCGCCCTTTTCCTGCGACAGCTGCAGCGCGACTTCCCAGCCGGCGACGGCCATGTCGCGGGCGATGCGGTCGGTGAAGTCCAGCGACGGCGCGCTGCCGTACTTCATGCCGAGCATGGTCATGGTGCTGCCCAGGCCGAGGAAGCCCATGCCGTGGCGGCGCTTGCGCATGATCTCGGCGCGCTGCTGTTCCAGCGGCAGGCCGTTCACTTCGACCACGTTGTCGAGCATGCGGGTGAACACGCGCACGACTTCCTTGTATTCCTCCCAGTCGAATTCGGCCTGGTCGGTGAACGGCGCGCGCACGAACTTGGTGAGGTTGACCGAGCCCAGCAGGCAGGCGCCGTAGGGCGGCAGCGGCTGTTCGCCGCAGGGGTTGGTGGCGCGGATGTTCTCGCACCACCAGTTGTTGTTCATCTCGTTGACCTTGTCGATCAGGATGAAGCCCGGCTCGGCGTAGTCGTACGTCGAGACCATGATCATGTCCCACAGGTGACGGGCGCGGATGTGGCCGTAGATCTTGCAGGCCACCAGCCCGTCGTCGCGGGTGATGTAGTTCTTGTGGGTCGGCCATTCGCGCCAGACCACCTGTTCGGCGTTGTGCACGTCGAGGTCGCCGACTTCCTTCTCGTTGATCGGGAAGACCAGCGGCCAGTCGGCGTCGCTTTCCACCGCCTGCATGAAGCCGTCGGTGATCAGCAGCGACAGGTTGAACTGGCGCAGGCGGCCGTCTTCGCGCTTGGCGCGGATGAAGTCCTTCACGTCCGGGTGGGAGACGTCGAAGGTGCCCATCTGGGCGCCGCGACGGCCGCCGGCCGAGGACACGGTGAAGCACATCTTGTCGTAGATATCCATGAAGGACATCGGGCCCGACGTGTAGGCGCCGGCGCCGGCGACGAACGCGCCGCGCGGACGCAGGGTCGAGAATTCGTAACCGATGCCGCAGCCCGCCTTCAGGGTGAGGCCGGCCTCGTGGACCTTTTCGAGGATGCCGTCCATCGAGTCGGTGATGGTGCCCGACACGGTGCAGTTGATCGTCGAGGTGGCCGGCTTGTGTTCCAGCGCGCCCGCATTCGAGGTGATGCGGCCGGCCGGGATCGCGCCGCGGCGCAGGGCCCACAGGAACCGTTCGTACCAGTATTTCTGCTTCTCGCCGCTCGGCTCGGCATCGGCCAGCGCGCGCGCGACCCGCTGGTACGTGGCGTCGATGTCGCCATCGACGTCCTCGCCCTGCTTGGTCTTGAGTCGATATTTCTTGTCCCAGATGTCCCAGGAAGCCGGCTGCATCGGAATTTCCGCGGCGGCTTCCGCTTTGGCGACAGCCTCAAGACGCACAGTGCTCATCCACTCCCATCCTCGTCGTTGCGGGCCGCGGCTGTGCCGTCGGCCTCTTGTTCTGTGTGGTGCCGGCAGCGGAGCCCCCATGCTCCACGCTGCCAACGGATTCCGTGATGCGGTTCCGGGTCCGACCGCGATTCAAACGCTCCTGTGCGACCCGTGTCTGCTCGCCTGCCTCCTGCGATTCCGACCTGGCGATGCCCGCGACCCACCCACGCTTCCCTACAGATGTCCGTTCGATGACACCGTGGAACCAAAACTTCCGTGAAACACCATTGGTTGGGCCGTCTGCCACATGCACCCCAAGATGTAGTGGCGACGCGGGGTGCCAAGCTACGCCCCCCGGTGACCCAAGTCAACGGCTTGACGAGTTCGCAATGCGCATCCCGTCACAACCCGTCGGCGGCTATCCGGCGGACGGCGGAGGCTGTCCGAAACCGGTTTCATCCCGCGTTTAAGCCGGCCCGCGGAGACTGCGGCGGTCCGCGGCGCGGGCAGGCCGGGGCTTGATTCCCGGGGTCTTCGCCGCGATCTTCAGGCCATTCCAAACCCTCCCTGCGCGCCGCCCGGCCGCGTCCCCTGCGATCGCCGAACGATGACCACCGAACGCCCCGCCCGCCGCTCCGCGAAAACCTCCCTCCTGCTGGCCCTGACCGCCGCCGCCGCGTTCGGCGGTTTCGCCGCCACCTGGGTGCGCGAAACCCTGCAGACCCCGGCCCTGGCCGCGTCCGCACCGGTCGCCGCGCCGATGGTCGCGGCGCTGCCCAACGCCGTGGACGGCCAGGCCATGCCCTCGCTGGCGCCGATGCTGAAGAAGGTGACGCCTGCGGTGGTGAGCGTGCACACCAAACAGCGGGTGCGGGTGAACACGCCGTTCGGCGACGACCCGATGTTCCGCCGGATCTTCGGCATTCCCGAAGAGCGCATTTCCGAATCGCTGGGCTCGGGCGTGATCGTCGATGCCCAGCGCGGCCTGGTGCTCACCAACCATCACGTGATCGAAGGCGCCGACGACGTCTCGATCACGCTCAGCGACGGGCGCACCCTCCAGGCCGAGTTCGTGGGGTCCGATCCGGATACCGATGTGGCGCTGATGCGGATTCCCGCGGAGCGTCTGGCCGCGGTGACCCTGGCCGACAGCGACCGGCTGCTGGTGGGCGATTTCGTGGTGGCGGTCGGCAATCCCTTCGGCGTGGGCCAGACCGTGACTTCGGGCATCGTCTCGGCGGTGGGCCGCAGCGGCCTGCCCGGACTGGGTTTCCAGAACTTCATCCAGACCGATGCCTCGATCAATCCGGGCAATTCCGGCGGCGCCCTGGTCAATCTGCGCGGCGAACTGGTGGGCATCAACACCGCCAGCTTCAACCCGCGCGGCAGCATGGCCGGCAACATCGGCCTGGGCTTCGCGATCCCCAGCGATCTCGCGCGCAGCGTGATGGAACAGTTGCTGGCGAACAACGGCGTGGTCCGCCGCGGCGCGCTGGGCATCGACAGCCAGACGGTCGACGCGCGGATCGCGCAGGGGCTGGGCCTGAGCGAGGCCCGCGGCGCGGTGGTGACCCGGGTGTACCCGGGCTCGTCCGCGGCCGCCGCCGGCCTGCGCGAGGGCGACGTGATCCTCGGCGCCAACGGCCAGCGCATCGACAACAGCGACGCGCTGCGCAACTTCCAGGGCCTGCAGCCGGTGAACACCCGGGTCTCGCTGGAGGTGCGCCGCGACGGCAAGCCGTTGACCATCGCCGCGACCCTGCGCGAGCAGCCGCGCGAGATCGCCGGCGCCGGCCTCGACCCGCGCCTGACCGGCGCCACCTTCGCCGAGTTGCCGGAATCGCTGCGGCGCCAGAACGTCACCGGCGTGCTGGTGGACGATGTGGCCCGCGGCAGCCGCGCCGCCCGCAACGGCCTGCGCAAGGGCGACGTGATCCTGGCCGGCAGCATCGGCGATTTCGGCGACCTCGGCGGTTTCCGCGCCAACTTCGCCAACCCGCCGTCGGAACTGGTGCTGCGGGTGTGGCGCAACGGCCAGCAGGGCAATCTGCTGATGCAATAAGCGCATCGCGCCGTGCGCAACGCACGGCGCCCACGGCGGGGCGGCGCGGGCATTAATCTGCGCGTTCACGCCCGCAGGAATCCGGCCATGTCCACGCCCGTCGAACCGGTCTCCGAAACCTCACCCGCGCCACCGCCGCATGCGCCACGGCCGCGCTCGTCCGCCGCCGCGCTGGTGCTGGCGACGCTGGCGGTCGGCTTCACCCTCTGGGCGACCCAGGAACTGTTGCTGCCGATCCTGCTGGCGATGTTCTTCGCCCTGATCGGCAACCCGATCCTGCGCTGGCTGCAGAAGCTCTACATCCCGCGCTTCCTCGGCGCGGTCGCGGTGCTGTCCTCGGGCCTGGCCTGCGCGATCCTGCTCGGCAACCTGCTGGCGGAACCGGCGGGGGATCTGGTGCGGCAACTGCCGCGCGAATTGCGCGAGCTGTCGCCGAAGTTGCGGCAGATGACCAAGCCGGTGCAGGAAGCGAAGAAGAACGCCGAAAGCATCGCCCGCGCGGCCGGAGGCGAAGACGCCGGCACGGTGAAAGTGGTGCGCACCGAAGTGAACGATCCCTACCGCGCGATCACCGCCACCCCGCGAATGATCGCTTCGGTGCTGGCGGTGGTGCTGCTGACCCTGTTTTTCATGGTCTACGGCGAGAACCTGCAGCGGCGGGCGCTGGCGCTGCTGCCCGGGCGGCAGCAGCAGAAACTCACCGTGGGCATCCTGCAGTCGATCGAACGCGAGATGTCGCGCTATGTGCTCACCATCACCGTGATCAACGTCGCGCTGGGGTTGGTCTTCGCCGGTGCGCTGGCGCTGCTGGGACTGCCGCTGCCCGAAGCGCTGCTGTGGGGCACGCTGGCGGCGCTGCTCAACTACGCGCCGTATGTCGGGCCGCTGATCGGCATGGTCGCGATGCTGTTGATGGGATTCGTGCATTTCGACGCGCCGCTGCAGGCGCTGCTGCCGTCGGGTCTGTACCTGCTGCTGCACACGCTGGAAGGCCAATTGATCACGCCGATCGTGCTCGGCCGGCGGATGGCGCTGTCGCCCTTGATGCTGTTGCTGGCGCTGATGGTGTTCGGCTGGCTGTGGGGGATCGTCGGACTGCTGCTGGCGGTGCCGCTGCTGGCCTGTACGAAACTGGTGCTGGAACGCCTGGAAGGCATGGAACCCTGGGCGCGGCTGCTGGAATGAATGCCGCACCCCGGGCCGCCGCCGGCCATGGGGCCGGCCGGGCACCCGCGTTACACTTGCCGCCGTGAACTTCCGCATCCGCGCCATCACCCTCGACCTCGACGACACGCTGTGGCCGTTCGCTCCCATCGGCGCGCGGATCGAACGGGTGCTGGACGACTGGCTGCGCATCCACAGCCCGCGCACCGCCGCGCGCTTCCCGATCGTCGAGATGCGCGCGCTGCGCGAATGGGTCTTCGCCGGGCACCCGCACCTGCTGCACGACATGGGGGCGCTGCGCCGGCTGACGCTGGAGTACGCCTTCCGAGAAAGCGGTGAGGACCTGGCGCTGGTGCAACCGGCCTACGACGTGTTCTACGCCGAGCGCAATCGCGTGGAGTGCTATCCCGACGCGATCGACGCGCTGGCGCGGATCGCCGCGCGACTGCCGGTGGCGGCGCTGAGCAACGGCAACGCCGACCTCGTCGCGATCGGCCTGGACCGGCATTTCGCGTTCCAGCTCGGCGCACGCGAACACGGTGCCGCCAAGCCCGCGGCGAGCATTTTCCACACCGCCTGCGAACGCCTCGGCTGCGCGCCCGACGAAGTGCTGCACGTCGGCGACCACATCGAGGCGGACGTGCTGGGCGCCGCGCGCGCGGGCCTGCGCACCGCGTGGGTGCATCGCGAGGACGCGCACGCGCAGCACCCGCACTGGCCGCACGCCGACATCGTGCCGGACCTGATCGTGCCCGACATGGCCGCGCTGGCCGACCGGATCGACGCGATGCACGCCGCGACCGCACCCCGAGATTCCGACGAACCCGTTGCCGAGATCACGCCATGACCGCACTGCCCGGGCTGGTGCCCGCCGCCACCGACGACGCTCCTTCCAGCGCTGCCTTCGCGCTCTCGGTCGTGACCGCAGCGGGGTTCCCCGCATGGATCGCCGCGCATTCCGAATCCACCCGCCGCTGGCTGCAGGCGCAGGGTTTCACCGGCGCGGCCGGCACCCATGCGCTGCTGCCCGGCAGCGACGGCCTGGCCGGCGCGGTGCTGGGCGTCGGCGACCTGCACGATCCCTTCGCCTACGCGCACGCGCCCGGCGCGCTGCCCGCGGGCGACTGGCGCCTCGTCGACGATGGCCTGCCCGACGACGCGGCCCGCGATGCGCTGCACCTGGGCTGGGGCCTCGGCAGCTATCGCTTCACCCGCTATCGCGACGCCGCACGCGCGCCGGCACGGCTGGTGGCCGACGTCGACGACGACATCGCCGCGCAGCTCGCCGCCTGCGTGCGCGTGCGCGACCTGATCAACACGCCGACCGAGCACATGGGTCCGGACGAACTCGAGGCGATCGCGCGCGACATCGCGCAGACGCACGGCGCCGATCTCGACGTGCTGGCCGGCGACGATCTGCTGGCCCACAACTTCCCCGCGATCCACGCCGTCGGCCGCGCCTCGCACCGCGCGCCGCGGCTGATCGTGATGCACTGGGGCGGCAATACCGACGAAGGCCGGGCCCGCCCGCACATCGTCATCGTCGGCAAGGGCGTGTGCTTCGACACCGGCGGCCTCGACATCAAGGCCGCGGCCGGCATGCGCAACATGAAGAAGGACATGGGCGGCGCCGCGCACGCGATCGCGCTGGCCGAACTGATCATGACGCGGAAGCTGCCGGTGCGTTTCACGCTGCTGGTGCCGGCGGTGGAGAACGCGATCGGCCCAAACGCGTACCGTCCGGGCGAAGTCGTGGCCACGCGCAAGGGCATCAGCGTGGAGATCGACAACACCGACGCCGAGGGCCGCGTGATCCTCTGCGACGCGCTGACCTATGCCGGCGAACAGACGCCGGCCATGATCCTCGACTTCGCCACGCTCACCGGCGCCGCGCGCGTCGCGCTGGGACCGGACCTGCCGGCGCTGTTCAGCAACGACGATGCGCTCGCGAACGACTGGCTGTCCGCCGGCGCCGCGCACCACGACCCGCTGTGGCGCATGCCGCTGCACCGGCCGTATCTGCGCTATCTCAACAGCGGCATCGCAGACATCGCCAACGGCAGCAATTCGACCATGGCCGGCTGCGTCACCGCCGCGCTGTATCTCGAACGCTTCGTTCCCGCCGATCAGGCGTGGGCGCATCTCGACGTCTACAGCTGGAACGACAGCGATCGCCCCGGCCGGCCAGCTGGCGGCGAAGCGCAGGCGCTGCGCAGCTGCTACGCGATGTTGAAGACCCGCTTCGCCTGAGGATTCCGATGAAAACGACGCACTTCCGCCGCCTGTCCATCGTCGTCTGCGCATCGGTCGCGCTGTCGCTGGGGCTCGGCGTCGGCGCGCAGTCCGCGCGCGCGCCGACCGCTTCCGCAGCGACCGCATCGGCGACGCCGAGCGCGCAGCGCAGCGTGCTGGTGATGGGCGACTCGCTGTCCGCGGGCTACGGCCTCGCCGCATCGCAGGGCTGGGTCTCGCTGACCGCGCAGAAAGTGTCGAAGGAAAAACCGGGCTGGCGCGTGGTCAACGCCAGCATCAGCGGCGAAACCACCGCCGGTGGCGCATCGCGCATCGCCGCCGAGCTGAAACGTCACAAGCCGTCGGTGGTAGTGATCGAACTCGGCGGCAACGACGGCCTGCGCGGCCTGCCGTTGACGCAGACCCGCGCGAACCTCGCGAAGATGATCGTCGCGGCGAAGGCCGCGAACGCGAAGGTGCTGCTGATCGGCATGCGCCTGCCGCCGAATTACGGCCCCGATTACACGCAGGGCTTCGAACGCACGTTCCGCGACCTGTCGCAGCAGCACAAGACCGCGTTCGTGCCGTTCCTGCTCGAACCGGTCGCGTTCGACGATCGCGCCTTCCAGGCCGATCGCATCCACCCCACCGCCGCCGCACAGCCGAAACTGCGCGATCACGTCTGGCCCGCGCTGGCGCCGCTGCTGAAATAACACCGACGGATGAACGCGTTTCGCATCGCTGCATCCGTGCGGCGCCGCAACGCGTATGCGGCGCCTTCGCCCGGAAAGGCGATTTTTTTCGCATCGATCGCATCCCGACTGCATCCGGCGAAGACGTCGCCGCGTAAAGCTCTCCGTACCGGTTCTCCGCGACGCTCCGATCTCCCCTCGGATCGCGGAGACGCCGGTCGCCCTTCCCCCACGGAGAACACACGCGATGAAAACGACACTGCTCACGGCCGCGCTGGCCGCCACCTTCACCCTCGCTTTCGCCGCCCAGGCCGGCCACCACGAGAATCCCATGGTCGGCGGCGCGCCGATGCTGCCGACGAAGGACATCATCGACAACGCGGTCAACTCGAAGGATCACACCACGCTGGTCGCCGCGGTCAAGGCCGCCGGGCTCGTCGAGACGCTGAAAGGCAAGGGCCCGTTCACCGTGTTCGCACCGACCAACGCCGCGTTCGCCGCGCTGCCGGCCGGCACCGTCGACACGCTGCTCAAGCCCGAGAACAAGGGCACGCTGACCGGCGTGCTGACCTATCACGTGGTCCCGGGCCGCATCGACGCCAAGGCCATCGCCGCGAAGATCAAGGCCGGCAACGGCACCGCCACCTACGCGACGGTGCAGGGCGGAACGCTGACCTTCAAGAGCGCGGGCAAGGACGTCTCGGTGACCGACGCGAAGGGCAACACCGCCAAGGTCACCATCGCGAACGTTTACCAGAGCAACGGCGTGATCCACGTGATCGACAAGGTGCTGCTGCCGTAACCGCGGCGAGCCGCATCGAACCCGCTTCTCAAACCTTTTTCTCGAACCCGCTTCTCGAACCAGTTCCTCGAACCGTTTTTCCTATCCGTTTTTGCGACACGGATCCGCGATACGCCTCCCCCCGATGCGTGGTGCTCTGCAGGGCGACTCCGGTCGCCCTGTTTTTTTTTGCGCGTCGTCTGTGTGTGGCCGACCCGTACCTCGCTTGTTCTCGAAATGACTTCGGCATGCCGCCGCCGAATTGTGAAAAAAATGTTTGCAATCCGAAAATGCCGGGTGTAATGTGCGCGCCGATCGCAGCACGCGCTGCACGACCGTCACGAGATTCCGCCGGATTTTCCCGATGAACGCCGCTCTCCATCTCCACCGCCGCCCCGAACCTTCGCGCATCCGCCGCGATGCGATCGGCTGCACGCAGCAGGCGAAATCCGGCTTCGACCGCCGCCAAGACTGATCTTCCTTCGCGGAGATCGGTCGATCCGATCTCCGAGGAACGCGAACGCCCTCGGACGACCTCCGGGGGCGTTTCGTTTGCGGGTTCTCATTCCAACACCCCATCTGCGCGTTCGCATTTCTCCACTCTTCGATCCGCTTCGCCCTGAAGCACCCGGCACCAATCCCCATGCCGAGGCCAAGGGCTGGCTGCCAGCGCATTCGCGTGCGTTGTGGTGCTTCGACGCGGGCGGCGCACGAAGCGGATACTGCCATCGTCGAATCGGGTTGCATCCATGCCGCTGCGTGACGGCGGCCACAACGGCATCCCGCATCGACACGACGACATCGACATACGCGCGCGACCGCGCGCACTGGACAAGACCATGAACGCTTCTTTCCAACTCCTGCATGCCGAAGGCAGCCCGGTGCCGATCAAGGGCTGGGTGAACGGCGTGCCGCTCGAACCCGAGGCGCGACAGCAGTTGCACAACCTCGCGGCCATTCCGTTCGTCGGGCCATGGGTCGCGGTGATGCCGGACGTGCACCTCGGCAAGGGCGCGACCGTGGGCTCGGTCATTCCGACCCGCGGCGCGATCATCCCGGCGGCGGTCGGCGTCGACATCGGTTGCGGCATGGCCGCGGTGCGGACCACGCTGCGCGCCGAGGATCTGCCGGACTCGCTCGCGCAGCTGCGCAATTCGATCGAACGCAGCGTGCCGGTGGGCAACGGCAACGGCGGCGAACACCGCCGGCTGCCGGACAGCCTCGAAACCCGGCTCGCGCAATCCGGGCTGGCGCAACGGCTCGATGCGATCAAGGCGAAACACCGGCAGATCCGCACCGACAAGCTGGACCGGCAGATCGGCACGCTCGGCGGCGGCAACCACTTCATCGAGATCTGCCTGGACGAAGCGGGCGCGGTGTGGGTGATGCTGCACTCGGGCTCGCGCGGCACCGGCAACCTGATCGGCACCTATTTCATCGAACGCGCGCGTCGGGAACTGGAACGCCGGACGCTGGGCTTCCATCTGCCGCATCGCGATCTGGCGTTCTTCATGGAAGGCGAGGCGCTGTTCGACGATTACGTGGAAGCGGTGTCGTGGGCGCAGGACTACGCCCGCGCCAACCGCGAGGCGATGATGGCGCGGGTCCTGCACGAAATGCGTCACCGTCTGCCGAAGTTCCAGCTCGACAGGATGGCGGTGAACTGCCATCACAACTACGTGCAGCGCGAGGAACACTTCGGCGAATCCCTGCTGGTCACCCGCAAGGGCGCGGTCAGCGCACGCGCGGGCGAACTCGGGATCATCCCGGGCAGTATGGGCGCGAAGAGCTACATCGTCCGCGGCAAGGGCAACCCGGACAGCTTCTGTAGTTGCAGCCACGGCGCGGGCCGGACGATGAGCCGGACCGCGGCGAAGCAGACCATCACGCTGAAGCAGCACCGCGAGGCCACCGCGCACGTCGAATGCCGCAAGGACCCGGGCGTGATCGACGAATCGCCGGCCGCGTACAAGGACATCGACGCGGTGATGGCGGCGCAGTCCGATCTGGTCGAAGTCGTGCACACCCTCCGCCAGGTGGTCTGCATCAAGGGGTGAGGCACAGCGCTTGCGCGGCACTGCCGCGCGCTGTGCCGAACGCCCGCACAAGGATGTGCGGGCCGGGCGACCCGAAGCCGCAACGCATCGCCATGGATGGCATCACGGCAATGATCGAATGCCACGGACGCTTGCGCGGCACTGCCGCGCAGTTGTCCCGAACGCCCGCACAGGGATGTGCGGGCCGGGCGACCCGAAGCCCGCAACGCATCGCCATGGATGGCATCGATTCAACGATGGAAACGGTCTCGCTCGCGCATCCGGGCAACAGAACTCTCTGCCAGGGTACTGGCCAAGTCAGGGGAGCCCCCTGTGGGAGCGACGGAAGTCGCGACGCTTTCCCGAGCGGCATGACCCGCTGGTTGACCCGCAGTTCGTCGCGACTTCCGTCGCTCCCACAGGGTCTTCGGCAACATGCCCGGTCGAGCGGCCTGAGTTCGCTGCTTTTTCGTGAAACAGCAATCCGCTGTTCAACCGCCGAATGACGGGTCAGGGCGCTCTACCGATGCTCCGGCCGAACGCGTTGAACAGGCGCTCACGCCTCGACCGTTTCCGCGTTGCGCTCCTGCTGCTGCAGCCGCCACATCTGCGCGTAGGCGCCTTCGCGCGCGAGCAGTTCGGCATGGCGGCCACGCTCGACGATCCGGCCCTGGTCCATCACCAGGATCTCGTCGGCGTTCATCACCGTCGACAGTCGATGCGCGATCACGATCGTGGTGCGACCCTCGGCGATCCGATCGAGCTCGGCTTGGATCGCCTGTTCGGATTTCGAGTCCAGCGCCGACGTCGCTTCGTCGAAGATCAGGATCGCGGGATTCTTGAGCAGCGCGCGCGCGATCGCGACCCGCTGCTTCTCGCCGCCGGACAGCTTCAGGCCGCGCTCGCCGACTTCGGTGTCGTAACCGTCCGGCAGACGCAGGATGGCGTCGTGGATATGCGCGGCCTTCGCCGCGGCTTCCACTTCCTCGCGGCTCGCATCGGGACGGCCGTAGAGGATGTTGTAGTGGATGGTGTCGTTGAACAGCACGGTGTCCTGCGGCACGATCGCGATCGCCTTGCGCAGCGAAGCCTGGGTGTAGTCGCGCAGATCGCGCAGCGCGCCGTCGTCGCCTTCGATCGCGATCCGACCAGAATCCACGTCGTAGAACCGGTACAGCAGGCGGCCGAGCGTGGATTTGCCCGAGCCCGAATGCCCGACCACCGCCACGGTGCCGCCGGCCGGCACTTCGAAATCGATCTCGCGCAGGATCTCGCGGCGCGGGTCGTAACCGAAGCGGACCTTCTCGAACGTAACCCGCGGGCGATGCGCCTGCAGCGGCACCGCATCGTCGCGATCCTTCACGTCGAGATTCTCGTCGAGCAGGCCGAACAGGCGTTCGAGATTGGTGAAGGCCTGCTTCACCTCGCGATACATCATGCCGAGCAGGTTCAGAGGCGCCGACAGTTGCAGCAGCACCGCATTGACGAACACCAGCCCGCCGATGGTCATCGTGCCGTCGACCACGCCCGCGGCCGCGCGCCACATCATCGCGGTCACGCCCAGCGACACGATCGTGACCTGGCCGAGGTTGAGCAGACCGAGGGTCTTGCGGCTCATCACCTGCGCTTCCTCGCGATGCTGCAGGCTCATGTCGTAACGCCGCGCTTCGTGCTCTTCGTTGCCGAAGTACTTCACCGTCTCGTAGTTCAGCAGCGAGTCCACCGCGCGCTCGTTGGCGCGGGTATCGGCCTCGACCGCGGCGCGGTAGTAGCGCGTGCGCCATTCGGTGATCATGAAGGTGAAGACCATGTAGGCGACCAGCGTCGCCAGCACGATCGCCGCGAATCCCCAGTCGTACATCCACACCAGCACGCCGGTGACGAGCACGATCTCGAACAGGGTCGGCAGGATGGTGTAGATCATCCAGTCCAGCAGATCGGCGATCGCGGTGCCGCCGCGTTCGACGTCGCGGGCGACGCCGCCGGTGCGGCGCGCCAGGTGGAACCGCAGCGACAGCGCGTGCAGATGGCGGAAGACCTGCAGCGTCACCCGCCGCGACACCCGCGCCATCACCCGCGCGAACACGATCTGCCGCACCTCGGTGAACAGGGTCATGCCCACGCGCGACGCGCCGTAGGCGAGCAGCAGTCCCACCGGCATGACCAGGGCCACCGACGCCTGTTCCATGCCCAGCGCATCGACCAGTTTCTTGAGCACCATCGGCACCGCGAGACCCGCCAGTTTCCCGGCGACGACCAGGCCCAGCGCGAACAGGATCCGGCCCATGAACGGGCGCAGATACGGGGTGAGCTCGCGCAGGATCTGCCATTCGCCGCGGGCGGTGGCGGATTGGGCGACGACCAGCGGCGAGGTCTGTTCGGCGGTCTGCGGTGCGACGGGGGGCGTGGTCATCGCATCATCATGAGGGCGCGCGACCGGGAATCAAAGCTGATGGCCTCGCCGGCAGCCCATGTCAGGATGCAGGAAAGCGTCGCGCTTTGCCGGATGGGCCGCGGGCGTGGTTCACTGTGGCCATGGCCGTTTACGTCGACAACGCTGTGTTCCGCTGGCGCGGCCGGCGCTGGGCGCATCTCATGGCCGACGAACTGGACGAACTGCACGCCTTCGCCGCGCGCCTGGGCATTCCGCGTCGCGCCTTCCAGGACAAGCGCAGCGGCGCGCACTACGACATCGACAGCGCCCTGCGCGAACGCGCGCTGACGCTGGGTGCGACCCCGGTGTCGCGGCACGAGGACCGCACCCGGATGCGCGCGATCATCGCCAACGCGCGGCGGCAATGGAGCGGCCACGCAACCGGCGGCGCCGATGACGCCTCCTGACATCGACCCGTCCCCGCCTTCCGCCCGGAGCCCCGCATGCCCGATTTCGACCTGACCCCGCCCACCGCCGACCAGCGCGTCGCGCTCGCCGCCGCGCTCTCGCCCGAGGAACGCCGCGTGCTGCTGTCGCACGGCACCGAGGCGCCGTTCTGCGGCGTGTTCCTCGACAACAAGCGCGAGGGCGCCTACGTCTGCCGTTTCTGCGGACTACCGTTGTTCCGTTCCAGCACGAAATTCGATTCCGGCACCGGCTGGCCGAGTTTCTTCGCGCCCTTCGCCACCGAACACGTGAAGAACATCCGCGACACCAGCCACGGCATGGTCCGGATCGAGATCGTCTGCGCACGCTGCGAGTCGCACCTCGGCCACGTCTTTCCCGACGGCCCGCGGCCGACCGGCCTTCGTTATTGCCTGAATTCGGTGTCGCTGGGTTTCGTGGGCGAGGGCGAACCCCTGCCCGACCCGCTGGCGCGCGGCGAGACCGCGTTCTGAGTCGCGGCCGGGCCGCGGCGGCCCGGGGTATCCTATGCGCCTTCCGCATCTCGCCCGTTGCCCGCCATGACCGACACGCTTCCCGACCGCCTCTCCAACGATCCGCGCAGCCCGTTCTACGATGCAGCCCTGCTGGAACGCGGGATCGGCATCCGCTTCAACGGCGTCGAGCGCACCAATGTCGAGGAATACTGCGTCAGCGAAGGCTGGGTCCGCGTCATCGCCGGCAAGGCGCTCGACCGTCGCGGCCAGCCGATGACGATGAAGGTCAAGGGCACGGTCGAACCGTATCTGCGCGGCGCGGAGTGATCCGCTCCGGATCGATCCGCCAATCGATCCAGCTTATTTCGCCGTCGCGCCACCGAGGTGGCGCGAGAGGAACGCCAGCAGCCTCGTGTAGTACTCGCGCCGGTGCTCCTCGGTGTAGAAACCGTGGCCTTCGTACGGGTAGTACAGGGTTTCCACCGGCACGCCGGCGTTCTTCAGCGCCTTCTCCATGCGTTCGGTGTGCTCGATCGGCGCCTGCCGGTCCTTGCCGCCCGCGGCGAGGAACACCGGGGCCCTGATCCGGTCGGCCAGCGCGGTGGGCGACACGGCGCCCAGGCCATCGCGCGGACCGATCCAAGCGTCGGCCCAGTTGCCCATACCGCCACCGCGCTTCGATACGTCGCGATGCAACTTTTCCAGGTCGTACACGCCGACATAGCCCACCGCACAGCGGTACAGGTCGGGCTCGGTGGCGGCGCCCATCAACGCGGCGTAACCGCCATAGCTGGCGCCGTAGATGCAGACGCGCGCCGGATCCGCGATCTTCTGCGCGATGACCCAACGCGTGGCGTCGGTGAGATCCTGCTGCATCCTGCCGCCCCATTCGCGGGCGCCGGCATGCATGAATGCGCGCCCGTAGTTGCCGGATCCCCGATAGTTCACCCGCAGCACGGCATAGCCGGCTTCGGCCAGCAATTGCGCGTCGTCGTCGAACCAGGGGGTGTCGAACTCGCCGAACGGGCCGCCGTGCGGCAGCACGACCAGCGGCAAACCCGCATCCCGGGGGCTCGACAGCGGCAGCGTCAGGTAACCATGCAACATCAGACCGTCGCGCGCCGGAATCTCCACGCTGCGCGTGGGCGGACGCTGGTCGGGATCGAACCAGAGACGCCGGCTGAACACCGGATCGACCTTCTTCGCGACGGTGTCGTAGAGATAGAAATCGCCCGGGTTGCGGTCGCTCCATACCGCGAACAGCAGCAGCCGGCCGTCGTCGGTGGCCGATGTCAGCAGGACGGTGTGCCCCGGGAACGCCTTCTCCAGCTGGCGGTAATATTTCGCGGTCGGCTCTGCCGGATCGAAGAATCGGGTGCTGCTGGTGCCATGCACGTACAGCGCACCGACCGGCGTGTCCCCGTCGACCGCCTCCAGCAGCGCATGGGGATCGGCCACGGGATCGCGCAACAGCTCGGTGCGCGCGCCGGTCGCGGTGTCCATCGCCATGACGACATCCGGCCCGCGTGCCTGCTCGACCTGCAGGTACGCGATCCTGCCATCCGGCGAAAATCCCATCGCGATCTCCCGCACGCCGCTGACGGACTCGTCGTTGATCAGGCGCCACGGTTTGTTGCCGGCATCGCGGTAATACAGCTTGCTGAGATTGTCCTTGCCGCCGCCGCGCGCGAAGCGCGCATGGCCGCGCTGGTCGCTGGTGAACACGGCATTGGTCACCGGTGCCGCGGACACCGGCGCGCGCACGCCGGTGTAGACGTTCATCTTTTCGAGCGATGTCTCGGTCTGCGCGCCGTAGGGCACGACCGTGATCAACACGTTGTCGGGGTCCGCACGCAAGGTATCGTGCAACAGCGCGTAGCTGTAATCGGTCGGCCCGGTCAACCATATGGAACGCGAACCGTCGGCATCGATCGCGACGAGTTCGCCGGTCGCCGACGGGACATCGTTGCGGCCGTATTTCCTGGCCATGCCGGCCATCACGCGATGGTCGTTGACCCACCAGAAGTCGGCAACGACGGTGTCTTCCTTGTCTTCGATCTTGGCGATGGGCTTCTTGTCGGCGCGGCGGATCACCACCAGGATGGTGCGGTCTTCCAGCGGCACCGTCGCCGCATAGTATTCGCCGGTGGGCGAGATCTTGATCTGCAGATACGCGTCCCTGCGCAGAAAGGGCGCCAGATCGACGGGGGCCACGGATGCGGCTGCGGTGGCTGCCGGTTCGGCGGCGGACAGCGCGCCTGCCCACAACAGCAGCGCACAGCTCCCTGCGCGAAACAGACCTCGGATCATCGACGCATTCCCCTGCGTTTCGGCTCGCGAGGAGGATAAACGACGCGGGCGGGCGCGGGTCGCGACGCAAACGAAACGGGCCGGCGAGGCCGGCCCGTCGTGCGTCCAGTGGAAGATTTACCAGCGGCCCGGGGGATCAGCGGCGAAACCGTTCGGGAAGGCCTGCGGCTGGCCGCGACGGTAGCCGTCGTCGTAACGGTAGGGGCGCGGCATCACGCCCATCGCGACCAGGTTCGGAATGTCGTCGTAGCGGACCTGCACCACCTGTGCCGGGGTGCGCGAGGCGCGGACGAAATCGGTGCGGCTGACCGGCGCCCATTCGCGCTGGCCGTGGCCGGTGCCGATGCTCTGGCCGACGCCGCTGGCCGAATCGGCGGCTTCGGCGGCGCGACGCGAGGCCTGCGGCGCGGCGGCGGGCGCCGATTTGCTTTCGTTGCGGCCGCGATAACGGTCGTCGTATTCGTTGTCGCGGGCGACCGGCGGCGCGTAATACGGTTGCGGCTGCGCGCGTTCGCGGAAGACCGCCACGCCGATCACGCCGACGTTGTCGGGGCGGCCGGTGCGCGCGGCATAGCTGTCGGGCAGGTCGGTGAAGTAGAACTGGGCGACGTCCTGCCACGATTTGCGCCAGCCGGTGATCTCGGTGCTCTGCCACGGGCCCAGCACGTAACCGGTCTGGTTGGCGGCGGCGGTTTCGCCGCTGATGGCGTTCACGCCATCCACCGACAGCACCACGAGCACGCGCTCGCCGGTGGTGTTGGTCAGGCGCACGCCGTAGCGGTGGCCCGGAGTGCCCGGCACCCAGTCGCGGCCGCGGTGGCGGTATTCGGGCAGCCATTCGCCGGTATCGCGGTCGACGATGTCCACATCGACCAGCGGCTGCGCCGACAGCGGCGCGCAGGCGGTGGCGGAAACGAGGGCGGCGAGCAGCAGGGCGGTGGGGCGCAACATGACGGGGCTCCGTGTGGGATGTCCGGTTCGGACACCCCCATGAACGCGCAGGCCCGATGAACGGGGTTGCAGCCGCAGCGGCGAATGGGACGCCCGCATTCAGCCGCGGGTAAACTGACCGGCCGCTTCCGCTGCCGACCCGATTCCGCCGCCCCATGACTTCCACGCGCATCCTCACCGGCATCACCACCTCGGGCACGCCGCACCTGGGCAACTACGTCGGCGCGATCCGCCCGGCGGTGGCCGCCAGCCGCAGCCCCGACGTGCAGAACTTCTATTTCCTGGCCGACCTCCATGCGCTGATCAAGGTGCAGGACCCGACCAAGGTGCAGCGTTCGACGCTGGAGATCGCCGCGAGCTGGCTGGCCTGCGGCCTGCAGCCGGACCAGGACCGCGTGTGGTTCTATCGCCAGAGCGACGTCGTCGAAACCACCGAGCTGACCTGGTTCCTGACCTGCGTGGCCGGCAAGGGCATCCTCAACCGCGCGCACGCCTACAAGGCCGCGGTCGACCGCAACCGCGCCGAAGGCGAGGACGACGACAACGCGATCACCGCCGGCCTGTTCATGTATCCGGTGCTGATGGCCGCGGACATCCTGATCTTCAACGCGCACAAGGTGCCGGTGGGCCGCGACCAGATCCAGCACATCGAGATGGCGCGCGATTTCGCGCAGCGCTTCAACCATCTGTACGGCGAGCCGGTCGGCAAGACCTTCTTCACGTTGCCGGAAGCGGCGATCGAGGAACACGTCGCCACCCTGCCCGGCCTCGACGGCCGCAAGATGTCGAAGAGCTACGACAACACCATCCCGCTGTTCGCCCCGCGCGAGCAGCTGAAGAAGCTGATCTTCTCGATCGTCACCGATTCGCGCGCACCGGGCGAAGCGAAGGACACCGAGGGCTCGGCGCTGTTCCAGCTCTATCAGGCGTTCGCGAGCGCCGAGGAGACCGCGGCGATGCGCGCCGCCTTCGCCGACGGCATCGGCTGGGGCGATGCGAAGCAGACGCTGTTCGACCGCATCGACCAGGAAGTCGCGCCGCTGCGCGAACGCTACAACGAGCTGATGGCGAAACCCGCGGTCATCGAGGAACAACTGCGCGACAACGCCGTCGCGCTGCGCGAACGCCACGCCACCCCACTGCTGCGCACGCTGCGCGAAGCGGTGGGACTGCGCGATCTCTCGAAGGCCGGCGATGCGCCGAAGGCCGAGAAGGAGAAAACCGCTGCGCTGCCGCAGTTGAAGCAGTATCGCGAAAAGGACGGGAAGTTCTATTTCAAGCTGGCCGACGGCGACGCCGTGCTGTTGCAGAGCATCGGCTTCGAGAACCCGAAGGATGCCGGCGCCTGGGTCGCGCGCTTCAGGCAGGAAGGCGGCGCTGCGTTGTCGGCGGCGACAGCCATCATCGCAGTGCAGACGCCGGAAGCCGGCGCCGCGCTGGATGCGCTCAAGCGCGCCGAAGACGAACGCGCGCAAAGCAAGACCGGCTGAGAGACCGCACGCCATGCACCCCACCGTCGAACTCAACCTCGCCCTGATCCTGTTCCTGCCGTGGTTCCTGATCCTCGGCGCGCTGTACTGGATCTACCCGCGCCGACCGCGCCCCGCCGCACGGATCGTGTTCGACCTGGGCGCACTTGCGCTCGCGACGGCCGCGTTCCTGCTGTCGATGCACTGGTCGATGGAGATCGCGGACCGTCGGCACGGCCACATGTGGCCGCAGGTGCTGGCGACTTCGGTCGGTTACGGCGTGTGGCTGGCGATGATGACACTGGCGTTCTTCGTGCGCCGGGCGTGGCTGCGCCGGCGCGGCTGAGTTTCCGCATCCTCTTTTTCATTCAAGGCACGCGCGCATGACCGCATCCCTTTCCGACACCGCCGCACGCCTGCGCGAGGTGGTGCAGACCGCCACCCGCGGCATGGTCGGCCGCGAACAGCTGGCCGAACTGATCGTGCTGGCGGCGGTGGCGCAGGAACATCTGCTGGTGATCGGCCCGCCGGGCACCGCGAAGAGCGCGATCGTGCGCCGGGTCGCGGGCGCGCTGGGCGGACGCTATTTCGAATACCTGCTGGGGCGCTTCACCGAACCGTCGGAACTGTTCGGGCCGGTGGACCTGCGCAAGCTGCGCGAGGGCGTGGTGGAAACCGACGTGACCGGCATGCTGCCGGAAGCGGACGTGGTGTTCCTCGACGAAGTGTTCCTCGGTTCGACCGCCGTGCTGAACACGCTGCTGGGCATTCTCAACGAACGCCGCTTCCGCCGCGGCCAGACCGTGCACCAGTGCCCGCTGCGCGTGTGCGTGGGCGCGGCGAACGCATTGCCGGACGACGAGTCGCTGGCCGCGTTCGCCGATCGCTTCCTGCTGCATCTGTTCGTGGAACCGGTGCCGGACAACCAGCTGGAAGCGCTGCTGCGCGGCGGCTGGGACAGCGAGCGCGTGCCGACCGCGCCCTGCGCCGATCTGTCGCAGCTGGGTGCGCTGTGCGATGCGGTGGCCACGGTGGCGATGGACGACGCGCGCGGCGCGCTGGCCGCGGCCGTGCGCCAGCTGCGCGCGGCGGGACTGGGGCTGTCGGACCGGCGGATCGTGAAGGCGCAGCGGCTGGTGGCCGCGGCGACCGTGCTGGCCGGACGCACGCGCGCCACCGAAGCCGATCTGTGGCCGCTGTTCTACGTGATGCCGACCCAGCAGAGTCAGCTGAGCGCGCGCGAAGCGCTGCGCGACCGGCTGGCGGTGGCGGCGCATCCGACCCTGCACGCGGCGGTGGAACAGGCGACGCTGCAGCCGATGTCGCGGGTGTCTCGCCTGATCGAAGCCGCGCGCGACTGTCTCGACGGCGATCACGCACCCACGGTGAAAGCGACCCTCGCCGAAGCGCTGCTGCGCGAGATCGACGCGAACTTCGCCACCGACGCCTTGCCGTCCGCGCTGGCCGAGACCCGCGCGCGATTGGCGGCGGTGGCGTCGGCCGCGGATTGAGCGACGCCGCGGCGATGCGCTGGCGTTGGCGCGAGGAAACCGATGTGCCGAGCGCGACCGGCGTGGTCGGCTGCGGTGCGGTGGCGCGCGCGCTGTTCGCGAAGGCGCATGCGGCGGCGATCGCATGCGAGGGCCGACAGGCGACGGTGCCGTGGCAGGTCACCGCGCATCAGGATCTGCTGCTGTTGACCGGCCCCGCCGATGCCCTGCCCTGGGTGGCGGGCGCGCGTTACGCCGCGCCGCGCGCCGATGCGCCGACGCTGTGGCTGCCGACGCTGCAGCGGCCCGACATCGCGCTGGATCTGCTGGCGGCGGCGATCGCGCGCAGGTATCCGCAGAAGCCGCTGCTGCTCTGGCCCGATCCGGCGCAGTTGGTGCCGCTGCATCGGCTGCTGCCGGCCGATACCGCGGTGCTGGCGCGGATCGCCGCGCACTGGGACGCGTCATGAGCGATGCGCGCACACCGCTGCCCGCGCCGGTGACGTTGCCGGCCGCGCTGCGCCCGTGGCGACCATGGCTGGAATGGCTGTCGCCGGAACAGATCGCCGCGATGGGCGATCTGCTGCCGCGACTGGAGGCCGCGCTCGGCGCGTTCCGCGGACCGCGGCTGCGCGGCGACGAGGAACCGGTCGGGATCGACGATCTGCGGCGACGCGGCCCGTACCACCGGTTGCTGCTCAGCGAATGGGCCGTGGCCGACGCGGCGCCGGACGAATTCCTGCGCCGTGCGAGCAGCGGCGAACATCTGTTCCTGTCGCCGCGCCGCGAAGTGCGCAGGGCCGATGCGCGGATCGTGGCGCTGTTCGACACCGGTCCGGCGCAGCTGGGCGCACCGCGGCTGGTGCAGGTCGCGCTGTGGATCCTGCTCGCACGACGCGCGGAGGCGGCCGGTCTGGAATTCCGCTGGGGCACGCTGGCCGAACCGACGGCACTGCATCCCGCGGAAAGCCCGCAGCGCCTGAAGGCGTTCCTGGCGCGGCGCACGCTGGTGCATGCGGATGCGGCGGCCACGACGGCGTGGCGTGCGGCACTGGCCGGCGACCGCCGCGGCCACGGCGAATGCTGGCGGATCGGCGACGTCGCGGCCGTTGCGCAGGAGCGCGACGATTTCACCCATCGCGTCGACATCCGTCGCGAATGGCTGGGCGCGCTGGCGGTGACGATCGCGGGACCCGGCGGCCGTCGCGACGTGGCCCTGCCGCTGCCGCCCACCGGCGCGGCGGCGAAACTGCTGCGCGGCCAGTTCGCGTTCGAGGTGACGCCGGTTCCGGTCGAAGAAGAGGCGCGGGGCGCGCGGCTGTCGCTGCGCCAGCCGCCGTTGATCGGACCCGGCGGCGAACGCATCGCGGTGCCGCTGCTCGACGAAAGCATGGCGATGCTCTACACGCTGCCGCGACACGACGGCGAGGTGCGGACCGGTGCGCGATCGATGGCGTGGACGCGCGGCCGCGAGCTGCTGTGCGCCGCGCTGGGCACGAAACATTTCGCGGGCATCATCGCCGACCGGGAACATCTGCATTTCTGGAATTTCGAGGGTTTCCGCACCCGCGTCCGCCCCGACAACCGCGAGTTCCAGGCGCCGCCGGGACAGGCGCACTGGCGCCCCTGCGTGTGGCTCACCGGCACGCGCAAGCCGCACGACGTCTACGTGCTCGACGGCGCCGGGCATCTGTTGCGCTGGCGCGGCGATCCCGCGCGCGGCCAGGGCACGGCGGCGCAGCACGAGGTGTTCGAGCACGACGTGCTGGCGATCGCGCGCGCGGACGGCGAACGCCTCGTCTACGTCCGCTACGGTCGTCAACGCATGGAACTGGTGATGCACGATCGCTTCACCACCGTGGATCGCGTGATCGGCGAAGGCGAGGCCCCGCGACGCCCGGTGCGGACCTGGATCCATGGCAACGTCGCGTCGGGCGCGCGCGGCGGCAACGTGAACTGGTCCGGCGCCTGGTGCATCCCGGAACACGGCAGCGGCGACGGCGGCGCATGGATGGTCTTCGAGCGCCGCGGCTACGGCAACATCTGCAGGCAGGTGCGGATCGCGGTCGGCGCGAAGTGGCAGGTGTTCGGCCTGGTGCGATCGCCGGACAGCGCCGATTACGGCCTGGTCGCGCTGTCGCCGGACCGGCGCCGTCTGATGCTGATCGGTGCGGAGGAGCAGTGGCTGCTGTATCACGCCGACGTGCCGATCGCGACGGTCGGCGTGGGCAGCGATTGCGACGTGGTGGCGGCGGTCACCGAGCATCGGCGGCTGGTGGTGATCACGCCCGGAGGCCAGCGCCCGATGGCGTGGAACGGCGAAGGCGAGGTGCTGGATGCGGACTGACGCCGACGCCATCGACGCGGTCGCGAACGACGACGCGGTGCGCCTGCCGCTGTGGCGCGGCGTGCAACCGGTCGCGGCGCTGTGGTTCGATGCCGCGCGCTTCGACGAGATCGCGCGCGTGGCGCGCATGCTCGGCGCATGGCGCAGCGGCGCGCAGGCGCTGCGGTTCGCCGACGGCGACCTGTTGCGCTTTCCGCAGGCGACGCTCGCCGACTGCGCGACGCTGCCCGGGCTGGCGCTGTGCGCGCTGCGGCATGATTCGGGCAAGCACGATTCGGGCAGGCACGATTCGGGCAGACACGATGCCGGCGCGCAGGGCCCGCTCGGCAGCGCGCCGCTGGCCGCGGACGAATTGCAGCGCGTGCGCGGCTTCGATCTGGTGCTGGTGCGCGGCGCGCGCCCCTGCGGACTGCGCCTCGCCGACGGCGTGCCGCTCGATCTCTCGGTCTGGGTCGAGATCGGCGATTTCACGCTGCACGACACCTTCGACTGCAGCGCGACCCTCGCGCCGCCCGCGCTGCCGGTCCTGCGCGGCAAGGGCGTGCGCGAAGTGCTCGGCGACCGGATTCCGCCGCCCAGCGAAGAACGCGAAGAATTCCTGAAACGGATCCTCGCCGACGCACGCACGCGCCAGCGCACGCCGATCGCGACGGCCGACGGCCGGCGCACGGGCGAGGATCTGTTCGGTCGCGTGCTGCGCTGGCTCGGCAGCGGCGCGCACGGCATGCCCGGCAAAAGCGCGTCGGGGCACGGGGTGGCCGCGGGCGGCGGTGTACAGGCCCGGCGCGCGCCGACGCCGCCGTCGGCGCTGCGCGACGCGCTGACCCGGCTGGCCATCGCCACCCGCGCGTCGCGCCTGATCGGCTGGCGCCAGGGCGCGTATCTGCGGCGGATGATGAAACGCTTCGAGGACGGCGATCTCGGCGAAGCATTGCGCCATGCGCTGCCGATCGACGCCACCGGCGCTTCGCTGGGACAGGCCTTCGGCACGCCCGGGCGTCGCGGCGACCTGCGCCTGGGCACCGACACGGGCCCCAGCGTCAACGTGCATCTCGACGAGATGGTGCGCGCGCATCTGCGCGAGATGTATCGCCGCAGTTTCGAGCGACTGGATCGCGAGGGCCGCATCGACGAAGCGGTGTTCGTGCTCGGCGAACTGCTGAACGCGCGCCAGGAATGCCTGGACTATCTGGAGCGCCACGACCGGCACGCGCAGGCGGCGGAGCTGTCGATGGCCTGGGACATGCCGGCGGCCACGACGGTGCGGCTGTTGCTGCTCGCAGGGGATTGGACCCGCGCGGTGCAGATCGCGCGCCGCGACGGCGTGTTCGCCTCCGCGGTGTCCGCGATGGAACAGCAGCATCCGGAACAGGCGCGGAAACTGCGCCTGCTCTGGGGGGAATCGCTGGCGGATCGCGGCGAGTGGCTGGCGGCGATGGACGCGGTGTGGCCGCTGCCCGAAGCGCGCGCGCTGGCCATCGAATGGCTGCGCATCGCCGAGGAGGCCGGCGAAACGCTGTCGGCGCGCGCGCTGGTGCGTCGCGCCGAACGGCTGCCGGACACCCTGGAACGCCATGGCGACCGCATCCGCGCGCTGGCGCGGCCGGGCGACGATCCCGCCGATACGGAGGCCGCCGCCGAGGCGCGCTCCGCGCTGGCCGAAGCATTGCTGACCGCGCCGCAGCGCACGCCGGCGATCGCCGCGATCGCCAACGCGCTCCTGCCGGCGATCGCGGGCGACCGTGCGGCCGGACGCAACCTGCTCGGCAAATCCCGGCTCAACAAACTGCTGAGCTTCGGCGGCGATCCGTATCTCAAGGCCGATCTGCCGGCGTGGTCGCTGCCGCCCGCGTCGCAGCGCACGTCGCTGTGGGAACGCAGATCGGCACGCGCGTTCGCCGCGCCCTCGGCGGGACTGATGGCCATCCACGATGTCGTGCCGCTGCCGGAACGGCGCTATCTGATCGCGCTCGGCGAAGCCGGCGTGGCGGTGGTGGATGCGCGCGGCCGGGTGCAGCAGCGCTATGCGACGCCCGCCGAGAAACTCGTGATCGCGGACAACGGCCTGGTCGCGCTGGCGGTGGCGAGGCGCGAAACGCTGTCGCGGGTGAGCCGGCTCGATCTGGTGCGGCGGACGGTCGCCGATCTGGGCTCGCTGCGCGCGGATGCGCACGCATCGAACTTCGACGGTGCGGCATGGAGCGTGGTCGCCGACAACCGGATCCTGGTGATCGACACCGCGAAGTCGCTGCGCGAGGTGATCTGGCACGTCGGCGATCTGCCCGGCCCGCTGGTCGCGGCGCGCCACGACGCACAGTACGAGCTTTATCTGATGCGCACGCCGCTGGGTTTCGAGCACTGGACTTACCACCTGCCGGCGCGACGGCTGGCCAGCCGCGAAATCGTGAAGCTCGACCCGCAGCGGCCGTGTCTGTTGCTGCCCTTCGGGGGCGTCTGCCAACCGATGCTCGAATCGCTGAGCGAAACCCACCTGCATGTGTCGTTCGACACCCAAAGCCGGCGACGCGAAATCGAGATCGCCGCGGGCGACGGCCGCAGCTTCGGCCACGTCTCTGCGGAACAGATCGGCATCGGCTGCCATGCCGCGCGACAGGGCCTGGTGGTGGCCGTGTCCACGCCGGACCGGACCCATTTCGCCGTCAGCCGCATGGCCGGCGGCGACACCGTCGCGACGGTGGACTGGCCCGCCGGCGCCACGCCGCAGTTCCGCGAAAGCGACGGCCATCTGGTGTTCTTCGACGACGCGGGCCGGATGCTGGACATCCATGCCGACCGCGAGACAGTGACGGCGTTCAGTCTCTGCTGAACGCCGCGCGGCGGCTCACCGGGCAGGCGACTCGCCGGCGCGCAGCTCACCAGACATTCGGCGTCGCCCCGCGCTCCGGGTGTTTCATCCGCACCACGCAGAAGCGTTGGCCGGTGGGCGCTTCCATGACCACCCAGGTGTGGACGGCGGCGACGCGTTTCGCGCCGAGCGCTTCGAGGCGCCGCACTTCGGCATCGACGTCGTCGGCCTCGATGTCGAGGTGCACGCGCGAGGGGTGCGTCACCTTCTGCACTTCGATGTGCAGGTCGCCGGGCGCGTCGTCGAGCTTGGCGTAGGTCGCGGATTCCTCCGGCGACAGTTCGCCGATGGGCAGGCCCAACGCGCCGCTCCAGAAGCGGGTGGCGGTGTCGAGGTCGTCGGTCTGGCAGTCGATGATGAAGCCGGCGAGGCGGCTGCGGTGCGTCATCGGATCACTCCCGGCGGATGGGCGCGCCACCGAGCGGGCGCCCGAACTGGAGAAGGTAACCATTGTTGTCGTGGATCGCGAATTCGCGCATGCCGTAATCGAAATCCGCGATCGGATAGCAGACGTTCGCGCGATCCTTGACCGACGCCCACCAGGCGTCGACGTTCTCGACCCGCAGATAGAACGAGCCGGTGAATGCGGGGGCGCGCTCTTCGAAGTGCGCGTTCGGCACGGAGACCATGATCTCGACCGCATCCCGCCGCAGCGCCGCCCAGCCGTGTTCGACACCGCCGGCCTCGCAGGCGAAACCGAGCACATCGGCATAGAACGCGAGCGTGCCCGGGAAATCCCAGGTCCGCAGCATCGGCGTGAGCGCGCGCACGATCATGTCGGCCTCCCCGATCGTGCGCTCAGCGCGTCCGCTTGCGCGGCGGCGGTAGGTCCTTGTCTTTCGACGCCTCCAGCCGCGCCTCTTCTTCCAGCCTGCGCTGGCGCGCCTGCTCGCGCTCGAGGTCTTCGATCATGCGCCGATGCAGCGCCTGCACCAGCAGCGTGCGATAGATCGGATGGATGCCGGCGTGGCCCAGCGCGGTCCACAGCACGTCCTTCTCGGCGGTGTACGCGAACACCGAGAGACGCTCGAAATCCTTCAGCTCGGGCTCTTTCTGCGCGCCGACGACGGCGACGAACTCGCTGAAATCCATCCCGCTCTCCTCGCCGGACGATGCCGGCCCGTGGCGTGCGCGTGGTGCGGCGTCAGACCGACTCCCACCACATCAGGAATTCGTGCCACAGACGCTTGAAGAATCCGCCCTCGGCCACGCCCTCGACCGCGACCAGCGGCGCTTCGACCACCACCTTGCCGTCCAGCATCACCCGCACGGTGCCGATCTTCTGGCCGGCCTTGATCGGCGCGATGAGAGTTTTGGGCACGTCCATCTGCGGCTTGAGGTCGGCGTAGCGGCCGCGCGGCGTGCTCACCAGCAGCGGCTGTTCCAGCCCGAGCTTGACCACGTCCGCGGTGCCTTTCCACACCTTGTGGTTGGCGATGACGGTATCGGCCTGATAGAGGCGATGGGTTTCGTAGAAACGGAAGCCCCAGTTCAGCAGCGCCTGCGAATCGTTCATGCGCTCGTCGTCGCTGGCGGCGTGCAGGACCACGCTGATCAGGCGCTGGTCGCCGCGCTTGGCCGAGGCCATCAGGCACCAGCCGGCCGCGGAGTGATGGCCGGTCTTGATGCCGTCGACCGATTCGTCGCGCCACAGCAGGCGGTTGCGGTTGGGCTGGGTGATCGGGCCGACGGTGAATTCGCGGACCTTGTTGTACGCGTACTGCTGCGGGTAATCGCGGATCAGCGCGCGACCGAGCAGCGCGAGGTCGTGGGCGGACGCGTAATGGCCCTCGGCCTGCAGGCCGGTGGCGTTGGCGAAACGGGTGTTCTTCATGCCGAGGCGCTTGGCGTAGTCGTTCATCAGCGTGGCGAACGCGGCCTCGGTGCCGGCGATGTGTTCGGCGAGCGCGATCGCGGCGTCGTTGCCGGACTGGATCGCCATGCCCTTCTCCATCGCCTCCAGCGGCGCGGTCTTGTTGACCTCGAAGCCGCTGTAGCTGCCTTCGGTGCCGGCGCCGCCGGTGCGCCAGGCGTTCTCGCTCATCATGACCTGGTCGCTGGCCTTGATCCGGCCGGCCTGCAGCTCGGCCGCGACCACGTACGAGGTCATCACCTTGGTGATGCTGGCCGGATCCAGGCGCATGTCGATGTTCTCGCCGGCCAGCACCTTGCCGGTGGCCTCGTCCATCACCAGCCAGGCCTTGGCGCTGACGGGCTTGGGTGCGTCGGGAATGGTCAGCGGCGGCGGCGGTGCGGGTTTCGCGGTCGGCGCCTGCGCCAGCGCGAGGCCCACCGTGCACGTGGCCGCGACGGCCGCCCACCACGCACGCATCGTCCCTGCGGAATGTTTCCGTCCAGAGCCGCCTGCGCGTTCGCCCTGTCGCACCGCACCCAACCTGTTCATCGAATCGTCTACTCCGGAGAAAACGGCCGCCGAGGCCGCTGAAATGACACAAGCGCGGTATTTTGAAGCAAACGCCGCAAACGCGCGCGCCTGCGATGCAGGCATCGTCGCGTGCGCTTCAGTCGCGCACGATCTGCGCCGACCCGAATCCCAGATCGGCGGCACGCCCCGAAAGTTCCTGCACCCGCGCGGCCGGCACCGGGCCGATGCGCAGGCGCCAGACCGGCTGGCCGTTCACCGTGGCCTCGTCGATGCGCAGCGACTCGACGCCGCCGGCCGACAAACGGTCACGCGCGCGCTCGGCATTGTCGCGGGCCGAGAACGACGCCAGCTGCAGCAGCACGTCGCTGCCGTCGCCGGTGGGCGAAGGCGTCGCGGTCGCGGGTGCCGTCGCGGGCACGCGGGCCGTCGACGTCGCGGGCGTCGCCGCCGCGCTCGCGAAACGAATGCCGCGTTCGCGCATCCAGCGCTCGAATTCGTCGGCGGAGACCGCGTTGTCCTCGACCGTCGTCACCGGCGGCGCCTGCACCGGCGGCGTGCGCGCGGCGGTCTCGCGTCCGCCACGGCCTTCCTCCGGCGTCAGCGCCCGCACTTCGACCCGCGCGGTGCCCTGCCGGGTGAAGCCGAGCTTGGTCGCGGCGGCGTAGCTCAGATCGATGATGCGCCCGGCGTGGAACGGGCCGCGATCGTTGACCCGCACCACCACCGATTTGCCGTTGGCGAGATTGGTCACCCGCACATAGCTGGGCAGCGGCAACGTCTTGTGCGCCGCGCTGAAGGCGTACATGTCGTACACCTCGTGATTCGACGTCTTGCGGCCGTGGAACTTGCTGCCGTAGAACGAGGCCATGCCCTCTTCGACATAGCCCTCGGCGGAATCGCGGACCTGATAGCGCTTGCCCATCACCGCATAGCTGCGGTTGCCGATGCGCGAACGCGGTTCGGCCTTCACTTCCGGCTCAGGGATGGCGTCGACGTCGGGAATCTCGTCCGGCGCGCTGTCCGGGATGTGCGGCGCGTACAGCCCGCCGGCGACGTAATCGCCGCGTTTGGACGGGTCTTCCTGGGCCGGCGGATACGGCGAGCGCTTCGGCGCATGCGCGACCTCGCGACCGGCGTCGCGATGTTCCGGGGCGCGCTCCGCCGCGGGCGGCGGGTCGGATCGCTTCGGCGCGCTGCCGCAGGCGGCCAGCGCGCACGACAGCACCGCCAGCCCGACGCCGCGCACGAGCGCGCTCACGGCTGCGCCCCGTTCGAGGCCGCGCCCGCGCGGATGGCGCTGGCCAGCTGATGCACCGCCAGCGCATACATCGGCGAGCGGTTGTAGCGGGTGATGACGTAGTAGTTGCGATAGCCCAGCCAGTATTCGCGGCCGGCCGCGCCATCGAGGTTGACCACCGTCGCGCCTTCGGTCGCGGGATCGCGGGGCGTGGGCTCGCCGGCCTGCGGCCGGTAACCGCGCGCGGCCAGCGCTGGCAGCGGCTGCGCCGGTTCGAGATTCTCCGGCACGAATTCGGCGGCGCCCGCGTCCAGCGTCGCGCGCGCGACCACCGGGCCATCGGCCTGCCAGCCGTGCACGACGAAGTAATTGGCGATCGACGCGAACACGTCGGGCTTGTGCGTGAGCAGATCGCGGCGGCCGTCGCGGTCGCCGTCCTTCGCCCACAGGCGATAGCTCGACGGCATGAACTGGCCCATGCCCATCGCGCCGGCGTAACTGCCCTTCAGGGCCAGCAGGTCGAGCTGCGGCTCCTCCTTCGCCAGCGCGAACATCTGCGCAAGCTCCCCGGCGAAGAACGGCGCGCGCTTGGGATGATCGAAGGCCAGCGTGTACAGCGCGTCCAGCACGCGATAGCTGCCGGTGTTGCGGCCGTAGAAGGTTTCCACGCCGATGATCGCGACGATGTACTCGGCCGGCACGCCGGTCTGCGCGGCGACCCGTTCCAGCGGCTCGCGGTTGTCGCGATAGAACGCGATGCCGCCGTCGATGCGCGCGGGCGTCATGAAGATGGTGCGGTAATCGCGCCAGGGTTTCACCGCCTCGGCCGGGCGGGTGATGGCGTCGATGATGCTCTGCTTGTACTCGGCCTGCGCCAGGGTGTCGCGGATGCGCTGCGGGTCGATGTCGTAGGTGGTCGCGGTGTAATCGACGAACGCGGCGATGCGCTGTTCGCGCGGAATCGCCGGATCGGTGACCGCCGGCGGCGCCACCGGGCGCTCCTGCGGCTGCGGGACCTTCGGCAGCAGCGCCAGCGGTGGTGCGGGCGGCGGCGGCGCTTCGGGAGCCGCGACGACGGCCACGGGCTTCGGAGGCGGTGTCTGGGTGGCGCAGGCGACGAGCGACACGCTCATCGCGACCGCAGCCACGCGGGGCAAGGCACGAAGAATCAAGGGCTTACGCCTCTTCTGGCGGGGTCACGGCGAGAGGGTAGCACGCGACAGCGGGACGACCTATCCCGCCGGTTCAGCTGGATCGGCGTGCACGGGACCGCTTGCGGAGGCTCCGCTATGCTTGCCGGCCCTGCCGATCGCACAGGCTGCAGATGCCCCACGCCATCACCACCACCGAGTTGTTCCTGATCGCGATGGTCATCATCTTCGCGGTGCCGTATCTGATCTGGCGCCTCGGCCGCACCGATTACTTCGCCCCGCTGGTGGTGGTGCAGATCATCACCGGCATCCTGCTGGGGCCGGGCGTGCTCGGTGCGATCTTCCCCGAGTACTACCAGTTCATCTTCACCAAGGACGTGATCCAGTCGCTCAACGGCGTGGCCTGGTGGGCGGTGATGCTGTTCGTGTGGATCGCCGGCATCGAACTGGATCTTGGCGAAGCCTGGAAGCATCGCCGCGAAAGCTCGATCACCGCCGGCCTGGCCCTGGGCACGCCGATGCTGTTCGGCTGCGGCGTGGCCGCGGCGATGCTGGCCTTCGACGGCTGGATCGGGCCGAAGGGCCTGACCTGGCAGTTCGTGGTCGGCGTGGGCATGGCCTGCGCGGTGACCGCGCTGCCGATCCTGATCCTGCTGATGGAGAAGCTCGAGATCCTGCGCCAGCCGATCGGCCAGCGCATCCTGCGCTACGCCAGCCTCGACGATGTCGCGATCTGGGGCGTACTCGCGCTGGTGTTGATGGACTGGCAGCGGATCGGCCGCCAGGTCGCGTTCATCGCGGTGTTCTCGCTCGCCTGCGTCGTCTTCCGCAAACTCATGGTGCGCATTCCGGAACGCGACCGCTGGTACGTCGCGCTGTTCTGGCTGGCGGCCTGCGCCTTCGGCGCGGACTGGTCGGGCCTGCACTTCATGGTCGGCGCCTTCCTCGCCGGCGTGGTCATGGACCACCACTGGTTCGACCGCGACAAGATGGACACCCTGCGCCACAACGTGCTGCTGGTGATCATGCCGGTGTTCTTCCTCAGCACCGGCCTGCGCACCGGCTGGGACATGGGCGGCGCGGCGGTGTTCGTCGCGGCCGCCGCGCTGCTGCTCGCCCAGCTCGGCGGCAAGCTGGCCGGTGTGCATCTGGCCGGACGCATCCTGAAATGGCAGCCGGGCGAAGCCTCGGTCATCGGCTGGCTGCTGCAGACCAAGGCGTTGATCATGATCATCTTCGCCAACGTGCTGCTCGACAAGCAGATCATCACCAGCGCCACCTTCACCGCGCTGCTGTTGATGGCGGTGGCCAGCACGATGCTGACGGTGCCGATGGTGGCGCCGAAACTGCAGCGTATGCGCGAGCTGATCTCGCGCGGCGCCTGACCGCAACGCCCACCGGATACCGACGATGACCCCGACACGTTCTGCCGCCCAGTTCTTCGCCGCGTTTCTCGCCACGCTGCTGCCGGTCCTGCTGTCGCTGGTCGCGCCCCCCGCGCGCGCCGCCGAACGCGTGAACATGCCGGTGCCGTGGCGCGCCGGGATGACGCTGGTGTACGACACCGAATCGATCCATCGCGAGAAGAACGTCGAAGGCAGCGGCAGCCGGCGCGTCACCGATCGCACCGAAGTGCGGGTGGAAGAGACGGGACGCGGTGGCCATGTGCTGGCCTGGACCACCCGCGACAGCCGGGTGGAGGCGATCGACGGCGACCGCAGCACCACCGACCTGCTCGCGCCGATGCTGGAGAAACTCGACGGCCTGCCGGTGACCATCGAACTCGACCGCAACGGCCGCTATCGCCGCGTGCGCAATCTCGACGCGGTGGCCGCCGACGTCCGCGCCGCGATCCGTCCGGTGCTCGAAGCCGGCCTCAGGAAGAGCTTCGGCAAGGACGGGCCGAAGGTGTCGAAGTACGACCGCGATGCCGCCCTCGACGCGGCGCGCGCGCAGCTCGACGCGGCCATCCCGCAGATCATCACCCTCGACGGCGTCGAACACGTCTGCAGCAGCCAGATGAAGACCTTCAGCGCCTTCGTCGGCAGGCCGCTGGAAGTGGGCAGGCGTTATCGCGACGACACCCCGATCGAATCGCCGATGGAGGGCCGCCCGCTCCCCGGCAAACGCGAGTACGTGCTGGAGATCGACCGCGAGGATCCCGGTCTCGCGCGCATCCGCTGGACCCATGCGCTCGACACCGACGGCGATGCCGCCGCGCAATGGGCGCTGGTCTCCGAACTCACCGGCGGCACCGCGGCCGACGCAGGCGCGCCGCAGGATCTTTCGCTGCGCGAGGAAGGCGTGCTGGTCTTCCGCCGCGACACCGGCACGATCGAGCTGGTGGAAACCGTGAACACCAGCCGTTACGGCCGCCTCCACGACGAACACGAACGCCATCGCATGCGCCTGCGCGGCAGCACGCGCACCTGGGCGCAGGAAGAAGCCGCGCGCCGGCCCTGAGTCGTTGCGCACGTCGCCATGTCCTTCCGGCTGTTCGCATCGCTCGCGCTCGCGCTGGCCGTCCTGCCGGCCGAAGCGCGCACGGTCTATCGCTGCGTGCGCGACGACACCGTCAGCCTGTCGACCGCGCCGGAACCGGGCTCGAAGTGCGAAGCGAAAGAGATCGACGACACCGCGGTGCAGACCCCGAACCTGTGGGGCGAGATGGGCGTGTTCAGCGGCACGCTGTACGAACGCGAGCAGGACGGCAAGCTCGTGTACGGCACCCGCAATCTGCCCGGTTCGCGGGTGTATCTGCGCTTCACCGTGGAAACGCCCGAAGGCGAGCCCGCGCACGAAGGCCTGGGCAAGGTCGACACCCCGCGCCTCGATCGCCACGCGAAGATCTTCAGGGCCGTGGCGAAACGCACCGGCGTCGACGATGCCTGGCTGCGCGCGATCGCCCACGCCGAAAGCGCGTTCGACGAAAAGGCGGTCTCGCCCAAGGGCGCGCAGGGCGTGATGCAGTTGATGCCCGCGGTCGCGCTGGAATACGGCGTGAAGGATCCTTTTTCGCCGGCCGAATCGATCGATGCCGGCGCGCGTCATTTCCGGATGCTGCTCAAACGCTTCCGCAACGATCCGGTGCTGGCGATCGCCGCGTACAACGCCGGGATGGGCGCGGTGGCGCGCTACGACGGCGTGCCGCCGTACAAGGAAACCCAGGCCTATCTGGAGAAGGTGCAGGCGCTGTACCGCGTCTATCGCGCCGCGTTGTCGCCGCCGCTGCGCCCGGCGGATGCGATCCCGGTCACGGACAAACTGCGCACCACCCTGCCGTGACCGCCGTGCGCATGCCGCATCGCGCGAACCGCGGCATACTGCACACATGACCCGCACACTGAAACTGGTCGGCTTCGACGCCGACGACACCCTCTGGCGCAGCGAAGATTACTACCGCGACGCGCAGGCCGAATTCGAGCGCATCGTCGGCGGCTACGTCGATCTGGACGACGCCCACGACCGGCTGTATGCCGTCGAGAAGCAGAACATCGCCCTCTTCGGATACGGCGCCAAGGGCATGACCCTGTCGATGGTCGAAGCCGCGATCGCGATCACCGAGGAACGGATTTCCGCGCGCGACCTGCATCGCATCGTCGCGATCGGCAAGTCGGTGCTGCAGCATCCGGTGGAACTGCTGCCCGGCATCCGCGAGGCGGTCGAGGAAATCGCGCGCGAACGCCCGGTGGTGCTGATCACCAAGGGCGATCTGTTCCACCAGGAAGCGAAGGTCCGCGACTCCGGGCTGTCGGACCTGTTCCGGCGGATCGAGATCGTCAGCGAGAAGGACGCCGCGACCTACGCCCGGCTGCTCGCGGAATTCGCGCTGGCGCCGGCGGACTTCGCGATGATCGGCAATTCGCTGCGCTCGGACATCGTGCCGGTGCTGGAACTCGGCGGCTGCGGCGTGCACATGCCCTATCACGTGACCTGGGCGCACGAAGCAGAAACCGCACCGCCGACCGCGCTGGAGCGGCTGCGCAGCGTCGCCGGGCCGGCGGAACTGCCGGCGGCGATCCGCTCGCTCGCGGCGGGCTGAACGCCAACACGCGCCGCGGCGCGGTCGCGACACGCGGCTGGACGCTCACACCGCGAGCGACCATGATCTCCGACACACGTGTTCCTGCAGGCTTCCGACCATGCGCAGACTGATCGTTTCCACCCTGCTCGCCTTCGGCTTGGCCGCAGGCACTGCACAGGCCCAGGATTTCACCTTCGGCTGGAACCCGCGCAGCGGCGACGTGTGGATGGACGCGTGGCTCGGCGACATGAACCGCTACGGCAACCGCTACCGCGATCCCTTCGTTGACGAACTGGTGCGCTACCACGCCGCACCGCGCGATCTCGTGGTCGATCTGCTCGCGCGTCGCTGGGCGCCGGGCGACATTTATTTCGCCTGCGCGCTGGCGAAACTCGCCGGCCGTCCGTGCCGCTACATCGTCGAACAGTGGGAACGCGACCACGCCCAGGGCTGGGGTGCGATGGCGAAGCGTCTGGGCATCAAGCCCGGATCGCCGCAGTTCCACCAGCTCAAGCGCGGCATGGTGCCCAGCTACGACCGCTGGGGCCGCCCGATCGAACTCGACGCGCAGCTGCAGCGCGATTTCCCGGGTCGCGGCAGAGGGCCGAAGCACGGAGACGACCGCGGGCACGATGCCCATGGCCCCGGCCATGGCGGCAAGGGCAATGGTTCGGGGCCCGGCAACAGCGGCGGCAAGGGCAAGGGCAAGGACAAGGGCAGACCGTGAACATGGCGGACGGTCCGGAGCTCATCCAGCATCGCGGGGGCTGTCACTGCGGCCGCGTGCGCTTCGAGATCGATGCCCCGGCGACGCTGGACGCCCTCGACTGCAACTGTTCGATGTGTCGGATGACCGGCTTCCTGCATCTGATCGTGCCGGCCTCGCGGTTCCGCCTGACCGCGGGGGCCGACGACCTCACCGAATACCGCTTCAATACCGGCACCGCGCGGCATCTGTTCTGCCGCCACTGCGGCGTGAAGGCGTTCTACGTGCCGCGCAGCCATCCCGACGGCTGGAGCGTCAACGTGCGCTGTCTCGACGACGGCACCGTCGCGCAGGTGAACATCACCGCCTTCGACGACAACGACCGCGAAGCCGCGACCGCGGCCATCGCGCATCTGTCGAAGGACTGATCCGCGGCCGGGAGCGTCCTCTTCGGGTCGCACCTCATTTCGTCTCCTCGAATCGTGCCCTCAGGGGGCACGGCCAGCCCGGCCATGGCTTCCGGCCTATGTGATTAGGTGTTGTAGTTGACTACATTACCTAGGCAGCTGGACGAGAGACCCGTCGCCGACGGGTCGCCGGGGCGGGAGATGGACGATGTCGCAATGCAGGCTTTCCCTGGAATCCGTGGGCTACCGCTATGCCGGCGGCCACGCGGCGGTGGCGGACGTGAGCCTGGCGCTCGGGCCCGGGATCCTCGGCCTGCTGGGCCCGAACGGCGCCGGCAAGTCCACGCTGATGCGGATGCTGGCGACGATGACCCGCCCCAGCAGCGGTCGGATCACCTGGAACGGCACCGATCTGGCCGCCGCGCCGAACGCGCTGCGCGCCACCCTGGGCTATCTGCCGCAGGACTTCGGCGTCTATCCCGCCCTGAGCGCGCGCGAATTCCTCGGCTTCCTCGCCGCGGTGAAGGGCCTGTCCGGGCCGAAGGCGCGCGAGCGCGTCGATCACTGCCTGTCCCAGGTCGGGCTCGGCGACGCCGCCGACCGCCGCCTCGGCGAATACTCCGGCGGCATGCGCCAGCGGGTCGGCATCGCCCAGGCGCTGCTCAACGATCCGACTCTGCTGATCGTGGACGAACCCACCGTCGGCCTCGATCCGGAAGAGCGCATGCGCTTCCGCCATCTGCTCACCGACCTGGCCGGCGAACGGCTGGTGATCCTGTCCACCCACATCGTCTCCGATGTCGAAGCCAGCGCGACCGCGCTGGCGGTGATGAGCGCCGGCGCGCTGCGCTTCCATGGCACGCCGGAGCAGTTGATCGCACAGGCCGACGGCCACGTCTGGGAATGGACGATCGCGCCGGAACACCTCGCCGACGTGCGCAGGCGCTTCACGCTCTGCGGTTCGCTGCGCCGCCCCGAAGGCATCCGTGTGCGCGTGCTCGCGGACGCCTGCCCGCATGCCGATGCGCAGGCGGTGACGCCCGAACTCGAAGACGCCTATGCGTGGCTGACCGGCCCGACCGCCGACGCCGCGCACGCACGGAGCCACTGACATGGACGCCCTGCAGCGCTTCTTCGCGATCCTGATCGCCGACGTGCGCGAACGCACGCGCACGCCACGCTTCTGGGTGGTGCTCGCGCTGATGGCCTGGGCGACGTGGTGGTGTTTCCCGCCGATCGAATCCGGTTACAGCACGCTGTCGCTGGTCGACGGCTCGCGCGGCCGCTATTCCAGCGCCTGGGCCGGCATGGGCCTGGGCCTGATCTACAGCACCTTTCTCAACCTCGTCGGCTTCTATCTGGTGCGCGGTACGCTCACCCGCGACATCGACACCCGCGTCTGGCAATTGCTGGTGACCACGCCGATGACCCGCGGCGGGTATCTGCTCGCGAAGTGGGCCAGCCACATGGCGGTGTTCGCGATGATCGCGGCAGTCGGCATCGTCGTCGCGCTCGCCGCGCAGTGGGTGCGCGCCGAAGACCGCCACATCGATCTGATCGAACTGCTCAAACCGCTGGTGTTGTTGAGCCTGCCGAGCCTCGCGCTGACCGCGATGTTCGCGATCTGGTTCGATCTGGTGCCGTGGCTGCGCCGCACCGCCGGCAACGTGCTGTTCTTCGTGGTATGGACGGTGATGCTGACGGTGTCCGTGGCGCCCTACGACGGCGCGACGAAAGCCGATCCGCAGGGCTGGACCAGCGATCCCAGCGGCATGATGGTCGCCGCGCGCGAGTTCAGCCGCGTGCGCGAAGCGCAGACCGGCAAACCGCTGCCGTTCGGCTTCAACCTCGGCGGCAATGCGGCCGATGCCGGCACCGTGCGCTTCGACTGGACGACGTGGCAACCCGGCGGCAAGGTCGTGGCCAGCCGCGCGCTGTGGCTGGCGCTGGCGATGCTGTTCACGCTGATGGCGGCGCCGCTGCTGGACTGGGCCGCCGCGCGCGGGTTGTCGAAGGCGAAGGCAACGGCTGGTGCCGGGCGCGGCCCGCGCTGGCTGCATGCGCTGTTCGATCGGCTGCTCGATCCGTTCGCGCGCGGGCCGTTGGGCATTCTGGTGATCGCCGAACTCAAGCTCGCGCTGCGCCAGCGCGCGGTGTGGTGGTGGCTGGCCGCGCTGGGCGTGCTCGGCGCGCAGTTCGGCGCGCCCGAAGGCATGCGCATCGGCCTGCTGCTGGCCTGGGTACTGCCGCTCGACGTGCTCTCGCGCGGCGTGCTGCGCGAACGCGATCACGGCACCCATGCGCTGGTGTTCACCGCGCCGGACATCCTGGTCCGCCTGCTCGCCGCGCGCTTCATCGTCGGCGTCGCGATGCTGTTCGCCTTGAGCCTGCCGGCGCTGGCGAGATTGCTCGCGAGCGAACCGCTGTCCGCGCTCGCGGCATTGGCGGCGATCGCCTCCATCGCCAGCTGGGGCCTGTGCCTCGGCGCGCTGTGCCGCAACGCGCGGCCGTTCGAACTGCTGCTGATCGGCACCGTCTACGTCTGCCTGCAGGGCGCCACCGTGTTCGCGGTCGCCACGCATCCGCTGGCGACGCTCACCACCCACGCCATCGGTTTGCTGCCCGCATGGCTGCTGCTGTCGTGGGCGTGGCCGCGGCTGGCGAGGCGGTGAGCGGATGCGGACCGCGAGATCGCCAGTCGACGATCAGGGTGAGAGCGTACGCAGGATTTCGCTTCGCGATGCGCGGAGATTCGCGTAGCCCAATCGTTGCGCCGATTCGACCGGATGCGTCTGCAGGTGCGCGCAGACCGTGTCTTCCGTCGTATCCGTCGCCCGCGCGATCATTTGCATGAAGCCTTCCGTGTTCTTGGATGCACTCTCCTTGAGCATGGCCCAGACGGGTTCATACGAGTTGCCGAGGCGGGCATAGATCTTCTCGACGATCTGCGCATCGCCCGCATTGACGCGATCCAGCGCGTCCAGAAATGGATCGATCTCCATCCCCTTGTTCTTGCAGTAGGGCTTGGCGATTTCCCGCTGCATGCGCAGATGCAGCGAATAGTCGTCGGCCAGATAGTTGGCCAACTGCCCGATGTTGTCGAAGCTGCCGTTCCCGGACGCCGACCTGGCTTTGGCGACCGTGAAGAATGCGTCCGTGATGGGCACGTCCGGCAGCGTCGACCGGGCCTCTTCGTAGATCGAATCGAAAGGATCTGCCGCCTCGGTCGCACCCTGAGCGTGAGAAGCGAACGATGCGAACAGGAAGGGCAGACAGACCAGTATCGATTTCATGATGAGCCTTTTGTCGAAAGATGGGTTTGACGCGGCTGACGATGCGCCGCCACGGGCGTACCGCAGCAACGCCTGCGATCAACGTTGATCGTCGTAAACGGCGGCGATTCTTGCGGTCTCGCCGCCGTAGCGGATCTCGACATCGACCGCATAGCGCACCGTCGCATCCAGCGGGTCCGACGGGTCGACGTGGCGCTCGATCAATCGTCTCGGCACGATGCGGACGACCACGCCATCGCCCTTGTAGGTCCCGGCGTATCGGACATCGCGATGCGGCTTTCCGGGCTGTCGCCGGACATGGTGCGTCCGGCCATTGAAGCTGACGTAGGCGCCTTCGTCCTCGGCGTTGCATCGATCGGTGAAAAACGCAATCGACTTTTCCTTGTGCATCGACGCATTCCGCAGGCAGCGCTCGTACGCATCGCGCGCTTCGTTCACGGCGCAATAGGCCTCATCGTACCGGCGATTCCGCGGGGTCCAATCCGCATGGATGGCGGCCGCGACGCAGTCGCTGCCGGGATCGCTCGTCGGCACGATCCCGTCGGACGCGATCGCAGGCGCGACGGCAAGGAGGAGGAGCGCGCAAATGGCTGTTCGCATGGGTCCGACGCCTGGATTGAGCCAGCCCGGCAATGGGATGGCAGAGGGATGGCAGCGTAGCGCAGGGGGTGATGTCGGCGCCATGGCAGGGATGGGCATGAATGATCCCGCGTACAAGCGAATCCGCATGCCCCCGCAGGAGGGCCTTCAGGCCCGAGCTCTTGGGTGGAGCAGGAATTGCAGGCTACATCAACCGAAGCCCCGCAGTCCGGACAAGCGCGAGGCGCGTACCTTGGAGCACGATCGCCATGCTCTATCAATTCCCGGGTGCGGCCTTTGGCCTTACCCGAGCTACCTGCTAGTCGAGCCCACCCGGGCCTGTCAGTAGATCCTGTCGAACGAATCGCCGTTGAATCGAGACACGCTGCCGTCGCCCATACCGAACCACAGGGCATCCCGCTTGTCGCGATAGATGGTCCACACCATATTGCTGGTCAGTCCGTCCTGAATGGTGAAGTTCGTCAGCGACTCGCCATCGAAGCGCCACGCACCGTTGTCCCGTGTTCCAAACCAGATGTTGCCGGCGGCGTCTTCCGCAATCGAAAATATCCGACCAAGCGAACGACTCTGCCCTTTCTCCCTGATGCTCAGTCCGTGCGCGTTGGTGAAGTTGGAGACGGTCTTGCCATCGTAGCGCAGAACCCCGAGCCCATTGTTTCCGATCCAGAGATCTCCCCGGCTGTCTTCGAAGATGCTGCGCACATGCAGCCGTTCGCTTCCAGCTTCGATGCCCACGGTGTCGTCGCTGATCAGCGTGAACGAATGTCCGTCGTACTTGAATACTCCCGGAAAGGTGGCGATCCAGACCGTTCCGCCCCGGCCTTTCACAATGTCGGTGACCAAGTAGGGGTTTTCCTTGTCGACCGTCTCCGGCAAGGGCAAGGCCAGATACGAAAGCGACCGGCCATCATATCGATACACACCCTGTCCATCGAAGCCTCGACGCATCTCGCTATCGCCGTGAAACCAGAGGTCGCCGACCGCCGAGCGCCATGTCCCCACGTGGTCAGGGTGCGCAAGCCCGTTGTTGCTCCCGACATGAATCTTGAACGTGTCTCCGTCGAAGCTGGTGATTCCGTTTCCTGTGCCGAACCAGATGACCCCGGCCTGATCTTCTTGAATGGTCCTGACCTGATTGTCGCTCAGCCCCTCTTTCACCGTGTAGTAGGTGAGCGCTCCACCATCGCACAGCGCCACGCCTTCCTGATGGCTTCCGAACCAGAATCGCCCTCTGCTGTCCTCGAAAATGGTTCTGATCCCACTGGTAAACGTGAGGCGCGACTTCGTCTCGCATGTCCTCGCTCTCGTTTCTGGCGCACGGCCTGACGACACCTGGCCTCCGTCTCCTGCTGAAGATCCCTGACACGAGCAAGCGCCGAGCAGCACAATCGCCAGCAGGATCGTCCTGCTGGCATGCATTCTTCCGGTTTTCTTCACGATTGCCTCGGTCTGCCTGACGCTTGAGTTAGGCCGCTCTATAGCGGGGCGGCGGACGCGCGTTAGCGTAGCCTAGGCACTTGGCCGACGCCACGATGCGGGACCGTCTCGAACGAATGGTTAGGCCATGATCTGTTGCGCGCGATGGTCGCTTGGTTTGTTACCAGCCCCGTAGCCCGGGTAAGCGCAAGGCGCTTGCCCGGGACAAAGATCGCAGTGATCTCTGAATTCCCGGGCGCGGCCTGCGGCCTTAGTCGGGTTGCTCGCTACTTGCGGAAGAGTTCACGCGATCTGGATGTGGATATTTTTCCAATCTCGCCAGAGGACCAATTTTCATGCCCTATCTCCGTGAACACGGCACAGTAAAGAGGTGCTTCGCTCCAATCCGTGCGACGTTGCCAGACAGCCGGATCGCTCACGATGTCAACAGAATCTTCAAGCGATAGCTCGATAGGACCGGCTGTTCTTAAAATCGCAATCAGAGAATTTCCACCGCGTATTAGTGACGTTAAAACAGAAATAGAGCGGTCTATGGCTTCATTTTTGCTGATTCCGAATTTGAGAAGAATTTCTGGAATTTCTGGCAGAAAGCCTTCCTCCTCGCAAATCAGACCGATCAAGTATTCGATCTCGTGGTCTTCTAGAATCACTATTTTTTCTGACATTGGCGCCTAACGCCTGAATTAAGCCGCCCCGCAGCCCGGCGGCGACTGTTTGTGAGCGTAGCGTAAAGCACACTTATGTTGCCACGATGCAGGTACGTTTTTGAAAAATTGTTAGACCGCGGCAACGCCGTACATCCCTCTTTGTCGAACTTCTGATATGAAACGCCAAAACGAGCGGAAGTTGCCTTCAAATTCATCTGCCAGGGAAACTTTTATAGGTTCCAAATCTGTGAACAAGCCCTCCGGCGATTCAAGGCGCACTTGAAATGGGTCTGAGTGAATAACTGCATGGCCCGTATAGACGTCAATATAGTGGCGCATGTTGACGCGCGGCGTTCTTCTCCCATTAGCCAGGGGCACAGGAATAATGGCAGGCAGGCTAGCAACGTCAAGAAACTGCACGCCTTTAACGATTGAGTTTGGACCCTTTAGATGATGGGTTGAACCTACGGCGGGAAAGACATAGTAAACAAGCCGTTTGGACCTAACCCTGTCACGCAGGGCTTGCATTTGATGATGCGGACCATGAAAGCGATGGGCACTTCCAACGTAGTGATTTGAAGCTTTGAACTGAAGCAAGAGAAGCTTGGCCCCGATCTTTGCGCAAGCGTCAAAACCTGCACGGGCCTCTTGCTTCTGGGTAAGACCGAACCACAGCACATCCTTCTTCCATAACCTTGGAAGGTCTTTGCAAAGGTTTAGTTCGATCGTCTTTTCCGGAATACGCATTACGGCTCCATCCTCGGCCTAATAACGAATAGACCCGAAAAACGGCCATCACCCGAGTCTGATCCGCCCGCCAACACACTGTCAACGCCATCACGATCAATCAAATTGATCGCATCGCAGCGGGTCGCTGGATGCCCGAAGGCACGGCATCTGAAGCGGTCGCTGCCGAAACCGCCGAAGCACAAACGCGGGGTCCCGGCCTTCGCCGGGACGACGGCGATGGGGCGTGTGGCCACCTTAACCAACCGTCGCCGCACGGGGGTACACTTCCCGGATGCGCCCCGCCCGGCTCCTGCTGCATGCCCTGCTCTGCTTCGCCCTGGTGGCGAACGGGGTCGGTGCGGCGATGGCGTCGGTACGCGGGAGCTGCGGGCATGCGGGCAAGGCCGGCGCCGATGTCTCGGCCATGACGCACACCTCGGTCATCGCGCACGCACCGGGCATGACGCACGCCGCGGCCCCGACGCAGGCCAAGGCCGAGGCGCATTGCGCCGAGATGGTGGCGATGGCGGCGGCGGATGACGCGGATACCGTCATGCATCACGACCTGCCGGCCGACGACGCGAACGATGCCGGCGATACGGGCAACGACGAATGCGACGACGCCTGCAGCTGCGCCTGCGCGAGCCATGGTTTCGCCGTGCTGATGCCGCCCGCGCTGTCCCTGCCCACCGGCGTACGCATCGCCGATACGCGCACCCGCAACACATCGCACGCGACGCCGTCGCTGCCGCATCCGATCCGACCTCCCATCGCCTGAACGCGTGTCGCGCCCATCGGGGCGCCGTCGTCGCGCGCATCGCGCGCATTCCGTTCCGTTCGATCCGGCCGTGGCGCGCGTTCGCGCATCGCGGCGGTGGAGCATCGCATGTCTTCCTCTTCTTCCTTTTCGGGCGGCCTCACCCGTCGCCGTTTCGTCCAGGGCCTCGCCGCGGGCGGCGCGCTGGCCGCGTTCGGCTGGCCGCGCGCGGGCGCGGCCGCGCCGCGCGTGCCGGTCTTGACCGGCACCGATTTCGATCTCGTCATCGACGAACTGCCGGTGAACTTCACCGGCCGCATCCGCCCCGGCGTGGCGGTCAACGGTTCGGTGCCGGCGCCGACGCTGCGCTGGCGCGAAGGCACCACGGTCGAGCTGCGCGTGCGCAACGCGCTGCGGCCTGGATCGATCCACGGTCGCCAGACCTCGATCCACTGGCACGGCATCCTGCTGCCGGCGAACATGGACGGCGTGCCCGGCATGAGTTTCGACGGCATCGGCCCGGGCGAAACGTATCGCTATCGTTTCGAGCTGCGTCAGTCCGGCACCTACTGGTATCACAGCCATTCCGGCTTCCAGGAACAGGCCGGCCTCTACGGCGCGCTGATCGTCGATCCCGCCGGTCCGGAACCGTTCGACTGCCAGCGCGATCATGTCGTGCTGCTCAGCGACTGGACCGATCTGGCGCCGGCCGATCTGTACGCGCGGCTGAAGAAGATGCCCGGGCACGACAATTACGCCAAGCGCACGGTCGGCGATTTCCTGCGCGACGCGAAGCGCGACGGCCTCGCGGCGACGCTGGAAGACCGCCGGCTGTGGGGCGAGATGCGGATGACGCCGACCGATCTGTCCGACGTCAACGCGCACACCTACACCTACCTGATCAACGGCACGACCTCGCTGGGCAACTGGACCGGTCTGTTCGCGCACGGCGAAAAGGTGCGGCTGCGTTTCATCAACGGCTCGGCGATGACCCATTTCGACGTGCGCATCCCCGGCCTGAAACTCAGGATCGTCGCGGCCGACGGCCAGCCCGTGCATCCGGTGAGCGTGGACGAATTCCGGATCGCGCCGGCGGAAACCTTCGATGCGATCGTCGAACCCGCGGGGCAGGATGCGTTCACGCTCTTCGCACAGGACATCGGCCGCACCGGGTACGTCAGCGGCACGCTGGCGGTGCGCGAAGGCCTGCGCGCGCCGGTGCCCGAGGTCGATGCGCGCACGATCCTGACGATGGACGACATGGGGCATGGGGGCATGGGGCATGGGGGCATGACGCATGGCGGCGAGCACGCGGGCCACGACATGTCGTCGATGCAAAGCGCACCGATGAAAGGCATGGAAGGCGGCTGCGGCGCCAACATGCATGGTTCGATGCACGGGTCGATGCAGCATTCCATGCAGGACTCGATGCAGGCCCATCCCGCCAGCGAAGCCGGCAATCCGCTGGTCGACATGCAGACCATGGCGCCGGCGCCGAAGCTCGACGATCCCGGCATCGGCCTGCGCGGCAACGGCCGCACGACGCTGACGTATTCGATGCTGCGCAGCCTGTTCGACGATCCGGACGGCCGCGCCCCCGGTCGCACGGTCGAACTGCATCTCACCGGGCACATGGAGCGCTTCGCGTGGTCGTTCGACGGCGAGCCGTTCGCGTCCGCCGAACCGCTGCGGCTCAACTACGGCGAGCGCATGCGCATCGTGCTGGTCAACGACACGATGATGACCCATCCGATCCATCTGCACGGGATGTGGAGCGACCTGGAGGACGAGCACGGCGAGTTCCTGGTGCGCAAACACACCGTCGACATGCCGCCGGGCACGAAACGCGGCTATCGCGTGCGCGCCGATGCGCTCGGGCACTGGGCCTACCACTGCCATCTGCTCTATCACATGGAAGCGGGCATGATGCGCGAAGTGCGGGTGGAGGCATGAACATCATGCGCCATCGCATCGCCACCCTCGCCGCGGCGCTCGCGCTCGCAACGACGACCGCACATGCCCAGCAGCCGCACCGGCACGACACGCCCGCGCCGGAACCCGCACCGAAGACCGCGCCGACCGTCGATCATTCGGCCATGAATCATTCCACGATGGATCATTCCACGATGGATCACTCCGTCATGGAGCATGGCGACATGAAGCACGGCGGCATGGACCACGGCGGCATGGATCATGCCGCGATGGATCATGCGAAGCACGAGACGGATGCCGCGCAGGCGCCGCGCACCCCGATTCCGCCGATCACCGACGCCGACCGCGCGGCCGCACGCGCGCCGGCGCACGGCCACGACCACGGCGATCGCGTCGTCGGCACGCTGCTGTTCGATCGGTTCGAAGCCTGGAACGACCATGGCGGCGGCCAGGCCTGGGAAGCGCAGGGCTGGATCGGCACCGACGCGCACAAGCTGTGGCTGCGCAGCGAAGGCGAACGCGAGGACGGACGCACCGCCGCGGCGGACATCGAACTGCTGTACGGCCGGCCGCTCGCGCGCTGGTGGGACGTCGTCGCCGGCGTGCGTCACGAGACCCGCCCCGGACCCGCGCGCACCGCGGCGGCGCTCGGCGTGATCGGCGTGGCGCCGTACAAGTTCGAGGTCGAGGCCACCGGGTATCTCGACGCCTCGGGCCGTCTGTCCGCACAGGTCGAAGCGGAATACGACGTGCTGCTGACCAATCGGCTGATCCTGCAACCGCTAATCGAGGCCGAATGGCATGCGCGCGACGACCGCGATCGCGGCATCGGCGCCGGCTTGTCCACGATCGAAGCCGGTGTGCGCCTGCGCTACGAGATCACGCGCCGGTTCGCACCCTACGTCGGCATCGTCCACGAACGCAGCTTCGGCGACACCGCCGATCTGCGCCGCGACGAAGGCGAAGCCGCGGAAGACACGCGGGTGGTGGCAGGTCTGCGCTTCTGGTTCTGATCTGAAGGGCACGCTGCGCACGATGAAGGCCGCCGCCGGAATCCTTTCCGGCGGCGGCCGGCCCCAAGGGGGGCACAAACGTCGGCGCTGCGCGCAGGCGCCCCGCAACCGCCTCGCATCGCCCATGTGCGACGGGAGGCGGACCGCACTCAGAGCATCAGTGCCCACGCCCAACCCAGCCATTTCGGCGTGTACTGGCAGCTGTATTTGTGCACGCGCAGCTTATAGCTCCCGGTGCTGGGCGCGACGAAATCCACGATCTCGTAGGTGTTGTCCCAGCTCAGCGAACTGGCCACGATCGCGTTTGTCGGGCCGAGAATGCGCATGTCGAGATCGGCGCCGGGTCGCGAGGAATAATTCGGCGCCGCCGGATTGGCGTCCCAGGCCATCGCCACGCGCACGCGCCGTCCCGCCTGCACGTAAACGCTGCTGACGATCCATTGCACCGGCGACGCGCAGCTGTAGCCGGTGCCGCCCCAGGTGCCGTTGGCATGACCGGCGACCTGATCTGCGAAGCTGGCGTTGATTCCGCCGGCGCCGTCGTGTTCGCTCAGGCGCGCCGCGCCTTCGAGATTGGTGGTGGCGGTGGCCATCAGGATCGACTTGACCGATTCCGGCCAGATGCTCAGCCAACCGTTCCGGCGCATGGTCAATGCGGCGGCGCCGGTGACGATCGGCGCGGCGAAGCTGGTGCCGCTGACGCCCGCGGGTCCGGTCAGCCCGGTGCCGAGCGTGGTGACGATGCCGACGCCCGGGGCGACGACTTCGGGTTTTTCGCGATCGCCGTGCATCGACACCGGATCGCCCGAACTGGAGAACGGCGCCATCGCCCACGGCCAGCCGCGGTCGTTGAACGCGCCCACGGCGATGACGTTGTAGGCCTGCGAGGGATTGAGCACCCGGTTGCCGAGGCCGCCGTTGCCGGCCGCCACCACCACCGTGCGCCATTGGTCCTGCACGATCCTGTCGTAGAAACGCTCGAACGAGCCCGGGCTGCTCGAAATGCTGCCGCCGAAGCTGAGGTTGATCGCGCATGCGCCCCAGCTGACCGCGCGATTGCTGCTGGCCTCCAGCAACGTCTGGATGCCGATGCATGCGCCGCCGGACCACAGCAGCGCGTTGCGCGCGATACCGCGCTGGAACGCATGATGACTGCGGATCACGCCGGCGACCGCGGTGGCATGGCCGTTGGTGCATCCGGGATTCGGCCATTCCAGCGCCACGCCCGCCAGATTGGGATTGCCGGCCTGGATCGTGCCGCCCACTTCCACCAGCGCAGTACGCACGTTCTGGCCGGTGTTGCCGACCATGTGCGCCTGATAGGCGCCGACCGAGTTGCCGGAGATCGAGAGCAGCGATTCGTATTCTTCGTCGACGTACACGCGCGACACGCCAGGGGACAGACTCAGCCCGCGCAGTTCGCCGGCCGGCACGATCGCGGAGACCGCGGGCGACAGCGCATCGGGCACCGGCTCGTAGCCGAGTTCGCTCAGTTTGCCGGTGAGCGCGGCGGTGGACGCTTTGGCGATATCGGCATTCTCGGCGTCCAGTCGCGCGTAGAGGGCTTCCACTTCGCGCACGGTCGCACTGTCGTCGCCGGGCTCCGCGAGCGGTTTGTCGGAAGGCACCTCGACCGATGCGAACAGCGGCCGCCGCAGGCCGAGATCGCGCACGCGATCCAGCCAGAACACCACCGGCACACGTTCGTCGGCCGGGATGCTGTCGACCAGCCGGACCAGGCCGGTGTCGAGACGCGCGTACTTCTGTTCGTAGATCTTCTGTTCCTCGGCCTCGAATGCGGTCGGGTCGACCTCCTGCGCGCCATCGTCGAGCGCGATGGCGTAGATCGCGCCATCCTTCGTCGATTCGATCTTGAAACCGTGATAACCGCGGCCCTGCAGCTCGAAATTGGCGCTGGCCGAGTCGTGCACGCGGAGTTCGTCGATGCTCACGCCCTCGCGCTCCGCCACCCGCTCGATCGCCTTTCTGCCCAGTTCCGGATCCTGCGCTGCGGCAACGCCCGCAGCGGCCGCCATCACCACTGCGCACGCGATCTCGAGTCGATGGCGACGCGGAAACGGGCGGCCGCAATCGTCGTACGCCGGCATCGTCGGTGCTGCCATGATTCCTGTTTGCATGGTGCCTCACTCCTGAGTGATGGTGGGCTCTGGCGCGCGATCGCACCGCGCGGGCTTACCTCCATCGCCATCGCCGTCGCCGGTAACCGCAAGCGCGTCGCGATCGGAACGCGCACAGCCGGCGTGTGCGATGGTCGAGCGCAGACAGGCATCCGTCCGGAGCCGTATCCCGACGGCCGTCACCTCCTTGTGCGTGTTGTGGCGATTCCGTTGCGATGTGCGGGCTGTCGGCGAACGTCCGATAACGATCGGCTGCGAATCCGGAAAAACTGTCAATGGCGAACGATGTGACGTGTCACGATGCGTTTCGATCAACGCGCTTCGATCGATACATTCGTTCGATGCATTCGATCGACGCACCCGGGATCTGTTGTTCGATGTTCCAGCCGGACATGCGGGATGTGCGGAACAAGCGCCTTCAATCCCCTGCCGGCACTGCAAGCATGATTGCGATCTCCTGATCGCGCGAGCTTCGGCGTCATCAACCTACCGACTCATGCGCCATATTTTTGCGCCCACGATCGCACTTCCCGCGCATGAAAAACTTCGCGTCGACGCGAGCATCGCGCATGCTCAATCGTTGCTGCGGGATTGGATCGATCGTCTATATCGCGCGCCGATCCTGTTCGAAAATCCATCGCTGCTTTCATGGCCATCAGGCATCGCGTTTCGTGCGCATGCGCGCACACGACAGCGTTCGCGTCATCGCGAAGATCGGATGTCTTCAATCGTTTCGGCGGTGCTCGATCGAGCATCCATATCGCGCTCGGAGTCTGTTCGAGATCTCCGGCGCACAGGCCGGCAGAGCGACCTTCAGACCGCCATGCCGGTCATCCCGCGACGATTCAACGGCGCGGTTTTCAACAGCCGAATGGCGGGTCAGGCCGCTCTACCGGCGATCCTGCGGGCTCGCCGGGATTCGGAGCAGACGTTCAGATCGCCTTCGAAAATCTCGGCCTGTGCTCCTGCCCGCCGACATCGGTGGCGGGCGCCTGCGGTGCCGGGAGATAGCGATCGAAGCACATCGCGATATTGCGCAGCAGCAGGCGTCCGCGGGCGGTCACGTCGATGCGTTCGTCGCCGATGACCACGAGGCCGTCTTCGGCCAAGGGTTCCAGCCGGGCGAGCGCGTCGGCGAAGTAGACGCCGAACTCGATGCCGTAGCGGCGTTCCAGCGCCGATACCGGAATCTCGCCCTGACACATCAGGCGCTGGATCAGATCGGCGCGCAATTGATCGTCTTCGCTGAGAAACATGCCGCGGAACACCGGCAGGCGGCCTTCGTCCAATGCGATCTGCCAGCTCGGCAGGTCGCGCGGATTCTGGCTGTAGCTGTCGCCGAGATGGCTGATCGCGCTCACCCCGAGTCCGATCAGATCGCTGTCGGCGTGGGTGGTGTAGCCCATGAAATTGCGGTGCAGGCCGCCGCGTTCCTGGGCTTGCGCCAGTTCGTCGTCGGGCAGCGCGAAGTGGTCCATGCCGATGTAGACATAGCCGGCCGCGGTCAGGGTCTCGATCGCGAGCTGCAGCAGGGCCAGCTTGGTCTCCGCATCCGGCAGCAGGCTGGCGTCGAGCTGGCGCTGGGCCTTGAACATGTCCGGCAGGTGCGCGTAGCTGTACACCGCGAGGCGGTCCGGGCGCATCGCGATCACCGTCTCCAGCGTGCGCCGGAAGCCGTCGATGGTCTGGTTCGGCAGGCCGTAGATCAGATCGATGTTGACCGAGCGGAAGCCGTGGGTGCGACAGGCCTCCACCACCGCGCGGGTCTGTTCGACGCCCTGGATGCGGTTCACCGCTTCCTGGACGGCCGGGTCGAAATCCTGCACGCCGAGGCTGGCGCGATTGAACCCCGCCGCGGCCAGTTCGGCCATGTCCTGCGGCAGCACCGTGCGCGGATCGACTTCGATGGAGATGTCGCGATCGGCGGCATCGCTGAACCGGAAATGCCGCTTCAGCACGTCGACCATGCAGCGCAGTTGGGTCGGGCTGAGGAAATTCGGGGTGCCGCCGCCGAAATGCAGCTGGATGACCTCGCGATCGCGATCGAACAGCGGGGCGATGGCCGCGATCTCGCGACACAGGTGGGTCAGGTAGGCGTCGGCACGGGTTTTGTCGCGGGTGATCACACGGTTGCAGCCGCAATAGAAGCAGGGGCTGAGGCAGAACGGCACGTGCACATAGATCGACAGCCGGCGCGGGATCGGGTCGCCGTTGCTGTCGTGGATCGCGCGCCGCAGCGCGTCCTCACCGAAATCCGCGTGGAACTGCGGTGCGGTGGGGTAGGACGTATAGCGCGGGCCGGGCCGGTCGTAGCGGCGCAGCAGGTCGGCGTCGAAAGCGAGAGCGGGCATCATTCGCACAGCCTAGGCGGAGGCCCGCGATGCCGCATTGACTCAAATCAACAACGCCGGGCGCGCCGCGCGAAGCCCTGCCGCATGCTGCACTGCAGCGGAAATGCTCAGACCAGCAGGGATTCCGGCACGTCCAGATCCACCGACAGCGCCAGGTGATCGGACCAGGCCGCGGGCATCGCGCGCATGCCCGCGCACGCCAGACCGTCGGCGACCAGGATGTGGTCGATCGCACGCTGGGGGCGCCAGCTCGGAAAGGTATGCACGGTGCAGGCGGGCGGCTGCAGCCGGGTGCGCTGGAACAGCAGCGCCATCTCGGGCTGTTCCGGCGTGCAGTTGAAGTCGCCCATCAGCACCGAGTTCGGATGGTCCTGCAGACGCTCGCCGATGAAGGCCAACTGCGACCGGCGCGAGCCCGCGCCCAGCGAGAGATGCGCGACCGCCACGGTCAGGCTGTGGGCATCGCGACCGAAGCGCGCGATCAGCACGCCGCGGCCCGAAAGGCGACCCGGCAACGGGTGATCCTCGACCTCCACCGGCTCCATCCGCGACAGCAGCGCATTGGCGCTGGCCGCGACCACGCCGACCCTGCGATTCGAAGCGGCCACGCCCACGTTGCGGTTGGGCTGGTGGCTCCAGTAGTCGAAACCCGCGCGCTCGGCGAGGTAATGGGTCTGGTTGGTGAAGCCGGAGCGCCAGCTGCCGGGATCGCTTTCCTGCAGGCCGACGATGTCGTGCTGCGCGACGAGATCGGCGATGGTGTCGAGCGAGCCGCGCTTGTCGCCGAGCGGGAGCACGTGCGACCAGCTGCGGGTGGCATAGTCGGCATAGCGGCGGGTGCTGGCACCCGCCTGGATGTTGGCGCTCAGCAGCCGCAGCCGTCGGGTCGCCGTTGCGACGGCGGCCAGGGCGGCCGCAGCCGGCGCATCCATTCCTCGCTCCGACACCGGGCGATCAGGGCGTCGCGGGCGCGACGCTGCGCATGCGCTCGTGGGCGATGATCGCGTCGGCGATGCGCAGGCGGTCTTCCCAGGTCCGGCCCGTCACCCGGTACTTGCCGTTGATGATCAGCGTCGGCGTGCTGTTGGCCTGCTGCTGGATGATGTACTGGCGGGCCTTGTTGAACTTGCCGGTGACGGCGAAGCTCTTCATGTTGCCGGCGAACTGCTTGGCGTCGACGCCGAACTGGGCGTAGAACGCCGCGATGTCGGCGTCGCTGTCGTCGCCGCGCTCGCCCTTCAGCCGGTTCTCCAGATGGATCGCGTCGTAGGTGCGCTCGTGCGCCTTCTCGAGGATGCCCATCGTCTGCGCGGCGTAGAAGCTGCGCACGAACTGGTCCCAGTTGCCGCCGAAGGCCGCCGGCACGTAGGTGAAGCGCACGTCGGGCGCCAGCGTCTTCTTCCAGCTCACCACCAGCGGCTGGAACGAGGCGCAGGCCGGGCAGACGTAATTGAAGACTTCCACCACCTCGATCTTGCCGGCCAGCGGTTCGAACGGCTGGCCGCCCTTGATCATCTCGTAATCCACGCCGAGCTTGAGGCCCGGGATCGCGCCGTCGGCGGCGGCGGGCGCGGGATCGACCGGCGCGGCAGGCGCAGCGGCGGCATCGGCCGGGGCGGCGGCGGCGTTCGGGTCGGCCGACGCCTTCGCGGCCGCTTCGGCGGCGGCCAGCGTCGCCGCGTCGTCCGCGGGCGCTTCGGTCGCGGCGGCCGGTGCGGCGGTCTCTTCTTCCTTCTTGCCGGTGCATGCGGCCAGCACGAACGCGGCCAGCAGCACGGGGATCAGGTGTCGCTTCATCGATCTTTCTCCAGTGGGGATTCCGGGGGCGTCAGGGCGTTTTCTTCGCCGCGGCGCGTTCCATGGCGATCAGACCATCGACCACGCGCCAGCGGTCTTCCAGCCGGCGCGCGCGCACGATGTATTTGCCGTTCACGATCAGCGTCGGGGTGCTGCCCACGCGATTGGCGACGGCGAACGCGCGGGCGCGGGCCATGCGCGCGTCGACGTCCTTCGATCGCATCGAGGCCACCATCTTCGCGCGGTTCAGACCGCGCTGACCGAACCAGGTTCCCAGTTCGTCGATGCTGGCGTTGCTGCGCGGCAGCGCGCCCTGCTCGTGGATCGCATCGAACAGCGGCTGGTGGATCTTCGGCACCGCCTTGGCCAGATCGGCCGCGAAATAGGCGCGGGCGTAGGCGTCTTCGGGATCGAAGGCCGCCGGCAGGTAGACGAAATTCACGTCGGCGGGCTTGGTCTTCTTCCAGGCGTCGACCATCGGCTGGAAATCCGCGCAGTGCGGGCAGGTGTAGGCGAACACCTCGACCACCTCGATCTTGCCGTCCGGGGCCTGCTGCCAGCGCTGCCCGCCCTCCAGCACTTCGTAATCCAGGCCCACCCGCGGCGGGCCGGCCGGCGCCTGGGCGCAGGCGGTGAGCGGAAGGGCCAACAGCAACAACCAGGCGAGCAAACGCGTCATGGGAGGCATCCTGCGGGACATGGAAACGGAACGGGGAGAAAAGAGGGGGACGGCAGACGAAAAACGCCGGCTCAGAGCATGTCCGTGCCGGCGTTCGTGTTCAAGCATCCGTTTTCAGGCGCGTCGCCGCATGCGCGGAGAACGGGCCCGTGGCCGGATCAACCCTTGCCGCCGCCGGTTTCGGGGCGCGCATGCAGGCCCTGCATGTAGCTCGACAGCGACTGGATTTCCTCGTCGGTGAGCGACTTCGCCACCGAGGACATCACATGGAACAGGGTCGGATCCTTCTCGGTGGTGGTACCGGCGCGGTATTCCTGCAGGCGGCGGGCGGTGTACCAGGACTGCTGGCCGCCGACGTGCGGATAGGCCGGGCCCGGGTTGCCGGTGCCGGCGGCGCCATGGCAGGCCATGCAGGCCGGAATGCCGCGGGTGGTGTCGCCGCTGCGGTAGAGCTTCTGGCCCACTTCGTAGAACTTCAGGCCCTGGTTCGGGCCGCTGGCGATGACGGTGTCGTCGGCGATGCCGGCGCCCGACTTGTGGGTCGCGAAGTAGGCGCCGATGTCGCGCATGTCCTGGGCGCTGAGCGCGGCGGCGAACGGCTGCATGATCGGGTTCGCGCGCTCGCCGGTCTTGAACAGGGTCAGCTGGCGGGCGATGTAGCGCTCGCTCTGGCCGGCGAGGCGCGGGTACAGCGTCGGGTCGGTGGCATTGCCGTCCAGGCCGTGACAGGCGGCGCAGGCGCCGGCCTTGGTCGCGCCGGCCTGCGGGTCGCCGCCCTTGGCGGTGGCCAGCGCGGCGGCAGCGGCAGCGGCGTCGAGCGGGGCGCTCTCGACCGGGGCGGCTTCGGGCACGGGCGTGACCGTGGTCTGGGCGATGGCGGCGGCCGCCGCGACCGCGAGAACGGCGAGACCGGCAAAACCGAAGGCACGGGCGTGACGCATGCTCAACACTCCAAAAGGACGGGGCACGGGAACGGCGACAGGCCGCCCGCAGGCCGAAACCGGGAAATTATGGTCGGCGGCCGGGGCAGGGTCAAACGGCAGCGGGGTCCGGCCGTGCGATCCTATGCCCATGGCTACCCCTCCGAACCCGTTCGCCCGCGCCGACTATCTGCTGGCCGCCCACAACCCGCGCCAGCTGCCGCCCGACGGCGGCGCCGAAGTGGCCTTCGCCGGCCGCTCCAACGCCGGCAAGTCCAGCGCCCTCAACGCCCTCTGCCAGCAGAATGCGCTGGCGCGGGTGTCGAAAACCCCCGGGCGCACCCAGCAGCTGGTCTTTTTCAACCTGCCGCCGCACGACGGCCGCTACCTCGTCGACCTGCCCGGCTACGGCTACGCCAAGGTGCCCAAGGATCTGCAGGCGCACTGGCAGGGATTCCTCGACAGCTATTTCGGCAGCCGCATCGCCCTGAAGGGACTGGTGGTGGTGATGGATATCCGTCACCCGCTGAAGGATTACGACCGCCAGATCATCGCCTACGCCGCCGAACGCGGACTGCCGGTCCACGCCATCCTGACCAAGGCCGACAAGCTCGGCCGCGGCGCCGGCCTGAACGTGCTGCAGGCGGTCCGCCGGGACCTGCAGGGCCAGTACGGCGACACCGTCAGCGTGCAGACGTTCTCGGCCGAATCGAAGGTCGGCGTGGACGAACTGCGCAAGCTGGTGGCGGAGTGGCTGGGGCTCTGACCGCCGCACACGGGTCGCCGGTTCAACCTTCGGCCAGGCGCTGCAACAGCATCATCGCGACCGATCCGCCGACCACGATCGCGACGAACAGCAGGAAATACCGGATCGCGGACCGCTTGGCGGTCGGCGCGGTCGCGGCCGCTGTCGCATCTTCGCCGTCCTCATCGTCGTCGAAGACCACCGGCTCGCCGCTTTCCCACTCCGCGACCACCGCGCGGGCGTCGTCGTAACGGTCGTCGGACACGCGCACGAGGATCTCGGTGTTCGCCGGCAGTTCGCCGACCGCGCCCTGCAGGTATTCGCCCTGGATGAAGGCCGGAATGCCTTCGGCCTCCAGCATCTGGCGGACGAGATGGGCATCGGCGATGTTGGCGGCGCGGTAGGCGATGATCATGCGGGCCTCGCGTTGTGGTGGGCAGCGGACAGCGTATCGGAGCGGGCGCGCGATCGCGACGGCCGATGCGCATGGCGGATGGGCATGATCCGACGCGCATGATCCGATCCCGTCGCGGATTCCGCTGTCATGAAGGTCGACGACGCGCCGCGCGTCGACGGATGCGTTCCGACCTTCTCCCTGCCCGAGCCCCCCGACTCATGACCCTGCCTCTCCCGCACCGCCCCTTCGGCAGACTCGCCGCCTGCGCGCTGCTCGTCCTTGCGCCGTGGATGGCGTCCGCGACGCCGTACACGCCGGCGCCGCCGTTCTCCGCGATCTACGAAACCTACAGCCCCTCGATCACCGACAACCTCTACACGATGGACTACGCCGAGGCGCTCAGTTCGACGAACGGCGCGGGATACACGAACCTGCGCACGGCGTTTTATCTCGAACGCACGCCGCAGGCGCACACGAAGCCGATGTATCGCTACGTGAAGGGCGCACCGCAGACCGAACACCTCTTCATCACCGACTTCCCGCAGGATCTGGCCGACGCGCAGGCACTCGGCTACATCTACGAAGGCATCACCGGTTATCTGTACAGGTCGCCGGTACCGGGTTCGCTGCCGCTGTACCGCCTGTCGCGCGGCAGTCTCAACGCCGACCGGGTGCACAAGTTCGTCACCAGCGACAGCGAGAAGAACACGCTGATCGCCCAGGGCTGGACCTTCGATCACATCGAGGGTTACGTCCCGAGGACGACGCTGTACTGGCCGCCGAACGCCAGCAGCGGGACGCCGGGTTTCCCGCTGCTGCCCAACGGCCACATCCTCACCCGCCGCTGCCAGCAGACGCCGCTGCAGAACAACACCTGCACCGGCACGACCTTCCGCAACGGTTACTTCGGCTACAAGACCGTGCTGTCGACGTTCAAGCCGGCCGGCGCGACGACACAGGTCATGGAATTCGATCTGTGGTCGCCGGACTATTTCGACCAGCCGCAGTCGGACCACATCGCGATCGGCCTGCACGGGCGCTGGGACATCGACTTCGGCAACATCGACAACGTCTCGAATCTCGCGCGCAATCACCACGCGCTCGGCATCGCGATCGGCGCCTTCGAGAAATGCGGCATGACCGTCCGCCTCGAAGCCTTCTGGCCGACCGGCAACAACGTCTCCCGCTGCGGCGGACAGGCGCAGCTCGAGAACAACCGGCTCTACCATTTCAGGATCGCGGTCACCGACAAGGGCGAAATCGAGTACGCAGTCACCCCGGGTTACATGGACATCGTCACCCCGATCATCCACGGGTTCTACAACGGCAACAGCTACTTCAACGGCGGCTACACCTTCCCGACGCAGGAGACCGGCTATTTCATCGCCACGGCCACCGCTTCGGAAGAGGACTACACCGTCTACCTGAGCAATCTCAGCGTCACCTGGGAGTAGGCGGCCTGGCCGCCCGGCGCGATGCGCGACATCGCGCCGGTCAGGCGTCGCGCAGCCGCGGATCCATCCATGCGCGCAATGCGTCGACCAGCGCGTTGATCGCGACGATCAGCGCGCCGACCACCAGCACCACGCCGAGCACCAGCGTGTAGTCGCGATTCAACGCGCCCTGCACGAAATAGCGGCCCATGCCGGGAATGCCGAACACCTGCTCGACCACCGCGGAGCCGGTGACGATGTTGATCAGGGCCGGCGACAGCCAGGCGATCACCGGCAGCAGCCCCGGCCTGAGCGCATGCGCGAACAGCAGGCGCGCCTCCGACAGGCCGCGGGCGCGGGCGGCGACCAGATATTCGGCGCCGAGCGTTTCCAGCATCGACGCGCGGGTGAGGCGCGCGCAGTAGGCGAGGTTCGGCAACGCCAGCGCGATCACCGGCAGCACGATGTTGTCCCACTCGCCCCAACCACCCGCGGGCAACCATTGCAGGGTCACCGCGAACAGCAGCACCAGCAGCGGCGCGACCACGAACTTCGGCACCGCCAGTCCCAGGCCCGCGAACAGCATCAGCGCGCGATCGACCCATGCGCCCGCGCGCAGCGCCGCCCACACGCCCAGCGGCACGCCGAGCAGCAGCGCCAGCAGCAGCGCGAGGCCGCCGTTGAGCAGCGACACCGGCAGCGCCTGGGCGACGAGTTGATTGACGGTGTAGTCGGGATACTGGAAAGAAGGCCCGAGATCGCCGCGCGCGACATCGCCCAGCCATGCGCCGTACTGCGCGACCAGCGGCCGATCGAGGCGATAGCGCGCTTCGAGCGCGGCCTGCACTTCCGGTGGCGCCGCCTTTTCGGTGTCGAACGGCCCGCCGGGCGCGGCGCGCAACAGGACGAAACACAGCGTGGCCAACAGCCACAGCGTCAACAGGGCTTCGAGCAGGCGCCCGGCGAACCGCTTCATCCGATCATGCGAGCTGGACGTGGAACAGACGGCCGATCAGCGCCGCGGCGGCCATCGCCATCGCGCCCCAGAAGCCGACGCGCAGCGCGCCGCGCAGCGGCGACGCACCGCCGGCCCAGCCGGCGAGCGCACCGGAACCGAACAGCGCGAGCAGGGTCGCCACGAAGGTGACCGGTTCGATCCGGCCGGCCGGGGCCAACGCCACGGCGGCGATCGGCAACAGCGCCCCGACGGTGAACGCCGCCGCGGAGGCCAGCGCCGCCTGCAGTGGCCGCGCGCTGAGCGCATCGGTGATGCCCAGTTCGTCGCGCTTGTGCGCCGCCAGCGCGTCGTGCGTGGTGAGCTGCTGAGCGACCTGCGCCGCGAGATCGGGCGTCAGCCCGCGCTGGACATAGATGTGGGTGAGTTCCAGCAACTCGTGCTCGGGCTCTTCGGCCAGCTCGCGCATTTCCTTGGCGATGTCGGCGTTCTCGGTGTCCGCCTGCGATTGCACCGAAACGTATTCGCCCGCAGCCATCGACATCGCGCCGGCGACGATGCCGGCGACGCCGCTGGCGAGCACCGCGCCGGTGGTCGCGCCGGTCGCGGCCACGCCGACGGCCAGGCCGGCGATGGAGATGATGCCGTCGTTGGCGCCGAGCACCGCAGCGCGCAGCCAGCCGACACGATCGGTACGATGGGTTTCGAGGTGCCAGCGGCGCATCGGTCACTCCAGTGAAGGCGGCACGCGGAGGGACCGCGTCGCGATGCGGACAGTGTACTGCGCGTCGCGGCGAGGGCCGGAGTCGCGTCTCATTCGCGCAGCGCCAGCCATCGCGACGGATGCCGGTCCAGCGGATTCGCTTCGAACCCGCGCACCTGCGGCGCGACCAGATGCTTCGACGTGTAGAAGTACAGCGGAATCAGCGCATGCCCGTGCAGCAGCCGGGTCTCGGCGGCGCGCAGCCAGGCGTTGCGCGCGGGTTCGCTGCGGGCGGCATCGGCCTTCGCGAACAGCGCGCGGTAGCGCGCGTCGTCGTAACCGGGCCAGTTCAGCGCACCGTCGTCGGCGAACGCGGCCAGGAAGTTGCGCGGATCGGCGACATCGCCGATCCAGCCGCCGCGGAAGACCTGGGTGATCGCGCGCTGGCGACGGTTCTGCACGAACACTTTCCATTCCTCGTTGCGCAACCGGACGCGCACGCCGAGGGTGTCGCGCCACATCGCCGCCACCGCCAGGGTCAAGCGCCGGTGCGGCGTGGACGTGTTGTAACGCAGTTCGAGCGTGAGCGGATTCGTTTCCGAGTATCCGGCGGCGCGATACAGCGCCCGTGCCCGCGCCTCGCGCCGCGCCTGGTCCCAACCGGCCCAGTGCAACTGCGCCGGCGCGTAGCCCGGCAGGCCGGGCGGCACGATGCCGTAGGCCGGCGTTTCGCCGAAACCGGTGACGTAACGCGTGAGCCTGTCGCGATCCACCGCCAGCGACAGGGCTTCGCGCAGTTGCGGATTGTCCTTCAGCGGCGGCCGCACGACATTCATGCCGAGCCAGAACGCGCCGATGTAGGGCGAGATCCGGATCTGCGCGCCGAAGCGTTCGCGCAATGCGGGCAACGGCTGCGGCGGCAGGGTTTCGGTGATGTGCAGATCGCGGGCGGCATAGCGCTGCAGCTCGGCGGCGGCGTCCTCGGTGACGTGGAACCGCACCCGCGCGATGCGCACCTCCGCGGCGGCGTGGAATCGCGGATTCTTCTCGACCGTCAGATTCGCCTGCGGCGTCCACGCGGCCAACCGGTACGCGCCGTTGCTCACCAGCCGGCCCGGCCGGGTGTGCTGGTTGCCGTGGCGCTCGACCGCGGGCAGATACACCGGAAACGCGATCGGCAGGGTCAGCAGCGCGGGCAGACCGACCGCGCGGGTGGTGCGGATGCGCACGGTACGCGCGTCGGGCGCATCGATGCCGAGGCGCATCGCCGGCATCTCCCCGGCCTGCACCGCCGCGGCGTTGAGCACGGCATCGAACTGTTCGGCGAACGGCGCTGCGGTCTGCGGTGCGAACGCGCGGCGGAAGCTCGCGACGATCTGCGGCGCGTCGAGCGGCTCGCCGTTGCTCCAGCGCAACCCGGCGCGCAGATGGAAGGTCCAGAGCCGGCCGTCGGCGGACACCGTCCAGCGCTCGGCCATGCCCGGGATCAGACGCCCGGCGGCGTCTTCGGCGACCAGGCCTTCGTAGAGATCGCGCAGCACGTTGCCGCAGGCGACTTCCTGGCACTTGTGCGCGTCCAGCGTCGACGGCTCCGGGCCGTTGCCGCGTTCCAGCTGCGTCGTCGACCGTGCTGGACCCTGCGCAGCCCGGCTCTGCGCCACCGAGACCGGCGCCGCCCCGATGGAACACAGACAGAGCAGCGCGGCAACAATCCGGATCATCGACGACGGCTATAGTGCGGATCTTGCGATGGTAGGGCAGCAACCCCATCTCGCCTACCCGCCATCGCCGCGCAACGTTCCGCCCATCCGGGGTCTCCCTTCCGGACCGGACCTTGCCCGGCTCCAGCCCCATCCTCACGGAACGACCATGTCCAGCCCCAGCCACGTCGCCGACACGCCCATCACCGATCGCGACCAGCTGGCGGCGGTCCTCGCCTCCGGCGAGAAGCCGAAAGCCGATTGGCGCATCGGTACCGAGCACGAAAAGTTCGGTTTCCGACTCGACGATCTGATGCCGCCCACGTTCGACGGCGAGCGCGGCATCGAGGCGCTGCTCATCGGCCTGACCCGCTTCGGCTGGGAGCCGGTGAACGAGCACGGCCGCACCATCGCGCTGCTCAAGGACAACGCCTCGGTCACGCTGGAACCTGCCGGCCAGCTGGAACTCTCCGGCGCGCCGCTGGAGAACATCCACCAGACCTGCAGCGAAGTCGGCAGCCATCTGAAGGAAGTGAAGGCCGTCGCCGACGAACTCGGGCTCGGCTTCCTCGGCATGGGTTTCCAGCCGAAATGGCGCCGCGACCAGATGCCGTGGATGCCGAAGGGTCGCTACAAGATCATGCGCGCCTACATGCCGAAGGTCGGCGGCCTCGGCCTGGACATGATGACCCGCACCTGCACGGTGCAGGTCAATCTCGATTACGCCAGCGAAGCGGACATGGTGAAGAAGTTCCGCGTCTCGCTGGCGCTGCAGCCGATCGCGACCGCGCTGTTCGCGGATTCGCCGTTCACCGAAGGCCGGCCCAACGGCTATCTCTCCTATCGTTCGCACATCTGGACCGACACCGACGCCGACCGCACCGGCATGCTCGACTTCGTGTTCGAGGACGGTTTCGGCTACGAGCGCTACGTCGACTATCTGCTCGACGTGCCGATGTATTTTTCCTACCGCGACGGCGAGTACGTGGACGCCAGCGGCCAGAGCTTCCGCGATTTCATGGCCGGCAAGCTGCCCGCCCTGCCCGGCAAGCTGCCGACCCTGCGCGACTGGTCCGACCACATGACCACCGCCTTCCCCGAAGTGCGGCTGAAGAAATATCTGGAGATGCGCGGCGCCGACGGCGGCCCCTGGAATCGCCTGTGCGCGCTGCCGGCGTTCTGGGTCGGCCTGCTGTACGACGACGCGGCGCTCGACGCCGCCTGGGATCTGGTCAAGGACTTCAGCATGGCCGAACGCAACGCGCTGCGCGACCAGGTGCCGAAGCTGGGACTGCGGGTGCCGGCGCGCATCGGCGCGGACCGCAACGGCAGCCTGCGCGATCTCGCCCGCGAAGCGCTGAAGATCTCCGCCGCCGGCCTGCAGCGCCGCGCCGTGCGCAACAGCAAGGGCGCCGACGAGAGCCGCTTCCTCGACCCGGTGATCGAAGTCGTCGAAAGCGGCCAGACCGCCGCCGAACGCAAGCTCGACCTGTTCCACGGCGAATGGCAGGGCGACATCGACCGCGTGTTCCGCGAATTCGCGTATTGAAACGCGCCGGAGCGCACGCTCCGGTAGAGCGGCCTTCAGGCCGCTGAGCATAGATGAGGTAGAGCGGCCTGAAGGCCGCTGCTTTGGCGCGAGAATGGCGCAGCGGCCTGAAGGCCGCTCTGCCAACATCCCGAGGATTTGCCTCCCCCGGCCGCAGGCGCGGCATGGATATCGTCGCGCTCGGAGTGCTGCCTGGGCCGGCCTGAAGGCCGCTCTACCGTGGATGGCCTGCATCGCGGGCCAGCCGCGGGCCGCCGGCACGCCCATGCACACGAATACATCGTCACGCGGCCCTGAATTCGGATAGCCTCGGAGGTTCGCACCCCCACTGCGAGTCCATCGATGCGCGTCCGCGACACCCTCGAATTCGCCGAGACCGATACCCTGCTGCGCGACGACGTGCGCCGGCTGGGGACGATGGTCGGCGACATGCTGGCCGAGCAGGTCTCGGCCGAGCGCCTGGCACAGGTGGAATCCGTCCGCCGCGCCGCGATCGCGCGCCGCGAGCAGGGCGAGACCATCGACGACCTCGCCGCCCGCCTCGCCCAGGTGCCGCTGGAGGACGCCGACGCCCTCGTCCGCGCCTTCGCCGCCTATTTCGGCGTGGTGAACCTCGCCGAACGCATCCACCGCATCCGCCGCCGCCGCGATTACCAGCGCAGCACCGACGCCCCGCAGCCCGGCGGGCTCACCGCGACCCTGCGCGCGCTGCGCGACGACGGCGTCGGCTTCGACGAATTGCGCGCGCTGCTGCCGCGGCTGCGGATCGAACCGGTGTTCACCGCGCACCCGACCGAAGCCGTGCGCCGCGCGCTGCTGCTGAAGGAGCGCACGATCACCGAGCGCCTGATCGCGGACATCGACCGCCAGCGCACGCCGGCCGAACGCGGCGCCGACACCGCGCGCATCCGCCAGGCGCTGACCGCGAGCTGGCAGACCGCCGACGCCCCGCAGCAGCAGCCGACCGTGACCGACGAGGTCGAACACATCGGTTACTACCTCAACCACGTGTTGTTCCGCGCGCTGCCCGTCTATTACGAAGCGTTCGCGGACGCGATCGAGGCCGTGTACGGCGACGACCCGGAGTATCGCCGCATCGATCTGCCGCCGGTGCTGCGCTTCGGCACCTGGGTCGGCGGCGACATGGACGGCAATCCGAACGTCGGCGCCGACACCATCCGCGCCGCGCTCACCGCGCAGCGCGCGAGCGTGCTCGCGAATTACCGCACTGACCTGCAGGCGCTGGGCGAGATCCTGACCCAGAGCCGCAGCCGGATCGGCGTGGACGACGATATCGAGGCGCGGATCGCGCGCTACACCGCGATGCTGCCGCAGGTCGCCGCGCGGCTCAGTCCGCGGCTGGTGGACATGCCCTACCGGCAACTGCTGAACCTGATGCGCGCGCGGTTGTCCGCGGCCGAGTCCGACGACGGCGGCACCGGCTACGCCGACGCCGACGCCTTCATCGACGACCTGCAGGCGATCGACCGCAGCCTGCAGCGGCACCGCGGCGAGCATGCCGGCCGCTTCGCGCTGCAACGCGTGCTGTGGCGCGTGCGCAGCTTCGGCTTCCATCTGGCCACGCTCGATCTGCGCCAGGATTCCGGCACCCATGATGTCGCGGTGTCGGCATTGCTGGGCGACGACGACTGGTCGACGCGCACACCCGATGCGCGCATTCCGCAGTTGCACGCGATGATCGACGGCCGCGCGCGGATCGATCGCGACGCGGCCGGCGCACGGGCCACGCTCGACGTGCTGCGCACCGTGCGCGAGGCTCGCCTCCGCTTCGGCGCGCATGCGTTCGGCCCCTACATCATCAGCATGAGCCGCAGCGCCGCCGACGCGCTCGCGGTGCTGGCGCTGGCGCGCGTCGCCGGCTGCACCGAGCAAGACGAAGCCGATGCCGAGACGGTACCGCTCGATATCGCACCGCTGTTCGAAACCATCGACGACCTGCGAGCCGCGCCGGAGATCATGCGCGCGCTGTTCGACGATCCCGTCTATCGCGCGCATCTGCGCGCCCGCGGCGATCGCCAGATCGTGATGCTGGGCTATTCCGACAGCGCCAAGGACGGCGGCATCCTCGCCTCGCGCTGGTCGCTGCAGCGCACCCAGGCCGAACTGCTGGAGCTGTCGCAGCAGGCCGGCGTGCGCATCGTGTTCTTCCATGGCCGCGGCGGCTCGGTCAGCCGCGGCGGCGGCAAGACCGAGCGCGCGATCATCGCCGCGCCGCGCGGCACGGTCGACGGCACTCTGCGCGTCACCGAGCAGGGCGAAGTCATCCATCGCAAGTACGGCATCCGCGCGCTGGCGCTGCGCAATCTCGAACAGGCCACCGCCGCGGTGCTGCGCGCCAGCCTGCGCCCGCGGCCACCCGAGCCGCGTGAAGCGCGCTGGCGCGCGCTCGCGACCGAACTGGCCCAGGTCTCGCGCGCGCACTACCGCGCGCTGGTGCACGATCGCCCGGATTTTCCCGCGTATTTCCGCGCGGCGACGCCGATCGACGTGATCGAACGCCTGCGCCTGGGCTCGCGCCCGTCGAAGCGCCGCGAAGGCGGCATCGAAGCGCTGCGCGCGATCCCGTGGGTGTTCGCGTGGTCGCAGAACCGCTCCGGCCTCACCGGCTGGTACGGCGTCGGCACCGCGCTCGCGCACGGCATCGCCACGCACGGCCTCGACGAGATGGCGGCGATGGCGCGCGACTGGCCGTTCTTCGCCGCGATGCTCGACGACATCGAAATGCTGATGGCGAAATCCGACCTCGCGATCTTCGAGCGCTACTCGCACCTCGCCGGTCCGCTGCACGACGCCTTCCACGCCGGCATCGCCGAGGAATTCGAGCGCACCACCGACACCATCCTCGCCCTGCGCGGCCGCACCCGCCTGCTGCAGGACGATTACCGCCTGCGGCTGTCGATCCGCCTGCGCAATCCCTACGTCGATCCCATCAGTCTGTTGCAGGTGGAACTGCTGCAGCGCTGGCGCGAGGCCGGTCGCGACGACGATGCCCTGTTCCAGGCCCTGGTGACGACGGTCAACGGCATCGCCGCAGGCATTCAGAACACGGGCTGAGCATCGCCGCGGATTTACACCCGCGCCGATGCCGTGACAGACTCGACCGATGCGCCCCACCGCCACGTCCTTGCTGCTGCCGCTCGTCCTGTCCGCACTGCCGCTCTCCGTCGCCCAGGCCGCGCGGGACAGCGTCGAGATCGCCTTCGTCGGCGACATCATGGTGGCCGAGACGCCAGGCGAACTGATCGCCCGCGGCGCGGATCCGTTCGCACCGCTCGCCGCCTGGCTGCGCAGGGCCGATGTCCGCATCGGCAATCTCGAATGCGTGGTCGCCACCGGCGGCACCGCGCTGGACAAGCCCTTCACCTTCCGCGCCGACCCACGCACGCTGCCGGTGCTGGCGCGGCATTTCGACGCGTTCTCGCTCGCCAACAACCATTCCGGCGATTTCGGCAAGGCCGCCTTCGCCGAACAACTCGGCCTGATGCGCCGGGCCGGTCTGCCCTATTTCGGCGGCGGCGCCGATCTGGAGGAAGCGCACGCACCGTGGATCGTCGAACGCAACGGTCTGCGCATCGCGCTGCTGGGCTATGTCGAATTCAAGCCGCGCTCGTTCGAAGCCGACGCCGGCAGGCCCGGCGTCGCCTGGGGCGGCGAGGACGAACAGGTGATCGAGGACATCATCGCCGCGCGCACGCGCCACCATGCCGACCTCGTGATCCCCTTCATGCACTGGGGCTGGGAGAACGAGGGCTACCCGAGCGAACGTCAGAAGAATTTCGCGCGCGCGATGCTCGACGCCGGTGCGGACATGGTGGTCGGCGCGCATCCGCACGTCACCCAGGGCGCCGAGATCCACGACGGCAAGCCGATCGTCTACAGCCTCGGCAATTTCCTCTTCAACGGCTTCGACACCGAGGCCACGCTCACCGGCTGGACGCTGGAAGCGACGCTGGACAAACGCGGCGTGGCCGCGTGGCGCACGCGCGTCGTACGGCTCGACGAAAACGGCGTTCCGCATCCCGACCCCGAGGCCGCCAGCCCCTGCGGCCGGCGCGGCGACACGCAGCCGAGGCAGTGCCGTGGCGGATAGACGCCTCGCGCTGCTCGCATCGCTGCTGATGGCCGCGCCGTGCGCGCAGGCCGACAGCGTGCGCTGCCACATCGTCTACGGCGGCGAACCCTTCACCGTCGACGCCACGCCGACCGACGCGCCCTACCGGGTGCCGGCGCAGAAGATCGGACGCTACTTCGAATTCAAGGCGGTCTACGTGACCGCGCCCGCGCGCGCCGCCGCGATCAATCTCTACGTTTACGCGATCGCGTCCGGCGAACCGGTGCCGATCCATCAGGCCAAACATCGCCCGCCGTTCCTCGCCTCCGGCGGCCCTCACGGCTTCACCGGTCTCCACTTCGTCTACGAACCGAGCAAGGGCAGCGAATTGCAGTACTGGTGCGAACGGTTGCCCTGAACTCCGTTTCGGACCTTCGGCCAACACCGCGGTAGCGCGGCCTTCAGGCCGCTGCGCACGCGCACACCGTGACGGCGCTACATCGCCGGACCGTCGTCGAGCCTCTTTTCGTAGCGCCAGGCCTCCAGCGGAAACACGCCGTCCGGCGTGGTCAGCCGGCTGATCATGCTGCCGACGCGACGCCACCCGTGCTTCTCGTAGAACGTCGCGGCGCGCGCATTGCCGATCGCGCAGACCAGCCACGCGGTTTCGACGCCCGAGGCGCACATCCGCGCTTCCGCATCCGCCAGCAGCGACGCGGCGACACCCGTCCCGCGCGCGACGTCGGAAACGTACAGCTGGTACAACTCGTCGCGATGCGCGATGCAGAAACCGAGCGGCGCACCCGCCGGACCGACGACGCGCACGTCCGCGATCGCACCCGCCAGCCGGTGCCGGAAACTCTCCGGCGTCCGGTCACGGACCAGCGCCGCAGGCAGGATCGCGGCATGCGCGTCCTGCCAGCCGTCGCGCCACAGCGCGGCCAGTACATCGAGTTCCGCGGGTTCCATCTGTCTCACGTCCATCGCGATCTCCCGGAAAGCGCAATCGCCGATCGGCACGGAGATATCCGCCCGACTGGAAACACCATGACCGCAGCCACCGCCGCAACGCGACTGGACGGACTTGGCTGCCGGAACGCTATGACGCTTCCTTCCAGGCGTTTGCAGAAGCGAGCAGATTCTTCTTCAGTGCCGACGCCGCACCCGACACGCCTTCCTTCCGGGAAAAAATCAGATACTGCAGCGCGGGCAATTCCGGCATCGGTCGAGCGACGACGCCGGCCGGGATGCGACAGCAGGCATTGACCACGGCCAACCCCATGCCAAGGCGGACGAGGTGCAACATGACCTCCCAGCCGGAAGCTTCCACGGCGACCTCACAATGCACCTGCGCGGACTGCAGCATTTGCGAAAGCATCGTCCGATGCGGTCGCCCCACGGGCGGCAAGATCAGTCCACTGCCGGCGATATCCTTCAGGCGGATGCTTCGACGCGACGCGAACGCGTGCTTTTTCGGAAACGCCAATACCTGGCCCACGCGCGTGAACGGCTCGACGGCCAAATCGCGCGGAACCGTCTCCAGACATGCGATTCCAAGATGCGCACGTCCCGATCGAACCGCTTCCACCGCGGCGGCGCCATCCGCCGTCACCAGTTGCAGGACATGACTGCGATCCGACAGGTGCGCCTTGAGCCCTTGGCCGAGAAGATAGAGGAACGCTCCTTCACCGGCCGCGAGGGTCACCGGCTGCACCACATTTTTCCCGAGCAACTCATCCTGGAGCATGGCCATCGATGCGGCGATTTCCCGCGCGTGCCGCTGCACGCGCCGGCCCTCCGGCGTGATCTCGATCGTGCGGCCGCGGCGTACGTACAGGGGACGCCCGACCGCACGCCCGAGCTTGGCGATCTTCGTGTGAAGCGCCGGCTGCGAGAGATGCAAGCGGATCGCAGCGCGGCTGAAGTTGCCGTCCTCGGCGAATTCGGCGAAGGCCGTGAGCGCATCCAGCGAGACGTCGCGCAGAAGATTCATTATCCAATAATTCTATAGCCCATCCAAAGAATCAAGTTCCCGTGAATAGTCGGATCGAGTGGAATGCGCGCCATCACTCACGAGACAACATCACGGAGAACACCATGAAACTGGGTATCGATGTCGGGCGCGTCCTGATCAGTCCCGGCGACAACGCAAGACCGGACACCTCCTTCATCGGCGGCTCGCTGGAAAACGCCATGAACACCCCGCCCTACGACGATATGTTCGACATCGTGCCCGCGCTGGTCGAACGATTCGAGGGTCGGGTATGGATTGTTTCCAAATGCGGTGCGCGCATCCAGGAAAGGACGTTGCAGTGGTTCGAGCATCACCGGTTCTTCGAAAGAACCGGTATCCATCGCGACCAGGTGCGGTTCTGCCTCAAACGACCGCACAAGGCGGTCCACTGCCGCGAACTCGGCATCACGCACTTCATCGACGATCGTACCGACGTGCTCGAACCGATGATCGGCATCGTTCCGTACCTCTACCTGTTCGGCCCACAGCGCGGTCATGCCCCCGCCGCGATGCGACGGGTCACGACATGGAAGGATGTGGCCGAGGCCATCCTCTAGGCGGTCACGCATGTGAGCGCCGGGATCGCTGTCGCCCCCTTCCGTGTCGATGGAAGCGGTCGCGGCCACGACGACAGCTGGACTTCCCACGCCGTCGATCTATACTCCCCCCCACTATGCCGCACTCCCCCGCCGAGAAGAAAAAGGCTCTCACCCGTCTGCGCCGGATCCGCGGGCAGACAGACGCGCTGGAACGGGCGTTGGAGGCCGGCAGCGACTGCGGCGCGGTGCTGCAGCAGCTGGCCGCGATCCGCGGCGCGGTGAACGGGCTGATGGCGGAGGTGCTGGAAAGCCATCTGCGCGAAGAATTCGGCGAGGCTGTCGCCCGCGATCCCGCCAGGGAGCGCAGCGTCCAGCAGGCGATCGCGCTCGTCCGCTCCTATCTCAAATGAACCATCCGTCCTGTCAGGGAGAGTTGTCATGAAATCACGCGCCGCCGTCGCCTTCGGCCCCGGTCAACCGCTGAAGATCGTCGAGATCGATGTCGCCCCGCCGCGCAAGGGCGAGGTGCTGGTGAAGATCAGCCACACCGGCGTCTGCCACACCGATGCATTCACGCTCAGCGGCGAAGACCCGGAGGGCCTGTTCCCCTGCGTGCTCGGCCACGAAGGCGCGGGCGTGGTGGTGGAGGTCGGCGAAGGGGTGACCAGCGTGAAGCCCGGCGATCACGTGATTCCGCTGTACACCGCCGAATGCGGCGAGTGCCTGTTCTGCAAGAGCGGCAAGACCAATCTCTGCGTGTCGGTGCGCGCGACCCAGGGCAAGGGCGTGATGCCCGACGGCACGTCGCGGTTTTCCTACGAAGGCCAGCCGATTTATCACTACATGGGCTGCAGCACCTTCAGCGAATACACGGTCGTGGCCGAAGTCTCGCTGGCGAAGATCAATCCCGAGGCCAACCACGAACACGTCTGTCTGCTCGGCTGCGGCGTGACCACCGGCATCGGGGCTGTGCACAACACCGCGAAGGTGCAGGCCGGCGATTCGGTCGCGGTGTTCGGCCTCGGCGGCATCGGTCTTGCGGTGATCCAGGGCGCGCGCCAGGCGAAGGCCGGCCGCATCATCGCCATCGACACCAATCCGTCGAAATTCGAACTGGCGACGCAGATGGGCGCCACCGACTGCGTCAATCCGAAGGATCACGACAAGCCCATCCAGCAGGTGATCGTGGAGATGACCGGCTGGGGCGTGGACCACAGCTTCGAATGCATCGGCAACGTCAACGTGATGCGCGCGGCGCTGGAATGCGCGCATCGCGGCTGGGGCCAGTCGGTGATCATCGGCGTGGCCGGCGCCGGCCAGGAGATCAGCACCCGCCCGTTCCAGCTGGTGACTGGCCGGACCTGGAAGGGAACCGCGTTCGGGGGTGTGAAGGGGCGCACGCAACTGCCGGGCATGGTCGAGGACGCGATGCGGGGCGAGATCGAACTCGCGCCGTTCGTGACCCACACCCTGCCGCTGGACGGGATCAACGAGGCCTTCGATCTCATGCACGAAGGCAAGTCGATCCGCACCGTCATTCATTATTGATCGATCGCCTTCTCCCGCCTGCGGGAGAAGGTGCCCGAAGGGCGGATGAGGGCGCGAAACCACACGCGCCGCGATCCGCATCCGACACGATTCGCCGCCTCTGCCGGCGAAAACGGTCGCACAACAGGGGAATTGGCTTGAATCCGAAACATACCGATCGGGAGCGCATCGAACATCGCGCATGTTTCGGCGGCTGGCAGGACGTCTACCGCCATCAATCGGAAGCGCTGGATTGCGCGATGCACGTGGCCGTCTACCTGCCGCCCCAGGCCGAGCAGCGACGCTGCCCGGTGCTCTACTGGCTGTCGGGCCTGACCTGCACCGAACAGAATTTCATCACCAAGGCCGGGGCCCAGCGCTACGCCGCGGACCACGGCGTGATCGTGGTCGCACCGGATACGAGTCCGCGCGGCGATGCCGTGCCCGACGCGGACGGTTACGACCTCGGCAAGGGCGCGGGTTTCTATCTCGACGCCACGCAGGCACCGTGGTCCTCGCATTACCGGATGCAGGACTACGTCGCACGCGAGCTGCCGGACTGGATCGACGCGCATATTCCGAACAGCGGCGCGCGCGCGATCAGCGGGCATTCGATGGGCGGGCACGGCGCGCTGGTGACGGCGCTGCGCAATCCGGGCCGCTATCGCAGCGTCTCGGCGTTCTCGCCCATTGTGTCCCCGACCCAGGTGCCGTGGGGACAGAAGGCCTTCGCCGCGTATCTCGGCGAGGATCGCGAGGCATGGAAGGCGTGGGATGCGTGCGAGCTGATCGCGGATGCGCAGGAACGGCTGCCGCTGCTGGTGGACCAGGGCGAGGACGACGAATTCCTCGACACGCAGCTGCAGCCGGAACGGCTGGCCGCCGCCTGCGATGCCGCCGGGCATCCGCTCGATCTGCGCATGCGCAAGGGCTACGACCACAGCTACTACTTCATCGCCAGTTTCATCGGCGAGCACTTCATCTTCCACATGCGCCAGCTCAGCCGGACGCGTTGAGCGGCCGGCCCCCACCCCGACCCTCCCCCGCGATGCGGTGGAGGGAGAACGGAGACGCCGCGCCGACCCGGTAGAGCGGCTTCAGCCCGCTTCCACCCATCCGCATGCAGGATAGCGGGCTGAAGCCCGCTCTACCGACCCCACGATCGACGATCGACGATCCGTCAACGCAACAGGAAATCGGTGTAGGCGAATCGCCCGTCGCGCAGCACGGTCTCGCCGGTCGCGATCGACAGCGGTGCGGCAAACATCGGCCCGGCGTGCACCAGCGTATGGAATTCGCCGTTCTCGCCGCACGGGTCGCAGCCGGCCGGCAGATCGCGCAACAGCGCATCGTCGAAATCGCGGCCGCTGAACGCGCCATCGAGCTGGGTGGTGTCGACGCAGGACAGTCGCGCGCGCAGGCCGCCGTCGAGCATCGCGCGCGCGAGCCGCGCGGTGTATCCCGGCGTCGCGTCGAAGATCGGGAAATGCGGCGTCCAGTCCAGGTCCGCGCACAGCGTTTCGCGATACGCGCGGATGTCCTGCAGGAACAGATCGCCGAACGCGATGTCGCGCAACCCGGGCCAGCGCGCGCGTGCGCGCGCCAGCGCATCGGCGAACGTCTCGCGATAGATCGCGTTGCTGGCGCGCTGCGGCATCCACGCTTCGATCACCGGCAAACCGCAGGCGACGGACTGCGCCTGCAGGATCGCGTGGCGGATGCCCTGCATCGCGATGCGGTCGTAGCCCTCGGTGAGCGTGGTGACCAGGCCGACCACTTCGACATCGGGGCGCTGCCGCAGCACATGCAGCGCCCAGGCCGCGTCCTTGCCGCCGCTCCACGACAGCAGCAGCGGTCGGATCATGCCGCGGTGACGTCGCGCAGTTGCCAACCTCCGCCGGCGAGCAGGCGCAGGCGATGCTTGAGCACCGCGCCCGCGATCGAGGTCGTCGCGATCAGGTCGATCTGCAGGTCGTGCTGTTCGCCGCGCACGGTGGCAGCGGGATCGGTGACGCCGAGCCCGGGATCGACGCCATCGGGATCCGCCTGGCTCGCGCGCCAGCGCTGGAACAGCGCGTCGTCGCGCAGCGCCACCTGCAGTTCTTCGGCCAGGCCTTCGGCACCGCGGGAACGGAAGGCGAATTCGCCGGCCGCGGCGAGCGCGCCGGCATCGGGAATGCTCAGGTAATAACGGACGGTCATGCTGGTCCACTCGCGGGCGGGTGGATCAGCATAGCGCGGCGCGATCTCAACCGATCGCGATCATTCCTTGAATTCGTGCGGGTCCGACGCGAAGCCCATCACCAGCGAGCCCTTGCCGACGTTGACCATGCCGGTGAGGCTCATCACGCTCTCGAACACTTCGACGCGCGCATCGCGGCAGGCGTCGATCAGCGAGGCGTAGCCCGGCAGCAGGCGCATCTCTTCCAGTTCGCCGCCGTAACTCAGGCACAGCGTCGGCGTCATCAGCCCGGCGCGCACGCGCTCCACGCCGAACGCGAACAGCTTGCGCACCGCCGCGTCCCAGCCGCGGATCTTCGCCACCGGCTTGGTCTCGCCACGGTTGCAGTAGAGCACCGGCTTGATGTCGAGCGCGGAGCCGAGGGTGGCGCTGAGCAGGCTGACGCTCTTGTCGCCCTTGGCCTTGGTGCGAGAACGCAGGTACATCAGATCGCGCGGCACCATGTAGGTGTGGGTGTTGATCGCGAGGTTCTCCAACCGCGCGCGGATCTTGGCGACGCCTTCACCGGCCTGGATCATGCGCACCGCTTCCACCGCGGTGACGCCCTGGCCGGCGAACAGCGACTGGGTGTCGATCACGCGCAGCGCGAACGGCGATGTGTGCCCCGCGGCGGTGCGCATCGGCCGGTAGTCGTTGAGGATCACGAAGCTCGCCTGGGTGGCGTTGTCGTGGATCGGACTGCGGCTGCGGGTGACGGTGAGGCAGAACACGTGGTCGTATTCGATCACCAGTTTCTGCAGGAACACGTCGCGGATCTGCTCGACCGTGAACGGCATGGTCTCCGCCTCGGCGCCGCGCTCGGCGATGTGCGAGTGGAGGAATTCGAGCGTGGCTTGTTCATTGCGGCGATCGGCGAGCACCGCGTCCCCGATCTTGACCGTGATCGGGAGGATTTCGATGTGATTCCGTTCGATGAAGCTCCCTCGCAGATCGCATGCCGAATCGACAACCAGACCTATGCGCATGGTGGCGGCTTCCGAAGGGGGCGCGGAAAAACCAACTTCGATCGGAACGTGTCGTGCGATCTCCGTCCTGGTTCGTCGCATCCCTCGCGCGAACCGCACGCCCTGCTCCGTACTGCATGCCCATCGACGACGCGCGGCCGCCCCTGTTCAGCTGCGCTGTACGCCGACCGGCAATTGCACGACCCGCCGCATCTCGGTCTCTTCCAATAGAGCCGGATCGCGCAGGGCCGCTACCGCGAACGCATGCGCATCATTCCCCCAAAACAGGGAATTGCCAAGTGCGAGCGTCGGAACGCCGAACACGCCCGCGGTGAGCGCGATTTCGGTGCAGTTGCGCAGCATCGCCTTGACCTCGCTGGAATCGGTTACACCGGACGGCAAACCCAGCGATTCGCGCACGGATTCCAGCGATTCCGCGGTATCCGCGGCATTGCCCCGCGCCCAGATCCAATCGAAGATCGCATCGATCGATGCCGGCGACGCGCCTGCTGCGATGCACAATCGCAGTGCGGGAAGCGGATTGAACGGATGCCTCGGCGGGAAGCGCAGCGGCACGCCGGCCTCGCGCGCCTGCCACAGCACGTGGCGATAGGTGAATTCGCGCTTGCTCGGGATTTCGGCCGGACCTTTCTGGCCGCGGGCGTCGAGCACCGCGGCGAACAGGATCGGCACCGGCACGATGGCATGCTCGGCCATCAGCGCGCGCACCTTCGGCCAGTGCAGATAGGCGAACGGCGAAATGAAATCGAAATACCAGCGATTCGTGTTGTCGGCCATGGTGTTGTCCGGAGACGCGGATGAAGACGCGGCGGCTCAACAGCCGACGGAATGGTATTCGGCGACCATGCGCACCAGTTCGCCTTCGGCGGCGGCGCCGGACAGGAACAGCGTGGGCCGGCTGACGTTGTAGTGGTCGGTGGTGTCGAAGATCAGATCGAGGCGACCGTCGCGATCGAGGTCGCCGGCGAAGATCAGATGCGGCGAAGCCTCGCTGCCCAGCATCAGCCCGCTGTCGGTCGCCGTGGCATCGCGCTGGCCGGACATCGCGACCAGCGTCTGCCGGCGTTCGCCATCGATGAAATCGATCGAACACCGGTAGGCGTTCGCGGTCGCAGGCTCGGCTTCGCAGCGGGTGCCGATCCGGTAGTCGCGGTCGCCGAAACGCAGCGTGTAGGCCGGCAACCCGCCGTCGGCGACGGCTTCCGCGCGCGCGGCCTGCGTCACCGGTCCTTCGTGCAGGCCGGAACCGCGCAGATAGGTCACGAGATCGTCGCCGCTGCCGGCACTGCTCACGGCCTGACCGGTCGCCTGGCCCTCACCGTCCAGCAGCTCGTCCACCACCGTCTTCACCTGCAGCCGGGTGCGGGTGAGACGCGCGCCATCGGCGTCGGCGGTCAACGCGAACCAGCGCTCGCCGTGACGGGCGACGGGTTCGCCACCGTGGAACTGCCCGGGCGGCTGCAGCGCATGCGCGCCGCCCAGGGCCAAACTCAGCAACAGCCACATCGCGAACGCTCCGGCTCAGTCGTTCCCGGCAGGATACGCCCGCGGCAGATCGCCCGCCGCACGCAGGTAACGGTCGCGCAGTTCGGTCTGGCGGCTGCGCATCGGGATCGCGCGGCCGTCGAACCACACCTGCGTGGCCACCGTGCTCACTTCCAGCGGATCGCCGGTCCACAGCACCAGGTCGGCGCGCTTGCCGACCGCGATCGTGCCCAGACGGTCGGCCACGCCGAAGGTCTCGGCCGGCACCCGGGTCAGGCCGGCCAGGCCGTCTTCCCAGGGCAGACCGTTGGCGACCGCGTTGCCGGCGGCCTGACGCAGCTTGCGCGCGTAATGCGCGGCATCGTCGAACTGGCTGAAGCTCACCGGCACGCCGGCGGCGCGCAGCCGCGCGGCGTTCTCGAGGGTGCTGCCGATGCGGTCGAAGTCGGCGGGCAGGTTCGCCAGCGCATCGACGAACACCGGCACCTTCGCCGCGGCCAGCTGCGGCGCCATCATCCAGGCCTCGCTGCCGCCGAGGATCGCGATGCGCACGCCGTGACGCTGCGACCAGCGCAACAGCTGGCGGATGTCAGCGGCGCGATGCACCGCCACCACCACGCGCCCGCCGCCGTCGAGATAGCGCGCGAAGCTCTGCCGGCCGGCCGGCGTGAGCAGGGCGATGCTCGCATCGACCGGAATCCGGCCGCGGGCTTCGTCGACCAGCTGATCGAGGATCATCCACTGCGCCGCGCGCGAATTGCCGGTAAGACCGGCGCCGTCGCTGCCCAGCTGGATGAACAGTGCGCGCGGGCCGATCGGGTCCGGGCTGCCGTCGAGGCGGACGATGCCGCCCTGGCCGCCGATGATCGAACCGCCGCGCACGCTGTCGGCGCCGAGCATGCTGAAACCGATGCCTTCGACCCGCGCCACCGGCACCAGGATCGAGGCCGGGTTGTAGGCCAGGGTCACGTCGAACTCCGGCCGCACCACCATGTCCTTGGCGTCGCCGAGCGCGAGCGCCTGGTCGCGGGTGTCGTCGCCGAGCGAGATTTCCTGCAGGCCGATCGAGTTGATGCCGCCGAACAGCGCCGGCGTCAGCGGCCGGCCCTGCGCGTCGATGGTTTCGACGCCCGCGGCGGACAGCTGCTTGCCGATCGCGGCGATGGTGCCGTCGCGCACCAGCACGTCGGTCCCGCGCAGCGTGCCCTGCGCGCCCGCGGTGTGCACGGTGGCGTTGCGGATGAGGACATTCTGTGCGGACGCGGCGCCGCTGGCGCCGAACGACAGGCCCGCGGCCAGCGCGAGCGCGCAGGCGAGATTCGGGAAAGGACGCTTCGCAAGGCGGCTCATCGCACATCTCCTTCGACGCGCTGCCCGAGCATGAAATCGGAGACCGGCTGCCGCGATCGATCGCTGCGGTCGTAGACGCGCGCGCCGTCGATGTAGACCTGCTCGGCCTTGGCGTAGACGCTGAAGGGATTGCCGTTCCACAGCACCACGTCGGCCATCTTGCCCGGCTCCAGGGTGCCGGTCTTGTCGAGGATGCCCATCGATTTCGCGGGATTCGCGGTGATCCAGCGCACGGCGCGCTCCGGCGGCACCTCGATGCCGATGCGCGTGCCCTGCGCCATCACCTTCGCCGCTTCCTGGTTCAGCCGCTGGATGCCTTCGGACGAATCCGAATGCACGATCGCGCAGCCGTTCTTCGCGCGGTCCACCAGCAGGATGTTTTCCTGGATGCCGTCGAACGATTCCATCTTGAAGCCCCACCAGTCGGCCCACAGCGCGCCGCACACGCCTTCCTCGCCCAGCCGGTCTGCGAGCTTGTAGGCTTCGACGCCGTGGTGGAACGCGGCGATTTTGAATTTGAACTCCTTCGCCAAGTCCAACATGATCGCCATCTCGTCGGCGCGATAGCAGTGGATGTGGACGAGGATGTCGCCGTTGATCGCGCCAGCCAGCGTGTCCATCTTCAGATCGCGCTTGCCGCCGCTGTCGTTGTTGCTGTCCTGCGACGACGCGCTCTGCCACCAGCGCCGCGGCGCCGCGGTCTTGGGCCTGTTCTTCTTCAGATATTCGCTGGCGTCGATGAAGGCCGCGCGATACCCGGCGACGTTGCCCATGCGCGTGGACGGGCCGCCGCGCTGGCCGTAGGTGCGTTTCGGGTTCTCGCCGCAGGCCATCTTCAGGCCCCAGGGCGCACCCGGGAACTTCATCGCCTGATAGGTCGTGGCCGCCACGTTCTTCACGGTCACGCCGCGGCCGCCGACCAGATTCGCCGAACCCGGCAGGATCTGCATCGAAGTCACGCCGCCGGCCAATGCCGTCGCGAAGCCGGGGTCCTGCGGCCACAGCGAATGTTCGGCCCAGACATTGGGCGTGGTCGGCGACGTCGCCTCGTTGCCGTCCGAATGCGCGCTCATGCCCGGGCTGGGATACACGCCGAGGTGCGAATGCACGTCGATCAGGCCCGGCGTCACCCATTTGCCGCGACCGTCCACGCGCAGCGCGTCGGCGGGCGCGTCGAGGTCGACGCCCACCGCGACGATCTTCCCGTCGCGCATCAGCACGTCGGCGCCGTCGAGCCGGGTGCCCGTCCCGGTGAGCACGGTGGCGCCCCGGATCAGCACCGGCGGCGAGGCGATCGGGCGATAGGTGCTCGGGTACGGGTCCTGGGCGAAGCGCGAGACGGTCGGTTTCGCGGCGGACGCGTCGGCGGACTTGTCGGCCGCATGGGCCGGCGCGAGCGCCAGCGCCGGCAGCACGGTCGCGGCCAGCGCGGCGAGAAAGGTTCGTTGCATGTCGGAGTGCCCCTGCGGAGGTGGTGCCTCGGAGAACCGCCACCCTAGCCCGGCCTCCGGGCCATGCCAACCATGACCAAGGTCATGGTGCGTGACAAAATGCACCGGATCACCCGGAGACGCACATGAAAGACAAACAAGCGATCGTCGAGAACTGGCTGCCCCGCTACACCGGCGTGCCGCTCGACCGGTTCGGCCAGCACATCCTGTTGACCAACTTTGGCGGCTATCTCGATCTGTTCGCGGGCATGACCGGCGCCGAAGTCGTCGGCCGCGACCGCCCGATGCCCAGTGCGACCATCGACGGCATCACCATGATCAACTTCGGCATGGGCAGCCCCAACGCGGCCACCCTGATGGACCTGCTGTCCGCGATCATGCCGCAGGCGGTGCTGTTCCTCGGCAAGTGCGGCGGCCTCAAGCGCAAGAACCAGCTCGGCGACCTGATCCTGCCGATCGCCGCGATCCGCGGCGACGGCACCAGCAACGACTACCTGCCGCCGGAAGTGCCCGCACTGCCCGCGTTCGCCCTGCAGCGCGCGGTCTCGACGATGATCCGCGACCTCGACCACGACTACTGGACCGGCACGGTCTACACCACCAACCGCCGCGTCTGGGAACACGACGACGAATTCAAGGAACGTCTGCGCACCATGCGCTGCATGGCCATCGACATGGAAACCGCCACCGTCTTCGCCGCGGGCTTCGCCAACCGCATCCCCTGCGGCGCGCTGCTGCTGGTCAGCGACCAGCCGATGATCCCCGAAGGCGTGAAGACCGAAGCCAGCGACGCCAAGGTCAGCGCCGAATTCGTCGAACGCCACATCACCATCGGCATCGAAGCGCTGAAGCTGATCCGCCGGCACGGCAAATCGGTGCGGCATCTGCGGTTCGACGAGTGATCGAAAATCGATGTAGGGCGGGCCCAGGCCCGCCATCTCGATCATGCAGATACGGGAACAACGATCGAAATCGCTTCGATCACTGTCCGAAGCCATCGGAAACATCGCAATGGCGGGCCAAGGCCTGAGGTATCCCCACTTTTTCGCTCAGTAGATCATCGGGTTACGATCATTCTGATACGACTGTCATCCCGAGCCGCAGGCGAGGGACCTGTTTGTGATCGATTCGAATCCAACTCGCTACGCAGGCTAACGGAACGATCTGCCGCATGGTCTTGGTTTCGCTCGCTGCCGCGAGCGAGTCACTTTTCTTTGCTTGTGCAAAGAAAAGATAACCAAAAGAAAGCACACCCCGTCGGTCGCGCCC
>NZ_BAABJE010000002.1:0-24858 GCF_039543145.1 Lysobacter hankyongensis | reverse complement strand
TTCGACAGGACGTCCGTGTCCTGTCGAAAAACGCGCGGCGTCCTGCCGCGCGCCCGTTGGGCCTGATCCACGAAACCCGTCGCGACCAGGGGCCCCGGTAGATCAAGACCAGAACCGGCTCACGAATGCCGTCGGAACTGAGAAATTACTGCGTCTCATGGAAAATTCGTGGGGATATCTCAGGCCAAGGCCCGCCCTACGACGCTGCCGCAGGAGGGCGTTCAGGCCCGCGCTTTTTGACCTTCGTGCCATGCTTGCCGGGTCCGGTGCTCGACAGCCATCCGGCTGATCGGGCCATCCAACAAAAACACCATTCCCGCAAGCATTGAGGAGCATCGCGACATGACCCAGCCCATCGACATCATCGCCTTCTGGCAGGACGCCGGCCCGGCGAAGTGGTTCGCGAAGGACGACGCGTTCGACGCCGCGCTGCGCGAACGCTTCCTCGACGCGCACTTCGCCGCCGCGCGTCGCGAGCATGAAGCGCTGCTCGACGATGCCGACGGCACGCTCGCGCTGATCCTGCTGCTGGATCAGCTGCCGCGCAACGTGTTCCGCGACAGCGCGCATGCGTTCGCGACCGACCCCTTGGCGCGCGCATACGCCGACCTCGCGATCGACGCAGGACACGATCGACGCATCGACCCCGCGCTGCGGATCTTCCTGTATCTGCCGTACGAGCATTCCGAAGCCCTCGCCGACCAGGACCGCGCAGTCGCGCTGTGCGAAGCGCTCGGCGACGCGAACTACCTGAAGTACGCCGAAGCGCACCGCGACGTGATCCGCCGCTTCGGCCGATTCCCGCACCGCAACCGCGCGCTCGCCCGCACGAACACGCCGGAAGAACAGGCGTGGCTGGATGCGGGCGGCGGGTTTTGATACCGGCACACGCCTGAAGCCCGCTGTAGGAGGGCCTTCAGGCCCGAGCTTTTCGCATGACGACCCGTCCCGTCCGAAGCGATGTCGCGCACCACTCCGCGTCATGGACAAAGCAAAATCTCGGGCCTGAAGGCCCTCCTACGGAAGCGGGTGCCCGCGTTAGACTCTGTGCGGTACGAGTCATGCGCCTACGGGTGCGCACATGCCAGGGGGGAAGGATGAGTAGCGATGAGGCAGGAAGCGATCCGGCAACGATGACGCCAGAGCAAGCGTATGCGGAGGCGGTGCGGCGGATTGAACAGGCTACGCAGAGCGGGCAGGATTGGTTGGATCTAGGGGATTTGCTTCTGGATGCGATTCCGCTGGAGATTGGGTGGCTGGCGGATCAGTTACGGGAATTCGGATTGGGCACTTATGAGTACGATCCCGAGCAGGCAATCTGGAGATACAACGAGAATCGCGAGGATTTACATCGCGGCTTAGTTGATCTGAATCCAATCGCGGGACTCGCCCAGTTGCAATCACTGGATTTGAGCGACTGCGGGCAAATTATAGACCTTAGCCCCCTTGCTGGACTCACCGCACTTCAATCGCTGAATTTGGGCCTATGCCATAGAGTCATAGATCTTGAGCATCTTGCAGGACTCACTGCACTTCAATCACTGAACTTGCACTGGCGCCGTCAGCCTGTAGACCTTAGCCCACTCGCCGAACTCACCGCGCTGCAATCGCTGGATTTGAGCAATTGCGATCAGCTCACAGACCTCAACCCGCTCGCTGGACTCACCGCACTGCAATCGTTGAATTTGAGCGATTGCGATCAGCTCACAGACCTCAACCCGCTCGCTGGACTCACCGCACTGCAATCGTTGAATTTGAGCGATTGCGATCAGCTCACAGACCTCAACCCGCTCGCTGGATTCGCCGCACTGCAATCGCTGAATTTGAGCCGCTGCGCCCAGCTCACAGACCTCAACCCGCTCGCTGGACTCACCGCACTACAATCGCTGAATCTTGGCAGCTGTTACTGGCTTAAAGATCTCGGCCCGATCATTGGGCTCGTCGCGCTGCAATCACTGAATTTGCGGTTTTGCTTTGGACTGACAGAACTACACCCACTCGCTGGACTTACCTCGCTGCAATCACTAGGATTAAGCGGTTGCACACAACTCAAAGACTTTAGTCCCCTCGGCGGACTGACCGCGTTGAAATCGCTTGACTTGAGCAACTGTACTCAGCTCACAGAGCTCAGCCCGCTTGCCGGACTCATCACTCTGCAATCGCTTGACTTGAGCAACTGTACTCAGCTCACAGAGCTCAGCCCGCTTGCCGGACTCATCACTCTGCAATCGCTTGACTTGAGCAGATGTACTCAGCTGGCGGAGGTTGGCCCGCTCCCCGGACTCACCGCACTGCAATCACTGGATTTGTACGAAACACCACTTGCACAGACGCTGCAGGCAGACGATCTTTGGGCATGGTGGCCAGCGCTCTCGCATTTTTTCTCAAATCGCCTCCAAGCCGTACCGCCGGAGATCCTGTCTTCAAACTTGCTCGATAACTGCATTCCCCGTCTACGCATCTGGTCGCAAGACCTCCGGCAAGGCGAAGCTGAATCCCACGAACTCAAGCTGTTCATCCTCGGCAACGGCCGCATCGGCAAGTCCGAGTTGTTCCGGCGCTTGCGTGGCGATGACTTCCACGGCGATCTCCCTTCCACCCACGGTATCCAGCTCGACCGCTTCGAACTGTGCCGGCATCACGACGAGCGTCCAATTTTTCTCAATGCCTGGGACTTCGGCGGACAGGACACCTATCTGGGCACGCATGCGCTGTTCCTGAAATCGCGCGCGATCTTCGTGCTGGCCTGGCATCCGGGGATGGAGCACGAGGCGCCGTACATCGAGGAAAAGAGCGGGCTGGAAATGCGCCACCGGCCGCTGCAGTACTGGCTGGACTATATCCATTCTCTGGCCGGCGATGATGCGCGGGTGATCGTGGTGCAGACCCAGTGCGCGCGCGAAAACGGTGAAGCCATGCCACCGTTGCGCGACACCGGGCGACTGGCGTGGTACCGGCAGACCATCAGCTGCGCCAGTCAGAAGGATGGTGTGGACAGCCTGCGCGATCTGCTGAAGCGCGCCGCGCGGCATCGGCTGGAGTCACCGGCACCGCCGCGGATGCCGGCCAGCTGGCTGGCGGTGCGCGACCGGCTGGTGGCACTGCGCGAGGCGGAGAAAACCATCGACCGCGCGCGCTTCGACGCGATCTGCGCCGACACCCATCACGGTGCTTCATCGGAAGCGCTGCTGCACTATCTGCATCAGTCCGGCGATGTATTCCATCAATCCGGTCTGTTCGGCGATGCCATCGTGCTGGACCAGCAGTGGGCATTGGACGGTATCTACACCCTGTTCGACCGCAGCCGGGTCTTGCCGCTGCTGCGCGGGCAAAACGGCCTGTTCGCACCGGAACTGCTGGACGCGCTGGCATGGCACGACCGCTACAGCGCGCAGGAGCAACAGCTGCTGCTGTCGATGATGGCGAGCTGCGACCTGATCTTTCCGGTTCATCAGTGGAGCGAGACCCACTATTACGCAATGATCGACGCCCTGCCGGAGGCAGCGGCCATCGCGAACCGGATCGCGATGGCGTGGCCGGCCGACGCGGACTCTGTCGAGGTGGTGGCGAATTACGCCTTTCTGCATGATGGCGTGCTGCGCGCACTGTTGGCCTGCATTGGCCGCTTGGCCGGCCGCGACGCGGTGTACTGGCGCTACGGTGTGTGCCTGTACGATGCGGGCACCGCCAGCCGCGCCCGCATCGACACCGAACAGCAAGCCGATGGCTCGGGCCGCGTATGCATGCGCGCGACCGGACGGGATGCGGAAGCCCTCTGTGCGCGGCTGGTCGCGCTGTTGGAAGACATCCGCATCGGCGCGCCACCGCAGATCGAGCGGAGCGATGCCGACGCACCTCATCCAATGCACAGCAACCCGTCGCAAGGAGGCAAGGACATGCTACAACCCGCACCGATTCCGCCGCTGCCCGGCCAGAAGCCAGTGGTGTACATCTCTTATGCGTGGGGCACACAGGACGCTGAAGGGAGAAGACCCCTGCAGGCGTTCGCCGTCGCTCTGCAACGGTCGCTCGAAGACGCGTTCGATGTGCGCAGAGACCAGGAAGCGATGTTGCCTGGCGACAGCCTGGAAGCGTTCATGAGAGAAGTGGGACGCGGGGCGCGCGTCCTCGTTCTGCTCAGCGATGCCTACGTGTATTCCCGCAACTGCATGAAGGAAATGGCATACCTCAATATCCGCAACCAATCGGATCCGGAGCAGCTACGGCGCTGCGCACTGCCACTGATTGTCGACGCATCCTTCAGCCTGAGCGACGATAAACGGATCAAGTATGTCGACCATTGGGTTTCCGAGGCAGAACGGCTGAGAGAATCCTTAGGCAATCGCGACCCCACAAGGCATCTTTCTGTTTGGAAGAACATCCAGACCGTGGAAAAGATTGCGGACATCGCCGACGAGACGTTGGCATTCATGAACGATGTTCTGATGCCGCGCGGCATGGCATGCCTTTCCGAAGGCGATTTCGCGCCAGTGAAAGCCGCGCTGCAGCGCTTGCCCGGGGCCTGAGACCACATTGCAGGGCCATGTGCAGCAACGCATCTTCCGCCAGAGCGGCCCGACCGGTCGAACGACGGTACAGGCCGCTCCAACGATTTGGTCGGAAGATTCCAGGAAGGCGCTCAGAACCAGGCGCAGCCGCCGAGCGTGGTGCGCGTGGTATAGCCGGGCTGCAACGTTCCGCCGGAGCCGGATTCCACCACGTACCAGTTCGTGCCATTGCAGTGCGCGCGCGATCCGGTCCAGCCCGGGTTGGTCCACGGCGTCATCGTGAGGTTGTTGCCGACGATGGTGGCGCCGGTCATGCCGGCCACGGCGATGCCGTAGCCGTACAGGCCGCTGCCCTGGTTGTAGGCGAAGCTCAGGCCCTGGACCATGTCGCAGTCAGGATTGTTGCTGGCGGCGTCGCACCACATCCGCGAGCCCGCGGACAGCGCGATGGTGATGTGCTGTCCATCGGCGGTCTGGATCAGGTTGTAGCGAACGACCGAGCCGGAAAATCCGGCGAACGATGCGCCGAAGGTCCGCTTCTGCGCCGCCGCACCGATGATGCCGCTGATCGCGGAACGGCCGCTGTTCGCGATCCAGTTGCTTTCGATCACCGTATTGGTGCCGCCGTACAGCGTGATCGCGCCATCGGTGACATCGCGCAGTTCGTTGTTGGCGATGTAGGCGTTCGAGCAGTACAGCGCGATGCCGTCGGCCCACTGCTCGGACTGGTTGAAGCCGGCATGGCCGATGAAGGAATTGGTGATCCGCAGGTTGCTGCAGTTCACGTCGTCGGCCGCGGCGATGGTCGCGCCACCGACGGTATTGATGGCGCGCACGCGATCCATCAGCGAATTCTGGCCGGAGATCGCGATCAGCGCGCGCCATTTGGTGGCGTTGCCGGTGGTCTGCTCGATCGACGGCAAGGAGCGCGACCCGTCGACGATGAGATTGCGCAATTCCACGCCGGCGCGACCGTTGGCGTCCAGCACCGCGCGCCCCTGCGGCAGCCCGCTGCCGGGCTTGTAGAAGATCGTGGCCTTGAGCGCATCGTCCGTCGGCAGCGCGCGCGTCTGCAGTTTGGTGTAGGCCGGCAGCGTCACGTAGCCGGAGACTTCGAACCGCGCCTGCTGGCACAGCACGACCGGTGTGCCGTAGGCGGCGTTGACCGCGTTCTGCAACACCGAACCCGGAGTGACCACGGTGCCGCCTTCATCGCCGATGCAATCGGCACGCGGGTACGCCTGCACCGCCACCGGCATCGCGGCGGCGCACAACAGGATCAGAGTGTTCAACATCTTCATTCGCATTGTCCTTCTGCGGTAGGAATGGCGGCGGCATCGACGATACCGCCGTTGAAAACGACGACGGCCCGGTCTGTCATGGGCGGCGCAAACGGGAACACAGCCGGACGCGGGACGCAAGCGTCACGTTTGGCCCCAGCAGATCAGCGCGTATACCAGTAGGCCGATGAACATACGTGGCTGGACGCGGGCGACGGGCGGCGGCTTTTGAGTTTCACTCCCTCCCCCGCACGCGGGGGAGGGTTGGGGCGGGGGCACGCCGATCAGCTCCGAACCGCAAACACGCTGCTGCGTAAGCACAGCGCACAACAGCAGGCTTCTCCGCGCTGCGCGCGTTCGGAATGACAGCGGGCGCAAGGCGGGACGATGCAATCGCCTCCGTAGACGGGCATTGCAAATGCGCAGAGCGGCCCATGGGCCGCTCTGCGATATCTATCGAAATGTCACTCGATGCGCGGACAAGCGATGATGTCTGCCCGCGTCGCATCGATCAGGACCAGGGATACTCGCTGTAGACATACGCCGGGTCGCTGCTCACGGCCTCCGCGGGGATGGCGGCGACCGGCGAGGACGGATTCTGGCTGTTGTAGATGTTGAGCACCGTGGTGCCGTAGATGCCGGCGATCATCAGCACGCGTGAGCGGTCGGAATCGATGCCGTTCTTGTTGCTGCCGTCGATGTCCTGGCAGTCGACGATCAACTGCGTGCCGGCCATGTCCGACGGCAGTTTGGCGATGGTGGTGCCCTGGATCAGCGCCTTCTTCAGATCCAGGGCGCGGTTCACGATCAGGTACGACGAGGCGACGATGCCGGTGCGGTCGTGGCCGCTGGCGCAGTGGATGTAGTAGATGTACGGCTGGCTTTGCGTGGCCGAGAGCATCGTCGAGAGTTTCTGCGCGGAATGCCAGTCGAAGACATCGTTGCCCGGGGCCGTGTGCGGTTCGATTTCCCAGTTGCACATCTGCGCGTTGAGCGGCGCGGCCGGCGTCGCTGGATACCAGGCGCGAGCGGCCAGTTGGCTCAGCGCATCGCCGCCGAAGGATTCGAGTTCCCACAGGATCGAGCCACCTTCGGACTGCGTGCTCTGCAGGCAGATGTCGCAGAGGATGTAGCTGCCTTTGGCCGGGAAGTCGGACAGGCCGGTCTGGCTTTCGTATTTGGCCTTCATCGCTGCGTGCAGGCCGTCGAAATCGACGCTCTGCGGGCCGTTCGCGGTCGTCGGCGCGGTGAACGGTACGTTGCCGCGGAACAGCAGGTTGCCGTTGGCGTGCTTGTCGACCAGGAACACCATGTACGGATCGAGCACCTGATACAGGCTGTCGACCCCCGACGGCGACGCGCCCGACGGTTGCACCACCGGGATGTTGGCCGGAGTGCCGCTGGAGAAGGCACCGATGATGGTGTCGTTGTCGTTGGGATACGAGCCGCTGGTGTCCAGCGCCCAAGGTTTGTCGGCATCGCCGAGAAGGAAATTGAGATGGCATTCGGCGCTGAAGGCGCTGCTGCCGGAACCGCCGGTGATGGTGACGTAACCTTCGGCGTATTCGCTGGTGTTGTAGACCGTGACCGTGGTGCCGGGCGTCACGGTGACGCTGGGCAGCGGATTCGGCGGCTCGGCAGGCACATCGGCGCTGAACGCGCCGGACATGAGCGTGACGACGACGGTCGTGCCTGCCTGCGGCGCGAACAGATAGGCGTAGCTGTAGACCTGTGTGGACATGACGTGCTCCTTGGGTGCGGGTCGATGGAACTGCGAGGGCCTTGGCCGCACCCGGGGGAGCGCGATGACATCGCGCGGCGCATCCTGCGTTGCCCGGCGCACAGTCTGCACGATCCGGGCACGTGTCGACAGGCCGCGCAACGGATCGAAAGAAATGGATCGCGCAAAAACGAACAGGCGGCCATGGGCCGCAGCTGATCCTGCAAAAAAAACAGGGCGGCCATGGGCCGCAACCGAACTTGTTAAAAAAAGGGCGGCCATTGGCCGCCCTGTGTGATCCCCACCGATGTGCGATGCGGGTCCGCTTCGCGACGGCGGGCTTGAGCCCGCCCTACGTCATTTCAGCTTCTGCCACAGGAAGGTGTAGGCCAGCGCGCGCATGTGCGCTTCCTGCTGGTTGTTGGCCGCACCGCCGTGGCCGCCTTCGATGTTCTCGTAGTAGCGCACGTCGGCGCCCATCGCTTCCATCTTCGCCATCATCTTGCGGGCATGGCCCGGGTGGACGCGATCGTCGCGGGTCGACGTGGTGAAGAGCACCGGCGGATACTTCGCGCCGTCCTTCAACAGGTGATACGGCGAGAAGGTCTGGATGAACTCCCAGTCCTTGGTGTCGGGATCGCCGTATTCGGCCATCCACGACGCGCCGGCGAGCAGGTGGCTGTAGCGCTTCATGTCGAGCAGCGGCACCTGGCAGACCACCGCGCCGAACAGCTGCGGGTACTGGGTGATCATGTTGCCCATCAGCAGGCCGCCGTTGCTGCCGCCCTGCGCGCCGAGGTGCTGCGGCGAGGTGATCTTGCGCGCGAACAGATCTTCGGCGACCGCGGCGAAGTCCTCGTAGGCCTTGTGGCGGTTGGCCTTCAGCGCGGCCTGGTGCCAGCGCGGGCCGTATTCGCCGCCGCCGCGGATGTTCGCCAGCACGTACACGCCGCCGTTCTGCAGCCAGCCGCGGCCGGCCATGGCGGTGTAGGTCGCGGTGTACGACACTTCGAAGCCGCCGTAGCCCCAGAGCAGGGTCGGCGTGGTGCCGTCCATGTTCATGTGCTTCGGACGGACGATGAAGTACGGAATCTTGGTGCCGTCCTTCGATGTCGCGAACTGCTGTTCGGCGACGAGGCCGTCGGCCTCGAAGAACGCCGGCATCGATTTCAGTTTCTCGGGCTGCTTGCCGATGTCCACCAGCGACAGCGCGGTCGGGGTGAGGAAGTCGGTGGTCGTCATCCACAGCCAGTCGTTGAGATCGGGATCGACCGGGCTCACGCTCACGGTACCGACCGGCGGCGCGCCGGTGAGCAGGCTCTGGCGCCAGCCGCCCTCGCCGAGCGGGGTCATCACCCGCACCTTGCTCTTCACGTCGTTGAGCAGGGTCAGCACGAGGTGGTTTTTGGTCCAGGCGTGGCCGGACAGCGAGGTGTGTTCGTCCGGGGTGAACACCACGTCGAAGTCGCGGCTGCCGGCCATGAACTTGTCGAAGTCGATCGCCAGCAGCGAGCCGGCTTCGTAGGTGCGGTCCTTCAGCGTCCACGGTTCGCGCAACTCCAGCGTCATCCACTGGTTGTGCACGGATTTGTTGACCGAGTTCGGCACGTCGATCCTGACCAGCTTGCCGTCCTTGCCGCGCAGATACAGCTCGTCGTTGTAGAACGCGATGGTGCGGGAGACGAAATCGCGCTCGTAACCGGGCGTGAGATCGCGATAGGCCGCGATGTACATGTCCTCGGGCTTGCCCTCGTACACCACCTTGGCCGATTCGATCGGCGTGCCGCGCTTCCATTCCTTGACCACGCGCGGATAGCCGGATTCGGTCATCGAGCCCTGGCCGAAATCGGTATAGACGTAGACGGTATCGCGGTCGATCCACTGCAGGCCGCCCTTGGCTTCGGGGCGGAAGAAGCCGCCCTCGACCCAGGTCTTGTTTTCGAGATCAAACTCGCGGGTGACGTCGGCGTCGGCGCCGCCGCGCGAGAGCGCGATCAGGCAGCGCTGGTACTGCGGCTTGAGGCATTCGGCGCCGTGCCAGACCCAGTTTTCCTTCTCGGCCGCGTTCAGCGCGTCGAGATCGATCACCGTTTCCCACTGCGGGTTCGGCTTGCGATATTCGAGCAGCGTCGTCCGCCGCCACACGCCGCGCGGCTGCGCCTTGTCGCGCCAGAAGTTGTAGTAGTGCGCGCCGATCTTCTGCACCGCGGGAATGCGCGCATCGGAATCGAGGATCGCGCGCAGATCGCCTTCGAGTTTCTGGAACTCCGGGGTGCTGGCGATTTCGGCTTCGGCCTTGGCGTTGCGTTCGCGCACCCAGTCCAGCGCCTTGGGATCCTCGACGGCTTCCAGCCAGAGATAGGGGTCTTCCGGTGCGGTGGTCTGGGTCATGGGCTTGGCGGTGGCAGCGGGGGCGGCAGCGCGGGCATCGAAGACCGGGCCGGCGGCGAGAAGGGTCGTGGCGCAGCCGAAGACGAGGCCGGCGGCGAGGCGGACATGCGGGGACGATGACATACGGGGTCCGGGCAGTGGCGGCGGGGTCGTCACGCTAGCACAGCCGGCCCCGCCCCCGCCCTGCCGGAGGTCCCGGCAGGCGGAGGCGGGGCGAGGCCCGCGGTCTCGATGTCGCCGCGCCGACGGATCGCGGCTGGCCGGAGCTGCCCGGCGCAGGCCGATCAGGCGGCGCAACGCAGCGCCTGCGGCCGGCCGACGGACTTGCGCGGCCGGACCGTCTGCAGAAGACGATGCACGCGGGCCGAGGGCCGGGCCGCCAGTGCGGCCGCATCGCGCAGGCGCAGCAGGCGCGCGGTCGCCCAGGCGGCCAGCGGCAGCGCCAGCAGCCAGAACGGCAGCCAGCCGAAGGTCTCGCCGATGCCGCGTGCCGCGGGGAAGGACAGCATCGCCACGAGCCCGAGCGCAGCCGCGCCCAGCAGGCTCTGTTCGAGTGGGGAGGTGTGGAAGGGGGCGAGGTTCGCGGGACGCATCGACATGACAGGACTCCGAGGGACCGATGCCAGTCTCCGCGCGCCCTGTCTCAGGGCTTAAGACCGGCGGCGGCGATGACGATGCTTCATGCCATCATCCCGACATCGCGATCCGCACGGATCGCCCGCCGCACCGGAGATCCGCGCATGCTGTTCGCTTCCCTGCTCATGGCGCAATTGGCGGCCGTCGTCCCGTCCTACGCGGAAGCGAAGGCGCACGCCGACGAATACGAAGCCCTGCTGCTGCCGAAGGACAGCGCGGCGCTGGTCGAGGCGCAGGGCAAGGCGCTGGAAGCCGCACTGCTCGTCTGCGGCCCGGCACCCACCCGCGGCGCGCCGGTGACGATCGTGGTGCAGGTGAGCCGCGACGGCCTGCCGATGAACACCTGGCGCAACGGCGAGTCGGCGTTCGCCATCTGCATGGAAGACCAGCTCGCCACCGCACGCCTGCCGGTGGCTGCGGGCAAGGCGTTCCACACGTCCTACGAACTGTCGTTCGCCCCCTGAGCCACGCGGGCTTCCGCATGCATCCAACGCCCGGCCGCCGCGCGCATCGGCAGTCCGCGAACACCTGAGCGTCGCGTCGTCCAGATCGATGCGGAACCGATCCCTGTCTGCGACCCGCGCAGGCGGCGGATAGCCACAGACTCCACGGCAACGACGCCCGCTGGAGAAACACCATGAAACTCATGTTCGGCGGACTGATCTCCGTCGTGTTGCTGGGGCTCTACCTGCACCTGATCCAGGTCGCGATCAAGGTCGCGCTGTGCGTCTCGACCGATGGCTGCACGGCCTATCCCGCCACCTATTTCAACGAAGGCATGGCGCAGGCGCTGTCGATCATCGGCGGACTGGTCTCGGCGCTGGTGATCGCCGAGCTGGCCGTGACCCGGCCGGGCGAGGCACCGATGGCGCGCACGCTGGCCGCCGATCTCTCGCACTGGGCGCTGCGCGCGGTGAAGATCGTGGCGGTGTTCTACGTGCTGGCCTGGATCGGCGCCGGATTCGCCGCGTTCTATGTCGGCCTCTATCACCCCAAGGCGCTGCCGGCGCTGACCACGCTCGGGCAGGCCTGGCTCGGCCTCGCGGTGTCCTCGGCCTACGCCTATTTCGGCCTGAAGCCCACGGGCTGAAACCAACGGGCCGAGACTTTCGTCGGTCGGCACGGCGTTCGAGCGCGCGTGAAGCGCACGTCGCCGCGCCTCACTTCTGGTAGTTGCTCACCGCCAGTTCCAGCATCGCCTTCATCTGCTCGCGCAGCGAGGCCGGTTCGACGATCTCGGCGTCGGGGCCGTAATGCAGGATGTCCATCAACAGCTCGCGCGGCGCGCTGTACGGCACCTTGCGTTCGAAACGGCCGTCGGGCAGCACGCGGTCCTGCTGTTTCGAATGCCAGCGTTCGTCGGCGACCCAGCGCGCGATCTTCTGGTTGAAGACGATCGTGGCCCAGCCCTTGGGCGCGCCGGAGAAGATGCCGTAGCTGCCGGCGAGATGCTCGTTGAGTTCGGCGTCGGGCACGTCGCGGGCGTCGGCGTCCTGCATGCGCGGGGTCGAGATGCGGTCGACCGAGAAACTGCGCAGCGCGTCGCGCTCGTGGTCGTACACGTCGAGATACCAGTTGCCGCGATAGTGGGTGACGCGCTGCGGCGAGACCGTGCGCCGGGTCTTCTCGTCGGTGGAACGCGCGCGGTATTCGAAACTGAGCTGTTTGCGCTCCAGCACCGAGGAACAGACGATCCGGAACACCTGCTCGTCCATGGTCCGGGTGCGGTGCGGGATGACGCGGACGCGCTCCACCGGCCAGCGCTTGCCGGGGGCATGTTCCTCCAGCAGTTTCTCGATGCGCTGCTGCAGCGGCGCCAGCGCCGAGGACAGCACGCCGCCGCCGGTGCGGCTGAGCAGTTGCTGCGCCGCGAGCAGGGCGTGCAGCTCTTCGGAGTTCAGCCACAGACCCGGCAGCTCGAAGCGCTCGCCTTCGCCCGGGTCGTAGCGGAATCCGGCCTCGCCGTCGCCCATGATCGGCGCCATCAGCGCGTCGCGCAGGAACGCCAGATCGCGGTAGGCGGTGGCGCGCGAACACTCGAGTTCGTCCTGCAGCCGCTTGACCGTCACCGGGTAGCGGGCGCTCTTGAGGATGCGGTGCAGCGAGAGAATGCGTTCGTAACGGTCCATGTGCTCGATTATGGCGGACGGCGGGGGACGACGGCAGCCGGCGCCACGCGGCCGGCCCGGCCGGCCGGTGGCGTCCTGCGCGCTGCGGTCGATGATGCATCGTACACGGCCACCGCCTCACCGCCTGAGACGCCCGCTGGACAAGCCCCGCGGCGCTGTGTTCGCCTATGAGTCCTGCGCCGGAACGGCCACGGGCCCGGCGCCCGGACGGCTGCCGGCGCATCTTCGAGCGGATCCCCAGGAGCGACATGCCGAGTCCACGTCTTCGTCCCGCCGATACCGGCCTCCGTGTTGCCGCCGTGCTGGCGTGCGCACTGCTCGCGGCACTGCCGGCCTGGGCCGCGAAGCGCGCGCCGAAACCCGCGCCGGCCCACGCAGCGCCGGCGCCGCCGATGGCGCGACCCACGCCGTTCTCCACCGGCCCGGTCGCGGCCACCGCACCGGCGGGCTGGACCCTGGAAACCAAGCCCAAGGCCGAACGCGGCACGCGCTACGACCTGGTGCCCGATGGCGGCACCATCATCCTGCGCGCCCGCGCCGACGGCAGCAGCGCGTCGCTGCGCCACGGCCTGTTCGCGGACCCGAAACTGACCCCGACCCTGCGCTGGCGCTGGCGCACCGAACGCGTGCTGCAGGGCGCGGAGCTCGGACGCAAGGATCGCGAGGACAGCCCCGCGCGCATCTGCGTGTACTTCGACCGCGATCCGGAGACGATGTCGCTGAAGGAGCGCACCCGGCTGAAGCTGGAGCGGACGCGGTACGGCAACCGCGTGCCCACCGCCGGGTTGTGCTACGTGTGGGACAACACGCATCCGGTGGACACCATTCTCGACAGCGCCGAAACGCCGTTCGTGGCGATGGTGGTGGCCAGCAGCGGCGCCGAGCGCCTCGGGCGCTGGCAGGCGCTGCAGCGCGACGTGGTCGAAGATTACCGGCGCGCCTACAACACCGACCCGCCGCGGATCATCGGCGTGTCGGTGGCCGCGGACACCGACGATACCGGCGAGTCGGCCAACACCTGGTTCGGCGACATCGATTTCGTCGGCACGCCGTCGCGATGATGCCCGTGCGCGCGTTGGCCGGTTCCGCCGCCGTTTTCCGCTAACGACTGAATCCGTCCCGCTTCCCGGAGCCCGCGTTCATGTCTTCGCTTCGTCCCGCCGCCGCCCATCGTCTCGCCAAGTGGTTCCTGCCGCTGTCCCTGTTCGCCGCCGCCACCGCCTGGGCGGGGCCGAAGGAGGACATCAAGGCGCTCAGTCTGAAATTCCTGGCCCTGCGCAGCTATCACGCGTCGATGACCCACAGCGACAAGCGCGTGCCGAAGACCGAGATGGATTTCGTCGCGCCCGACCGCTTCCGGGTCGATTCCGGCATGGGCCCGCAGGTCATCATCGGCGACACGATGTACATGACCCTGGACGGCCGCACCATGCGCGTGCCGATGCCCAAGGGCACGATGACCCAGTGGCGGCAGAGCGATCGCGCGTTCCGCGAGGTCGATCGTGCCGAGATCGAAGCCCTCGGCATAGAAACGGTCGACGGCAAGCCGGCGAAGAAATACCGGATGATCCAGACCTACGACGGCATCCGCAGCGACAGCCTGCTGTGGGTGGGCGCGAACGGCCTGCCGCTGAAGATGGAAGTCACCGCCACCGCGGGCAAGCGCACCAGCACGACCACCATCGTCTATTCGCGCTACAACGACCCGGCGATCCGGATCGACGCGCCGAAGTAAATGCGCGCCGCTCGCCTGCCGGCGCCCCCGGCAGGCACAATGGCGCCATGTCCGCGCCGCCGCACGAACCCCGCCTGAACCTCTCGCCGTCGCCCGGCGACGAGGTCAAGCACACCACGTGCTACATGTGCGCGTGCCGGTGCGGCCTGAAGGTCTGGATCAAGGACGGCCAGATCCGCTACCTCCAGGGCAACCCCGATCATCCGGTCAACAAGGGCGTGCTCTGCGCCAAGGGCTCGGCCGGGATCATGCAGCACTACTCGCCGGCGCGGCTGCGCAAGCCGCTGTTGCGCACCGGCGAACGCGGCAGCGGCGAGTTCCGCGAGATCGAATGGGACGAAGCCCTGGCGCTCGCGACCTCATGGCTGAAGCCGATCCGCGAACGCAATCCCGACGAACTCGCGTTTTTCACCGGCCGCGACCAGTCGCAGGCGCTCACCGGCTGGTGGGCGCAGCAGTTCGGCACCGTCAACTACGCCGCGCACGGCGGTTTCTGCTCGGTGAACATGGCCGCGGGCGGGCTGTACAGCATCGGCGGCAGTTTCTGGGAATTCGGCGAACCCGACTGGGAACACACGCGCTATCTGATGCTGTGGGGCGTGGCCGAAGACCACGACTCCAATCCGATCAAGCTCGGCCTGGGCAAACTCAAGGCGCGCGGCGCGAAGATCGTCGCGGTCAATCCGGTGCGCACCGGCTACGGCGCGATCGCCGACGAATGGATCGGCATCCGTCCCGGCACCGACGGCCTGTTCGCGTTCGCGCTGATCCACGAACTGCTGCGCAGCGACCGCATCGATCTCGATTACCTCGTGCGCTACGCCAATGCGCACTGGCTGGTGATCCGCAATCCGGGCGGCGCCGACGATGGGCTGTTCGCGCGGGATGAAGCGGGCAGGCCGCTGTGCTGGAACCGTGGCCCCCATCCCAACCTTCCCCCGCATGCGGGGGAAGGAGACAAGCCCCCTCCCCCGCGTGCGGGGGAGGGCTGGGGAGGGGGCAGCCTGACGGACGCCAACGCCACCGACATCCATCCCGCCGTCGTCGGCGAATGCACGTTGCCCGATGGTCGCATCGCCGTTCCGGTATTCCAGTTGCTGGCCGAACGTTACCTCGATCCGCAGTACGCGCCGGATGCGGTGAGCGAACGCTGCGGCATCCCCGCCGACACCATCCGCCGGATCGCGCGCGAACTCGCGCAGGCCGCGTTCGACAGCGATTTCAGTCTGCCGATCGCGTGGACCGACAGTTGGGGCCGCAAACACAACGAAATGGTCGGACGCCCGGTGGCGATGCACGCGATGCGCGGGATCAGCGCGCACAGCAACGGCTTCCACACCTGCCGTGCGCTGCACGTGTTGCAGATGCTGCTCGGCGCGATCGATGCGCCCGGCAGTTTCCGCTACCAGCCGCCGTTCCCGAAGCCGGTGCCGCCCGCGAACCGGCCCGGCAAGGCGCGTCGCGACAACGGCACGCTGGACGCCGCGCCGCTGGGCTTCGTGCAGGGGCCGGAGGATCTCGTCGTCGATGCGCAGGGGCAGCCGCGCCGGATCGATCATGCGTTCTCGTGGTCGTATCCGCTGTCCGCGCACGGCATGCTGCATACGGTGATCCGCAACGCCTGGGCCGGCGATCCGTACAGGATCGACACGCTGCTGATGTTCATGGCCAACATGAGCTGGAACTCGGCGATGAACACGCGCGAGACCATGCACTGGCTCACCGACCGGGACGGCAGCGGCGACTACAGGATCCCGCACATCATCTACAGCGACGCCTACGCCAGCGAAATGGTGGCCTACGCCGACCTGGTGCTGCCGGACACGACCTATCTCGAACGCCACGACGCGATCAGCCTGCTCGACCGGCCGATCTCCGATGCCGACGGCGCCTCCGACGCGATCCGGCATCCCGTGTTCGACCCGGCGACGCAGCACGACGGCGATGGCCGCCCGCGCGACGTGCGCGGCTTCCAGTCGGTGCTGCTGGATCTCGGCGCGCGGCTCGGCCTGCCGGGCATGACCGACGAAAACGGCGCGCCCAAATACCGCGACTACGCGGATTACATGGTCACTCACGAACGCGCGCCCGGCGTCGGCCTGCTCGCGGGCTGGCGCGGCGCGGACGGCGACGAGCACGGCAAGGGCGCGCCGAATCCCGATCAGCTGCGACGCTACATCGAACACGGCGGCTTCTGGCATGCGCCGATTCCGGAGTCCGCGCGCTACTACAAGATGGCGAACCGCGACTACCTGCAGTGGGCGCATCGCTTCGGTTTCATCGCCACCACAGACCCGATTCCGCTGCAGCTGTATTCGGAAACCCTGCAGAAATTCCGGCTCGCCGCGCAGGGCCACGGCGCGCTGCAGCCGCCGGAAGAACATCGCGAACGCGTGGCCACGTATTTCGACCCGCTGCCGATGTGGTACGAGCCCTTCGAATCGGCGCAGAACGCAGGCGCCGACCATCCGCTGTCCGCCATCACCCAGCGTCCGATGTTCATGTATCACGCCTGGGGTTCGCAGAACGCGTGGCTGCGGCAGATCGCGACGCGCAACGTCCTGTATCTGCACCCGGACACCGGCGCGCGCTTCGGCATCGCCGACGAAGACTGGGTCGAAGTGTCCTCGCACCACGGCACGATCACCGTGCAGGCGAAGTTCGCCGGCAACGTGCAGCCGGACACGGTGTGGACCTGGAACGCCATCGGCAAACGCAGGGGCGCGTGGAAACTCGCGAAGAACGCGCCCGAAGGCGAACAGGGCTTCCTGCTCAATCACCTGATTTCCGACATCACGCCGCGCGGCGACTACGCCAACGCCGATCCGGTCACCGGTCAGGCGGCATGGTTCGATCTGCGCGTCGCGATCCGCAGGGCCGACACCGCCGGCATGAGCGCGCCGCAGTTCGTGCCGCTGCCGTTCGATGCGACGCGCGATGCGCCGCTGCGCTATGGCGCGGCGATGCGCGCGAAGGATCATGCATGAGCCTCGCCAACGCCCGCCGTCGCCGCGTCGCCGGCTGGACCTGCATCGCGCTCGGCAAGGTCGGCAGCCTGTGGCTGGCGTGGATCGTGCTCACCGGCGCCGGCGGCATCGGACCGTGGCCGGTGCTGGCCGCAACGGTATGCGCGGTCGCGCTCGGCCTGTGGTTCCTGCGCGACAGCGACGCCTGATGAACACCGCACGATGACCGACCTGCCGCCACCCTCGACGAAGAAGCTCGGCCTGGTGATCGATCTCGACACCTGCGTCGGCTGCCATGCCTGCGCCGTGAGCTGCAAGCAGTGGAACGCGGGCGGCATCGCCGGGCCGCTCACCGACGAGCATCCGTACGGCAAGGACCCGTCGGGCGTGTGGTTCAACCGCGTGCACAGTTACGAGATCGCCGCGACCTCCGCCTGCGCGACGTCGGGCAGCCTTGCCGCCGAGGCCGCACAGCCGGCGATGACCCTGCACTTCCCGCGCAGTTGCCTGCACTGCGAGACGCCGGCCTGCGTGACCGTCTGCCCCACCGGCGCCAGCTACAAGCGCGCCGAGGACGGCATCGTGCTGGTCGACGAGGACAAGTGCATCGGCTGCAAGCTGTGTTCGTGGGCCTGCCCCTACGGCGCGCGCGAATACAGCGCGGTCGAGGGCGTGATGAAGAAATGCACGCTGTGCGTCGATCGCATCTACAACGAACATCTGCCCGAAGCCGAACGCCAGCCCGCGTGCGTGCAGGCCTGCCCCACGAAGGCCCGCCACTTCGGCGATCTCGGCGACCCCGAGTCCGAGGTGTCGAAACTCGTCGCCGAACGCGGCGGCGTCGCGCTCATGCCCGAACTGGGCTACGCACCCGTGAACCGCTACCTGCCGCCGCGCCCGCGACGTGCGGGCGGCGATGCCGCCGCGCCGACGCAGGACGAGGCGCTCGACACCGCCGCGCTGCCGCCGCTGCTGCGCTGGCTGGATCGGGTGTTGTCGCGATGAAACCCGTCACACCCAACCCTGTCATCCCGAACCCCGGCTTCATCGGGGTGAGGGATCTGCCTGTGGCGAATGATGAAAAGCAGATTCCTCACCGGCTTCGCCGGATTCGGAATGACATGACATTCTGGCTTCGCCGGATCCCGAACGACATGCCGCACGACATGAGGCGTTGAGATGCACCCGGCCTTCTCCGTCATCGTCTTCACCACCCTCACCGGCACCGGTTTCGGCCTGTGGTTCTGGATCGCGCTGCGCATCGCGCTCGGCGATCGCGCGGAATGGTTCGATGGTCTCGGCTGGGTGCTCGGGCTGATCGCTGGCGCGGCGCTGGTCGCGGCCGGCGTCATCGCATCGTTGTGGCATCTGGGCAAGCCCGCGCGGGTCTGGCGCGCGTTCTCGCAGTGGCGGACATCATGGATGTCGCGCGAGGGCGTGTTCGCCATCGCATGCTTCGCGGTGGCCGCGGCGATGATCGCGATCCAGTCGGTGCTGATCGAATCGGCGGACGATGGACTGGCGCTGCGGATCGGCGGCACGCTGTTGGCGCCGCTGTGCGTCGCCGCGATCTGCAGCACCGCGATGATCTACGCCTCGCTGAAGCCGATTCCGGCGTGGCGTCATCGCCTGGTCGTGCCTGCGTACCTGCTGTTCGCCGCGCTCGGCGGCGGCCTGCTGTTCGGCCCGTTCGCCGGCACCACGCTGGATGCCCCGAACCTGGTCGGCGCGGGCATCGTCGCCGGCGCGATCGCGCTGTGGCTGGTGAAGCACCGCTACTGGCGCGATCTCGACCGCGATGCCTGGCCGCAGACGCGCGGCGATGCCGTCGGCCTGCCCGACCGCGACGTGAACGTGTTCGAACGTCCGCACACCGAAGCCAATTATCTCACCCGCGAGATGGGCTTCGTCGTCGCGCGCAAGCATGCGAAGCGGCTGCGCGCGATCGCCGCGGTGCTGTTCGCGCTGGTGCCCGCGCTGTGCGCGCTGCCGGTGTGGCTGCTGCCGCACGGCGACGCGACGCCGCTGCTGTGGGTGGGCGCGGTGTCGTTCCAGGTGGGCGCCCTGGTGGAACGGTGGCTGTTCTTCGCCGAGGCGAAGCATCTGGTGACGTTGTATTACTGAGCGGCCCACGCCTGCGCTTTTGTAGGAGCGCCGGCAGGCGCGAGGCCCACAACGTTTCGGATGACGCGTCGTCCGTCATCATGAGACGCTCTCGATGGCGCACTGGATTGCGTGCGATGTCGCACATGAAACGTTGCGGGCCTCGCGCCTGCCGGCGCTCCTACAAAAAGCGGGCGCGGCGCGGATCAATGCCCGGCGATGAACTCGCCCGCGCCGAGATCGAGCAGCTGCTGCGCGACCTGACGGCCAAGCGCATCGCCATCGGCGCCGACAGCTTCGCTGCGCACCGCACGGCCGTCGGCGACCGAACCGACGAGGCCGGCGAGATGCAGGCCGCCCTCGACCTCGCGCGCGAACGCGGCCACCGGCACCTGGCAGCTGCCGTGCAGCGCGCGGTTCATCGCACGCTCGGCCTCGACGCAGCGCCGCGTGGGCGCGTGATTCAACGCGGCGAACAGAGTGCGGGTCGCGGCATCGTCGTCGCGACATTCGATCGCGATCGCGCCCTGCGCCGGTGCGGGCAGCCATTCGGGCGCATCCAGGCGCGCGCGGATGCGGGCGTCGAAGCCCAGTCGCTGCAGACCAGCGCAGGCCAGCAGGATGGCGTCGTACTCGCCGGCATCGAGTTTCGCCAACCGCGTGTTGACGTTGCCGCGCAGATCGACCAGATCGAGATCCGGGCGCAGCGCGCGCAGCTGCGCCTGGCGCCGCAGCGACGAACTGCCGACCCGCGCGCCCGGCGGCAGCGTGGCGATGCCGTCGTATCGATTGCTGACGAACGCGTCGGCGTGGTCCGCGCGTTCCAGGATCGCCGGCAGCGCGAACGGGCCGTCGAGATCCATCGGCACGTCCTTCAGCGAATGCACCGCGCAGTCAGCATCGCCGCGCAGCATCGCCAGTTCGAGTTCCTTGAGGAACAGGCCCTTGCCGCCCACCGCCGACAGCGACCGGTCCAGCACCTCGTCGCCACGGGTCGACATCGGGATCAGTTGGACGTCGAGATCGGGATCCAGCGCGCGCAGACGGGCGGCGACATGCTCGGTCTGCCACAGGGCAAGCGGGCTTTTGCGGGTGGCGATGCGAAGGGTTTTCATGCGGCGATTATCGCATGCAGACCGCGCCCTTCCGATGCTTGAAAAGGGCGGCATTTCGCTTCGCCGGCCCAACCGGACTCGCTACAAATGCCGCACCATCTCCCGCAGATGCGGCACGCAGCGGCGACTCACTTCCAGCGGTTTGTCGCCGTGCCGCAGCACCGCTTCGATGCGGCCGTCGGAGGCGCGGCGCAGTTCGACCAGTTCTTCGCGGGACACGAGGCAGTTGCGGTGGATGCGCACGAAGTGGTCGGCAAATTCGGTTTCCAGCGACTTCAGCGATTCCTCGATCAGGTCTTCGCCGCGGGCGTGGTGCACGACGACGTATTTCTCTTCCGCGTGCAGGTAACGGATGTCGTCGATCGCGATGAGGCGGAGGCTGCCGCGCAGGCGCGCGCAGAGGTGGCTGCGTTTCCTGCCGCTGCCGTTCGCGGCGCCATTCGCGGCGCCGTTGCCGGCCGCATGTTCGGCACCGTCGGCGCGCGGCGCGCGACCGGCGACGAAGGTGCGGGCGCGATCCAACGCGGCGGCGAGGCGTTCGCGGCGCACGGGTTTGACCAGATAGTCGACGGCGGCGGCGTCGAAGGCCGACAGCGCGTGTTCGTCGTAGGCGGTGCAGAACACCACCGCGGGCCGGGGTTCGAAGGTGGCGAGATGGCGGGCAGCTTCCAGGCCATCGATGCCGGGCATCGCGATGTCGAGCAGGACGATGTCGGGCATCTGCTCGGCGCAGGCGTCGAGCGCCTCCCTGCCGTCGGCGGCTTCCCCCACCAGGCGGAGGTCCGGGTGATCGGCGAGGAGCGCGCGCAGGCGCTCGCGGGCCATCGGTTCGTCGTCGGCGATGAGGACTTTCACGTCATTGTGCGGCCTGATCCCATTGATCCGATCTTAGAGCGTGTCATGCACTTTTTGGTAGGTCGCGTTGCGCAGCCTGTGGCGCCGAGACAAGGTTCCGTGGCGCAGCCTTGGCTGGTGGCCAAGGCAAGCCACGGGCCGCAGGATCGGCGCCACAGGGGCGCAACCCGAAGGGAAGGCCGTCTGCGGGCCCGATCCGGCGTTGCGCACCTTGCCAAGGCCACCAGCCTTGGCGGCGGCGCGCGCCTTGGCCCAGGCCCGCAGACGACCTTCGCGGCCTATCAAAAGTGCATGACACGCTCTAACGCCGTCCGGGCGCCACGGTCACCCGGCCGATCCGACAGTGGCGAAACGCGCCTGCAGCCAGTCGCCGAGGTCGCGGATCTCTTCGGCGCAGACCTGATGGGCCATCGGATAACGGTGCCATTCGGGCGTGAAGCCGAGCACGCGCAGCAGGGCCGCGGTCTGTTCGCCGGCCGCGAACGGCACGACCGGATCGAACTGCCCGTGGGCGATGAACAACGGCTGGCGTTCGGCGCCGGGCTGCAGTGCGGACGAGGCCTTGGTCGGCGCGGGCAGATAGGTCGACAGCGCGACCAGGCCGCCCAGCGGCGCCCGGCGACGGATGCCGGCCGCGAGCGTGATGGCGCCGCCCTGCGAGAAGCCGGCGAGGATGATCCGCTCCGGCGGAATGCCGCGCGCGGCTTCGCGGGCGATCAGGGCGTCGATCTGGACGAGGGATTCGGCGACTCCGGTCTCGTCGGCGCGGTTGGCCAGATCGAGGTGGGCGATGTCGTACCAGGCGCGCATCCGCGTGCCGCCGTTGATGGTGACCGCGCGCACCGGCGCATGCGGGAAGACGAAGCGGAGCGTGGGCCAGCCGGGGCGGACCAGTTCGGGGACGATCGGCGCGAAATCGTGGCCGTCGGCGCCCAGGCCGTGCAGCCAGAGGATGGTCCAGGCGGGGGCGGCGTCGGGGCCGGTCTGCAGCTCGACGCGGTCGAGCAGGGGTGCGGGGTCGATGTCGGTCATCGGCCTATCATGGCCGCGACCGCGCGCGGCCGCCACCGTACGAAAGGCGGAGCGGGTTTGCGTCTTCTCAAGGCGATCGGGCGGCATCGATGCGACACTGCTACATGGTCCATTGTCCGCGCCCCGCCACCGCTCTCGCCATGACCCTGCTGCTGGCCCTGTCGGCGGCCGGCGCACCGGTGATCGCCGCACCGCCGGCCACACCAGCCGCCGCACCCTCCGCTTCCCCGCAAGCGGCCGCAACCGCGCCGACCGTCGCGCTGAAGCCCGGCGAATATCTGTGGATGCCGGAACTGGCGCCGGAAGGGCCGGTGGTGATCGTGATCAGCCTGCCCGAGCAACTGGCCTACGTGTATCGCAACGGCATCCGCATCGGCGTGTCGACGGTCAGCACCGGCAAGGCCGGATACGAAACGCCCACCGGCGTGTTCACGATCCTGCAGAAGCAGCGCGAACATTTCTCGAATCTCTACGACAACGCGCCGATGCCCTTCATGCAGCGGCTGACCTGGGACGGGGTCGCGATGCATGCGGGCCGGATCCCGGGCTACCCGGCCTCGCACGGCTGCGTGCGGTTGCCGTACGCGTTTTCGGAAAAGCTGTTCGGCGCGACCACGCGCGGCATGACCGTAGTGATCGCCAGCGAGCGTTCGCATGCGCCGGAAGTGAGCGCGCCGGGCTGGTTCGCACCGGTCGATCCCGCCACCGGCGCACCGAAGACGCCCGGTCCGGTGGTCGACGATGCCGAGACCTGGTGGCTGCCCGAGCGCGCGCCGGACGGCCCGCTCACCGTGGTGCTGAGCACGCGGGATCGCCGGGTCTCGGTGCTGCGCAACGGCGTGGAGATCGGACGCGCGCGGGTGGAGGTCGGCGACGAACCGCTGCGCGGCACACACGCCTACGTGCTGCTGGAAGGCATGGGCGAAGGCTTCAGCGACGTCGTGCGCGATCGCCCGGCGCTGCGCTGGCTGACGATCGCGGTGCCGACGCGCACCAGCCGCACGCCGTCCGAAGGCGACCTGCACCAGGCGCTGGTGAGCGGACAGATCCACGTCGACGACCTCTTCGCCCACCGGATCTACGACGCGCTGCGGCCGGGTGCGACCGTGATCGTCACCGACGAGCCCCTGCGCCGCGCCGCGCCGGAAGGGATGACGGTGATCCGCGCCGACGAGGACAACGCGACCGCGGTCACCCCGGCGCCGGAACCGCTGCCGCAAACCGCCCCTCCGCAGGACCGGAACCGGGAGTGAAGTCCGGCCTGTTCATGTTTCCGGCGCCGGCCTGCGGCATCCTGCGGCGATGACCCGACCCGCCATGCTGCTGTTCGCCGCCCTCGCGTTCGCGATGGTCTTCTCCGCATCCGCCGCCGATGCGGGCCATGGGCCATCGGTCGCCGACCGCGGCCTGCCGGCCCTGGCGTCGCTCGCCGCACTGCAGCGGCTGGCGCCGAAGGCCGATCCGAAAGTGCTGGCGCTGGCCCTCGAAGCGACGACCTGTGCCGCCGCCTCGGGCGCCATCGCGACGCCGCGCCGACTGGCGGTGATCGATTACTCGCGGCCGTCCACCGAACCCCGACTCTGGGTGTTCGATCTGCGCGAACAACGGCTGCTCTATGCCGAACACGTCGCCCACGGCCGCAACAGCGGCGAGAACTTCGCCAACGCCTTCTCCAATCGCGAGAGCAGCCTGCAGTCCAGCCTCGGCCTGTTCACCACCGCGGAACGCTACACCGGCAGCAACGGCATCTCGCTGCGCATGGACGGTCTGGAACCCGGCATCAACGATCGCGCCCGCGCCCGCGCCATCGTCATGCACGGCGCGCCCTACGTGAATCCCGAGATGGCGCAGCGCCAGGGCCGGCTCGGCCGCAGCTTCGGCTGTCCCGCGGTGCGCCCCGCGGTGGCCGACGACATGATCGACACGCTGAAGGACGGCCAATTGCTGTTCGCGTATTACCCGGACCAGCAGTGGCTGGCGAATTCGAAGTTCTTCCACTGCCGCGCCGACAGATTCGCGGGCAACGCATCGCAGACCGCCCGCAGCGCGCCCTGAGCGCCTGTCCGGAATCCCGGCGGCCCTGCAGGATCGCCGGTAGAGCGGCCTTCAGGCCGCTGCTTTTTCGTACCGCAAGAGCAGCGGCCTGAAGGCCGCTCTACCCGACATGTCACCGTAGCCCCTGTGGGAGCGACGGGAGTCGCGACGCTTTTCCGGAACTTTTTCTGCAGCCTGTCGCGACTTCCGTCGCTCCCACAGGGGTTTCCCCGACTTCATCCGGCCCCGCTTGCAGAGCGCGCGGTCTCCGCGAGCCGCATCGCGCAGGCATCGTGACCTGAGACGAATCATGTAGCCGATCGGCAGGTGAGTTCTCTACCCTCGACAGACCAA
>NZ_BAABJE010000001.1:780194-850955 GCF_039543145.1 Lysobacter hankyongensis | reverse complement strand
CGGCACCAACTACGGCAAGTTGGACGTGACCCAGTCGGGCACCACGTGCACGATGAACAACCCCAACGTGAAGACCGTGAACCTCAACGGCGGCACGTCCGGCACCACGGCGTTCTCGTACACCTGCCCGCGCAACACCGTGAAGACCATCAACGGCGCGTATTCGCCGCTGAACGATGCCCACTACTTCGGCAGCGTGATCTACAACATGTACCAGGCCTACATGGGCCAGGCGCCGCTGACCTTCCAGCTGACGATGCGCGTGCACTACAGCACGAGCTACGAAAATGCGTTCTGGGACGGTTCGGCGATGACCTTCGGCGACGGTGCGACCACGTTCTATCCGCTGGTCAGCCTCGACGTGGCCTCGCACGAGGTCTCGCACGGCTACACCTCGCAGAACTCGAACCTGACCTATTCGGGCCAGTCGGGCGGCATCAACGAAGCCTACTCCGACATCGCCGGCGAAGCGGCCGAGTACTACATGAAGGGCACCAACGACTTCCTCGTCGGCGCCGACATCTTCAAGGCGACCGGCGCGCTCCGTTATATGGCCAACCCGCCGCAGGACGGTCGTTCGATCGGCAACGCCGCGAACTACACCGCCGGCATGGACGTGCATTACTCGTCGGGCGTGTACAACAAGGCGTTCTACACCCTGGCGACGACGGCCGGCTGGAACACGCAGAAGGCGTTCCAGGTCTTCGCGCGCGCCAATGACCTGTACTGGACCGCGAGCACCGACTTCAACCAGGGCGCCTGCGGCGTGCAGACCGCGGCCACGGATCTGGGCTACACCGTCGCCAACGTCACCGCCGCCTTCACCGCGGTCGGCGTGGCCTGCGGTGGCACCCCGCCGCCGCCGCCGCCGGTCACCACCCCGCTGACCAACGGCGTGCCGGTCACCGGCCTCGGCGCGAGCACGGGCAATTCGCTGAACTACTCGCTGGTCGTGCCCGCGGGCGCCACCAACCTGACGTTCACGACCTCCGGCGGTACCGGCGATGTCGACATGTACGTGAAGTTCGGCGCCGCGCCGACCGACACGGTCTACGACTGCCGTCCGTACACCGGCGGCAATGCCGAAACCTGCACCTTCGCCACGCCGTCTGCCGGCACCTACTACGTCCGTCTGAAGGCCTACTCGACCTTCTCCGGCGTCAGCCTGGTCGGCAGCTACACGACGGGCGGCGGCGGTGGCGGTACGACGTACACCAACACCGCCGACTACACGATCAGCGACAACGCCACGGTCAGCAGCCCGATCACCGTCTCCGGTCGCACCGGCAACGGTTCGGCGGCGACGCCGGTGGCCGTGAACATCGTCCATACCTACAAGGGCGACCTGGTGGTCGATCTGGTGGCGCCGGACGGCAGCGTGTACAACCTGCACAACCGCACGGGCGGCAGCGCCGACAACATCGTCCAGACCTACACGGTGAATCTGTCGAGCGAAGCCCTGAACGGTACCTGGAACCTCCGGGTGCGCGATGCGGCTGCAGGCGACGTGGGTTACATCAACAGCTGGAGCGTGACGTTCTGATCCGCTTCCGCGACCCCTCCCCGCCGATGGCGGGGAGGGGTTCGCTTTTGTAAGAACTGCGACATTTTTTCGATGGCAAGAGAGATATTCCGGACGATATGCGCAATACAACGACGATGATGGTGCTGACGGTGCTCGCGTTCTCGATCGGCCAGGCGATGGCTGCGGGGAACGGCGGAGCGAATGGCGACATGACGGGCGAGTGCCGCGGCGACGATGCCGCCTGCCTCGACACCGTGCAGGTCACCGCGACCAAACGCCCCGAATCCACGCTCGACGTGCCGGCGGCCACCACCATCGTCGGCGGCGCGCGCCTGCGCGAGACCGCACCGCAGACGCCGATGGACGCGCTGCACGGCGAAGTCGGTACCTTCGTGCAGCAGACCACGCCGGGGCAGGGCGTGGTGATCGTGCGCGGCCTGAAGGGTTCGGAAGTGCTGCACCTCGTCGACGGTTTCCGTCTCAACAACGCGATCTTCCGCAACGCGCCCAACCAGTACATCGCGCTGGTCGACGGTCAGAGCCTGGACCGCATCGAAGTGGTGCGCGGCCCCTCCAGCACGCTGTACGGCGGCGACGCCATGGGCGGCGTGGTGCAGATGCTCACGCCCGAACTGCGTTTCGAGGGCAACGACTGGCAGTGGAACGGACGACTGCGCGCGATCGCCGGCAGCGCCGACGATTCGCTGATCGGTCGCGCCGAACTCTCGGGTGGCCGCGAGGGCATGGGCTTCTCGCTCGGCGTCACCTCGCAGGAAGTGAACGATCTGCGTTCCGGCGATGGCGAAACCCGCCCGTTCACCGGCTTCACGCAGCGCAGCGCCGATTTCAAGTGGCAGGGCGACATCGCGCCGGGCCACGAACTGATGTTCAGCCTGCAGTATTCGCAGCAGCCGCGCACGCCGCGGCACGACGCGCTGGTGCCCGGTTTCGGGCAGACCGCGCCCGAGAACGCGATCTTCTTCTTCGAGCCGCAGGAGCGCCGCTTCGCGCAACTGCGCTGGCGCATCGATGCGCCGAACGCGCTGTTCGACGATGCCGAACTGCATCTCGGCCGCCAGGTCATCGTCGACGATCGCCGTACCCGGGCGACCGGCACGCCGAATCTGGAGCGCGAATACAACCGCGACACCACCACCGGCATCACCGGCCAGTTCGGCAAGAGCCTCGGCAGCGAACACCACCTGAGCTACGGTTTCGAGTTCCATCGCGACGTGGTCGATTCCGCCAAGACCCGCGTCAACGTGAACACCGGCGCCTTCAGCGTGCGCGCGCCGCGTTTCCCCGATGGCTCGACGATGCGCAACTGGGCGATCTATGTCGGCGACGACTGGCGCCGCGGCCGTTTCGATCTGAATACCGGTTTGCGCTACAGCAAATACGACATCGAGATTCCCGCGGGCGCCGGTGCGCCGGGCGTGTCGCTGTCGCCCGACGATCTCACCGGCAACATCGGCATGGCCTTCGAGCTGTCGGAGTCGACCCGCATCGTCGCCAATCTCGGTCGTGGTTTCCGCGCCCCGAACATCTTCGATCTCGGCGTGTTCGGCCCGCGCCCGGGCAACCGATTCAGTTCGCCGAACCCCAACCTCAAGCCCGAGAACGTGATCAGCCTCGACGCCGGCCTCAAGTTCGGCGGCGAGCGTTTCAGCGGCGAGATCATCGCCTTCCGCTCGGAGTACCGCGACAAGATCACCAGCGTGCTCACCGGCAACATCGTCGACGGCGCGCTGGAAGTGCAGAACCGCAACGTGACCCGGCTCGACCTGTGGGGCATCGAGGCCGGCGCGCGTTACCGCATGCCGTCGCCGGATCTCGAACTCTACGCCACCGCCACCTACACGCGCGGCGACGAAGACACCGACACCGGGACCATGCCGGCGGATCGTGTGCCGCCGCTGTTCGGCAAGCTTGGCGCGCGCTGGCAGTTGCGCGACACCCTGAGTGTCGAGGGTTACGGCCTGTACGCCGCGGGGCAGGATCGTTTGAGCGCGCGCGATCTGATCGATCCGCGCGTCAATCCGAACGGCACCGCCGGCTGGGGCACGCTCAACGCCCGCGTGGCCTGGCGCGCGTTGCCTGCGCTGGAACTGTCGCTGCGCGCCGAGAACCTCGCCGACAAGCACTATCGCGAACACGGCTCCGGTCTCGACGAGCCGGGTCGCAATTTCATCCTCACCGCCGATTACCGTTTCTGAGGTCGCCCATCGCATGCGCCATTGCATTTCGTCTCCGCTGATCCGTTCCTTCGCGCTTGCGGCCATCGTCGCGGGCGGCGCTTTCGGCTTCGCGCCCATGCCCGCGGTCGCGCAGTCCGAAGAAGCGCTGCCGACCATGCCCGAACCGACCCGCCTGGACGTGAGCTTCAAGCTGCCGGCCGGGCAGGCGATCCGGGTCGACAACGCCTACGGCAGCGTCTACATGCGCTTCGGCGGCTACGAAGATCAGCTCGACATCCGCGCCACCATCCAGCAACCGAAGGACGCGGCCGAATTCACGTTCCAGCCGGGCGCGCGGGACGGCCGTTTCGTGGTCGTGCCGACGCTGCCCGAAGGCTCGGCATTGGCCGAGGGCCAGCGCGTCGATCTCGTGCTGTACGTGCCGAAGGGACATCCGGTGACGGTGCGCACCGGTTTCGGCGTCATCGAAAGCCGCGGCGTCAAGAGCGATCTCGACCTGACCACCGCGTCCGGCGACATCGCGGTGCGCGGCACCGACGGCACGCTGCAGGCGCAGAGCGGCGAGGGCCGCATCGACGTCACCCTGGAGGACGGCGCGCGTCCCGGTTCGATGCAGCGTCTGGCCAGCCGCACCGGCGTGGTCTCGGTGAACGTCAGCGACAAGCTCGACGCCGAGGTGACCCTGTCGACCTCGCAGCAGTTCGCGACCGATTACTCCCTGGACGTGCGCCATCTCGACGGCCAGGAACCGAACAAGCGCGCGACCGCCGTGGTCGGCTCGCCCAAGCCGGGCAAGCAGAAGGCGGAGGTCGTGCTCGAAAGTCTGGGCGGGGAAGTGCGCCTGCAACGCAAGGGCGTCTTCGTCGATCCCGAATAAGCGGCATCCGATCGCGGCCGTCGTGTGGGACGCACGGCGGCGCGACGAGATGACGCATGTCGTGCCGTAGTTGTGTTCGTTTCGAATCTTCGTTCGGGATGTTGCATCGAACGAATCTGTTGCATTCCCATCCAAGCGTTGAGGACTCAGCAATGAAACCAGTGACATTCAAGGGCGCGTTGAAAGCGGCGGCGATCATGCTGCTGCTGCCGTGCGCCGTGATGGCCGCGCCGCCCACGCGCGACGAAGCCAAGAATCCCGGCCGGCCGCAGATCGGCCAGCCGGTGACGCCGCAAAGCATCAACGTCGACCTTCGCAATCTGCCGAAGGCGAAGCCGTGGACGCCCGGCATGGGCATCCGTGAAGCCCACCGCCGCCAGTACCGTCCGATCGGCAGCGTGCTGCCGCACGCGCCGGCCAGCAAGGCGACCGCGGTCGATCGCCTGCCCGAACTGCAGGACCTGTGGGACAAGAGCCCGAACGGCCGCCGCAGCAAGGCCGCGCTCAGCAGCCGCGTCAGCATCAACAACCCGAACACCGGCGTCAGCCCGGGCGACCCGGTGGTCGAAGTCGGCGCCAACCACGTGATCTATGCGGTCAATGGTTCGTCGACCACGTTCAAGGTCTACGACAAGGCCGGCACCCTGATTTCGGGCCCGACCTCGTTCGGCTCGCTCGCCGGTTCGGTCACCGCCTGCGCCACCGATCGCGGCGATCCGCTGGTGCATTACGATCGTCAGGCCGGCCGGTGGTTCATGCTCACGATGGGCAACTCGAACATGTGCACCTTCGTGTCGAAGACCTCCGATCCGGTGACCGGCGGCTGGTGGGTGTACAACTACCCCACCCCGACGATGCCCGACTACCCGCACTGCGGCATCTGGAACGACGCCTACGTCTGCGCCTCGAACGAAGGCAACGCCCAGGTCACGCTGTACGCGTTCGACCGCGCGAACATGCTCAACGGCGCCACCGCGCGTTCGGCGCAGCGTTTCCAGACGGTCAGCAAGCTGCCGGGCTACGGCTTCCAGATCCTGACCCCGTCGACCTTCTATGGCACCACCGCCGCGCCGGCCGGTCGCAAGCAGATCATCGCGCGTCACCGCGACGACGAAGCGCACGACGGCGCCAGCGCCAACGCCAGCCAGGACTTCATCGAGCTGTTCGAACTGAACCTCGACTGGAACACCCCGGCGAACAGCAGCATCACCACGCTGCCGCGCGTCGCGATCACCGAGTTCAACAGTTGGTTCACCAACTACTCGACGTTCGCCACCGTGCCGCAGCCGGGTTCGACCTCGAAGCTCGACCCGATCCGCGAAGTGCTGCTCAACCAGCTCACGTATCGCAACATGGGCTCGTACGAAGCCATCGTCGGCACCCTGGCGACCAACCAGAACGCCGCCCGCACCGGCACCGTGGTCGATTCCGGCATCCGCTGGTTCGAACTGCGCAAGGTCGGTACCGGCGCCTGGACGCTGCATCAGGAAGGTACCTTCAGCCCGGGCGACACCAGCACCCATCACCTGATGGGTACGGCCGCGATGGACAAGTTCGGCAACATCGCGCTGGGTTACAACGTCACCAAGACCACCGCGACCACCAAGTTCCCGACCCTCGGCTACACCGGCCGCACCGCCGCCGACCCGGCCGGCGTGATGTCGCTGGGCGAAAATGAAGTCGCGATCGGCGCCGCGGTCGAAACCTCGGGCCGCTGGGGCGATTACTACCAGATGACCGTGGACCCGGTCGACGACTGCACCTTCTGGTTCGTCGGCATGTACCGTCCGTCCGGCAGCTGGCAGACCCGCATTCAGGACTTCAAGTTCCCGGCCTGCAGCGGTACGCCGACGTACTCGATCTCCGGCACCATCACCACCAGCGCGGGCGCCGGCATCAACGGCGTGAGCGTCAGCAACGGCACCGCCAGCACCACGACGAACGCCAGCGGTGCCTACACGCTCTCGGGCGTGGCCAACGGCACCTACACGCTGACCCCGTCGCTGAGCGGCTACACCTTCTCGCCGGCCACCCGCAGCGTCACCGTCAGCAGTGCGAACGTCACCGGCCAGAACTTCACCGGCACGCCGCCGGCGAACGTGCCGCCGGTCGCGAACTTCACGTTCACCACCAGCGGTCTGACCGCCACGTTCACCGACACGTCCACCGACAGCGACGGCAGCATTGCTTCCAGAAGCTGGAACTTCGGCGACGGCACCACTTCCACCGTGACCAGCCCGAGCAAGACCTACTCGGCGGCCGGCACCTACACGGTCACCCTGACCGTGACCGACAACGGCGGCGCCACCAACACCAAGTCCAGCTCGGTGACGGTGACGGCAGGCGGCGGCGGTACTGTGCTGACCAAGGGCGTGCCGGTCACCGGCCTCACCGCGACCACCGGCAATTCGCTGAACTACACGATGGTCGTGCCCGCGGGCGCCACCAACCTGACGTTCACGACCTCCGGCGGCACCGGCGATGCCGACATGTACGTGAAGTTCGGCGCCGCGCCGACCGACACGGTCTACGACTGCCGTCCGTTCGCCGGCGGCAATGCCGAAACCTGCACCTTCGCCGCGCCGTCGGCCGGCACCTGGTACGTCCGTCTGAAGGCCTACTCGACCTTCTCCGGCGTCAGCCTGGTCGGCGACTACACCACGGGCGGTGGTGGCGGTACGCAGACGTACAGCAACACCACGCCGTTCGCCATCGGCGACAACACCACGATCAACAGCCCGATCACGGTGTCCGGCCGCACCGGCAACGCCGGAACCGCGGTGCCGGTCGCGGTGAACATCACCCACACCTACAAGGGCGACCTGAAGGTGGATCTGGTGGCGCCGGACGGCAGCGTGTACGTGCTGCACAACCGCACCGGCGGCAGCACCGACAACATCATCACGACCTTCACCGTGAACCTGTCGACCGAGGCCCTGAACGGCACGTGGAATCTCCGCGTGAACGACAACGCCGCGGGCGACACCGGCACGCTGAACAGCTGGAGCATCACGTTCTGAGCATGATGGTGTCTTGAAGCAGGAAGAGGAGCCCCGGCGCGAGCCGGGGCTTCTCGTTTCGCAATACATGCGACGCCGGCGAGATAATGTCGCCGGTGTCTTTGAGGTATCGTCCGGCATGGTGCCGGCCGACGAGGGGAATCGGTGACATCGCGGTCTGAGACATCCGTGACACCCCATCCATGGAGTGAGGACGCAACAATGAACGCATCGAGATTCAAAACCGTTTTGAAGACTGCGGCCGTGCTGCTGTTGCTGCCGTGCGCAGCGATGGCGGCACCGCCGAAGGACGGCGAGGCGACCAGGGTCACCCGCCCGCAGATCGGCCAGCCGGTCACCCCGACCAGCATGAACACCGATCTGCGCAATCTGCCCAAGGCCAGGCAATGGGTTCCGGGCATGGGCATCCGCGAAGCGCACCGGCGCCAGTATCGTCCGATCGGCAGCGTGCTGCCGCATGCCCCGGCCGACAAACCGACCGCCGAGGATCGCCTGCCCGAGCTGCAGCAGATGTGGGACGAAAGCCCGGCCGGCATCCGCGCCCGCACGCGCGTGAAAGCCGCGATCCGCGAGCGCGTCAGCATCAACAATCCGAACACCGGCGTGAGCCCCGGCGATCCGGTCGTCGAAGTCGGCGCCAATCACGTCGTGTACGCCGTCAATAGCGGCGGTTCCGGCACCTATTTCAACGTCTACGACAAGACCGGCGCGCTGGTGGCCGGCCCGATCACCTTCGGTTCGCTCGCGCCTGCGGGCTCGGCCTGCGCCAGCGACGGCGGCGACCCGATCGTGCTGTACGACCGTGAAGCCGGGCGCTGGTTCATGCTCGCGCTGGACAGCTCCAACCTCTGCACCTACGTCTCGAAGACGTCCGATCCGGTGACGGGCGGCTGGTGGGCGTACAACTATCCGACGCCGACGCTGCCGGATTATCCGCATTGCGGCGTGTGGAACGATGCCTACGTCTGCGGCGACAACGAAGGCGGCGCGCAGATCAGCCTGTACGCGTTCGATCGCGCCAACATGCTCAACGGCGCCACCGCGCGTCCGGCGCAGCGTTTCGCCAGCATTCCGAAGCTCGCGGGCTACGGTTTCCAGATGATCACCCCGGCCACGTTCTACGGCAGCAACGCCGCTCCGGCGGGTCGCAGGCAGATCGTCGCCCGTCACCGCGACGACGAAGCGCACGACGGCGCCAGCGCCAATGCGACCCAGGATTTCATCGAGCTGTACGAGATGAACATCGACTGGAACACGCCGGCGAACAGCAGCATCACCACGCTGCCGCGCATCGCGATCACCGAGTTCAACAGCTGGTTCCGCAACTATTCCACCTTCGCCACCGTGCCGCAGCCGACCTCGACCACCGCGCGGCTCGACCCGATCCGCGAAGTGCTGCTCAACCAGCTCGTCTATCGCAACATGGGCACGCACGAGGCGATCGTCGGTACGCTCGCCACCAACCAGGATCCGGCACGCACCGGCACCGTGGTGGATTCCGCCGTCCGCTGGTTCGAACTGCGCCGCAACGGCAGCGGGCCGTGGACGTTGTTCCAGGAAGGCACGTTCAGTCCGGGCGACGCCGAAACCCATCACCTGATGGGCACGATCGCCATGGACAAGTTCGGCAACATGGCGCTGGGCTACAACGTCACCAAGACCAGTGCGCCGACCAAGTTCGCCACCCTGGGCTACACCGGCCGCACCGCCGCGGACGCGCCCGGCGTGATGTCGCTGGGCGAGAATGAAGTCGCCGTCGGCGCCGCGGTCGAAACCTCCGGCCGCTGGGGCGACTACTACCAGATGACGGTGGACCCGGTCGACGATTGCACCTTCTGGTTCGTCGGCATGTATCGCCCCACCGGCGGCTGGCAGACGCGCATCCAGGACTTCAAGTTCCCGGCCTGCAGCGGCGTGACCACCTACACGATCTCCGGCACGATCACCTCCACCGCCGGCGGCGGGATCGCCGGCGTCACCGTGAGCACCGGCAGCAACAGCACCACGACCAGCGCCACCGGCGCCTACACGCTGTCGGGCGTCGCCAATGGGACCTACACGCTCACGCCGTCGCGTGCCGGTTACGCGTTCTCGCCGACCAGCCGCAGCGTGACCATCGCCGACGCCAACGTCGCCGGGCAGGACTTCACCGGCACGCCGCCGCCGAACGTGCCGCCGGTCGCGAACTTCACGTTCACCACCAGCGGTCTGACCGCGACCTTCACCGATACGTCCACCGACAGCGACGGCACCATCGCGTCGCGCAGCTGGAACTTCGGCGACGGCACCACGTCGACCCTGACCAACCCGACCAAGACCTATGCCGCATCGGGAACGTACTCGGTCGTGCTGACGGTCACCGACAACGTCGGCGCCACCAGCTCCAGGACGACCGCGGTGACCGTGGTGGCTCCGAACGCGCCGCCGGTGGCGAACTTCACGTTCACGACCAGCGGACTGACCGCGACCTTCACCGACACCTCCACCGACAGCGACGGCAGCATCGCGTCGCGCAGCTGGAACTTCGGCGACGGCACCACGTCGACGGCGGCCAACCCGGTCAAGACCTACGCCGGTTCCGGGACGTATTCGGTGACCCTCACCGTCACCGACAACAGCGGCGCGACCAACGCCAAGACCAGTTCGGTGACCGTGAACGCGCCGGGCACGCAGACCTACACCAACAACACCGACTATCCGATCGCCGACAATGCGACCGTCAACAGTCCGATCAAGGTGAACGGACGCAGCGGAAACGCGCCGAACAACACCCAGGTGGCGGTCAACATCCTGCACACCTACATCGGCGATCTGAGGGTGAGCCTGATCGCGCCGGACGGTACCGCCTACGTGCTGCACGATCGCACCGGCGGCAGCGCCGACAACATCATCACCACCTACAGCGTGGATCTGTCGACGGAAACGATCAAAGGCACCTGGCGGCTGCGCGTCAACGACAACTCCAACGCCGATACCGGCCGCATCGACAGCTGGAGCATCACGTTCTGATTCTGTCGAATGGGTTCTGTCGAACTGTTTCCGACGAATCCATTCTGTCGAAATCACTTTTCGGAATGATCGAAACCCCGGCGAAAGCCGGGGTTTTTTTCATGCCGTTCCACCCCGTGACGGCGGATCGGCGTCGCCGCGTCGCGCACGCGCTGCGCGGTCATGCGTTCTGCAATGCGTCCAACGCGCGAAGCGTTGAAAATATCGCGTCGGAATGCGCGCGAAGAGGGCTGGATCCGCGCGATTCCGCGAGTTCGTCCGAGGTCGGCGGTCGATCGAAGCGCGATGTAGAAAAGCGCACGAAACACGGGGTTTCGTTCGTGTTTCCACGCGTCGTCGCACATGCCGCGAAAACGTTTTCTTCGCACGCGATGCGGATCTTTGGATACGCGGATGTATGTTCCCGTACGGAAGATGCGCGGCGCATCGCATGCGCGTCGATGTTGCGACGCGGCTTGATCGCGTGGTGGAACTCGCATAAGTTCGACGAGCGGATTCGGGGGAAAAACGCAGCATCAACGGCGACCGCGACACGAGGTCGCATCGCCGGCTCACCACGTCTGGAGTCACGCGCCTTGCGTGTCCGGCGAGTGGGTCAGAAACGATCCGCACAATGCGCACCGCGTCCTGTTCCCTGCCGCCCCCGCGGCAAGACCCGCGCTGCGTATCCACAACCATCTGCCATGACCATCCGTTGAAGGAGTGACCGTGAACCGTCGAGTCTCGTTGTTGTCCGCAGCCATTGGTGCCTCTCTCGTTATCGCATCCGTCCCGGCCTTCGCCGGCGAATTCCGCGCCGCGCGCAATCCCGTCAAGGGCCAGTACATCGTCGTGCTGAAGGACGGCACGGCCAGCCTCGCCAGCGAGCGCAGCAGCGCGCCGCGCGTGGCCGATGTCGCCAACGGCATGGCCGGCAAGCATCGCGCCCGCGTCGTCCGCAGCTTCGATCGCGCCCTCCGCGGCTTCGTGGCGCAGGCCGACGACGCGGCGCTGGCCCGCCTGGTCGCCGATCCCAACGTCGCCTACGTCGAAGAAGACGGCTACGTCTCGATCAACGCCACCCAGACCGGCGCCACCTGGGGCATCGACCGCGTCGACCAGCGCAATCTGCCGCTGAGCGGCTCGTATACCTACGACACCACCGCGGCCGGCGTGCATGCCTACATCATCGACACCGGCGTGCTGCTGTCGCACAGCCAGTTCTCGGGCCGCATCGGCAACGGCTACGACGCCGTCACCTCCGGCGGCAACGCCAACGACTGCAACGGCCACGGCAGCCATGTCGCGGGGACCGTCGGCGGCACCACCTACGGCGTCGCCAAGGGCGTGACCATCCATCCGGTGCGCGTGCTCGGCTGCACCGGCTCCGGCACCAACTCCGGCGTGATCGCCGGCATGGACTGGGTGGCCAACAACCACGTCAAGCCCGCGGTCGCCAACATGAGCCTCGGCGGCGGTGCTTCGCAGGCCACCGACGACGCGGTGCAGCGCATGGTCGCCGCCGGCGTCACCGTGGTGGTCGCCGCCGGCAACGACAACAGCAACGCCTGCAACTACTCGCCGGCGCGCGCCACGAATGCGATCACGGTCGGTTCGACCACCAGCACCGACGCGCGCTCGTCGTTCTCGAACTACGGCACCTGCGTCGACATCTTCGGCCCGGGCTCGTCGATCACCTCGGCCTGGTACACCAGCAGCACCGCGACCAACACCATCAGCGGTACGTCGATGGCGTCGCCGCATGTCGCGGGCGTCGCCGCGCTGTATCTGGCCAGCAATCCGTCGGCCACGCCGGCGCAGGTCACCAGCGCGATCATCAACGCCTCGACCCCGAACAAGGTCACCAGCCCGGGCACGGGTTCGCCGAACCGTCTGCTGTACTCGCTGTTCGGTTCGAATCCGCCGCCGCCGACCGGCCAGACCTACACCAACAGCGCCGACTACACGATCAGCGACAACGCCACCGTCAGCAGCCCGATCACGGTGTCCGGTCGTACCGGCAACGGCTCGGCGTCGACCCCGGTGGCGGTGAACATCGTCCACACCTACCGCGGCGATCTGGTGGTCGATCTGGTCGCGCCTGACGGCAGCGTCTTCAACCTGCTGAACCGCTCGGGCGGCAGCGCCGACAACGTCAACCAGACCTTCACGGTCAACCTGTCGGGCGAAGCCTTGAACGGTACGTGGAACCTGCGCGTGCGCGACGCCGCCGGCGGCGACGTGGGTTACATCAACAGCTGGAGCCTGACGTTCTGATCCATCCGGGGGACGCCTTCATCGCCGACCCCGACTCGACGCCTCCCGCCCTGCGGGAGGCGTCTTCGTTTGCGGCATGGCGCGGGCTGCGCCATCCGTGACCTGCGTCCGCATGCCGGCATCGACGCCGGCGATGCGGATGCGCACAATCGACGGGCGACACGGGGCAGCGCAGGACGGTCCGGCCGTCGGCGATCGCGTCGCCATCCATCATTCATCGGCGCAAGCCGAACTCAGGGAGAGAGCACATGAGAATCGCAGGCAAGCTGCTGGCGCTGTTCGCCGGCACCGTCGTCGCGTGCGGGTCGGTATCCGCGCAATCGTCGGCACCCCTCTCGCATGCCCACGCGCATGCGGACGCCGAGCTGGCGTCGCTGCGGCTGGAGCGCGACCCGCTCACGCCGGTCTACGTCGTGATGTCGAGGAACAGTTACGAGGGCATGCGCGACCTCGTGCCCGCGGGCGTGACCAAGGCCGACAGCGCGGGCACCGCATTGATCGTTTCGAAGATCCGCGCCTATCAGCTCAGCCAGGTGTCTGAACGCATCCACGTCCGCGAGCAGCGCTGCGGCGGCTTCTTCGCGTTCGCCAGCCAGGCCGAGGCCGATGCCTTCGTGCGCAACGATCGCTCGGCGCAGGGCGTCGCGCGCAAGGCCGCGCTCGCCGCCTACACCATCGACAATCAGGCGACGGTCGACCCGTGGCTGTCGCTGGTGCAGCATACCAACATCTACAACACCATCAACACGCTGTCGACGTACCAGAACCGCTACTACGCCAGCACCACCGGCCGCACCTCGGCCGAATGGATCCGCACCACCTGGCAGGGGCTCGCGGGCAGCCGTACCGACGTGACGTCGGAGCTGTCGACCTGCAGCACCTGTTCGACCCAGCCGTCGGTGATCCTCACCATCCAGGGCGCGGAACTGCCGGGCGAAATCGTCGTGCTCGGCGCGCATCTGGATTCGATCAACGGCAGCGCGGGCGCTAGCCTGACCCAGCGCGCGCCCGGCGCCGACGACGATGCCTCGGGCATCGCGACGCTGACCGAAGTGCTGCGGATCGCGATGGCCAACGGCTGGCGGCCGAAGCGCACCGTGAAGTTCATCGGTTACGCCGCCGAAGAAGTCGGCCTGCGTGGCTCGAACGCGATCGCGCAGGCGCACCGCACGGCGAACGCGAACGTGGTCGCCGTGCTGCAGCTGGACATGACCAACTATCGTTCCGGCGGAACCGTGGACATGCGTCTGGTTTCGGACTACTCGAACGTCGACATGAAGGCGTTCCTGACCAATCTCTTCGACACCTATCTCGCGCCGCGCGGCATGACCCGGGGCACCTACACCTGCGGCTATGGCTGCTCCGATCACGCGTCCTGGACCAGCGCCGGTTATCCGTCGGCGATGTTCTTCGAGGCGGGCACCGGCGCCACCTCGGGCTCGTCGTACAACCCGTACATCCACACCGCCAACGACACGCTCGCGAACACGGGCAATTCCGCGCAGAACAGCGCCAAGTTCGCGCAGCTCGGACTCGCGTTCCTCGGTGAGGCGGCGAAGACCGCGGGCGCCGGCGGCAATGCGGCGCCGGTCGCCGGTTTCACCTCCACGGCCAGCGGGCTCACCGTGGCGTTTACCGATTCGTCCACCGACAGCGACGGCAGCATCGTGTCGAGGAGCTGGAACTTCGGCGACGGCACCACGTCCACCGCGACCAATCCGTCGAAGACCTACGCGACGGCCGGCACCTACACGGTCGCGCTGACCGTCACCGACAACGGCGGCGCCAGCAACACGCTGAGCCGTTCGGTCACCGTCGGCAGCGGCGGCACGCAGACCTACACCAACACCACCGACTATCCGATCGCCGACAACGCGACCGTCAACAGTCCGATCGTCGTGTCCGGCCGCAGCGGCAACGCGGGCACGGCCGTGCCGGTCGCGGTGAACATCGTCCACACCTACAAGGGCGATCTGAAGGTCGATCTGGTGGCGCCGGACGGCAGCGTGTACGTGCTGCACAACCGCAGCGGCGGCAGCGCCGACAACATCGTCCAGACCTTCACGGTGAACCTGTCGACCGAAGCGTTGAACGGCACGTGGAACCTGCGCGTGAACGACAATGCCGCGAGCGATACCGGCTACATCAACAGTTGGAGCGTGACGTTCTGATCTTCCGACGTCGCCGTGCGACCGGGTCCCGGCATGCGCCGGGGCCCGATGCATGCACTGCATGCGCATGGTGCGTTGCGACAAGCATGAATGCCGACGAAGCGTTTCCTGAATCTGTGACGCGACGTGTTTTTTGCGGCTTGCAACGCGCGGGCTTGCTGTTAGCGTGGCGATGCCGCACCGTCCTTCCGGCGACGGTGGCGGCAGTGTCGTCGTAGCGGCAAGGATCGCCCTGCAACGTGTCCGCGCATGCGGAGCGCTGCGTTCCGGCGATACTTCTCCGCGCCGCCGTCGCTTCATGGCATCGAGATTCAGGCATCGCGAGCGGACGGTGGTTTTCGTCGCGCGCATCACGCCCGCGAACGGACGCCCGCGAACGGACGCCCGCGAACGGATCGATCGCGCAATGGCATGCTTGCGGCCAATCGCATCTGCCGGCCCATGTTTCGAACACGTCGATCGGCGCAGGATGCGCAAGCGGTCCGACCCGGTATCCCGCACCGACGGCACGACCCCATCAACGAGGAGTGAGTGCGATGAAAGGAATGGGTTATGCCTTTGTCTTGTGGGCGGCGTCCGCCGCGGCGATCGCCGCGCCACCTGACCGTCCGGCGATTTTCGATCATTCGATCCAGCCGCTGGGCAGCGTGCAGGTCAGGCGGATGCCTGCTGTCGACGTGCCGGGTCTTGTCGCCGAGGATGCGCAGCGCGAACTTCGTGGCCTGCCTTTGCGCTATGCGCAGCCGATGCGCGTCGATCTGACCCCGGCGAACGCCGGTGCGTGGGAAATCCTCGATCAGGACCACATGGTCTGGCGTCTGCGAGTGTCGTCTCCCGGTGCGCTGTCGCTGAACTTCGGTTTCGGCGAGTACCGCATGCCCGAGGGCGGTCGCCTGCTGGTCTATCCGGCCACGCAGACGGCGACCTCCGATCCCGATGACGTGCGCACGTTCACGTCCGCCGACAACGAATCCCATGGCCAGCTGTGGACACCGGTGGTGCCCGGCGATCAGGCGGTGATCGAAGTGGTGGTGCCGCGCGCGCGGCAGGCCGAACTCGGGCTGCGTCTGGTCCAGGTCGGTCACGACTACGTCGGCTTTCGTCGGCTGGCGTCCCGCAGCAGCGGCGGCGGGTTCGGCACGCTCGGCACGTCCGGCAGTTGCAATGTCGACGTCGCATGTCCGGAAGGCGACGCCTGGCGCGACCAGATCCGCTCCGTCGCCGCGATCTCGACCGGCGGCAGCCTGTTCTGCACCGGCAGCCTGCTCAACAACACGGCGAACGACCGGAAGATGTATTTCCTCACCGCCAATCACTGCGGCATCACCGCGTCGAACGCGGCCTCGCTGGTGACCTACTGGAACTACCAGCACTCGGTGTGCCGCGTGGTCGGCAGCACCGCCAACGGGCAGAACGGCAACGGCGTGCTCACCCAGAGCCTCACCGGCGCGTTCTTCCGTGCGTCCTACGCCGCCAGCGATTTCACCCTGGTGGAACTCGACGATCCGGCGCCTGCCGCCTACAACCTGTTCTGGAACGGCTGGGACCGCCGCAGCATCGATTTCACCGGCGCCACCGGCATCCATCATCCCAACGGCGGCGAAAAGCGCATCACCCATTCGACCACCGCGACCCGGACCACGAGCTACGGCGGCGCCAGCACCAATCCGACGTCGCCCGGCGACGGTACGCACATCTTCGCGCGCTGGATCCCGGGCATCGGCGTGACCGAGGGCGGTTCGTCGGGCTCGCCCCTGTACAGCCCCGAGAAGCGCGTGATCGGTCAGTTGCATGGCGGCCCGTCGTCCTGCTCGGCGGCCGACAACGCCAAGGCGGACTACTACGGTCGTGTATCGGTGTCGTGGACGGGCGGCGGCACCAATGCCACCCGCTTGAGCAATTGGCTCGATGCCGGCGGCACCGGCGCGCAGACCCTGGACGGCGTCGGCGGCAGCGGAGTCACGTATTCGATCTCCGGCACCGTCACCACCAGCGCGGGCGCCGGCATCGGCGGCGTGACCGTGGGCACCGGCAGCGTCAGCGCCACCACCAACGCCTCGGGCGCCTACACCCTCACCGGCCTGGGCAACGGCACCTACACGCTGACGCCATCGCTCGGCGGCTACACGTTCTCGCCGACCAGCCGCAGCGTGACCGTGAGCGGCGCCAACGTCACCGGCCAGAACTTCACCGGCACGCCGGGCAGCGGCGGCACGCAGACCTACACCAACACCGCCGACTATGCGATCGCCGACAACGCGACCGTCAATAGCCCGATCGTCGTGTCCGGCCGCAGCGGCAACGCGGGCTCGGCCGTGCCGGTCGCGGTGAACATCGTCCACACCTACATCGGCGATCTGAAGGTGGATCTGGTGGCGCCGGACGGCAGCGTGTACGTGCTGCACAACCGTACCGGCGGCAGCGCCGACAACATCGTCACGACGTACACCGTGAACCTGTCGACCGAGGCGCTGAACGGCACGTGGAACCTGCGCGTGAACGACAACGCCAATGCCGACACCGGCTACATCAACAGTTGGAGCGTGACGTTCTGATCCCGGATTGCCGGCGCTGAACCACGGAACCCCGGCATGCGCCGGGGTTCCTGCGATCGGATTCGATCCTCGGAACGCGCGCACCGCGATTGCTGCGGCGCACAAGACCCGCGAGCAGGCCGATCGGCAGCGCATGCCGTCCGTCTCGGAGGCGAATCGAATCAATCACTTCGACAGTATCGATGCGTATCCGCAGGCCGTTGGGCGGGACGCGATTGACGGCAGGGCGCGCTGCCGTATACGTTCGAAGAGTGTCGGCGGAACGGGGGTTCGCCAGCCGACCATCGAAGTCGATCGTATTGCTGCATCTCATGCGCGCGGCCATCCGTGCCGTAGGCGCGTGTTCGTGATGTCTGGTGATTGAATCCAAGGGGAGTTCCGATGAAGTCAACGATGTTCTCCGCTTCCGCGAAAGCGGCGGCGATCCTGCTGCTGGCGCTGCCGTGCATCGCCGCGGCTGCACCGATCAAGGGCAAGCCCGCACCCTCCAGCCGACCGATGGTGGGCAGCCCGGTCACCGCGCACAGCGTCAACGTCGACGTGCGCAATCTGCCGAAGGCGGAGGAGTGGCGCCCGGGCATGCCGATCCGCGAAGCCCATCGCCGCCAGTACACCCCGCTCGGCAGCAAGTTGCCGCACGCGCCGGAGACCAAGGCCACGGCTGTCGACCGTCTGCCCGAACTGCAGCGGATCTTCGACGACAGCATGCCCAGCCGCCTGCGCACCAAGAGTGCGGGCAGCCGCGTCAGCATCAACAATCCGAACACCGGCGTCAGCCCCGGCGATCCGGTGGTCGAAGTCGGCACCAACCACGTGATCTATGCGGTCAACGGCGTCACCACGACCTTCAAGATCTACGACAAGGCAGGCAATCTGGTCGCGGGTCCGACCAACTTCGGCTCGCTGGCCCCGGCCGGCAACGCCTGCACCAGCGATCGCGGCGACCCGCTGGTCTACTTCGATCGTCAGGCCAGCCGCTGGTTCATGCTGACCATGGACGACGGCGGCGTCTGCACCTTCGTCTCCAAGACCTCCGACCCGGTGACCGGCGGCTGGTGGTTCTACCGCTACGCCACGCTGGCCTTCCCGGACTACCCGCACTGCGGCATCTGGAACGACGCCTACGTCTGCACCACCAATGAAGGCAGCATCGCGGGTGCCGACGTTTACGCGTTCGATCGCGCGAACATGCTCAACGGCGCCACCGCGCGTGCGGCCCAGCGCTTCAACAGCGTGCCGACGCTGCCGGGCTACGGATTCCAGATCCTCACGCCGTCGACCTTCTACGGCAGCACCGCCGCGCCGGCGGGCCGCAAGCAGATCCTCGCCCGCCATCGCGACGACGAGGCCCACGATGGCGCCAGCGCCAGCGGCACCCAGGACTTCATCGAACTGTTCGAGATCAACATCGACTGGAACACGCCGGCGAACAGCGGCATCACCGCACTGCCGCGGATTCCGATCACCGAGTTCAACAGCTGGTTCGTCGACTATTCGACCTTCGCCACCGTGCCGCAGCCGACCACCAGTCGTTCCAAGCTCGATCCGATCCGCGAAGTGATCCTCAATCAGCTGAGCTATCGCAACTTCGGCACGCACGAGTCGATCGTCGGCAGTTTCGCGACCAATCAGGATCCCGGCCGTACCCGCCGCAGTCTGGTGAATTCGGGCATCCGCTGGTTCGAACTGCGTCGCGTGGGCAGCGGCAACTGGGCCCTGCATCAGGAAGGCACGTTCGGCCCGGGCGATGCCAATACGCATCATCTGCTGGGCACTCTGGCGATGGACAAGTTCGGCAACATCGGCATGGGTTACAACGTCACCAAGACCAGCAGCCCGACCGTGTTCGCATCGCTGCGCTACACCGGCCGCACCGCGTCCGACCCGCTGGGCGTGATGTCGCTGGCCGAAACCACCGTCGCCGCCGGCGCCGCGGTCGAGGGTTCGGGCCGCTGGGGCGACTACTACCAGACCACGGTCGATCCGGTCGACGATTGCACCTTCTGGTTCGTCGGCATGTACCGTCCGAACGGCAGCTGGCAGACCCGCATCCAGGATTTCAAGTTCCCCGGTTGCTGAGTCGCGCTCGATCGTTTGCGACACCCGGAACCCCGGCTTCGGCCGGGGTTCTTCTTTCGCGGTCACGGGTTTGCTGTAGGCTGTCGGTGCGCCTGCCGTTCGCGGCATCGCGTGCAGTCCCTTCCCCCAGGGCTCGAGTCAGCGATGAATACCCGATTGAAGCGTTCGCCAAGTCGTACGCAGGACCGCATCGCGGTCCGGCCGCTCCAACGCACCATCAGTGCCCAGATCGCGAAACTGGTGCGGCAGCGGATCCTGTCCGGGCACTACGCCGGCGGCGCGCAGTTGCTGCAGGACGCCATCGCCGCCGAATTCGGCGTCAGCAAGATTCCGATCCGCGAAGCCCTGGTGCAGCTCAGCGCCGAAGGGCTGGTCGACATCCAGGCCCATCGCGGCTTCCAGGTGCGTTCGATGTCGCTGGCCGAGGCCGAGGAAGTGCTCGGACTGCGATTGATGATCGAGCCCCAGATCTGCGCCGAGGGCGCGCGTCTGGCGCGCCACGAGGATCGCGTCGAGGCCGAGGCCGCGCTGGACGCGCTCAATCGCCGGGTGACCAGCCGACGGATGGACGAAGCGGGCGAACTGAATCTCGCGTTCCATCTCGCGTTGACGGTGCCGCGGCTGCAGCCGATCGCGACCGAGATCGTCAGCCGCCTGCTCGCGATCTCGCAGCGCTATTCGCAGGTACACATGGCGGTGCCGGGCCGCGCGACCCGTTCGATCGAGGAACACACCGCGATCTTCAAGGCCTGGGAAGCGGGGCGCAGCAAGGATGTCGCGCGCCTGATCCGCATCCACATCGAGGAAACGCGGGACGATCTGGTCGAAATGCTCAAGGACAGCGGTTGATCCACAGTCCGAAGCTTCGCTCCGTACCCGCACGAAAAAACGCCCCGGAGATCCGGGGCGTTTTCGTGTCGGGTACCGCATGCCGCATGCCGCATGCCGCGATCAGCCGAGCACCAGACTCAGGCCGTAGGCGCTCAGCAGCGGATTGATGCGCTGGTAGTAGCTCACCGGATTGGCCACGCCGCAGTTCGAGTACGGCGGCGCCGAACCGTAGAGCTGGCCACCGGAACTGACGCCCTGCGCCTGGTTGCCGGAGATCCACGAGCCGCCGGAATCGCCCTGGGTGAGGCAGGCGTTGGATTGGCGCAGGCCGTACACCGGGCCGGTCGAGTAGTTCACGGTGACGTTGGTCGCGGTGATGGTGCCGCAGCGCCAGCCGGAGGCGTACCCGGAACGGCAGACCGCGGTGCCGACGCCGTATTCGGTGCTGCCGCGCACGGCGACATTCGTGCCGTTGTAGCGGTTCACCCCGCCGACCAGCGTGTCGCTGCTGCGCACGGTCGCCCAGGCGCGATCGTTGGTCGGGAAGCTGCTCGACTGCACCGAACCGACGGTGACGCCGCCGATGCGCACCGTGGTGCCGGCGGCGCCGCAGTGGCCGGCGGTGGCGAAGCCCTTGGTGGCGCCGCGGGTGACCGAGAAGCCGATCGAGCAGGAACCGCCGCCCGACTGGTACTGGTTGCCGCCGACGACGCTGGCGGCCGGCATCGCGGTACCGGCATCGATCTCGAAGCGCACGGCAGCGACATCGGCGCTGCTGACGGCGACGAAATCCGCCGCTTTCAGCATCGCGCCCGGCGAGACCTTCACCACCACGCTGTTGCTCGGCAGGTCGATGTACCAGGACTGCACGCCCTGCAGTTTGCCGGCGTCGCGCGCGCGGGCGCGGACATCGTTGAGGCTGGCCAAGCTGTCTTCCAGCTGATGCAGCGAATGGCGGAACTGGCGGACTTCGGCGCCGGACACCCGGGCCGCCTTCGCGGCGGACGTGGTGGCGACCACCGGACGGAATTCACCGTCCGCGCCGCGCTCCAGCCACGTGCCGGCGTAGTGCGCGCCGAGCGCGCGCTCGGCCTGCGCGGCCTTCGTGCGCGCCTGTTCCTGCGCGCGGAAATAGCCGGGCAGTTGTTCCGCGGAGATGCCGAGATCGCGCTCCATGGCGGCGGCGAGTCTGGCGTCGATGCGGGCGCCGCGCTCCGCGGCGCCGGTGGTGGCGGAGAAGGCGATGGTGGCGAGGGCGACGGCGATCAGCGTCTTGCGACCCACGTATTTCGATGCGGACATTGAATCACTCCCGATGCAATGAAATGGATGAATGGAACGTTCGGATTTCCTGAACGTGTTCCCTGAACTCTTTCCCTGAACTTCTCGATCGAACGCGTGCCCGGTGGTCGTACGCCAGCGGGGGAGCCGGGCGTCGGCATCATGGGTATATCGTATACGTCAATATCTTGAACGCCGTCTAGGAATCCGAATCCAGCGCGCAGCGCGGGTATGACGATGCGGAATATCGGCGACGCCTGCGGAATAAGGCTTTTTGCGCTGCATCAAGTGGGCGGCGTACGGTATCGGGCGGCATGTCCGCGCGATCGGAAGCGCCGATCGAAACGTATACGTCAATGGAGATCAACGCGAAATTCAGATCCTGTGCCGCTGCCGACCCGGGCGGCACGGTCGATCCACCGCGATGCGGCGTATCATCGCGCAGCGACGGACGGGCGCTCCGCGGAAGCGGAGGCGCCACGCCGATGACGCACCGGAGAAACGGCACCGGAGAGACAAGATGATCATGCGCAGACTCGCTTCCATTTTCGCCGTCGGCGTCCTCGCGTTCGCGATGCCCTGCGGCGCGCAGGGCCTGCGCCAGCAGGCGAATCGCGACGCCGCCGACGCGCACGCGAGGCGCCATGCCGAAAGCGATCTGACCTCACTGCGCCTGGAGCGCGACCCGACCGCTGCGGTGCATCTGGTCATGTCGCGTCGCACCTACGAACAGATGCCCGATCTGGTGCGTGGCGGCCTGGCCAAGCGCGACAGCACCGGCGCTGCGCTGATGCTGGTCGAAACCCAGGCACGACAGCTCAGCCGCATCTCCGAACGGATCCACCAGCGCGAGCGGCGCTGCGGCGGTTATTTCGCGTTCGCCAGCCGCGCCGATGCCGAAGCCTTCATCCGTGCCGATCTTTCGCAACAGGCCAAGAACAGCCCGGCGGCGAAGATCCGCTACACCATCGACAACGCGACCACGGTCGCGCCCTGGCTCGATCAGGTGCAGCACGCCAACATCCACGCGACCATCACGCATCTGTCGAACTATCAGAACCGCTATTACGCCAGCAGCTACGGCCGGCAGTCGGCGGAGTGGATCCAGAGCACGTGGATGGCGCTCGCCGCGGGCCGCAGCGACGTGACGTCCGAGCTGTTCGCCTGCGCCACCTGTTCCACCCAGCCTTCGGTGATCCTCACCATCCGCGGTCGCGAGATCCCGAACGAGGTCGTGGTCCTGGGCGGGCATCTGGATTCGATCAACATCAGCGGCGGCGGCGTGGGCCAGCGCGCGCCCGGCGCGGACGACGACGCCTCGGGCATCGCTACGCTCACCGAGATCCTGCGCATCGCCATGGCCAGCGGCTGGAAGCCCAGACGCACGGTGAAATTCATGGGTTACGCGGCCGAAGAAGTGGGCCTGCGCGGCTCCAACGCCATCGCGCAGGCGCACCGCGCCGCGAGCGCGAACGTGGTCGCGGTGCTGCAGTTCGACATGACCAACTACCGGGCGTCGAGCAGCGTCGACATGCGTCTGGTCACGGATTATTCGAACCTGCCGCTGCAGACGTTCCTCAACACGCTGTTCGATACCTATCTCGCGCCGCGCGGCCTGACCCGCGGTCTCGATACCTGCGGATACGCCTGTTCCGATCACGCCTCGTGGACGTCCGCGGGTTATCCGGCGGGCTTCTTCTTCGAGGGCGGCGGTGCCGATGGCCGCGCGTTCCCGCTCATCCACAGCACCAGCGACACGCTCGCGAACATGGGCAATTCCGCGCAGAACAGCGGCAAATTCGCGATGCTGGGGCTGGCCTTCCTCGGCGAAACCGCCAAGACCTCGGGGCTCAACACGCTTCCGGCGCGCGCCGCGGCGAGCGGTCGGTAGAGACCTTCAGACCGCTCTACCGAAACCCCGAGAATTCATTTGCACCAGCCGCAGGCGCGGCCCGGATGGCGTCGTGCTTGATGTGCTGCATGGGCCGGCCTTCAGGCCGCTGCTCTTCGCGAACAATGCAGCGACCTGAAGGTCGCTCTACCAAGGACGGGGGTTCATCATCACCGGCCGCCGGCATGGCCTGATCGTCGCGCTTCTGGTGCTGCGCTCAGCCCGCCGCTTCGAAGCGGTTGGCGGCGACGTTCTTGCGCACTTTCAGCGGATCCCAGATGCGGCCGTTCATCGCGATGTAGACGCCGGGCGGCAGCGACTGCACCGCGCCGACCGCGGTGCCGATGTTGAATTCCGCGTCGGAGCCGCGGAAGCGCGCCGGATTCAGTGCGCCGGTGAGGACGATGGTCTTGTCGGCGATGCTGCTCAGCACCTTCGCGGTGTCGACCATGGTGTCGGTGCCGTGGGTGACCAGCACATGGCGCGTGGGCTGCGCCGCGATCGCGGCGCGCAGCAGCTCGCGATCCTCGGCGGTGATGTGCAGCGAATCCTTGCGGATGATCGGGATCACGTTGAAGCGGAAGGCGACGCCGAGTTCTTCGAGGATGCGGCCGATCTGCGGCTCGCCGACCTGATAGTCCGACTTGTCGTCGAAATAGATCTTGTCGATGGTGCCGCCGGTGGTGACGATGAGCAGCTGTTCCATGGGGCGCCGTGACGGTCGGTTCGTGAGCGCGGAAGTATAGACCCGGCCCCGGTGGCGGTCACCGTACGCTGCGGTCAGCGTCGGTCAGCGGCGTTTCGCGAAGCGTCCGCGCAGTCCCGAAGCGTTCGCGGCGAACACCGTCACGAGGGCCAGCACGACTTCGATCAGCGCGAACGCGCGGGTCTCCGGATGCGTCCAGGCCGACATCACCCCGTGCGAGAACCAGGCCAGCGCGAACACGCCGGCCCAGAACGGCGCCGTGCGCCGGCGCGCCAGCGCGCCCAGCGCCAGCAGCAGCGGCGGCAGCGCGAACACCACCAGCGCCGCGACGCGGTGCCTGTCGTCGTGGAACCAGGCCGCGTACAGCGCGACCAGGCCGAGGAGGGCGCCGATCAGCGCAATCCGCTCGTGGCGGCGGGTGTTGTCTGTCATGGCGGTCGCCTCAGGCCAGTTTCAGCGCGAGCTGGGCGATGCGCCGGCCCAGCGCGCGGGCGAGGGCGGCTTCGTCGTCGGTCAGCTGCGGGTCGTCCTTCGCGCCGGCGACATGGCTGGCGCCGTAGGGCGTGCCGCCGCTGCGGGTGGTGCTCAACTGCGGTTCCGTGAACGGGATGCCGGCGACGACGCAGCCGTGATGCAGCAGCGGGACCAGCATCGTCAGCAGGGTCGACTCCTGACCGCCGTGCTGGGTCGCGGTGGAGGTGAACGCCGCCGCCGGCTTGCCGACCAGGGTGCCGCTGGCCCATTCCGCGCCCAGGGTGTCGAGGAAATGCTTCACCGGCGCGGCCATGTTGCCGAAGCGGGTCGGGCTGCCGAGGATCAGGCCGGCGCATTCGGCCAGATCGCGCGTCTCGACGTAGGGCGCGCCGTCCTCGGGCTCCGGCGGTGCGGTTTCACGCGTGACCGGGGCTACCGGCGGCACCGTGCGCAGGCGTGCGGCCATGCCCTCGACTTCGCCGACGCCGCGCGCGATCTGCCGCGCCAGCCGTGCGACCGAGCCGCCGCGGCTGTAGTACAGAACCAGGATCTCGGGCATGGGCGGTCCGGGCGGCGTCGTGCGGAGAGGGCCGACAGGGTAAGCCAAGCGCCGGCCGGGTGCGAAGGCCGCGATGCCGGCGCCGGGCCTGCTACCCTTGCGCGGCCATGGCATTCATCGAGACATTGCAGCGATGGCGCACGCGCGGCTGGGATCGCGCCCGCGCCGGCACCTTCTTCCGCTTCCTGTGGCTGCGGTTCCTCGACGACCGCCTGCTGCAGGCGGCCGGCGCGCTGGCCTTCACCACCGCGTTCGCGATCGTCCCGCTGAGCATGGTGGTGTTCGGCGTGCTGTCGGCCTTCCCGGTCTACCAGGAATGGAGCCAGCAGCTCAGCACCTACATCTTCTCGAACTTCGTGCCGTCTTCGGCGCGCTCGGTCGAAGCCTATCTGCTCGATTTCTCCGGCAACGCCGGCAAGCTCACCGTGGTCGGCGTGATCGTGCTGGTGGTGTCGCTGCTGATCACGCTCACCAGCATCGAGGCCACCTTCAACCGGATCTGGCGCGTGCCCACCGCGCGGCCGCGGTTCGGCCGGCTGGTCGTGTACTGGACGGTGATGACCTTCGGCGCGCTGCTGGCGGCGGCCAGCCTCGCGATCTCCGCGCGCTTCTTCGCGCTGTCGATCTTCCAGACCGAGCCGGGACAATGGCTGGAGCACTGGCTGCTCAGCGGCAGCCCGATCGTCATCGAGTTCGTGGCGCTGGCGGTGGTCTACCGCGTGGTGCCGCATCGCACGATCCGCTGGCGTCACGTCGCCCCGGGCGCGCTGCTGGCGGTGGTGATGATCGAGGTCGTGAAGATCGCGGTCGGTTCCTATCTCGGCAGTTTCGGCGCCTACGAAAAGATCTACGGCACGCTCGCGCTGATTCCGATCTTCCTCGGCTGGGTGTATTTCAGCTGGGTCTCGATCCTGTTCGGCGCATCGCTGGCGTCGTCGCTGTCGGCGTTCCGCTATCAGCCTGCGGCGCAGCGCCTGCCGGTCGGTTACGAATTCCACGGGTTGCTGCGTTTGATCGGCCGCTTCGACGAATACCGGCAGCGCGGCAAGGGTCTGCATCTGGACGACATCCGCCGGATCGAGCCGGTGCTCACCGACGGACTGGTGCAGCAGATGCTGAGCCAGCTGTGCGAGATCGGGCTGATCGTGCGCGCCGAATCCGGCGAATGGCTGCTGGCCCGCGATCTCGACGATCTCACCCTCGGCGAACTCTACGAGGCCTGCCGGCTGCGCATCCCGGTGGCCGAGGCCTGGCTGCCCGCGCGCGACGATGCGCTGGGCGAAGCCGCGGTCGCCGCGCTGGACGAACTCCGGCTTCCCCTGCGCGATCTGCTGAAACGGCCGGTCGCCTCGATCTATCGCAAGGATTCCTGATGATTCCGAAGTACTGCGTTCTGCCGCTGCTGCTCGCGCTGGCCGCCTGCCAGCCCGCGTCGACCGATGCGGCGTCCACCGACGCCAAGCAGGCGGACTCGAAGCAGGCCGATCCGAAGCAGGCCGATGCGAAGCCTGCCGACGCGACGCCTGCGGCGGACGCCGAAAGGCCGACGCTGAAGATCGCCACGCTCGAAGGTGCGCAGTACGACCTCGCCTCGAAGCGCGGCGGCTGGGTGGTGGTGAACTTCTGGGCGACCTGGTGCGCGCCCTGCATCAAGGAAATGCCCGAACTGGATGCGTTCGACGCCGAGCGCGCGGACGTCGAGGTCATCGGCCTGGCCTACGAGGAAATCGCGGTCGAGGAGATGCGCGCGTTCCTCAAGCAGCGTCCGGTGCGCTATCCGATCGCGCTGGTCGACACCTACGATCCGCCGGCGGATTTCCCGACGCCGCGCGGTCTGCCGATGACCTATGTGATCGCGCCCGACGGCCGCATCGCGAAATCGTTCATGGGGCCGGTCACCGGCACCGAACTCGCCGCGGTCATCGATGCGCCCGCCGGCGCGCCCGCGGCCAAACCGGAAGGCTGATCCGCGATGGTTGCCGCGCGCTTCTTCGTTTCCGGGCGCGTCCAGGGCGTGACCTTCCGCGCCCACACCCGCGCGCAGGCGCTGGCGTTGGGCCTGCACGGCCACGCCCGCAATCTCGACGACGGTCGCGTCGAAGTGCTCGCCGTCGGCGACGGGGCTGCGATCGAACGGCTTGCCGACTGGTTGCAGCACGGCCCGCCGCTGGCGCGGGTGGACGGCGTGGTTCGCGATGCGCCCGACGTGCCCGACATGCCCATGTCATCGCAGGGATTTTCGGTCGGCTGAAGCGGCCCGGTCCGGTCGCTATCAGGATATGACCGCCGGGCATTAGACCCGTTCCCGGGGCTGTGGCATCAATTCCTACGGTTTCGATAGGAATAACGCCGCGACATGCTCTCGATGAAGGCCAAGTACGCACTGCGGGCGATGAGCGAGCTGGCGCGCGCCGGCGAGGCGCGCGTGCAGGCGCACGAACTGGCGCAGCGCTGCCGCGCGCCGGGCAAGTTCCTCGAGACCATCCTGGTCGACCTGCGCATCGCCGGTTTCGTCGACAGCCGCCGCGGCCAGCACGGCGGCCATGCGCTGGCGCGATCGCCGGAGCAGATCATGATCGGCGATCTCATCCGCGTCATCGACGGACCGCTGGCGCCCGTGCGCTGCGCCAGCGTCACCGCCTACGAACCCTGCCGCGACTGCCCCGATCCCGACGCCTGCGCCCTGCGCGCGCTGATGCGCGAATCGCGCGATGCGCTGTCGCGCGTGCTCGACCGGCGCAGCCTGCACGATTTCGCCAACGCCGAAGTCGAGGCTTCGGCGGCCGCGGCCATGTCCCCCGTGGCCGTCCATCCCTGAGGAAGCAGTCATGAACGAACGACGGACCACCGACGACGTTTCCGATTCCGATGCGCCCCGCGAGCGCGACGGCGACGCCCGCAATGTCGCCGGCATTCCGCCGGTGGGCGCGCGTCTGAACGATCACGAGCGCGCGGTGATCGCCGCGCTGCGCGACATCGCGTTCGGCGAGGTCGAGGTCGTGGTCCACAACGCGAAGATCGTGCAGATCACGCGCAGCCAGAAATTCCGATTCGCCGACCGTTGAACGGTCGGTCCCGCCCATCCCATCCCAGCGCAGACCGGACCGCCGGACGCGCGTCAATCCTCACGGAGTCGACGATGTCCAATCATGCCAGGCGCGCTGCGACGCGCCACCGATACACGGCAGCGGTCCCGCTCGCCATCGCGCTTTCGCTCGCGCTGCCTTCCGCCCAAGCGCACGATCCCGATCCGGCCACGCGCGCGCTGATCGAACGTCTCGAAGCGGTCGAACGTCGCCTCGGCGTCGCCGCCGACGGCGAATCCGCGGCGTCCGCCGCCGATCTCGATCAGCGTCTGCGCGTGATCGAACGCAAACTCGAACTGCAGGCCGAAGAGCTCGCCGCGAAGGCGGCGAAGGATCCGGTGATCTCGCTGACGCCCGCGAAGGGCCTGTCGGTGAAATCGCCGGATGGTCTCGAGCTCAAGGTCCGCGGCCTCGTGCAGGCCGACGGTCGTTTCTTCGTCGGCGACGACGCCGCGCCGCAGAACGACACCTTCCTGTTCCGTCGCATCCGGCCCACGCTGGAAGGCACCTGGGGGTCGCTGGTCGGCTTCCGGCTCACCCCGGAGTTCGCCGGCGACAGCGCCACCATCGTCGACGCCTACGTCGACCTGAAATTCGATCCGCGCGCCACCGTGCGCATCGGCAAGGTCAAGGGTCCCGTGGGTCTGGAGCGCCTGCAGTCCGGCGGTTCGATCGCGTTCGTCGAACGCGGCTTTCCGACCGAACTGGCGCCGAACCGCGATCTCGGCGTGCAACTGCAGGGCGAACTGTTCGACACCCGTCTGAGCTACGTGGTGGGCGCCTACAACGGCGCGCCCGACGGTCGCGATGCCGCCACCACCAATCCCGACAACGAGTTCGAGTACGCGGGCCGGGTGTTCTGGGAACCGTTCAAGAACGCGGCGAACGGCTGGTCCGGCCTCGGCATCGGCGTCGCCGCCAGCGTCGGCGACACCTTCGGCACCGGCAACAACTTCCTGCCGCGCTATCGCACCCCCGGGCAGGCGCAGTTCTTCGCCTACAACACGAACGTCGCCGCCGACGGTCTGCACCGCCGCTTCTCGCCGCAGGGTTATTTCTATCGCGGCCGCTACGGCCTGCTCGGCGAATACATCACCTCCGAACAGGAAGTGCGGGTGACCAGCGGCGTCAACGCCGGTCGTCGCGACCATCTCGTCAACGAGGCCTACCAGCTCACCGGCAGCGTCGTGCTTACCGGCGAGGACGCGAGCTATCGCGGTGTCGCCAAGCCCAACAAACCTTTTACGTCCGATGCGGCAGGCTGGGGCGCGTTCGAACTGGTCGGCCGCTTCGGCGAACTGAAGGTCGACGACGAAGCCTTCCCGCTGTTCGCCAACGCCGCGACCTCCGCGCGCTCCGCGAAGGCGTGGACGATCGGTCTCAACTGGTACCTCAACAGCAATCTCAAACTGGTCGCGAATTACACCCAGACCACCTTCGAGGGCGGGGCCGCAGCCGGCGCCGACCGCGAAGACGAGAAATCCTTCTTCACCCGCGCGCAATTGTCCTTCTGACCCGGAGCGAATGCCATGAAACGCCTCCTCAAACCCCTCCTCATCGGCCTGCTCATTGCGCCGATCGTTGCCGGCGTCGCCCACGTGCGTCCGGCGCAGGCCGCCGACGGCGAACTGCTCAATGTCTCCTACGATCCCACCCGCGAGTTCTACGCCGAAGTGAACGAACGCTTCTCCGCGCAGTGGAAGCAGCAGACCGGCGAAACCCTGAAGATCCGCGCGTCGCATGGCGGCTCCGGCAAGCAGGCGCGTTCGGTGATCGACGGCCTCGAAGCCGATGTCGTGACCCTCGCGGTCGCCGTCGACATCGACGCCATCGTGCAGAACGGCAAACTGCTGCCCGCCAACTGGCAGTCGCGGCTGCCGCACAACAGTTCGCCCTACACCTCGACGATCGTGTTCCTGGTGCGCAAGGGCAACCCCAAGAAGATCGCCGACTGGGGCGACCTCGCGAAGCCGGGCGTCGCGGTGATCACGCCCAACCCGAAGACTTCCGGCGGCGCGCGCTGGAACTATCTCGCGGCCTGGGCGTGGGCGTCGAAGGAATACCGCGACGGCGACAAGGTCGTGGGCTTCCTCACCCGGTTGTTCAAGAACGTTCCGGTGCTGGACACCGGTGCGCGCGGATCGACCACCACCTTCGTCGAGCGCGGCATCGGCGACGTGCTGATCGCGTGGGAGAACGAAGCGCTGCTCACGCTCAACCAGGCCGATACCCGCGGCAAGTTCGAGATCGTGGTGCCGAGCCTGAGCATCAAGGCCGAGCCGCCGGTGGCCTGGGTGGACAAGAACGTGGCCAAGCACGGCACCCGCAAACAGGCCGAAGCGTATCTGCGCTTCCTCTACTCGCCTGAAGGGCAGCAGCTGGCGGCGAAGCACTTCTATCGTCCGGCCGAGCCCGACAAGGTGCCGGCCGCCGCGCTCGCGCGGTTCCCGAAGGTGCCGCTGGTGACCGTCGACGCCGCGTTCGGCGGCTGGAAGAAGGCGCAGGCGGATCATTTCGCCGACGGCGCCTTCTTCGACAGCATCTACAAGGCGTCGCGATGACCGCGGACGCCGGCACCGCGGCGACCGCGCCGCGCGCGCGAAGACTGCCGAACCCCTTGCCGGGGTTCGGCATCAGTCTGGGTCTGGGCATGGCCTGGCTCGGCGCGGTGGTGCTGTTGCCGCTGCTGGCGCTGAGCGTGCGTGCGGCCGGCCTCGGAACGGAGGGCTGGCTGCGCGCGCTGCGCGACGAGCGTGTGCAGGAAGCCCTGAAACTCAGCTTCGGCGCCGCGCTGGTCGCGGCGCTGATCGCGTTGCTGGTCGGCGGTCTCATCGCCTGGGTGCTGGTGCGTTACCGTTTTCCCGGCCGGCGTCTGGTGGATGCGCTGGTCGATCTGCCGTTCGCGCTGCCGACCGCGGTCGCCGGCATCGCGCTGACCGCGATCTACTCGAAGAACGGCTGGGTCGGGCGGGTCATCGAGCCGATGGGCCTGCAGATCGCTTACACCTCGATCGGCATCGTGCTGGCGCTGGTGTTCATCGGCCTGCCGTTCGCGGTACGCACGGTGCAGCCGCTGCTCGAAACCCTGGGGCGCGAGCCGGAAGAAGCCGCGGCCTCGCTCGGCGCATCGCGCTGGACCGCGCTGCGGCGCGTGGTGTTCCCGGAATTGCTGCCGGGCCTGCTGACCGGGTTCTCGCTGGCGTTCGCGCGCGGACTCGGCGAATACGGCTCGGTGATCTTCATCGCCGGCAACCTGCCGTACAAGACCGAGATCGCGCCGCTGTTGGTGACGATCCGTCTGGAGGAATACGACTACAACGGCGCGATCGCGATCGCCGCGCTGCTGCTGGCCGCGTCGTTCGCGTGCCTGCTCGCCATCAATGCGATTCCGCTGCTGTTCGCGCACGAGCGCAAGGGAGGCCGTCGTGGCTGAGGGTGCGAAGATCGACGATGCCGTGCGCGAGCCGGCCTGGCTGCGCTGGCTGCTGATCGCGTTGGCGGTGCTGGCGATGCTCGGCCTGGTGGTGTTGCCGCTGCTGATGGTGCTGGTCGCGGCCTTCGGCGACGGCTTCGTCGGCTGGATCAAGGCGCTGTCCGAGCCGGATGCGCTGGCGGCGCTGAAACTCACCCTGTTCACGGTCGCCATCGTGCTGCCGATCAACGCCGTGTTCGGCCTGTTGATGGCGTGGGCGGTGACCCGTTTCGAATTCCGCGGCAAGCGCGTGCTGCTGTCGCTGCTGGACCTGCCGTTCGCGGTGTCGCCGGTGGTGGCCGGCCTGTGCCTGGTGCTGCTGTTCGGCACCCACGGCTGGTTCGCGGAATGGCTGGCCGAAAACGATATCAAGATCCTGTTCGCGCGCCCGGGCATCGTGCTGGCGACGCTGTTCATCACGTTTCCGTTCGTGGTCCGCGAACTGATTCCGCTGATGCAGCAGCAGGGCGCGGACGAAGAGCTGGCGGCGCGCTCGCTGGGCGCCGGCGCCTGGTCGATGTTCTTCCGGGTCACGCTGCCGAACATCCGCTGGGGCCTGCTCTACGGCGTGCTGCTGTGCGGCGCGCGCGCGATGGGCGAATTCGGCGCGGTGTCGGTGGTGTCCGGACATATCCGCGGCCTCACCAACACGCTGCCGCTGCACATCGAGATCCTCTACAACGAGTTCGACACCACCGCGGCGTTCGCCGCCGCGTCGCTGTTGTCGGGGTTGGCGCTGGTGACGCTGGTCTTGAAGTTTTGGTTGGAATCCAAGCACGGCGACGCGCTGGCCGCATCGCACAGGAAGCATTGACATGAAGCGCTGCCTTTTTCTGCGTTCGTCGCCCGGTGCGCCGGTGACAGTCGCGCCGCACTCCTGGGGCGTCCGGGCGCGGCTCGAATCCAAACACGGCGACGCGCTGGCCGCATCGCACAGGAAGCATTGACATGCAGTTGCGCATTCTCGAATTGAACAAACGTTATCCCGGCGTCGCCGCCCTCGATGGCGTCGATCTGACGATCGCCTCGGGCGAGCTGATCGCGCTGCTCGGACCGTCCGGCTCCGGCAAGACCACGCTGCTGCGGGTCATCGCCGGCCTGTTGTCGCCCGACAGCGGCCGGGTGCTGTTCGGCGAACGCGACGCCACCCGCCTGAGCCTGCGCGAACGCAATGTCGGCTTCGTGTTCCAGCATTACGCGCTGTTCCGGCACATGACCGTGGCCGAGAACATCGCCTTCGGCCTGCGCAGCCGTCCGCGCGCGCGCCGCCCCGCGAAGGCGGACATCGCGAAGCGGGTGGAGGAACTGCTGGGCCTGATCCAGTTGCCCGAACTCGGCGGACGTTATCCCGACCAGTTGTCGGGCGGGCAGAAGCAGCGCGTGGCGCTGGCGCGCGCGCTGGCGATCGATCCGAGCGTGCTGCTGCTGGACGAACCCTTCGGTGCGCTCGATGCGAAGGTGCGGGTGGAACTGCGCCGCTGGCTGCGCCGCCTGCACGACCAGACCGGGCAGACCACGGTGTTCGTCACCCACGATCAGGAAGAGGCGCTGGAACTCGCCGATCGCGTGGTGGTGATGCGCGCGGGCCGGATCGAGCAGGTCGGTACCCCGGCCGAGATCTACGAAACGCCGGCCTCGGCCTACGTCTTCGATTTCATCGGTCGCGGCAATGCGCTCGATGGCGCGGTGCGCGACGGCGTGTTTTCGACCGCCGATGGCGTGGCCGTGTTCGCCGCCCCCGGCTGCGCCGATGGCCCGGTGGTCGCGCATCTGCGGCCGCACGAACTGGAAGCGCAGGGCGACGACGGTGCGGCGAGAGAGGGCATCCGCGCGCGCGTGCTCGCTTCGCATCGACGTGCGGACCGCATCACCATCGATCTCGCGATCGGCGAACACCCGAAGCCGTTCGAGTGGGACATGATCGCGACACCCGGCCTCGTGCCGCCGGTGCCCGGGCAGGCGCTGCGCCTGCAGCCGTCGCGGGTGCGTTTCTATCCGCGGGACTGACGATCGCAGACGGCTCACTGCACGATCAGTTCGCGCTCCGACACGATCTCGCCGTGCCCGAAATCGTGCGCGGCCTTCAGCCGGTAACGACCCGGCGCGGGCGCGGTCACGAGCGCAAGCAACTGCTCCGGTTGCTGGCTGAGCAGGATGCCCCGTTCGTTGCGCTGCCCGGTACGCGCTTCGCCCTGCACGATCCGGCGACCACCCGCATCCTCGATCCAGACGCGGATCGCACGGACGTTCGACAGCGGCGCGCCGTTGTCGGTCGCCAGGACTTCGATGACGGCGCGTTCGTGCGCGCGCATCGGCACGGGCGACATCGGCAGCAGCAGTTCGAATCTTGGGCGTAGCGAGTAGGCGCCGACGATGCGACCGCGCCTGCCTGCGACCGGGACGAAGCGCAGGCGCCACGTCCCGGCGGTCGCTTGACGAACTTCGTCCAGCCGGTACACGTCGCCGCGCTCCGGATGCGCGGCTTCTTCGGCGGGCAGCAACTTCAGTGCGTCGCCGCGCTCGTGCCACGCGATGCGGCCTGCGGGATCGATGAGCTCCACGCGCGCGAGCGGTACGGTGGATCGCAGCGACGAGAACACGATGCGTGTCGATCCGCCTGTGGGCACCTCGATGCGGGTTTCCACCGCCTGTGCCGGCGCCGTCAGCGTGAAGGCACGCGTCGTCGCCTGCGCGCCCGCGTGTCCTGCGGTCAACACGCCTGCGATGAGCAGGGCCGCAATCCGCAGCGGATGGCCGTAAAGGCGCTGCCGGGCGAGCGCGGGTCGTTGTGGCGTGTCGTGGCCGTGCATGTCGATCCTTCCTGGTTGTCGTCCGTGCGCTCGTCTCAGCCTGGCCCCGGTGTCGCGACCCAGCGGCCATGTCGCCACTCGCGTTCGCCGGATGTCAGCCCCGCGCTGTCGAGCCATTCGAGAATCGAACGCACCGTCACCACCGGGTAGTCGCCGCCGAGCCGGGTCGCGACCGGATGATCGGTGAACACCAGATGCGCGCCGAACAGTCCGCCGACGATCCGCTGCGTGTAGGGAATGTGGATGCGGCCGGGACTGAAACCGTGGCCGACGGCGAGCGTATAGGCCTGCGCGCGGGTGCGTACGGACGTCTTCGGCGGCAGCGAAGCGGCGATGTGTTCGAGCACCCACGCGGTCGAGTTCTGGTATTTCGCGCTGCCGGGGCGGGCGATCAGGTTGTATCGTGGCGTGTACAGCGCATCGCGCGGCAGCGCGATCAGTCGTGCGGCCAGACGCGTCGCGACCTCCTGCGGCAACCAGGTGATGCGCGCATCCTGATTGATCAGATCGTCGGCGAAGAAATTCACCAGGCCCTGCGCATACAGGCCGGAGCCGTCGCTGCTGCAGTCGTTGAGCAGATGGACCACCGTCCAGCGGCCGTCGGGGTGGTCGCGCACCGCGAATCCCGCGTGGCTGTAGCGCAGACCGTGTTTCGACAGATCGGTGCCGACGCGCGACACCAGCGCCACCGGCGCATCGGCCGCGTCCAGCGCGGAGGCGACGGCCAGTGCGGTGGCCGCGGCATCGGCGATCGCGTGCGGCGGCATCGGCCGGGCGTCGCAGTCGGTGCCGGCGCGCGCCGCGGGCGCGACGGTGAGCAGCAGCGCGGTCAGCGCGGCCAGCATCAGCCCCAGCAGACCGCCCGCGATCCGCGCGCTGCGTCGGCGCTGGCAGTGTCCGGGCGGATGCCGGCAGGCCGTGCGTGGGGTCGTGCGTGGATTCATGTGTCGATCTCGCGCGAATGCACGTGCGCGCGGGCGTGTTCGTCGGCGACGAAACACAGCGCCTCGCCCGCGGCCATCAACAGCCAGCCTCCGCTGACCGCGACCGCTTCCACCGCCGTGCCGCTGGCGATCGCCAGCGATTTGGCCGCTTCCGCGGTGAGATGGACCACGAACGAGGCGCCGAGCCCCACCACGGAGACCGTCACCGCCACCGCGCCGCCGCTGACGGCGACGCCGGTGACCAAGAATTTCCCGCCCGCGACCAGCGCGCCCACCACCGCCACCGGCACTTCCACCGACGCCATCACGCTCGCTTCCGAATGCCGGCCCGATGCGTCGGACTGCGCGTCCGCCGGCGGCACCAGCAGGCAGGCCAGGGCGACGGTGAGCGCGGCGAAGCGGAAGGACAGGCGGGAGGGGGAAGCGGGCATCGATGGCGTCGGCGACATGGCGTGGACTCGGTGGGCGATGGCTCGCGGGGGCTGCGGCGAAGAGACACCCGCGGCGCCCGGCGTTGCAATCCGCGTCGACCGAGTGTAGATAACGGGCATCCTCCGGTATTGGAAAAATAGACCCATGGCCGTTTCCGTCGAGCTGATCGATGCGCTCAAACGTCTGCTGCGCGGTCAGGGACTGACCTACCGTGAGCTGGCCTCACGCCTGAAGATGAGCGAGGCCGCGGTGAAGCGGATGTTCTCGCTGCGCGCGATGAGCCTGCAGCGGCTGGAGCAGATCTGCGACGTGCTGGATGTCGGCCTCTCCGAACTGGCCGCCGAGGCGTCGCGCGGCCGCGAAAGCATGGCCGCACTCACCGAGGCGCAGGAAAAGGCGCTGGTGTCCGAGCCGGCGCTGCTGCTGGCGCTGTTCCTCAGTCTGAATCGCTGGCGCCAGCAGGACGTGCTGGCGCAGTTCGCCTTCACCGAGGCGCAGTGGACCGGGTTGCTGGTGAAGCTCGATCGCCTGGGCATCATCGAACTGCTGCCCGGCAATCGCGCGCGTGCGCTCACCGCGCGCAATTTCCGCTGGCGTCGCGGCGGGCCGATGGAACGTTACTTCCGCGAGAAGCTGCTCACCGACTATTTCGCAGACGCCTTCGACGGCGAACAGGACGGCCTGTTCCTGCTCAGCGGCAGTCTCAGCGTCGACGGCGTGCGCCAGATGCGTCAGCGCCTGGAGGACGTGGTGCGCGAATTCGATGCGCTGCTGATCCGCGACGCGACCCTGTCGCCGAAGGAGCGCATCGGCATGAGTCTCGTGCTCGCGCAGAAACCGTGGCTGCTGCAACTGTTCCAGGGCTATCGGCGGGCGCTGGACAAGAGTTGATGCGTGCGCTGCGCGGCGTGCGCATACGGTGGCGCATGTCGGCATGCACGGTCTGGCCGCACGCCGGCGTATGTTGACTGCATACTCGTGCGAATGGTCAAAACCACTTGAAAACAAGTCGTTTCCATACGCATGCGAATGCGGAAAACGATCTCTCGCGTTCACGGTCGAGGACATTTTTCCGGCGATAATGATGGGCTCCGCCGCCGTGAGCGTTCCGCATGTCGCTGCCTGCTTCGTTCGATCATTCGCAATTGCTCGTCTGCGCCGATGGCGCGATGTTCGGTCCCGGGAACGCGCGGTTGCCCGCGCCGCCGATGTTGATGTTCGATCGCATCACCCATGTCGACGACACCGGCGGCGCATACGGCAAGGGCCAACTGGTGGCGGAACTGGAGATCCGTCCGGACCTGTGGTTCTTCGATTGCCACTTCGAGAACGATCCGGTGATGCCCGGGTGTCTCGGCCTCGATGCGATGTGGCAACTCGCGGGTTTCTTCCTGCCCTGGCTGGGCGAACCGGGGCGCGGGCGCGCGCTCGGCGTCGGCCAGGTCAAGTTCAGCGGCCAGGTGTTGCCGACCGCGAAGCTCGTGCGCTACGAAATCGACGTGCGCCGGGTGATGCGCGGCAAGCTCGCGCTGGTGATCGCGGACGGTCGCACCTACGTCGACGATCGTCTGATCTACGAAGCCGAGCATCTGCGCGTGGGCCTGTTCCGCTCGACGGAGGGCTTCTGATGCGTCGCGTCGTCGTTACCGGCTTCGGCATCGTCTCGCCCATCGGCAACGATGCGCAGACCGTCTCCGACGCGCTGCGCAACGGCACCAGCGGCGTGTCGGCGGTGCCCGAATACGCCGAGAAAGGCTTCCGCAGCCAGGTCGCAGGCGTGCCGCGGATCGATCTGGAAGCGATGGTGGATCGCAAGTTGAAGCGCTTCATGGGTGATGCCGCGGCCTACGCCTACGTGTCGATGCGCGACGCCATCGCCGACGCCGGATTGGACGACGCACAGGTGCGCAGTCCGCGCACCGGCGTGATCGCCGGCTCGGGCGGTGCCTCGGCGCAGTGGCAGATCGAGACCGGCGATCTCATGCGCAACAAGGGCGCGCGCAAGGTCGGCGCGTTCATGGTGCCGCGCACGATGTGCTCGACGGTGTCGGCTTCGCTGGCGACCGCGTTCGGCATCCAGGGCGTGAGCTATTCGATCTCCGCCGCCTGCGCGACCTCCGCGCACTGCATCGGCGCCGCGGCCGATCTCATCCGCTACGGCGCGCAGGACATCGTCATCGCCGGCGGCGGCGAAGAACTGCACTGGGGCATGTCGGTGCAGTTCGACGGCATGGGCGCGCTGTCCAGCGCATGGAACGACACGCCGGAGCGCGCCTCGCGTCCGTACGACGAAGGCCGCGACGGCTTCGTGATCGGCGCCGGCGGCGGCATGCTGGTGCTGGAGGATTACGATCACGCGGTCGCGCGCGGCGCACGCATCCACGCCGAACTCGTCGGCTACGGCGTGACCTCCGACGGCGCCGACATGGTCGCGCCCACCGGCGAAGGCGCGGTGCGCTGCATGCGCATGGCGCTGGCCGGTTTCGCGGCCGATGGCACGCCGGTCGGCGAGATCGATTACCTCAATACCCACGGCACCGCGACGCCGCTGGGCGACATCGTCGAATTGAAAGCGGTGCGCGAAGTCTTCGGCGACGCGATGCCGCCGCTGTCGTCGACCAAGGGCCTGACCGGGCATTCGCTCGGCGCGGCCAGCGTGCACGAAGCGATCTACAGCCTGCTGATGCTGCGCGACGGGTTCATGGCCGCTTCGGCGAACATCGACACGCTCGATCCCCGCGTCGGCGATGCGCCGATTCTGCGCGAAACGCGCGAGGCGCCGCTGCGCACGGTGATGTCGAACAGCTTCGGTTTCGGCGGCACCAATGCGGCGCTGGTGTTCAGGGCGGTGTGAGGCCAACCGTCATCGGGTGCGCTGAAGCGCACCGATGGGTTTCACATGGATCGAACACGGTGCGCTGAAGCGTGCCCCATGCGCTCCGCGATGGTTTCATGGCCGCGACATCTTCGGCCATACGCCGGCACGTCGCGCGCATCGTGCCGATTGCACGATGCCGAGCAAAAAAAGCCGCATCGCATGCGATCCCCACGGCGACATGCCGCGAATCGCTGTCCAAACTGAATTCCGCCTTGCCCGCAGCCGTCCGATGCAGGCCGCTCCGCGGGCCACCGTGGTTTCGGGATTACCGTGGTCGCACGCAGCGAAAGGCTGCGCGACGCGTTTGCACGGAGAACGACATGGCGACTGCGAAAAAATCGAAAGCGGGAAAGGGCAGTGCGGGCAAAGCCGATCCGAAAAACCGCACGACGCGCATCCCCGGTGATGCTGTCGGCAGCGGTGGCGAATTCCAGCAGCAGGCCGGCGGCGCGCATCCGATGCTCACCACCGCGCAGGGCATCGCGATCGCCGACAACCAGAATTCGCTGACGTCGACCCCGCGCGGTCCGACGTTGCTGGAAGATTTCATCCTTCGCGAGAAGATCACCCACTTCGATCACGAGCGCATCCCGGAGCGGATCGTGCATGCGCGCGGCAGCGCGGCGCACGGTTACTTCGAGCTGACGCATTCGCTGCAGCGCCAGACCACCGCGGCGATACTCAGTCGAAAGGGCGTCAGGACACCGGTGTTCGCCCGGTTCTCGACGGTCGCCGGCGGCGCCGGCTCGGTCGACACGCCGCGCGATGTGCGCGGTTTCGCGGTGAAGTTCTACACCGAGGAAGGCAACTGGGACCTGGTGGGCAACAACATCCCGGTGTTCTTCATCCAGGACGCGATGAAATTTCCCGATCTCATCCATGCGGTCAAGATGGAGCCCGATCGCGGCTTCCCGCAGGCCGGAAGCGCGCACGACACCTTCTGGGATTTCGTGTCGCTGATGCCCGAGAGCATGCACATGATCATGTGGGCGATGAGCGACCGCACGATTCCGCGCAGCCTGCGGACGATGGAAGGCTTCGGCATCCACAGCTTCCGCCTGTTGAACGCCGAGGGTCGCAGCACCTTCGCCAAATTCCACTGGCGCCCGACGCTGGGCATCCAGTCCACGGTGTGGGACGAAGCCGTCAAGTTGCAGTCGGCGGACAACGACTTCCATCGCCGCGATCTGTGGGAATCGATCGACGCCGGTCAATTCCCGGCCTGGGAGCTGGCGGTGCAACTGTTCACCGAGGAGGACGCCGCGGCGTTTCCGTTCGATCATCTCGATCCCACCAAGCTGATCCCCGAGGAATTGGTGCCGTTGCAGGTGATCGGCCGCATGGTCCTCGACCGCAACGTCGACAATCTGTTCGCCGAAACCGAACAGGTGGCGTTCTGTCCGGCGAATGTCGTGCCGGGCATCGACTTCAGCAACGACCCGCTGCTGCAGGGGCGGCTGCATTCCTATCTCGATACCCAGCTGTCGCGATTGGGCGGGCCGAATTTCCATCAGATTCCGATCAATGCCCCGAAGTGTCCGTTCGCCAATCACCAGCGCGACGGACACATGCAGATGGCGGTGCCGAAGGGGCGGGTGGCCTACGAGCCGTCCAGCCTGGATCCGGAATCGCCGCGCGCGAGCCGCGAACGCGGTTTCCGCCATTTCGCCGAGACGCCCGACGACGGCGCGAAAGGCCGTGTCCGGCCAGAGAGTTTCGCCGACCACTACAGCCAGGCGCGGATGTTCTTCCGCAGCCAGAGCGCGCTGGAACAGGCGCACATGGCCTCGGCGCTCGTGTTCGAGCTGTCGAAAGTGGCGACTGCGCACGTGCGCGAAAGCGTCGTCGGGCATATGCGCAATATCGACGAAACCCTCGCCGCGCGGGTCGCCGAGGGCCTGGGCATGGAGACCTTGCCGGATGCGCCGGCACCGGCGGCGCCGGTGCAGGATCTGCCGTCCTCGCCGGCGCTGCGGATCATCGATCGCATGCGCGACACGCTGGAAGGACGCTGCATCGGCATCCTGGTCGCCGACGGCTCCAACGCCAAGTCGATCGATGCGATCCGCTCGGCGGCGATCAAGGCCGGCGCGCGGGTCAAGATCGTCGCGCCGAAGCTGTCGGTACTGTTGTCGAACGGGAAGCGACTGGATGCGGACGGCCAACTGGCGGGCACCTCGTCGACCGTGTTCGATGCGGTCGCCAGCGTGCTCGATCCGGCGCAAGCGGAAACGTTGGCGAAAGACAGCGCCGCGACCGACTGGTTCCGCGATGCGTTCGGTCATCTCAAGGCGATCGCGGCCTGCAAGGGCACGCACATCATCCTGAAGGCTGCCGGCATCAAGCCCGATGCAGGCGTGGTGCCGCCCGAGGACGTCGATGCATTCCTCGCGCTCGCGCGCACGCGTCAGTGGGCGCGGGAGCCGAAGGTCCGCATGTTGGCCTGACGGACGGTTTCTGTCTGGCCTCTCGACGCTCTGGGCTGCACGAATGCGTAGCCCGGGTAGCGCGCAGCGATACCCGGGGCTTTTCAAGATTCATGGAACTGCCGTTTTTCAGGCGAAAATCCCCGGGTATCGCTGCGCGCTACCCGGGCTACGGGTTACGGTGATGCCTGGAAGTCGTCGATCGGCTTCACCACCGAATACTTCTCCTTCGCCGGCTTGCCCAGCAGCGGGGGGAAGTCGATCGGTTCGGGTTTGATCTCGGTGTCCGGCAGGCGGTCGAGCAGGTCGCGGATCAGGGTGAGGCGGCCGCGTTTCTGGTCGTTGAAGTCGACGAGGGTCCAGGGCGCGTGTTCCGTGTGCGTGGCCTTGAGCATCGCTTCGCGGGCCTTCGTGTACTCGCCGTATTTCGCGCGGGCTTCGATGTCGATCGGCGAGAGCTTCCAGCCTTTCAACGGGTCTTCGCGGCGTTCGGCGAAGCGCTTTTCCTGCTGCTCCTGGTCGCAGCACAGCCAGTACTTGAACAACTGGATGCCGTCGTCGACGAGCATCCGTTCGAACACCGGCGTCTGTTTCAGGAATGCCTTCACCTGTTTGTCGTCGGCGAAGCCCATCACCTTCTCGACGCCGGCGCGGTTGTACCAGCTGCGGTCGAACAGCACGATCTCGCCGGCCGCGGGCAGGTGGGCAGCGTAGCGCTGGAAGTACCATTGGGTTTTTTCGCGATCGTTCGGTTTGGGCAGGGCGACCACGCGGCACTGGCGCGGGTTGATGTGGGCGCGGATCGCGTCGATCGCGCCGCCCTTGCCGGCGGTGTCGCGGCCTTCCAGCAACACCAGGATGCGTTGCCCGGTCGTCGAGGCCCAGCGCGCCATCATCGCCAGCTCGCGCTGCAGGGGTTCGAGCAGGGCTTCGTACTCTTTGCTTTTGAGTTTTTCTGGACGTTTCATCGAGAACTCCGTCACTCCGGAATGTATTGTTGTGCGGACCACATGTCGCCGAGATCTTCCATCGTGCCATCGAATTCGAACGGCTCGAGGAAGTCGTTCATTGCGCTCGGCGGTTCGCCCCGGAGCATGCTGGCACGCATTTCGAGCAGGCGTGCCAGGCATGCGCCAGAGTGATGGGTCTTGTCCCAGATCTGCGGAGGTCCGTAGGCGTCGATGCGCCTTCGCAGATCGTTCTCCGCGGCACTCCAGAACGCTTCCCGGTCCTCGGGAACCAGCCCGCGCATGTCAAATCCATCGAAGATCGCGTATCCATGCTCACACTTGTCCTCCAGCCACCGTGCGAGTTTCGCCCCGGAGGGTGGTAGTTGCTCGGCGATCTTCTCCAACATCCCGGTCATGCCGAGATTGGATCCCCACAGAACCCGTCCATCCTCCAGCACGAGGGTCATGCTCACGGGGGACGCTCATGCGGAGGTCTTGCGTGCGCGCTTCGCGGCAGCGCGCTTTCGTGTGGACCGCGCCGGTGCGTCGTCTTCGTCGCGGGCGCCGGCGGCCATGCTGCGGGCGACTTCCAGCAGCGCGCCCTGCTGCTTCGTGTTGAGCGCGCGGTAGGCGGCGAGCAGGCTGTGTTCGCCCTTGGTACGGGTGGGGTCGAGGGTGCTGGCGACTTCCGAGAGCAGCGCGCCCGCGGGCACGCCGAAGGTGCGGGCGAGGGCGTCGATCTGGTCGCGCCCGGGCATCTTCTCGTCCTTCAGCCAAGCGCTGACGGTGTTGACGCCGGCGCGCGGGATCGCGGTCGCCAGGTCGGTCACGCTCAGGCCGGTGGCCTTGGTGAGCAGGCGCAACGTATTGCCGATGGACATCGAATCACTCCTTGAGCCGCGGACGCAGCGTGGCGAGATTGCAGGGGCGGGTGCGCGCGTCGAGCTGTGCGCGGACGATCTTCTCCCAGGCGGTGCGGCACGCGGAGGTGGAGCCGGGGAGGGCGAACAGGAAGGTGCCGTTGGCGAGACCGGCGAACGCGCGCGACTGCAGCGTCGACGTGCCGATCTCCTCGAAGCTCAGCGCGCGGAACAACTCGCCGAAGCCGGGCATCTCCTTGTCGAGCAGCGGCAGCAGGGCTTCGGGCGTGGAGTCGCGGCCGGTGAAGCCGGTGCCGCCGGTGACGAGGATGCCGTCGACGCCGGGATCGGCGATCCACTGCGAGACCTGCGCGCGCAGCCGGTATTTGTCGTCGGGCAGCAGGGCGCGGTCGTGGAGGCGATGGCCGGCGTCGGCGAGGGCGGTGGCGAGATAGTCGCCGGAGCTGTCTTCGGCGAGGCTGCGCGTGTCGGACACGGTCAGCACGCACAGCGAGAGGGGGATGAACTGTAGGGCTGCGGTCATGGGCCGCAGGGTAACGCTTTCGTCCGCGACGGGCGATGCCCCGCGGTGCGACTCAGGCCAGCGGCAGGCGGAAGCGCAGGGTCTCGTCGTACGGGCGCCAGCCGTGGCCGCGATACAGGGCCTGGGCGTCGTGGTTGTCGGGCATGGTTTCGAGTTCCAGCCGGATCGCACCCTCGCGCTGGCCGTACTCGGCCGCCGCCGACAGCAGCGCCAGCGCCACGCCGCGACGGCGGGCGCGTTCGGCGACGTAGAGGTCGTTGAGGACGAACACCTTCGCCGCGCGCACCGAAGAGAACATCGGATAGAGCTGGGTGAAACCGGCCGGCGCGGTGTCCATCACGCCGTCGAGATGGGCGAGGAAGATCGTCGATTCGTTGCGGCTCAACCGCTCGTGCAGGAAGCGCCGCGCGGTGTCGGGGTCCTGCCGCTGTTCGTAGAAGCTGCGGTAATCGGAGAACAGCGGGACGAGGTCGCCCAGGTCCCCGAGGGTCGCGCGGCGAACGACGACGGTCAAGGCACTTCGCTCAGTTCGACCAGATAGGTCGTGGTGCCGCCGCCGATGTCGATGCGCCAGCCCTTGGTGAATTCGCTGGCATCCGTGGTGTTCCAGTTGCGCAGCGTGATGGTGGCGTTGGCAGGCTCCAGCACGCGCACACGCAGGCGGCCGGCGGTGACGGTGCTGCCGCTGACCGTGGGCTGCACCGGCACCTGCACCTGGAAGAAGGCGGTGGTGCCCGCGGCCAGGACGAAGTTGTCGCGCACGGTGAGCTTGCGGTTGGCGAAGTCGAGGTTGCGCGTCCAGCGGGTCAGCGCGGGATTGCCGCGGTAGGCGGGCGTGAGATCGGAGGCGACCGTCAGCGCGCCGTTCGCGCCGGGGGTGACGGTCATCGTCGAGGTGCTCGGCTCGCACTGGTGGACGATGCGGTCGTTCGCGGGGCTGCCGCACTGCTGCGCGCTGGTGTTGCTGCGTTCGAAGCGCAGCATGTTGTGCACTTCGGTGCCCTGCTGGATGCCGCTGCGGCTCCAGATGTTTTCGGTGACGGCCAGCCAGTCGTTCGCGAACAGGGTGAACGCACCCTGGTCCTGGTGGGCGTGGCTTTCGTTGTATTTGCCGGCGACGTAGGCCATCCACATCGCGTTGGCGTCCCAGCCGGTGCGTGCGAACAAGTGGCCGGTGCCGGTGCCGTTGTAGTACAGCTCGCTCGGCGGCGCGCCGTTGCTGCCGACCGGCAGCAGGTCGTAGCGAAAATTCGCGCCCTGGCCCATCTGCTGCACCGGAATGCCGGTCAGCCACCAGGTCGCGATGCGCTGGGCGGTGGCGTCGTTGGTCAGGTGGCGCGCTTCGAGGATCAGGCGGCGGTGGTAGTCGTAGATCTCGGGCACCGAGTTGCGCGACTGGTCGCCGATCGGCGCGAAATGGGTGCGCGTCGGCACGGTGCCGTGCACCCACCACTTGATGGTGTTGGTGGCGTGCGGATTGGCGTTCGCCAGATCGATGCCGGTGGCGTCCTTCCACATCCGGTACAGCTCGAACAGGCGCATCTGCGCGGTGCCGTAGCCGGTGCCTTCGAGGCTGCCGCCGGTGGGCATGGCGCGGTAATAGGCTTCGAGCTTCGGCAGCTTGTCGCTCTGCAGCAGGCTCATCCAGGTGGCGCTGCGCGAGGCCAGCGCCCACGACATCGTCGCTTCGATGAAGCTGTAGTGATAGTTGTTGCCGGGGTTGTCGACCGACCAGCCGCTCCACGGATGCGAGACCGCGCCCCAGCGGGCGTTCTGGTAGTTCCAGACGTTCCAGATCGCCTGTTCGGCGTATGCGGCCCAGCGCTGACGCTGGCCGGCGGTGAGGCGCGCGCTGCAGGTGTCGTAGGTCATCGCCAGGTCGGCGATCATCGGGCCGACTTCGAGATACGAATCGGCGGCGATCTCGGGGCGCTGCCCGGCCGCGATCGCGGTCTCGGCCTGCGCGACCTGCTGTTCGACCATCGTGACCGCGTGGTTGCAGTACTTCACGTCGCGGGTGATGCGGAACATCAGCGCGGAGTCGCGGGCTTCGTAGGCGTAGCCCGGGCTGCCGTTCACCGCGTTGTCGACCCAGGTGCGGAACCGCGTGTACGGCGTGCGCGCGGTGTCGACGTAAGTCAGGTTCATGGGAATGTGCAGCACTTGAGACGCCGACAGGCGTCCGGTGGTGCGGTGGGGCGCTGCGGTGCGCACGCCCGGGAGACGACCCGCGATGCGTTCGACGCCGGCCAGCGGCGTGCGCTCGGCTTCGGCGAATCGCGCGCGGAGCTCGCGCATCAGCGTCATCGGCCCGGCGATGGCGATGCCGGCGGTCGCGACCGCGACGGCGAGAAGCGCCAGCCTGCCGAGTCGGCGGGAGGCGGCAGGGCGGGCGACGGCATCGGGGGAGGGGCGGCGGTTGGGCATGGCGTGGGCTCGAATCTCGCATCCGTGGCGATCGTGTGTCGTTCGCGCCCCCTGATGCACCCGGTCCTGTCCTGTCGCGACCGGGGTGCAGCGCGTCCTGCGGAACGGCCGGCGGACCGGACGTTCCGGCAACCGCTCCGATCCGGCTGCGGCAACCTGAATCGAGTATGGCGATGCGTTCTGCGCCGAAGTGTGACGGGCCGGACTGTTGCGACAGCCTCCGACAGAAAGTGTGAATTCTGTCTCAGGCGAAAGTCAGGCCGTGTTCAGTTTGAGCTGTCTTCTTCGAGCTCGACGACGTAAGTGTCCGTCCCGCCTGCGATATCCAGCCGCCAGCCACTGCGGAATTCGGCACTGTCGACGCTGCGCCAGTCCATGGCGGTGAGGGTGGCCCCGGCCGGGGCGACGACCCGGACCCGTAGCCGGCCGGCGACGGCGGTCTGCCCGTCGATCCGGGGTTCGGACGGCAACTGCAGCTGGAACACCGCGCGGGTCCCGGCTTCCAGCGCGAACCGGTCTTCCACCCGCAGCCGGCGGCCGCCGAAATCGAGACGCCGGGTCCAGCGCCGCACCGGCGATTCCGACCCGTAGGCCGCGGCGAGGTCCGCGTCCACGCGCAGGCCGCCGTCGGCAGCGGGCGTGACGGTCATCGTCGACCGCGTGGGTTCGCACTGGTAGACCACGCGGTCGTCCGGCGGCGCGTGGCACTGCCGGGCGATCGGCGTCGCCCGTTCGAAGCGCAGCACGTTGTGGGTTTCGGTGCCCTGCTGGATGCCGCTGTGGCTCCAGATGTTCTCGCTGACCGTGAGCCAGTCGCGCGCGAACAGGGTGAAGCCGCCCTGTTCCTGGTGCGCGTGGCTTTCGTTGTAGGGGCCGGCGACGAACGCCAGCCACATCGCGTCGCGGTCCCAGCCGCTGCGCGCGAACAGATGCCCGGTGCCCGCGGCCTGATGGAACAGGGTCTCGGGCGCAGGCGCCTTCGCATCGCCCGCGGGAAGCAGATCGTGCGCGGTGTTGAAGCCGTTGCTCATCTGCGGTATCGAGATCCGCTGCAACCACCACGACGCCAGCGCCTGCGACGATGCATCCCGGCTCAGCGCGCGCGCTTCCAGCACCAGGCGGCGATGGTAGTCGTACAGCTCCGGCACCGAGTTGCGCGATTGATCGCCGATCGGCGCGAAGCGATCCAGGGTCGGCACCGTGGCGTGGACCCAGTAGGCGATGGTGTCGTTGGCGTGCGCGCTGGCGTTGGCGATGTCCTCGCCGGTGGCGTCGCGCCACAGCCGGTACAGCGCGAACAGGCGCATGTGCGCGGCGCCGTAGCCGGTGCCTTCGAGACTGCCGCCGCCGGGCAATCCTGCGAAGTAATCGATCAGCGGCGGAATCTTCTCTTCGTTGAGGAAGGTCATCCATTCGTCGTTGCCGCCGGCCAGCGCCCAGTACAGCGTCGCCTCGACGAAGCTGTAGTAGTAGTTGTTGCCGGGATTGTCGACGGACCAACCGGTCCACGGCCGCGGACGGCCGCCCCAGTGCGCGCGCAGGTGGTGCCACACGTTCCACACCGTCTGTTCGGCGAACGCCGACCAGCGCTTGCGCTGCGCCTCGTCGATGCTCGCCTTGCACGTATCCAGCGTCATCGACAGCGCGGCGATGCGCGGGCCGACTTCCAGATACGAATCGCCGGCGATCTCCGGCGCGCGGCCGTCGGCGATCGCGGCTTCGGCGTCGGCGACTTCCTTTTCCACCATCCGGATCGCGAGTTCGCAGTACTTCGGTTTCGGATCGAGCCGGTAGAGCAGCGCCGCGTCGTAGGCGGAGAAGGCGTAGCCGGGCTGGCCGGCCACCGCACTGTCGACCCAGCGCCGGAAGCGATCGTAGGCCGGCGAGGTTCTGTCGACATACGCCAGATCCAGCGGGATGCCGGGTTCGATCGGCGGCAGCGGTTTGCGCGCGGCGGATGCAGTGATGGCGGAGGCCGCAGCGGCGCCCGCCGCGTGCGCATCGCCGACCGCGGCGTTCGCGCCGGTTCGCGGGTTGCAGGCGGCCGCGAGCGCGCCGATCGCGAGCGCCGACAGCAACCGCAGCGCGAGCGTCGCCGAAGGGAACCAAGGGTCTGCGCGCATGGTCAGCGGTTGCTGTAGCTGAAGGTGAGGTTGAACACGTTCTGATCCGCATCCTGGCCGCTGGCGGTGCTGCTGCGCTCGTAGCGGCCGAGGTTGAGCATCGCGCTCCAGTGACGGGTCCAGTCGAGACGCGCGAACACGCCGTAGCGACGGGTTTCGTCTTCGCGCGACAGACGGATGTATTCGTTGTGATCGAGCGCGGCCGACACGCCGAGCATCAGGTTGCGGCGCGCGCGCCACGACGCTTCGAAGCCGCTGCCGTAGCCGTTCTGGTCGAACTGGTCGGTGTCCTCGTAGCGGATCCGGTCGAGATACGGCGAGACGTTCACGGTCCAGCGCGTGGCGGTCCACGTGTATTCGGTGTCGAGCCTGCGTTCGAGATAGGGCGAGGCGTTGACCACGGTGTCGCCGGCGACCACGCCCGCCGGCGGTCCGGTGTCTTCGCCGATCTCGGCGAGACTGTCGGCGGCCACGTCGGAGAACTGACTGGTGAGACTCGCCTCGAATCGATGCAGATCGCTCGGCCGCCAGGTCAGCGACGTGCGCAGCAACGGGTCGCTGCGCGCATCGGCGAAGCCCGGCAGCGGGCTGCGGTAGCGCAAACGTGAATAACCGGCGTCCACCGCCAGATCCACGCGGTTGAGGGTGCGCGACCAGCGCACGAACAGCTCCGAACGGGTGTAGTCGCGGGCCACGGTCTCGCGCTCGAAATCCACGCGTTGATGCTGCGCGTTGAAGGCCAGCCGGCTGGTCGGACTCAGTCGCTTGATCGCGCGCAGCGCGATTTCGTTGCGCTCGGAATTGAATTCGTCGGTGATCTCGGCTTCGCTGCGGATGTGGCGCAGTTCGCCGACGCCGCGCCAGCCGTCGCCCCACTCGAAGTTGAGCGTCGGCCCGGCCGACAACACGTTCACCTGCTGCCGGTTGCCCGGCGAATCCGGCGCGAGCGTGTCCACCGGCTGCAGGGTGAGATTGTCGACCACGGAGAAACTCAGGCGCTCGGGGATCGCCACCCAGTTGACGCGGCCGACGAGCGTGGCGTCGACGCTGTCGTCGAAGCGATCGTCGCCGTAGCGCCGATATTCGGTGCGGCCGGTGACCCGCGCCTGCAGCACCGAAGTGTCGTGCACGATTTCGAAGCCGAGCCCCGGGCGCAGCAGGGTGATCGCGATCGGATCGGCGGGCGCGAGCAGCAGGTTGTCGTTGCGTTCGATCGCGAGATCGACGATGTAGTCGACGCGCAGCGCCAGTGCGGCGTTCGGTGCGGCGCCGGCGGCGACGGCGAGCATCGCGATGCAGAGGCGTTGGCGATGCATGCGGCCTCCGTATGCGCCTCAGGGGCGCCGGTTGAACACCACGCCGGCGAATTTCTCCGGCGGGAAACTGGCGACGGCCTTGTCGATGGCCTCGGTGCCGACCTGGCCGTAACCCACGACCAGCACCACCAGATCGGCGAGATCGGACAGGATCCGCGCGTCCGGCGAGCCCTGCACCGGCGAACCGTCGAGGATGAGGTGGCGGTTGCCCTGGTGCGCGCGCAGCGAATCGATCATCGCGCGCATGCGGAACGCGCTGAAACTTTCGCCCGGCGTTTCGCGGATGCGGCCGGCGGGAATCAGCTTCAGTCGCGGCACGCCGGTGGGATAGACCACGTCGTCGAGCGACAACGCGTCGTTCTCGAGATAGTCGATCAGTCCACCGCGCTCGGCCGAGACCTGCAACGCATCGCCCTGCGCCGGATGGGTGGCGTCGCAGTCGATCAGCAGCGCCTGCTTGGTGTCGTCGAAGGCGAAGGCCGCGGCGAGATTGCGCGCGACGTAACTGCCGCCGCAGCCGTGGCGCACCGGCGCCACCAGGGTGACGAAATTCCGGCTCTCGCCCTGCGGGCCGCCGGCGAGCGCGATCAGCCGCGTGCGCAGTTCGCGGAAGGCGTCCGCGTGCGTGCGCACCGATTCGTGGCGATGGATCAGGCGGCGCTCTTCGAGCTGGCGCGTGGTCAGCGCCTGCTCCTGCCGCGCGCCCGCCAGGGGAAGGCGGCGCTCGTGCCGGTCGTCGCGGTCGTGGTCGTTCATGCGTGTATCTGCTTGAAAAGGTAGACCAGTCCGTAGGCGACGATCACCGATCCGAGGATCGAGGCGCTGAGCGACATCCGTGCGAATTCGCGGCGACGGTCGCGCGGGGTGCGATAGCCCGGGACCACGGTGAGCACCGGGTAGTTGCCCTGGCGTTCGATCTGGCCGGGTGCGCGCACGCGCGGGTCGAAGCGCACCAGCAGGAACAGCAGGCCCAGCGGCACCGCCACCGCGGCCGCCAGCCCACCCAGCGCGAAATGCATGAAGCGCAGGCCGCTGGGACGCAGCGGCATCTGCGCCGGATCCTGGATGCGCATGGTCAGGCCGCGGCGTTCGCGATCCAGCTCCATCGACACCCGGGCGTTTTCGCGCCGACGCAGCATGTCCTGGTAGATGTCGCGGTTCACTTCGTAATCGCGGGTGAGTTCGGCCAGCGTGCTCTCGGACGCGGCGATGCGCCGGCTGCGGCCGAGTTCGCCGTCGAGCAGACCCTCGGACGCGGACATCCGCGACTGGATCGCGGCGATCTCGCGCCGGGTTTCGGCGAGACGGCTGCGCAGTTCCTGGTACATCGGGTTGACCCGCGCTTCGGCCTCGTTGCGCGTGCCCGGCTGCTGGCGACGGTTCTGGTCCTCCGCCATCGCGGTCTGGATGTCGGCCATCTGGTGACGGATGCGCACCACGTCGGGATGCTTGTCGGTATAGCTCAGCAGCAGCGTATCGAGCTGGTTCTGCAGTTCCAGCAACTGCGTGCGGTACAGCGTTTCGCGGGTCTGCACCGAGGTCACCGCCGATTCGCCGGACAGCTGCGACGCCAGCGCGTCCTCGCGCGAGCGCAGTTCCATCAGGCTCATGCGGGTCTGCTCGACCTGGGTGCGCAGCGCGCCGATCCGGGTCGTGACGTCGGTGGCGCTGCCCGGCTGCGCGTCCGCGTTGGCGGAGCGATAGTCCTGCAGGTTCGCTTCGGCCTCGGTGAGCTTGCGGTGGTAGTCCGCCACCTGCTTGTCGATGAATTCGTAGGCTTCGCGGCTCTCGCGTTCCTTGCTGGCGAGGCTTTCCTCGATCAGCAGATTCGCCATCGCGTCGGCGACCTTGAATGCGCGTTCCGCATCGTTGTCGTGGTAGGTGATCTGGACCAGATTCTCGCGGGCGTTGGTGATCTGGGTGCGGTCGCGGATCTGTTCGATCAGTTTGTCCTGCACCGCCGCCGACGGCCGGTCGGCCATCCAGCCTCCAGCCTCCAGCACCTGGCTCATCACCCTGCGCCCGAACACCACGGTCCGCGCCAGACCGGCGCGGTCCACGGCGCGGGTGGCATGGGCGCGGTTTTCGAGCAGCGGCTGGATGATGTCGCTTTCCTGCGCCAGCACCGAGGTCGAAGCCACGTACTTGCGCGGCAGCAGGAACAGCCCGGCGAGCAGCGCGAGCAGCGCGATCACGGCGAAGATCGACACCAGTACCAGCTGGTAACGCCGCGCTTCGTGCAGCAGCGCCGGAATCAGCTCGTTCGGCGCGAGTGCGGACGAGGCGCCCTGCGCGCCCGCGCGGGCGGCCGGCGTGCGCCGGAGCGGAAGCATCGGGGCGCTCATCAGAACGTCCGCTCCGGCACCGTGATCACGTCTCCGGGGGCGACCGGATAATTGGTCGCGAGATCGCCGCGATTGAGGATGCGGTCCAGCTTCACCTCGAACGTGCGCGAGGCGTCCCCGGTCCGGCGATGCAGTTCAGAGCGGTCCGGCGCGGCGAATTCGGTGAGACCGCCCGCGGCGAGCACCGCGTCGAGCACGGTCATGCCGGGGCGATAGGGCACCGACACCGGCTGTCGCACGGCGCCGGTCACGCGCACCCGCGACAGGTATTCGTGGCTGCGCAGTTCGGTCAGGATCACCGCCACCTGCGGGTCGCGGACATAGGCCGCGAGCTTCTCCTGAATGTCCTTCGCCACTTCGGGCGGGGTGCGGCCGCCGGCGAGCACGTCGCCGATCAGCGGCACCGAAATCATGCCGTCGGGCCGCACCGGCACGGTGATCCCCAGCTCGGGATTGCGCCACACCGCCACCTGGACCTGATCGTCGACACCGATCCGATAGGCATCCACCGCCTGGGTCTGCACCGCATCCATCGGTGGCGCGCCGGCGGGGGTATTCCCGGTGGTCGCGCAGCTGGCAAGGATGAGCGACAGGCACAGGGCCCAGACGCATCGGATCATGGACATTCGTTCCCCCCGGATATTCGCTTGAATTGTAACGGGATTCGGGAAAGTTTGAGGCCAGTCACAAAATTGCGCGCAGCCATGGGTCGTCTCCCGCCCGAACAGGCCGAGGGAAACCAGCAGGCGTCATGCCAGCCTTGTGCCGACCGACCCCCCAGGGCCGCGAGTGGCGGAAGCGCATGGCTTGACAGTCGCGAAGCGCAATGGGAAGTTAATTAGGAAATTACTTAACTGGCGAATTCCTCATGGACCGCGTTTTCGAAGCCCTGTCGTCCACCCCGCGCCGCAGGATCCTCGCCTATCTCAATGGCGGAGAGTTGACCGCCGGGGACATCGCCTCCCGGTTCGATTTCAGCAAGCCCGCACTGTCCGCGCATCTGCGGATCCTCGAAGACGCCGGCCTGATCACCCGCGAGAAGCGCGGCCAGTACGTGTACTTCCAGCTGGTCCCCGACCGCCTCGCCAACACCGTCTTCGCCTGGGTGTCCGAGCTCTGCCCGCAGGGGCGGCCGCTCAAGCGCGAGAGCCGCGCGCGTGCGAAGGCCGCGAACACGCCGCCGGTCGCCGGCGAGCCGACAGACGATATGCATGCCCCCGACAAGCATGCCCCCGACATGGAGGAACCCGCATGACGCCGACCGCCCGCCGTCTCCACACGTTCCCGACGGCGCACCTGCCGTCGCTCTCCGGCGGCCTGCCGGTGGAGGTGGTGCTGGTCGCGCAGATCGGCATCGGCGCGGGGACCGCGCTGATCGGCCACACCGCCGCCCTGCAGCGCGGACACGACGCCTTCGTCGATGCGCTCGACGAGCCTTCGGCCCGGATCGGTGGCGCCGATTTCGCCCGCGGCGACGCGACCTCGCTCTACAGCTTCGTGGTCGGGGCCGAAGGGCATCCCTTCCATCGTCACGCCGGGCACCGGGTGTTCACGGCGATCTCCGGCAGCGGCGGTGCGCTGCTGCGCTTCTCCACCGCGTCGCAGGCGCAGATCGAGCGCGATCCGCAGGCCTTCGTCGACGCGCTGCGCCACGTCGAGATTCCGCCGGACTGCCTGTTCACGGTGCGGTTCGGCGGCGGCACCTGGCACCAGTTCCTGCCGCGCGATCCCGATGCCGGCCACCCGGCGCTGTTCGCGCTGTCCTGCCATACCAACGAACTCGGCGGCGACCTCGACGCCCGCCAGCGCGAGACCGTGCTGGCCAACGCCGCGGACATTCCCACCCTGACCGAACTCTTGCCCGAGCGCGTCGCCGCGCGCCTGGCGATGCTGGATCCGGCGGCCGTGCCGACCATCGCGCTGTCGTTGACCGCAGCCACCTCATCGTTGCGCGGGCGCGCCTGCGCGCGGATCCGACGCGTGCTGGGCCATGCGCGTCGCCGGCTCGGCGCATGGCGGCGTCCGGCGGGTTTTCTGGACGATGCCCGCGGCCGTGTCGTGACGGCGCTCGATGCGCCGCCGCCGCATTCGCTGCTGCGCGCGCAGTTCGCCGATGGTTTCGATCACGAGGACAGCTTCGCGATGGAGATTCCGATCGCCGAGCTGCCGTCGGCGTCTGCGACCGTGCTGCTGTCCGGTCTGCTCGACGGGTTCGTGCGCAATCCGCCAAGCGGCGTCGCCCGGCTGATGCGCCTGCGCAACGTGCTGGTGAAGCCGCTGGGCCTGCGCACCTCACCGTTGGGTTGCCCGGTGTCGTCGCTGTTGAACGATGCGCCGCAGCGTTTCGCCGGCCGCCATCCGGTGCTCGCGCAGTCGGTCGATGCCGGCGATCGCTATGCCCAGGTCGTCTTGGGTGCCGACGACAAGCATCTCTCGTTCCGGTCCTGCGTCGGGGTCGAACTGCTGCCCGGCGGCACCGCGCGCGTTTCGCTCGGCACCCGCGTGCGCAACCGCAATCTCTTCGGCGCCTTCTACATGCGCGCGATCGATCGCACCCACCGCGGTTATGTCGCACCGGCGATGCTGCGGATGGCGGCGTCGCATCTGCGCATGACGGCCGCGCGGCCGCAGCCGATGTTCCTGCGCGATGCCGTGAGCTTGGGATGAGCACGATCGAAGCCGGCAAGGTTGCGGTGTACTACAACAGCGCCTGCCCGGTGTGCCGCGCCGGCGTCGAATGGGAACAGGGTCGGGCGTCGTCGTGCGAGATCGAATGGATCGATGTGCACCACGCACCCGATGCCGTCGCAGACGTGGGCGCCGGGCTTGAGGACGTGCGCGAGCGTTTGCACGTCCGCGATGCGGAAGGTCGTGTGCTGGTTGGCGCGGACGCGGTGGCGTTCGTGATGGGGACCCGGCCCGGGCAACGCTGGCTGGGCCGATTGTCGGCGCTTCCCGGGGTGCGGTCGGTGATGCGATGGGCCTACGACGCCTTCGCGCGCGTCCTGTATCGATGGAATCGCGGCAGGGGGCGGTGGTAACCCCCTGCCGCTCCGGAGAAAGACAGCGGCCTGAAGGCCGCTCGACCGGTGCGTCCGCTCGAAAGTCTGGGCAGCCTTTCAGCCTTCCCAGGCCGGCAGTTTCTTCTTCACCGCCACGTTCTTCAGCGTGACGTACTTCGGAAGTCCGTCGCGGCCGTACGGCGGCGGGGCTTCGCCGCGGATCAGCGGTTCGAGATAGGCGCGCGCGGCGGCGGTGATCCCGTAGCCGTCCTTGCGCAGGAAATTCGCCGGCATCGTCTTCTCGTGGTTCGCCACCTTCTCCAGCGGCGCCGCTTCGATCTTCCACTTGTACGGCGCGTTCGACGTGCGCTTGATCACCGGCATCGTCGAGTTCAGGCCCTTCAGCGCGAACTGCACGGCGGCCTTGCCGGCGGCCATGGCCTGGTCGAGGTCGGTCTTCGAGGCGATGTGCCGCGCCGAGCGCTGCAGGTAGTCGGGCAGGGTCCAGTGGACCTTGTAGCCGAGTTCGTCCTTGACCTTGCCGGCGAGATACGAGGCCACGCCGCCGAGCTGGGTGTGGCCGAAGGCGTCCTTGCCGCCGCCGGCGTCGGCGACGAAGGTGCCATCGGCGGTGCGGATGCCTTCCGACGCCACCACCACGCAATAGCCGACCTTCGCGACCACCTTCTTCACGTTGGCGAGGAAGTCGGCCTCGTCGTAGGCGCGTTCGGGGAACAGGATCAGATGCGGCGCTTCGTCCGGGCCGTTGCCGGCCAGACCCGCGGCGGCGGCCAGCCAGCCGGCGTGGCGGCCCATGGCTTCGTAGACGAAGACCTTGGTCGAGGTCTCGGCCATCGCCGCGACATCGAAGGCGGCCTCGCGCACGGAGACCGCGGTGTACTTGGCGGCCGAGCCGAAGCCCGGGCAGCAGTCGGTCACGGCCAGGTCGTTGTCGATGGTCTTGGGCACGCCGATGCAGGTCAGCGGATAGCCGAATTCGGCGGCCAGCTTCGACACCTTCAGCGCGGTATCGGCGGAATCGTTGCCGCCGTTGTAGAGGAAGTAGCGGACGTCGTGGGCCTTCAGCACATCGAGCAGGCGCTCGTACTTCGCCCGGTCCTGTTCCAGCGACTTCAGCTTGAAGCGGCAGGAGCCGAAGGCGCCGCCCGGGGTGTGGGCGAGGGCGCGGATGGCCGCGGCCGATTCCTTCGAGGTGTCGATCAGGTCCTCGCGCAGTGCGCCGAGGATGCCGTTGCGGGCGGCCAGGACCTTGATCTTGCGGGCGCGGGCCTCGGCGATGACGGCGGAAGCGGAGGCGTTGATGACGGCGGTGACGCCGCCGGACTGGGCGTAGAGGAGTTTTCCGGATGCCATGGGAGTCTGTCGATGGGGACGGGGCGGCGCCGGTCGCGCGACGGATCGGGCGGGCGCATCCGGACCAGTCTAGCCGCGTTTGTGCAGGTCGCCGACCCCGCGGACACCGTTCTCCCGGTGTCCCTCGCTTTTGGTCGTAGACGGGTTGGGCCCGCGGCGGCGAGCGGTTAAGCTGGGGAGGTTGCGGCCCAGCGGCAGCCTCCCGGCGCCGGGGCCCGGTTCTTCTTATTTCTATGGAGCATGCGATGCGACTGGTTCTCCTCGGCGCCCCGGGATCGGGCAAGGGTACTCAAGCGGCACGACTGAAGGATCATCTGCAGGTGCCGCATATTTCGACCGGCGACCTGCTCCGCGCGGAAGTCGCGGCCGGCTCGGCCCTCGGCCTGCAGGCCAAGGCGGTGATGGATCGCGGCGATCTGGTGTCCGACGAGATCCTGCTCGGCATGCTCGAAGACCGCCTCTCGCGCCCGGACGTGTCCGGCGGCTTCATCCTCGACGGCTACCCGCGCAACCTCGCCCAGGCCGATGCCCTCGGCCAGTTGCTCGCCCGCATCGGCCAGCCGATGGACCACGCCGTGCAGCTCGATGTCGATACCGACCTGCTGGTGGAACGCATCGCCGGCCGCGCCAAGGAACAGGGCCGCGTCGACGACAGCCCCGAATCGGTCCGCAACCGTCTCAACGTCTACAACCAGGTCACCGCCCCGGTGGTCGACTACTACCGCCAGCGCGGCATGCTCAAGGTGGTCCATGGCGAAGGTTCGATGGACGATGTGTTCAATCGGATCCTCGAAGCCGTCGCAGTGGGGACCGAGGTCGGCTGAGCCCCTGCTCAAGCAGCGGACCACCGGCATTCTGGTGGTCCTGCTGGTCGCATGCTGCGCCCTGCTCTTTCTGCCAACGATCCGCGCACGCGGGCCTGCCCACGATGCGTGCCGCGAGGCCGGGGCCTCGCTCGAGTACTTCCCGGAATCGAATTCCCGCGCGCAGCACGAATCGGGTCATCGATACGCCTCATACCTGTCGGGCTTCGGGGAACCATCGCTTTCCTGTGCCACGCGGGCGCCGGTCTATCGCTTCCTCTGGGTCCGTTCGTTCCATGGGCCGCTCATCGTGCGCGTCGATCGCCGTGGCGACACATGGCATCTCGTCGCCGTGGAACGGGTGTCGTCGGATGGCAAGCGCTTCGACACCCGGCGCGTGGCGCGCATGCTGACTCGCGACGAAGGCCGGAGACTTGAGCTCGCGCTCGCTCGAGCGAACCTGTTCGAAACGCCCTCGCGTGCGAGGCTGGATGGCCTGGACGGTGCGGAGTGGGTCGTGGAAGCCCGCGATGCCGATCGCTATCGCCTCCATGAAGAATGGTCTCCGCGAGAAGGTCCCGTCCGCGAGATCGGGGAAGCGCTGCTGTCGCTGACGGGCTGGCGTTTCGGGCCGCGTGACATCTACTGATCCTCGCCGCCCGGTTTCGCCTCCCGCCGATTTCGATCCATGCGGTAGGATGCGCCGGAAAGTCACCTTCCATCGAGACGCTAGACCTTGAAACTCCACATCCTCGGCATCTGCGGCACCTTCATGGGCGGCGTCGCCGCGTTGGCGCGCGAGCGCGGCAACGTGGTCGAAGGCAGCGACCAGTCGGTGTACCCGCCGATGTCCACGCAGTTGGAACAGCTCGGCATCGCGCTGCGACAGGGCTATCGGCCCGAGAACATTTCCGCCGACTGCGACGAGATCGTGATCGGGAATGCGCTGTCGCGCGGCAATCCGGCGGTCGAAGACGTGCTGGATCGCGGCCTGCACTACACCTCGGGCGCCGCGTGGCTGCGCGAACACGTGCTGCCGGGCCGCGACACGCTGGCGGTGGCGGGCACCCACGGCAAGACCACGACCACGACCATCCTGAGTTTCCTGCTGGACCGCGCCGGCCGCGATCCCGGCTTCCTGATCGGCGGGGTCGCCGAGGATTTCGGCGTCTCCGCGCGCCTCGGCGGCGGCCGTGAGTTCGTGGTCGAGGCCGACGAATACGACACCGCGTTCTTCGACAAGCGCAGCAAGTTCGTGCACTACCGGCCGCTGGTGGCGATCCTCAACAATCTGGAATACGACCACGCCGACATCTTTCCGGACGTCGCCGCGATCCAGCGCCAGTTCCACCATCTGGTGCGCACCGTGCCCGGGCGCGGGCGCCTGATCGTCAACGGCGACGATGCGCGTCTGGACGAAGTGCTGGCGATGGGTTGCTGGACGCCGATCGAACGCTTCGGCCTGCTGCGCGAGGGCATGGCCGACGATGCATTCCACTGGGGCGCGCGGTTGATCGTGGCCGACGGCAGCGCGTTCGCGGTGTATCGCAACGGCGAAGCGGTGGGCGAGGTGCGCTGGCCGATGCTCGGCCTGCACAACGTCCTCAACGGCCTCGCGGCGCTGGCCGCATGCAACGCGGTGGGCGTCGAGCCGTCGACGGTCATCCCGGCGCTGGCCGAATTCCGCAGCGTGAAGCGTCGGCTGGAAGTGCTGGGCGAGGCGCGGGGCGTGACCGTCTACGACGATTTCGCGCATCACCCGACCGCGATCCGCACCACGCTGGAAGGCCTGCGCGCGAAGGTCGGCGCGGCGCGCATCGTGGTCGCGATGGAACCGCGCAGCAATTCGATGCGGCTCGGTGCGCATGCCGATGCGTTGGCGCCGTCGCTCGACATCGCCGACGCGGTGGTGTTCCTGCATCGCCCCGAATTGACCTGGGACGCGGCGAAGGTCGTCGCCGCCATCCGCGGCGACGCGCGCACCGTGCCCGATGCCGACGCGCTGATCGAAGCGTTGCGCGGACTCGCACGCGATGGCGACCACGTCGTGTTCATGTCCAATGGCGGTTTCGACGGCGCGCCGCGGCGCTTCCTGGCCGCACTGGGCTGATCCGCGCATGGCCGATTCGCTGCCGCTGTTTCCGCTGCGAACCGTGCTGGTGCCGGGCGGTTCGCTGGGCCTGCGCATTTTCGAAACCCGCTACCTCGATCTGGTCCGCGACTGCGGTCGCAGCGGCACCGGTTTCGGCGTGTGCCTGATCCTGGACGGCGGCGAAGCGGGACAGCCGGCGACGCCCGCGATGGTCGGTACCGAGGCGCGGATCGAGGATTTCGGCAAGAGCGATGACGGCCTGCTCACCCTGCTGGTGCGCGGCACGCGCCGTTTCCGGGTGCGCGAGACCCACGTGCGCGACAACGGGCTGCTGGTGGGCCAGGTGGATTGGCTCGATCCCGACCCCGACGACGAGCTGCGTCCGCAGCATGGCCTGCTCGGCAGCCTGTTGCGGCAGGCGATCGATCAGGTCGGCGGCGAACATGCGGATGCGCCGCCGGCGCGTTTCGACGAAGCCGCGTGGGTGGGCTGGCGGCTGGCGGAACTACTGTCGGTCACGCATGCGCAGCAGCAGGCGCTGCTGGAGGAAGACGACCCGCACGCGCGTCTGGACCGGTTGCTCGCGCTGATTGCCTGAGCCGCCGGCGACGGTTCAGTTCGCGGTCTTCGTCCTGCCGGTGCGCAGGCGCAACACCTGCAGTTCGCCCTGCGGATGCGTGCCTTCGGCGCTGTCGAACCCGGCCAGCGCACTGCGCACCCGCGCATGCGCCATGCCGTCGTCGGCGACCGGCATCCACAGTCCGAACGCGGGAATCGGGCGGCTCCAGCGCAGCGTCTGGGTGCTGCCCACCCACAGCGGTTCGCCTTCGTCCAGCAAGACCGGCGCGCGCCAGATGCGCAGCACGTGGATTTCGCCGGGTCGCGCACCGGGGCGTCGCAGCAGCAGACTTTCGGCCTCCGCGTCCAGCGTCGCCGGCAGCACCGGTTGCCGCGGCAGCGGGCGCTTGGGATCCAGCAGGCCCAGCGTGGCGACCCAGTTCGCCTGCGGTTGCACCTGCCATCCGTCCGTTTCGAGCCGCGCGCGGATCGGCGCCAGGGGGCCGGCGATCTGCAGATCCAGCGGCCAGCGCCGGCTTTCGTCGCGCTCGTCGCGGCGCGCGGGCAACGTGGCCCAGTCGGCACGCCACCAGGCATCCGTGGCGAGCGAGCGCGTCGGTGTCGGCGGCACGAACTGGGCCAGCACGCCGTCGATGGCGCGCGGCGCATGCCACAGCACCGCCACCGCGAAACTGAGATAGAAGACCGTGGCCACCGGGCGCATCCAGAAGGAACGGCCGATATGCCGGCGGTAGGCGATGCCCAGCACCAGCAGCCAGAGAATGCCGAACAGCGCGCCGCCGACGATGTCGCTCAACCAGTGCGCACCGAAATACAGGCGCGCGAATCCGAGCAGCGCCACCGCGGCGCCGGCTACCAGATACGGCCAGACGCGCTGGCGCCCGGGCAACTCGCGTGCGATCAGCACCGCGAAGAAGCCGAACACGATGGTGAGCATCGTCACCGGGAACGACGGAAACCCGAAGCCGCTGACCGCGGTGGGCGGTCGCGGCATGTCCACCGACAGTCCGAGGAAGGCGGTGAACACGACCCCGAACGCCACCGCCGCGACCCAGTGCAGCGCGGCGGAGAACCTGCGGCGCCACAGCAGCCAGCCGAGGGTCAGGCCCAGCGCCGGCAACAGCACCTGCAGATCGCCGATCGAGGCCACCGCCGCCAGGAAGCGGTCGGCCAGCGGATTGCGCAGGGTGGCCATGGCGGTATGGACCTGATGATCCAGCGCCAGCGGCCCGCCCTTGGCCATCACCACCGCCAGCAGCGCGAACCAGCCCCAGCCGATCGCGGTGAGGCACATCGCCAGCATCGCCAGCGCCGCCGATTCCGGGCGGTTCTGCTGGATCAGCGGCGCGGCGTAGCGGGCCAGACGCGGGTGCGCGCGGGTCCATTTCAGTGCGCGCGCCAGCAGCCGGTCGGCATGGCCGACGAACCAGCGATACGTATAGAGCACCACGGCCCAGACCAGCGCCAGCACCGCGACCAGCGCCAGCAGCACCAGCGCCAGGCGGTCCGCGACTGCGGCCACCGCATCGTAGGAGGCGCCGAAGACCCAGCCGGGGGCGAGGAAACAGGCGGCCCACAGCACCGCGGCGACCAGGCTGGCCGGGACGTAACGCTTCAGCGGCATCCGCAGCATGCCGGCCACCGCGGGCACGAACGGCCGCACCGCGCCGACGAAGCGGGCGATCACGATGCCCTTGCTGCCGTGCTTGCGGAACATGCGTTCGCCGCGATCGATCAACTGCGGATAGCGCCGGAACAGCCAGTGCTCGCGCATCGACGGGCCCCAGCGGTGACCCAGCCAGTAACTGAAGGCGTCGCCGGCGAAGGCGCCCAGCGCGGCGCAGGCCAGGGCGTAGGGGCCGTCGAGGTGGCCCAGGCCGATGAGCGTGCCGACCGCGAACAGCAGTGGCAGCGCGGGGATCACGATGCCCACGACCGCCAGCGCATCGCAGAACGCGATCAGGAAGATCACGCCGCCGGCGGCGACGGGATGCGCCCCGATCCATTGGGTGATGTTCTCAAGCCATGCGCTCGTCATCCGGCCATTATGGCAGGCGACCACCATCGACCGCCCGCAGGCCCGGCTGCGGGCGGCGCGGCCTTACAATCCGGTCATGTCTCCCGACGCCATCGAATTGCAGGCCCTCAAGGCCGACAGCTTCGGCCGGATCGCGCTGATGCGCGGTGCCGCCGGGCTGTTCGTGCGTCGCGATCTGGCGCATGTGCCGCTGTGGCTGCGATTGCCGGCGTGGTGGCTGGCCCGGCGCGAGGCGCGCGGGTTGCGGCAGGTGCTGGGTGCCGAGGCCGTGCCGCAACTGCTCGGCTGGGACGGTCGCCGGCTCGATCGCAGCTATCTCGACGGCGCGGCGATGTACCAGCGACCGCCGCGCGGCGACCGCGCCTATTTCCGGCTGGCCCGCCGCCGTCTGCAGTCGCTGCACCGGCGCGGCCTGGCCCACAACGATCTGGCCAAGGAAGCGAACTGGCTCGTGCTCGCCGACGGCACCCCGGCGATCATCGATTTCCAGCTCGCGGTCTGCGGTCGCCCGCGTTCGCGCTGGATGCGCCTGCTGGCGCGCGAGGACCTGCGCCATCTGCTCAAGCACAAGCGCACGTACTGCCCCGAGGCGCTCACCCCGGTCGAACGCCGGCTGCTGAAACGGCACTCGTGGGTGCGCGACCTGTGGTTCCGTACCGGCAAGCCCATGTACCGTTTCGTGACCCGGCGGCTGCTGAAATGGGAAGACAATGAAGGCCAGGGGCCCAAACCATGACCCCCAACCATGACAACCACCGAGTTGAGAATCCATCCATGACCACGCTCGCCGGCAAGACCCTCTTCATCACCGGCGCCTCGCGCGGCATCGGCCTGGCCATCGCCCTGCGCGCTGCGCGCGACGGCGCCAACGTCGCCATCGCCGCGAAATCCGCGGTCCCCAATCCCAAGCTGCCCGGTACCATCCACAGCGCCGCGGCGGCGGTGGAAGCCGCGGGCGGAGCCGCGCTCGCGCTGAAATGCGACATCCGCGAGGAGGACGAGGTCCGTGCCGCGGTCGCCGCCACCGTCGACGCCTTCGGCGGCATCGACATCCTGATCAACAACGCCAGCGCGATCTGGCTGCGCGGCACGCTCGATACGCCGATGAAGCGTTTCGACCTGATGCAGCAGGTCAATGCCCGCGGCAGTTTCCTCTGCGCCCAGGCCTGCCTGCCGCACCTGCTGCAGGCGCCGAACCCGCACATCCTCACGCTTGCGCCGCCGCCGAGCCTGGCGCCGCGCTGGTGGGGGCCGCACACCGGCTACACCCTCGCGAAGATGGGCATGAGCTTCGTCACCCTCGGACTGGCCGCGGAATTCGGCCCGCAGGGCGTCGCGGTCAACGCCCTGTGGCCGCGCACGGTCATCGCCACCGACGCCATCAACATGATTCCCGGGGTCGATGTGGCGCAGTGCCGCCGGCCCGAGATCATGGCCGACGCCGCGCAGGCGGTGCTGACCCGACCTGCCGCCGGCTTCCACGGCCGCTTCCTGATCGACGACGAGGTGCTGGCCGAGGCCGGCGTCACCGATCTCTCGGTCTATGCCGTCGACCCGTCGCAGCCGCTGCTGCCGGATCTGTTCCTCGATTGAGCGACTCGACTGAGCGCGCCTCGACCGATCGTTTCCTCCCCCCGGAATCCCCGATGAAATATCTGCACACGATGATCCGCGTCCGAGACCTCGACGCGACCCTGCGCTTTTTCTGCGAAGGCCTGGGCCTGAAGGAAACCCGGCGCATGGAGAACGCGGCCGGCAAGTTCACGCTGGTGTTCCTCGCCGCCGACGAAACCCCGAACGCCGAGGTCGAGCTGACCTACAACTGGGGCTCGGAAGAAGACTACGGCTCCGCCCGCAACTTCGGCCATCTCGCCTTCCGGGTGGAGAACATCTACGACACCTGCGCGCGCCTGCAGGCGATGGGCTACACCATCAACCGTCCGCCGCGCGACGGTCACATGGCCTTCGTGCGCTCGCCGGACCTGATTTCGGTGGAGCTGCTGCAGGACGGCCACCTGCCGCCGCAGGAGCCGTGGGCGTCGATGCCGAACACCGGCGTCTGGTGATGGCGATGCATGACGACACCACGACGCTGGTCGAGAAGGGCCAGCGCTATTACCTGCCGGTCTACAAGCCGCGCCATCTGATTCTCGAACGCGGGCAGGGCAGCCGGCTCTGGGACATCGACGGTCGCGAGTACATCGATCTGGCCGGTGGCATCGCGGTCTGCGGCCTCGGCCACTGCGATCCCGATCTGGTCGCCGCGCTGACCGCACAAGCCGGCAGGCTCTGGCATACCAGCAACGTGTTCTACAGCGAACCGCCGGTGCGCCTCGCCGAAGAACTCGTCGTCGCGTCGCGTTTCGCCGAGCGCGCCTTCCTCTGCAACTCCGGCGCCGAGGCCAACGAGGCCGCGATCAAGCTCGCGCGCAAATGGGCCAGCGCCCAAGGCCGACCGCCGGAGCGCCGCGTCATCGTCACCTGCCACGGCAGTTTCCACGGCCGCACCCTGGCCACGGTCACCGCGACCGCACAGCCGAAATATCAGGCCGGCTACGAGCCGCTGCCCGGCGGGTTCCGCCACGTCGACTTCAACGACCTCGATGCGCTCGACGCGGCGATGGCTGCCGGCGACGTGTGCGCGGTGATGCTGGAACCGGTGCAGGGCGAGGGTGGGGTGATGCCGGCGCGCGACGGGTATCTGGCCGGCGTGCGCGCGCTCTGCGACCGTCACGACGCCTTGCTGGTGCTCGACGAAATCCAGTGCGGCATGGGCCGCACCGGCCCGCTGTTCGCGCATTGGGGCGATGGCATCGTCCCGGATATCGTCACCCTCGCCAAGGCGCTGGGCGGCGGGATGCCGATCGGCGCGATGCTGGCCGGCCCGAAGGTCGCCGAGGCGATGCAGTTCGGCGCCCACGGCACCACCTTCGGCGGCAACGCGCTGGCGGCGGCGGTCGCGCGCGTGGTCCTGCGCAAGCTGCAATCGCCGCAGATCGTCGCCAACGTCGAGGCGCAGAGTCGCGCGCTGCGCGATGGCCTCGCCGCGATCGATCGCGAGCTGGGGCTGTTCGCCGAGGTCCGAGGCCGCGGACTGATGCTCGGCGCGGTGCTTGCGCCTGTTTATGCAGGGCGTGCCGGCGAGATCCTCGATCTCGCCGCGGCCGAAGGCCTGCTGATGCTGCAGGCCGGCCCGGACGTGCTGCGTTTCGTGCCGGCGCTGAACATCGCCGACGACGAGATCGCCGAAGGCCTGACGCGGCTGGCCCGGGCGCTGCGGGTCTTCGCTGGCGTCGAGGCCTGACTATCTGTCGGAGGGCGGCGACGCCGGCACATCGAAGGCTTCCTGGTCGATGGCGGGTTCATCGAGGGCTTCGAGCATCAGCATCAGTTGCGACCGAAGTTCCTCGATGGTATCGCCGTAAACGTAGGTCGGCATTTCGTGTCGCGATACGGGATTTCCGTCTGCGTCGTAGTACACGTCATGGATGCGAAGACCCGCATCCCCGCGAACGACACGGTAGTTCCATGTCATGAGGCGCTCCATTCCGGTCAGGCCAACGCCTGTCGCAGGTCCTCGATCAGATCGTCGACATGCTCCAGGCCTACCGACATCCGCAGGAGATTCTGCGGTGAGCGCGGGTTCGGGCCTTCCACCGAGGCGCGATGCTCGATCAGCGATTCGCAGCCGCCCAGGGACGTGGCGAGCGTGAAGATGCGGACCTTCGACGCCAGCGCCAGCGCGGCCTCGCGGCCGCCATGCACTTCGATGCTGAGCATGCCGCCGAAATCGCGCATCTGCCGCGCGGCGACGGCGTGGCCCGGATGCGACGCCAGACCGGGATAGTTCACGCGCTCGACCTGCGGTTGTTCGGCGAGGAAGGCGGCGACCGCGCGTGCATTCGCGCAGTGCATCGCCATCCGCGCACCCAGCGAGCGGCAGCCGCGCAGGATCAGCCAGGCGCTGAACGGCGCCAGGGTCGCGCCGGTGATGTGCAGCCGGTGCGCGACCTTCGCGCTCAGCGCGCCCTGTTCGGCGAACACCAATGCGCCGCCGAGCACGTCGCTGTGGCCGCCGAAATACTTCGTGGTCGAGTGCATGACGACATCCGCGCCCAGCGCCAGCGGGCGCTGCAGCAGCGGGGTGGCGAAGGTGTTGTCGGCGACGACGACGGCGCCGGCCGCGTGGCCGATCCGCGCCAGCGCGGCGATGTCGCTGATCTTCATCCGCGGGTTGGACGGCGTTTCGATCCACACCATCGCCGTCGGCTGCGCGCAGGCCGCGCGCACTGCGTCCAGGTCGCCCATGTCGACCATCACCGCCTCGATGCCGCGTTCCGGCAGATACTCGGCGCACAGCATGCGCAGGCCGGTGTAGCAGTCGTCGGGGATCAGCACGCGCGCGCCGTTCGGCAGGCATTCCAGCAGGGTCGTCATCGCCGCCATGCCCGAGGCGAACGTCGCCGCCTCCGCGCCGCCTTCCAGCGCGGCCAGCGCCTCGCGCAGGCGATCGTTGGTTGGATTGCCCTCGCGCTGATACTCGTAACCTGCGACGCGCTCGCCCGCTGGACCATGGCGGAAGGTGGTGGCCAGATGGATCGGCGGCGCCACCGCGCCGGTGGCGGGGTCGGCTTCGTTGCCGGTATGGACCGAGACGGTTTCGGGACGCAGCGCGCTCATGCCCGCAGCTCCGCGAACGACCCCTTCGCGGCCTCGATCGTCGCTGCGATCACCGCGTCATCGTGGGCCATCGACAGGAAGCCGGCCTCGAACGCCGACGGCGCCAGATACACGCCGTGTTCCAGCATCGCGTGGAAGAAGCGGTTGAATGCAGCGGTATCGCCCGCGGTGGCCTGGGCGTAGGTTTCGACTTTCTCCGCCGTGAAGAACAGGCCGAACATGCTGCCGACGCGGTTGGTGCTGAAAGGCACGCCGGCGTCCTGCGCCGCCGCTTCGAGACCCGCGCACAGGGTCGCGGTGCGCGCGTCCAGGGTCTCGTAGAAACCCGGCGCCTGGATCAGTTCCAGCATCGCCAGACCGGCGGCCATCGCCACCGGATTGCCGCTGAGCGTGCCGGCCTGGTAGATCGGGCCGCTCGGCGCGATCTGGCGCATCAGGTCGGCGCGGCCGCCGTACGCGCCCACCGGCATGCCGCCGCCGATGATCTTGCCGAAGGTGCTCAGGTCCGGGGTGATGCCGTACACCGCCTGCGCGCCGCCCAGGGCGACGCGGAAGCCGGTCATGACTTCGTCGAAGATCAGCAGCGCGCCGTGCTGCGTGCACAGGTCGCGCAGATGCTGCAGATAGCCGGCGCGCGGCGGGATGCAGTTGGCGTTGCCGACGACAGGTTCGATGATCACCGCCGCCACTTCGCCGCCGATCTCGTCGAACAGGCGGGTCGCGCCCTCGAAATCGTTGTAGCTGAGCGTTGCGGTCAGCTCGCTCAGGCCCGCGGGCACGCCGGGCGAGGTCGGCACGCCGAGGGTCAACATGCCCGAACCGGCCTTCACCAGGAACGAATCGCCGTGGCCGTGGTAGCAGCCCTCGAACTTCACGATCCGATTGCGCCCGGTGGCGCCGCGCGCCAGCCGGATCGCCGACAGCGTGGCCTCGGTGCCGGAATTGACCATGCGCACCATCTCGCAACTCGGAATCAGCCGCGTGATGGTCTCGGCCATCGTCACTTCCAGCGGATTCGGAGTGCCGAAGCTCAAGCCGTTGCGGGCGGTGCCGATCACCGCCTCCAATACTTTGGGGTGATTGTGGCCGGCGATCATCGGCCCCCACGAACCGACGTAATCGATGTAACGGTTGCCGTCGGCGTCGAACAGATACGCACCGTCCGCGCGTTCGACGAAGAACGGTTCGCCGCCCACCGATTTGAAAGCGCGCACCGGCGAATTGACGCCGCCGGGCATCAGGTTCTGGGCGCGGGTGAACAGATCGTGGGAACGCTCGGTCTTCATCAGGATCTCGTCGGTCAGGTGGGGAATTCGGGGGCGGTGGATTCGAACGCGGCACGGTAGGCGCGCGCGGCAGCCGGAGGGTCGGGGGCGTCGAAGACCCCGCTGATCACGGCCAGCAGGTCGGCACCGGATGCGACCAGACCACGCGCATTGTCCGGGGTGATGCCGCCGATGGCCACTCGTGGCAGCCGGAGTTCTGCGCTATCGCGCAGCAGATCGAGCGACGCGCGGCGGGCGTTCGGCTTGGTCGAGGAGGGGAAGAAGGCGCCGAAAGCGATGTAGCTCGCACCCGCCGCCGCGGCCGCCCGCGCCAGTGCGAGGTCGTCGTAGCAGGAGACGCCGATGATCGCGTTCGCACCCAGCCGTGCGCGGACCGCGGCCGGGTCGCCATCGTCCTCGCCCAGATGCACGCCGTCCGCGCCGATGGCGATCGCCAGGTCGGCATAGTCGTTCGCGATCAGCGGCACGCCTGCTGCGCGACATAGCGGCAGCAGTGCCGCCATCTGGCGGTGCCGCAACGCGGCGTCGGCGGTCTTGTTGCGGTACTGCAGCAGTGCCGCATGGCCCAGCACGGCGCGCACGCGATCGAGCAGCCGCTCGGTGTCAGGCTCGTCGGGGGTGATCAGGTACAGCCCGCGCAGCGGCGGGACGGGAAGCGGGGACGGGGTCATCTGGAGGATCTGCCGCACAACCGGCAGAATACGCATTCTGGATACAAGGACATTATCCGATGAACGCCGCCGATGAGGCCTCACGCCGCTACCGCTGCACCACCTGTCACCACATCTACGACCCGGCCGAGGGCGATCCGGACGCCGGCATCCCGCCGGGTACGCCCTTTTCCGCGCTGCCGGACGACTGGTTCTGCCCGCAATGCGGCGCCACCAAGGCAGACTTCGAACCGTTGCCCTGAGGCCGTCGGCGCGCTTCCGGCGCGGCGCACGGGATGGGACAATCGTTGTTTCCCTCGAACCCGAGACTTTCCCCGATGAGCGATGTTGCAAGCCCTGTTGTCTATCGCACCTGGATGTGCGTCGTCTGCGGTTTCATCTACGACGAGGCCAAGGGACTGCCGGATGAGGGCCTCGCACCGGGCACCCGCTGGGAAGACATCCCCGACACCTGGACCTGCCCCGACTGCGGCGTGACCAAGAGCGACTTCGAGATGGAAACGATCTGAGCCGCCCGGCAGACTGCTGAACAAGCGCGTCAGGACGATCCCGGCCGGCAGCTTCGGCCGGAATCGGCGCGCAAGCGATTGATTCGTCGAGAGTGAGTCCAAGTCTGCGCAGGATTCCCCGCATCACGTTTTTCCGTTGATTGAGCCGGTTCTCTCGGATCAACCCGTCAGGCCTGAATACGGTTCAGTGCAGGGGCTGTCGACGGACGCCCTGTTCCACCAGCCGATGGCGGATCGCCTCGGCGTCTTCCGCTTCCGGATTCGTCTGCAGATACCGGGCCAGATCGCGGGCCGCGCCGATCGAGTGGCCCAGCTCCGAATATCCCAGTCCCCGGTCGCGCAGGGCGTCGGCGTTGTCCGGCAGCAGCCTCAGGATGCGGTCGGCGCAGCGTACCGATCGCGCCCAGTCGCCATTCTCCGCATACAGCGCATGCAGGTTGCGCAGCATCCGCACCAGGATCGCTCGCGGCGGGGCGGGGTCGAGGATCTGCATCAGGGCCTCGTCCGGTACGTCTTCGCCGAAATGCGGCCGGGCCCGCTGCCGGAGCTCGTCCGCGTTCAGCGGGCGCCCGCGATTGAATGGGTCCATCACCAGCACGCCGTCATCCACCGGCAGCCGGACCAGGAAATGCCCGGGGAAGGAGATGCCGTCCAACGGCACCCCAAGCCGGCGCGCCACTTCCATCTGTACGACTGCCAGGGAGATCGGATTGCCCAGACGCCGGGCCAGTACCTCGTTCAGGTAGCTGTTCCGGGGGTCGTAGTACTCGTCGTGATTGCCGGCATAGCCCAGCTCGTCGAACAGCCGATGGTTGATCGCCTGCATCTTCAGGGGGGCGCTGTCGATCGTCGTGACTTCCTCGCGCAACGAGGCGACATGGGCCTCGACCATCGCATTGCAGGCGGCCGGGTCCAGTTCCGGGTACTCGTCGTGCGCGATGAGCAGCGCGCTGCCGAGCAGCGGAATCTGGTCGTCGTCGAGGCCGGCCAATGCCGACCAGTCGGGGAGGGTGAACAGCGTGGTCATGGTTCAAGACTGCGGTCTGCCCCGTCGCGGTACAAGGCCCACCAGCCGCCGATTCAGCGTGCGGGCGGAATGTCCGGACCGAAGGTCAGCGTCGCCCCATCCTTCAACCCCAGCTTGGCCGCTTGCCCGGCGTTGAGCTCGAGCACATACAGAGCGGGCGCATTGCTGGGATAGGGCGGGCAACGATTGCCGAGCGAACACGGGGGCACGTCGCGCTGTTGCGCGACCAGCTTCCGATCCTTGTCGAAGTACAGGATGTCGAGAGGAATCTTGGTGTTCTTCATCCAGTACGCCTGCGGCGATTGATGATCGTGGATGAAAAGCATGCCGCGATCGTCCTCCATCGACTCGCGGAACATCAGTCCACGCGCGCGCTCTTCATTGTCGTCGGCGATTTCAACCTCGAATCGCTGCCCCTGCAGCTCCACCCAATGTTCCTGCGCGTTGCCGCAGCCGCTCGCGAAAATGCTTAAAAACAGGACTGCGACGCCAGAGATACGCATGGACGAACTCCCTCGGTTGGAATTGCGATTGTTGTTGCGACCATTCCGGAGTGCGCGTCCGGCGTCAAGATGTACCGATCATCGACCGCCTCTTCCCAAACGCTTTGTTGCCGTGCACAATGCGCGCCCTCGCAACGGTGTCCGCAGGATTC
>NZ_BAABJE010000001.1:440194-777694 GCF_039543145.1 Lysobacter hankyongensis | reverse complement strand
GGATGAAGTCGCGCACACTTAAAGATTTGAATGGATCCTGGCGTTGAAGCCGGTTTCCTGTTCTTTGAAAACTTGGGACGTAACGAGCGTTTGAGACGAATGTCTAAACGTGTCGAAAGAGGCTAAGGCGAGCATCGCGAGATGCTTTATTAATGAAGTTGTAGTCGTTGTGTTCGCGACGACATGACCTTGAGGCGACTTGAGGTTATATGGTCAAGCGAATAAGCGCACACGGTGGATGCCTTGGCGGTCAGAGGCGATGAAGGACGTGGCAGCCTGCGAAAAGCGTCGGGGAGCTGGCAACAAGCTTTGATCCGGCGATGTCCGAATGGGGAAACCCACCCGTAAGGGTATCCTGCAGTGAATACATAGCTGCTGGAAGCGAACGCGGTGAACTGAAATATCTAAGTAACCGTAGGAAAAGAAATCAACCGAGATTCCCTGAGTAGCGACGAGCGAACGGGGACTAGCCCAAAAGTCGATTGAGCTTTAACAAAACGGCCTGGAAAGGTCGGCCATAGAAGGTGATAGCCCTGTATGTGAAAGGGCTCAGTCGATGAAATTGAGTAGGGCGGGGCACGTGAAACCCTGTCTGAACATGGGGGGACCATCCTCCAAGGCTAAATACTACTGACCGACCGATAGTGAACCAGTACCGTGAGGGAAAGGCGAAAAGAACCCTGGTGAAGGGAGTGAAATAGACCCTGAAACCGTGTGCGTACAAGCAGTCGGAGCCCGCAAGGGTGACGGCGTACCTTTTGTATAATGGGTCAGCGACTTACTGTTTGTGGCAAGCTTAACCGTATAGGGGAGGCGAAGGGAAACCGAGTCTGAATAGGGCGCATAGTCGCAGGCAGTAGACCCGAAACCGGGTGATCTAGTCATGCCCAGGGTGAAGGTTGAGTAACATCAACTGGAGGCCCGAACCCACTCCCGTTGCAAAGGTAGGGGATGAGGTGTGATTAGGAGTGAAAAGCTAATCGAACCCGGAGATAGCTGGTTCTCCTCGAAAGCTATTTAGGTAGCGCCTCGCGTGAATCTTCTTGGGGGTAGAGCACTGTTATGGCTAGGGGGTCATTGCGACTTACCAAACCATGGCAAACTCCGAATACCAAGACAGACTGCGCGGGAGACACACGGCGGGTGCTAACGTCCGTCGTGAAAAGGGAAACAACCCAGACCCACAGCTAAGGTCCCAAATTACCGCTAAGTGGGAAACGATGTGGAAAGGCACAGACAGCCAGGAGGTTGGCTTAGAAGCAGCCACCCTTTAAAGAAAGCGTAATAGCTCACTGGTCGAGTCGGTCTGCGCGGAAGATTTAACGGGGCTAAGCGGTAAACCGAAGCTTGGGGTGCATACTTCGGTATGCGCGGTAGAGGAGCGTTCCGTAAGCCGTTGAAGGTGGATTGAGAAGTCTGCTGGAGGTATCGGAAGTGCGAATGCTGACATAAGTAACGATAATGCGGGTGAAAAGCCCGCACGCCGAAAGCCCAAGGTTTCCTTGCGCAACGTTAATCGGCGCAGGGTTAGTCGGCCCCTAAGGCGAGGCAGAAATGCGTAGTCGATGGGAAGCTGGTTAATATTCCAGCACCTCGCGTAAGTGCGATGGAGGGACGGAGAAGGTTAAGTTGGCCGGGCGTTGGTTGTCCCGGTGAGATGGTTGAGGCGGTTCCCTTTGGCAAATCCGGGGGAGCAACGTTGAGACCAAGGACGAGTCCTATTGGACAAAGCAACTGATATCACGCTTCCAGGAAAAGCTCCTAAGCTTCAGCTTACGCAGACCGTACCGTAATCCGACACAGGTGGGCAGGATGAGAATTCTCAGGCGCTTGAGAGAACTTGGGTGAAGGAACTAGGCAAAATAGCACCGTAACTTCGGGAGAAGGTGCGCCCTCCATGGTTAATAGCTGAGGGGGGCCGCAGTGACCAGGCCGCTGCGACTGTTTATCAAAAACACAGCACTCTGCAAACACGAAAGTGGACGTATAGGGTGTGACGCCTGCCCGGTGCTGGAAGGTTAAGTGATGGGGTCAGCGCAAGCGAAGCTCTTGATCGAAGCCCCAGTAAACGGCGGCCGTAACTATAACGGTCCTAAGGTAGCGAAATTCCTTGTCGGGTAAGTTCCGACCTGCACGAATGGCGTAACGACAGCGGCGCTGTCTCCACCCAAGACTCAGTGAAATTGAAATCGCTGTGAAGATGCAGCGTTCCCGCGGCAAGACGGAAAGACCCCGTGAACCTTTACTATAGCTTTACATTGAACGTTGAGTTCGTCTGTGTAGGATAGGTGGGAGCCTTTGAAGCGATGGCGCTAGCTGTCGTGGAGGCAACCTTGAAATACCACCCTGATGTGCTTGACGTTCTAACCTGGGCCCGTAATCCGGGTCGGGGACCATGTATGGTGGGTAGTTTGACTGGGGCGGTCTCCTCCTAAAGAGTAACGGAGGAGCACGAAGGTACGCTCAGCGCGGTCGGACATCGCGCACTGTGTGCAAAGGCATAAGCGTGCTTGACTGCAAGATCGACGGATCAAGCAGGTACGAAAGTAGGTCTTAGTGATCCGGTGGTTCTGTATGGAAGGGCCATCGCTCAACGGATAAAAGGTACTCCGGGGATAACAGGCTGATACCGCCCAAGAGTTCATATCGACGGCGGTGTTTGGCACCTCGATGTCGGCTCATCACATCCTGGGGCTGTAGTCGGTCCCAAGGGTATGGCTGTTCGCCATTTAAAGTGGTACGCGAGCTGGGTTCAGAACGTCGTGAGACAGTTCGGTCCCTATCTGTCGTGGGCGTTGGAGATTTGAGAGGGGCTGCTCCTAGTACGAGAGGACCGGAGTGGACGAACCTCTGGTGTTCCGGTTGTCACGCCAGTGGCACTGCCGGGTAGCTACGTTCGGAAGCGATAACCGCTGAAAGCATCTAAGCGGGAAGCGCGCCTCAAGATGAGATCTCCCGGGGCACAAGCCCCCTGAAGGAACCATCAAGACTAGGTGGTTGATAGGCAGGGTGTGTAAGCGCAGCAATGCGTTGAGCTAACCTGTACTAATGATCCGTGTGGCTTGACCATATAACCTCAAGTTGCCTTAACCTCGACGACGCGTCGACGTTCGGCACAACCTCGTTACGTCCCAAGACCCAATGAGAGCGTGAGCGCTGCTTCGCAAGAAGCATGCGACCCTCCACCCTCTCCCTGGTGATAATAGCTGCGTGGAACCACCCGATCCCATCCCGAACTCGGAAGTGAAACGCGCATGCGCCGATGGTAGTGTGCATTTAGCATGCGAGAGTAGGTCATCGCCAGGGTCTTTACCCAAAACCCCGCAGCTAAGGCTGCGGGGTTTTTCTTTGCGCGACGATTTGAGCGAGGGATGAAATCGTCGCTCTACTTGACTTTGATGTAGCGTTCGCCAAGGCTTACTCAAACGAGCGCCATACCGGTATTGGCGCAAGGAGATGGTCATGCCCGATCCGAAAAACGATCCGGTTCCAGAGCAGGCACTAGGGTCGGATCCGACCACAAAGCCTGCAGGCGATCCGCCATTGGGGTTCAGGACACCGCTTTTTGGCGGAACATTGAGCGGAAGCGGCCGAGAGCTTTCACCGGGGCTCTTCCCGGGTAATGCCGATTACGTTTTCCGAAATGGGGATCTGCTGGGCGCGCATACGAAACTGCGCACCGACCCGGCGTTCGCGATCGACGAGTACGGTCTGAACGGTCGCTTTGGCGTGGGCAACGGCAGTCTCTTCAAGTTCGACGCATTGGCCTCTCCGAATGCGGGAACCTACCGATTTGGAAGCAATCTGCAACTCGGCGACAGCACTTTCATCAACGCCGATTGGAATCGCTCTAGCATAGGGCAGGTTTATGGTGCCGACGGCGCATTCAAGCTCGGGCGAGATGGCAATGGAACCGCGCAGTTCCGCGTCGACGAGCCCAACGGCACCGTGAGTGCCGGCACCAAACTGAAGTTCAATGACGATTTCCGGCTCAATGCCGACTGGAGTCGCACCGCCTTGGGCCAGGTCTATGGTGCCGACGGTGCGTTCAAGCTCGGTCAGAGTGGCAACGGGACCGCGCAGTTCCGGGTCGATGAGTCCAACGGGACCGCGAGTGCTGATACCAAGCTCATATTCAACGACGATTTCCGGCTCAATGCCGACTGGAGTCGCACCGCCCTGGGCCAGGTCTATGGTGCCGACGGCGCGTTCAAACTCGGCCGCGATGGCAATGGCACCGCACAGTTCCGGATCGATGAGCCCAACGGCACCGCGAGTGCCGACACCAAGCTGAAGTTCAATGACGATTTCCGGCTCAATGCCGACTGGAGTCGCACCGCCCTCGGTCAGGTCTATGGCGCCGACGGCGCGTTCAAGCTCGGCCGGGACGGCAACGGCACTGCGCAGTTCCGGGTCGATGAGCCCAACGGCACCTCGCTGTTCAACACGAAGCTGAAGTTCAACGATGACTTCAGTCTCAATGGCGACTACACCAACACCCGTAACGGCGCGATCTACGGTGCCGATGGTGCGTTCAAGCTCGGTCAGAGTGGCAGCGGTACCGCGCAGTTCCGGGTCGATGAGCCCAACGGCACTGCGAGTGCTGATACCAAGCTCAAATTCAACGACGATTTCCGGCTCAATGCCGACTGGAGTCGCACCGCCCTCGGCCAAGTCTATGGTGCCGACGGCGCGTTCAAGCTCGGCCGGGACGGCAACGGCACTGCGCAGTTCCGCGTCGATGAGCCCAACGGCACCGCGAGTGCCGATACCAAGCTCAAATTCAACGACGATTTCCGGCTCAATGCCGACTGGAGTCGCACTGCCCTGGGCCAGGTCTATGGCGCCGACGGCGCGTTCAAACTCGGCCGCGATGGCAACGGCACCGCGCAGTTCCGGGTCGATGAGCCCAATGGCACCTCGCTGTTCAACACGAAGCTGAAGTTCAACGACGATTTCAGTCTCAATGCCGACTACACCAACACCCGTAACGGCGCGATCTACGGTGCCGACGGTGCGTTCAAACTCGGCAAGGATGGGAACGGCACCGCGCAGTTCCGCATCGACGAGCCCGCCGGCACGTCGATGTTCAATACCAAACTCAAGTTCAACGACGGATTCGGCCTCAATGCCGATTACATGAACACGAAGGACGGCGCCATTTATGGCGCCGAGAGCACCTTCAAGCTCGGGAAAAACGGAAGCGGAAGCGGCGGATTCCGTGTCGACGAGCCGGCGAACAGTGCCTCGCTGAATTCGAAGCTGTTGTTCGGAAACGGCGATACGCTCAATTTCGATCTCGCCCGGACACCGGGAGGCAGTGTCTATGGCGCCGACGGCAGTTTCGGCATCGGTCGTGACGGCAAAGGGCTGGCCAGTTTCCGGATTGATGAGCCCAACGGCACATCCAACTACAAACTCGGCGCGAGTTTCGCCAACGGCAACGCCTTCAATGCCCAAGTGATGGCCGATCGGCTCGGCACATCGCTCGGCTTCGATGCCAAGCTCGGTTTCGACAAGGGCGCGGGCTCGCTGACGCTGGACGGGAAATTCGGCCCCAAGATCGATCTTGGCGCCTCCATCAATTACAAGAGCAAGGATCTCGAGTACGGCGGCGTCGTTCGCGCGGACAATGCGTCCGGTGCGTTCCGGCTTTCGGAGTTCGGCGCGAAAGTGTCGACGACCGGCAACGATCGCTACAAGTTCACGGCCGAGGCGGGTTATCGCCCCGATACCCGCGAAGCGTACGGGATGGTCGGGCTCACGATCAGTTTCGGTGGCGGATCGCGTCCTTCACGGCCGGTCACGCGGGCCTCGGAGCCTGCATTCGAACCGGTCGCCCGCATCGATGATGCTGCCGCCAATTTCCGCGAAAAGCAGGGGGTTCTGCTTCGTCCGGAGAATCGGACGCTGTACGAGCAGGCGGTCGCCGGCGTGCAGAAACTCAACGGCGAGGGCGCGAAGCTTCCGGTCACGGAGACTGCCGCCAGCCTGACGGTGCTCGCGAGACAGAACGGCATGGACCGGATCGGCTATGTCGCGCTCGGCAATCCGACGTCGGCTGGCCAGCAGAATCTGTTCATCGGCGATGGCGAACCGTCGAATCCATCAGGCAAGAAGGCGTTCGTGGACAGGACGCAGGCCGCGACCACGCCGATGGACGACAATCTGCGGAAGTTGGCCGGCGATGCGATGCAACCGAACCAGGCGAATCCGGTTACGACCGATCCGCAGGCGATGTCGACGGGCAGGCGCAGCGCGATGTGATCGTCGCATCTCACGCAGAAACGCGAAACGCCCGGGGAAACCGGGCGTTTCGTCGTTCGGGGCGTGCGCTCAGAGGTTCTGGTAGTTCGGCCCCGAGCCGCCTTCCGGCGTCACCCAATCGATGATGCGATACGGGTCCTTGATATCGCAGGTCTTGCAGTGCACGCAGTTGGCGGCGTTGATCTGCAGGCGTTTGCCCGCGTCGTCACTGACGATTTCGTATACCCCCGCCGGGCAGAATTTCGTGCAGGGATTGCCGTACTCCTCGGCGCATTGCGTCACGCAGACCGAGGTGTCGCGCACACGCAAATGCACCGGCTGGTCTTCGTCGTGCTCGGTCGCCGCGTAGTACACCGATGCGAGACGATCGCGCGGGGCGAGCGTGCGGTCGATGTAGTCGCGCTTCGGCGCTTCGTGCGCGCCGATCTTGTGTAGCGACGACCAGTCCGCCTTGTTTTTCAGGGTCCACGGCGATGCGCCGCCGGTAATGGTTTCCCACGCGGCATTGAGCATGCCGAACCACAGGCCGCGCTTGAAGCCCGGTTTGATGTTGCGGACTTTCTTCAGTTCGGCCATCGCGTCGGAAGCGCGCAGTTTCGCGTCGAAACCTTCCGGCGCCAGCGACGACGCGACGAGATGCTCCGCGGCGAGCATGCCGGAACGGATTGCCTGATGCGTGCCTTTGACTTTCGGCACGTTGAGTAGACCAGCGGTATCGCCGATCAGCAGCGCGCCCGGCATTTCGGTCTTCGGCAGCGATTGCCAGCCGCCGGTGACGATGGCGCGCGCGCCCGCGGACACGATCGAACCGCCATCGAGCAGCGGTTTGATCATCGGATGGTTCTTCCATTGCTGGAAGGCTTCCCATGGTTTGTAGTCCGGATCGCTGTAATCCAGACCGCTGACATAACCGAGCGCGATCCGGCCCTTGTCCAGGTGATACAGGAAGCTGCCGCCGTAGGTGTGGTTGTCCGCCGGCCAGCCGAAGCTGTGCACGATCTTCCCGGGCGTCACGCGATCCTCCGGCACCTGCCACAACTCCTTGATGCCGATCGAATAGCCCTGCGGGTCGCTGTCGGCATCGAGCTTGAAGCGTTCGATCAGGCGCTTGGTCAGATGGCCGCGCGCGCCTTCTGCGAGCACGGTGACCTTCGCGCGGATGTCGATGCCGGCGGTGAAGCCCGGTTTGTGCGAACCGTCCTTCGCCACGCCCATGTCGCCGATGCGCACGCCCACGACCTTGCCATCGTCGTCGTGCAGCGTTTCCGCCGCGGCGAAGCCTGGATAGATCTCGACGCCGAGGGCCTCGGCCTGCGGCGCCATCCACGCGCACATCGCGCCGAGCGAGACGATCACGTTGCCGTGGTTGTTCATGCCCGGTGGCACCGGCAGCTTGCGGCCGCCGGTCTTGCTCAGCAGCCAGAACTCGTCTTCGGTGGCGGGTACGCAGATCGGCGGCGGATTGGCGCGCCAATCCGGCAGGAGTTTGTCGAGTGGGCCGGTTTCGATCACCGCGCCGGACAGGATCTGTGCGCCGATGGTCGACGCCTTTTCGATCACGCAGACGCTGATCTCCGGATTCAGCTGCTTCAGCCGGATCGCGAACGCCAGACCGGCGGGGCCGGCGCCGACGGCGACGACGTCGTACTCCATCACGTCGCGCTCGATCGCGTCGGGCCCTACGTCGTTGTGCGCGCTGTCGGTCATTGGCTGGGCTCCGGGCCGGTGATGGCGGACCGACGATTTTCCGGGTTTGCGGCGGCGGGGGCAAATCGGCAGCATGCGTGGATGCCCGCTTCCCCCGCATTCCCCGATTCGCAGCGGATCGATCTGCCCGGCGCCGACCTGTGGTTCGCGCCGACGTGGCTGGCGCGCGGCGAAGCCGATGCGCTGCTCTCCGCGTTGTTGGTGGATCCCGGTTGGGAGGTCCATCGCATCCGGATGTTCGGCCGGACGGTCGATTCGCCGAGGTTGAGCCGATGGATCGGCGACCCTGGCGCCGTCTACACCTATTCGCGCACCCGTTTCGATCCGCACCCATGGCCGGATGCCCTGGCGGGGCTTCGGCTCCGTCTGCGGGAGGCGCTCGGTGTCGACTTCAACAGTGTTCTCGCCAACCGCTACCGCGACGGCCGCGACCGCATGGGCTGGCACAGCGACGATGAGCCCGAGCTGGGTCCTCGCCCGGTGATCGCTTCGATCAGTCTGGGCGCAACCCGGCGGTTCGCGCTCAAGCCGCGGGGCGAGGGGCGGCGTGTGGCGCTGGATCTGCCGCATGGCAGTCTGCTGGTGATGGCGGGTGCGACCCAGTCCAGTTATCGCCACGCCTTGCCGGCGACCGCCCGGCCGGTGGGCGAGCGGGTCAATCTGACGTTCCGGAGGATTCTGCAGGTCTCGGCAAGTCGTTGATTCGCAAGGCAGGCGTCGGATCGACCTGATCCGCCGATCCCGTCCCGGATGAAGCCCGGGCTTGTGCCGAAGTCCTTGAAATCGCTACAATCGCCGGTTCACACACATCAGTCGGACGGCCTCTGGCCGCCGGGAGCGCTATGGCCCGCATCACCGTGGAAGATTGCCTGGAAGTCGTCGACAACCGTTTCGAGCTCGTCATGATGGCCGCCAAGCGCGCCCGTCAGCTCGCCAACGGCGTCGAGCCGCAGCTCGACAACAGCGAAGCGAACGACAAGCCGACGGTGCTGGCGCTGCGCGAAATCGCCGCTCGCCGCATCGACAACGGCTACATCGATGCCGTCGAGAAGTCCGAACGCGAGCGCAAGGAGCGCGAAGCCCTCGAATGGGCCGCCGCGGAAGTGGTGGCCGACGACGATCTGTCGAAGGGCGACGACCTCTAACTCCGGTCGCATCATCCGGCCGCATCCGTGTTCACGAAGCCCCGCTCCGGCGGGGCTTCGCCGTTTCGGGACCATCGCCGGTCGCCATGCAGGCCGCCACGGACCGTCTCCCAAAGTCCGGCGTTTCCGCTTAGTCTTCGGGCATGAGTCAACTTGAGCCGATCCTCGCCGGTCCCACGCCCGCACCCGACGCGGAACTTCCGGACTACGTCCGCGCGCTGGAGGCGGCGGCGATCTATCTGCCCGAGGATCAGCGCGCCACGCTCGTCCGCGCCTGGCGCGTCGGCGCCGCCGCGCACGCCGGTCAGACCCGCAAATCCGGCGAGCCCTACATCACCCACCCCGTGGCCGCGGCGACCGTGCTGGCCGAGCAGGGTGTGGACATCGAAACCCTGGTGGCGGCGATCCTGCACGACACCATCGAAGACACGCCGCTGACCCGCGAGGAGATCGCCTCGGAGTTCGGCGCGACGGTGGCCGACCTCGTGGAAGGGGTCACCAAACTGGACAAGCTGCAGTTCCGCGATCGCCAGGAAGCCGCGGCGGAAAGCTTCCGCAAGATGATGCTCGCGATGGCGCGCGATCTGCGCGTGATCCTGATCAAGCTCGCGGATCGTCTGCACAACATGCGCACCCTCGGCGCGCAGAGCGCGGAAGCGCGGACCCGCATCGCGCGCGAGACGCTGGAGATCTACGCGCCGATCGCGCAGCGGTTGGGCATGAATCTGATCAAGGCCGAGTTGCAGGATCTCGGTTTTCGCGCGCTGCACCCGTGGCGCCATGCCGTGCTGGCGCGGCGCATCCGCACCCAACCGGTGGTGCGTCGGGAAGCGCTGGCGAAGATCGAGGCGCAGCTCGCGCAACGACTGGTGAAGGAAGGCTTCGATTTCCGGCTCGTGGGCCGGGTGAAGTCGCCCTGGAGCATCTACACCAAGATGCGCGCCGAGGGTAAAACCTTCACCCAGGTCATGGACATGTTCGGCTTCCGCCTGGTCGTGCGTTCGGTACCGGAGTGCTATCACGCGCTCGGCGTGGTGCATTCGGTATTCAAACCCGTGGACGGGCGGTTTCGCGATTTCGTGGCCATTCCCAAGGCCAACGGGTATCAATCGCTGCACACCGTGCTGTTCGGGCCTTACGGTTCGCCGATCGAAGTGCAGATCCGCACCGAGGAAATGGACCTCATCGCCGAGCGCGGCATCGCGGCGCACTGGTCCTACAAGCACGGCGGCAGCGCGAACAGCGCGCAGAACCGCGCGCAGTCGTGGGTGGCGAACCTGATCGAATCCCAGCGCGCGACGGGCTCTTCGCTCGAATTCCTGGAGAACGTGAAGATCGACCTGTTTCCGGACGAGGTTTATCTGTTCACGCCCAAGGGCGACATCATGGCGCTGCCGCGCAATTCGACCACGCTGGATTTCGCCTACGGTGTGCATACCGACGTCGGCAACCATGCGGTGGCGGCGCGCGTGGACAAGCGCCTGGTGCCGCTGCGCACCAAGCTCGTCAGCGGCCAGAGCGTCGAGATCATCACCGCGAAATCGGCGGCGCCGAAACCGCAATGGCTGGAGTTCGTGGTCACCGGCAAGGCCCGCACCGCGATCCGCCATCAGCTCAAGCAACTGGAACACGAGGATGCGGTGCAATTGGGACACCGGATGCTCGACCGCGCGCTGGAAGGGCTCGGCAGTTCGCTCGACCGCGTGCCGCAGACCCGGCTCGAAAGCTATCTGGCCGATCATCGCTATCCGCGATTGGAGGCGCTGCTGGCCGACATCGCGCTGGGCAACCGCATGCCGACCCAGGTCGCGCAGGTGCTTGCGCATCGTCTGCCCGACAAGAGCGATGCGGTGGATCTGGCCTTCGGTGCGCGTCAGGGCGAGAAGATCCTGATCACCGGAGCCGAGCGTGGCGTGGTGACGTTCGCGAACTGCTGCATGCCGATTCCCGGCGACGACGTGATGGGCTATCACACGGCCGGTCGTGGCGTCGTGGTGCATCGCACCGATTGCGCTAACCTGGCCGAATATCGCAAGTCGCCGGAACGCTGGGTGTCGATCGGCTGGGATCGCGAGATCACCGGCGATTACCAGGTCGCCTTGCGGGTCGAGGTCGACAATCGCCCCGGCGTGCTCGCACAGGTCGCTGCGGCGATCGCGGTCGCCGACTCGAACATCGATTCGGTCGAATACCTGGATCGCGACAAGAATATCGCGGTCATCCGCTTCGGCATCGAGGTCAGCGATCGCACCCATCTCGCCGACGTGATCCGTCGCGTGCGCCGCCTCGGCGTGGTGCACGGCGTGCAGCGGATGTAGGTCGAGCTCCGGTCCGACGATACGATCGATCGGTCGACGCTGCCCGTGACGTTAAACTACCGAAATCCTCCCTTTCCGAGCCCATGCCATGCCCCGCGAACCCATCCAATCCTCCGCCGCTCCCGCCGCCATCGGCCCATACTCCCAGGCCACCCGCGCCGGCGACATGGTGTTTCTGTCCGGGCAGATTCCGCTGGATCCGAACTCCGGACTCATCGTCGAAGGCGACATCACCGAGCAGGCGCGGCAGGCGTTCGCGAACCTGCGCGCGGTCTGCCAGGCCGCCGGCGGCTCGTTCGACGACATCGTCCGCGTCGGTCTGTATCTGACCGATCTGTCCGAGTTCGCGGCGGTCAACGCAGTGATGCAGGATGTGTTCTCGGCGCCTTATCCGGCGCGTTCGACCATCGAAGTGTCGGCGCTGCCCCGCGGCGCGAAGTTCGAGGTCGATGCGATCATGGTGCTTGGCTGATCGCACGGCACCGCTCGCCGCATCCCGCAGCGTCGCGTTCCTGAGTCCGCGCACGCACGCATCCGCATGCCTGCCGCGCCGCCACGTCGCACACCGCAGCTCGATCCGGCCGCACAGCCGCTGACCGCACTCAGCGGTGTCGGCGCTGCGGTCGCCGAGAAACTGGCCGCGCGCGGGCTGCTGACGCTGCAGGACCTGTGGTTCCATCTCCCGCGACAGTACGAAGACCGCACTGCGCTCACGCCCATCCGCAAACTGCAGCCGGGCCTGCCGGCGCAGGTCGAGGGCACGGTGGAAGCGGTCGAGCGCGGCTTCCGCTACCGGCCGATGCTGCGCGTCGCCATCGGCGACGATTCGTACGCGACGCTTGTGTTGCGGTTCTTCCATTTCCGCTCGCAGCAGGTGGCGCAGTTCGCGCCGGGCACGCGGGTCCGCGTGTACGGCACGCCCCGGCCCGGACAGCACGGACTGGAAATCGTGCATCCGAGCTATCGCATCCTAGGCGGCGCCGGCGAAGTCGAACTCAGCGACCGTCTCGATCCTGTGTATCCGGCGATCGAGGGCATCGGCCCCGCGGTATTGCGCAAGCTCATCGATCAGGCCCTGCAGCGGCTGCCGGACGAGCGGGCGATCGAACTGCTGCCTGCCGATCTGCTCGCGCACGAAGCGCTGTGCGTCGGCCTGCCGTCGCTGCGCGAAGCGCTGCTCACGCTGCATCGCCCGCCGCAGGGCAGCGACGTGCAGGCGCTGCTGGCCGGTACGCATCCGGCGCAGCGCCGGCTGGCGCTGGAAGAACTGCTGGCGCACCACCTCACGCTGCGCAACCAGCGGATCGCGATGCAGGCGCACAGCGCGCCGCCGCTGCGGGCGGTGCGGCGCGCGGGCGCGTTGCGCAAATCGCTGCCGTTCGCGCTGACCCGCGCGCAGGAACGCGTGTTCGCCGAGATCCGCGAGGACCTGGCAAAGCCGGTGCCGATGCTGCGGCTGGTGCAGGGCGACGTCGGCAGCGGCAAGACCGTGGTCGCGGCGATGGCCGCATTGCTGGCGGTGGAAGAGGGCCGGCAGGCCGCGCTGATGGCGCCGACCGAACTGCTGGCGGAGCAGCATCTGGCCAACCTGCGCGGTTGGCTCGAACCGCTGGGCGTGCGCGTGGTCTGGCTGGCGGGCAAGGTCACCGGCAAGGCACGCGAAGCGGTGCTCGCCGAGATCGCGGGCGGTGCCGCGCAGGTGGTCGTCGGCACGCATGCGCTGATGCAGGACGGCGTGGTCTTCCGCGATCTGGCATTGGCCATCGTCGACGAACAGCATCGCTTCGGCGTGCATCAGCGCCTCGCGCTGCGCGACAAGGGCAGCGCAGGCACCCAGGTGCCGCATCAGCTGGTGATGACGGCGACGCCGATTCCGCGCACCCTGGCGATGGCCGCGTATGCGGATCTCGATGTCTCCGCGATCGACGAACTCCCGCCCGGGCGTACGCCGGTGCAGACCGTGGTGTTGAGCGCCGAGCGCCGCCCGGAATTGATCGAACGCATCCGCGCCGCCTGCGCGGAAGGCCGGCAGGCGTATTGGGTCTGCACATTGATCGACGACAGCGACGAAGTTGTGGCTCAGGCCGCGCAGAGCACCTACGAGGCATTGACCCAGCAACTTCCGGCGCTGCGGATCGCGCTGGTGCACGGGCGGCTGAAAGCCGCCGAAAAACAGAAGACGATGGCGGCGTTCAAGGCCGGCGAGCTGCAGTTGCTGGTCGCGACGACCGTGATCGAGGTCGGCGTGGACGTGCCGAACGCCTCGCTGATGATCATCGAGAACGCCGAGCGGCTCGGGCTCGCGCAGTTGCACCAGCTGCGTGGTCGCGTCGGGCGCGGCAGCGCGGCCTCCAGCTGCGTGCTGCTGTACCAGTCGCCGCTGTCGCAGATGGCGCGGCAGCGGCTGGCGACGATGCGCGAAACCAACGACGGTTTCGTCATCGCCGAAAAGGATCTCGAATTGCGCGGCCCGGGCGAGCTGCTCGGCACCCGCCAGACCGGCCTCGCGGCGTTCCGCATCGCCGATCTCGGTCGCGACGCAGCGCTGCTGCCGACCGTGCAGCGCATCGGCGACGCGCTGCTGAAGACTTCGCCGGAACTCGCCGAGCGCATCACCGGGCGCTGGGTAGGCGGGGCGGCGCGTTACGCCAGCGCCTGAGCGCGCTGTTGCCGGGCGTCAGCAGGCCGCGTCGTCGCCCTCGACCGGGCAATAGATGTCGTGCAGGGTTTGGATCAACCGGTGGACCGGTCCTTCGGCCACCGAGTAATACACGTTCTGCGATTCGCGTCGGGTCTGTACCCAGCCGCCTTCACGCAATACGGCCAGATGCTGCGAAAGCGCCGATTGGCTCAGTTCGACCTCGGCATTGATTTCGCCCACCGTGCGTTCGCCGTCGATCAGCAGACACATGACCCGCAGCCGCTGCGGATTGGACAACGCTTTCAGCAGCTCCGCGGCCTGTTCGGCCTGCGCCTGCATCGTCGCGCCGAGCGCAGGCGAGGAAGGCTTCCGGCGGGATGCGGGGGCCATGTTCAGGACCTCTCTTCGGAGCCGCCGCTCTCGACCCAGCGCAGCCAGCCGCCGGCCAGCGACAGCGGCCGGTCGAATCCGAGGCGTTTCAGCGCCTCGGCGGCGAGTGCGGAACGGCCGCCGGTGCGGCAATAGACGATGACCGATTCGCGCCGGTGCGACAGGTTCGGGTCGGTCCTGAAATTCACGGCCGGGTGCGCGTCGACCTGGAACTCCAGCACGCCGCGCGGAATGTTCACCGCCCCGGGCAGATGGCCTTCGGCGAACTCGGCCGGTTCGCGGACATCGATGACCGGCGTGCCGGCGGTCTGCAGCGCGCGCAGCCGTGTCGGATCGATTTCCTCGATGACGGCACGGGCCTGGGCGACGAGGTCCTGAGCGGTGTAGGTCATGTACGGGTCTCCGGTGCGAGGTTGACAGTCTAGCAAAGTCTAATTAAGATAATTCTAAATTAGATATTGATCAAATCATATTCGGCGAGTCGACCGAACACCCTGGGAGGGGCCATGAGCAATATCGTCGTGATCGGAGCGGGTCTCAGCGGCATGAGCGCGGCCTACGAACTGCGGGAGATCCTCGGGAAGGCGCATCGGATCACCGTCGTCGGCGACGGCGAGCGGTTCAGCTTCACGCCCTCGAATCCCTGGGTGGCGGTGGGCTGGCGCACGCCGGACGAGGTCACCCTGCAGGCCGGCGACTTCCTTTCGAAAAAGGGCATCGACTTCCGCGCCGACGGTGCGGCGAAGATCGATGCCGAGGGCCATCAGATCGTGACCGGCGACGGCACCTCGCTCGAATACGACTACCTGTTGATCTGCACCGGGCCGAAGCTCGCGTTCGACGAAGTGCCCGGCAGCGGCCCGGACGGCGGTCATACCCAATCGGTGTGCACCACGCCCCACGCGCAACACGCCTGGGAAGCCTACGAGGCGTTCCTGACGCATCCGGGTCCGGTCGTGGTCGGTGCGATGGCCGGCGCGAGCTGCTTCGGCCCGGCCTACGAATTCGCGATGATCCTCGATGCCGATCTGCGCAAGCGGAAACTGCGCGACAAGGTGCCGATGACCTTCGTCACGAGCGAACCCTATATCGGCCACATGGGCCTGGGCGGAGTCGGCGATTCCAAGGGCATGATGGAATCCGAGCTGCGCCAGCGCCACATCAAGTGGATCACGAACGCGAGGGTGAAAGAGGTGCGCGAAGGCGGGATGCATGTTGTCGAGCACGACGACAAGGCGCAGCCGGTCAGGGAACACGTGCTGCCGTTCGCGTATTCGATGATGCTGCCGGCGTTCAAGGGCGTCGATGCGGTCGCGGCGGTCGAAGGCCTGTGCAATCCGCGCGGTTTCGTGATCGTCGACACGCACCAGCGCAGCCCGACATTCCCGCGCATCTTCGCCGCTGGCGTCTGCGTGGCGATTCCGCCGGTCGAGGCCACACCCATTCCGACCGGCGCGCCGAAGACCGGTTTCATGATCGAGTCGATGGTCACCACCATCGTCCGCAACATCGCCGCCGAGATGAAGGGCGAACCCGCGACCTTCGAAGGCACATGGAACGCGGTCTGCCTCGCCGACATGGGCGACACCGGCGCCGCATTCGTGGCGCTGCCGCAGATTCCGCCGCGCAACGTCACCTGGACCAGGATCGGCAAGTGGGTCCACGTGGCCAAGATCGCGTTCGAAAAATACTTCCTCTACAAGATGCGCAACGGTACCAGCGAGCCGATCTACGAAAAGTACGTGCTGAGCGCGCTGGGCATCGAGCGCCTGAAATGACAGTTCCCCAACGATCCGGAGCCCTTTCATGAATCTCGACCGTGCCGTGATGGCCTTCGCTGGCGTGATGATCTTCGTCAGCCTGGCTCTGACCCATTTCGTGTCGCCCTGGTTCTGGCTGTTCACCGCCCTCATCGGCGCGAACCTGCTGGTGGCCAGCCTTACCGGCTTCTGCCCGGCGGCGATCCTGTTCCGCAAACTCGGCGTGGCCAGCGGGTGCGCATTCAAATGAACGGAATCCTGCGATTCGTCGGTTTCGCGCTGGTTGTCGCCCTGACCGTCGCGCTGATCGCCACGCTGGCCGGATGCGGCAGCGATCCGGGCGAACGCGCTGCGACACCGCTGCCGAAGCTCGACACGTTCGTCGTCGCCGCGGACACCGCGACCGGCGGTCGCGCCTGGGACGGCACGGTCGAGGCGGTACGCGAGGCCGTGCTCTCGGCGCAGACCGCGGGCCGCGTGACGGCGGTCGATGCGGACGTGAACGACCGCGTCGCCGCGGGACAGATCCTGCTGCGTCTGACCGTGGTCGAGCAGCAGGCCGGCGTCGATGCTGCACGCGCGCAGCTCCGTGCGGCCGAAGCTTCGGCGGTGGAGGCGGAGCGCCAATTCCAGCGCTTCTCCGCGCTCGCGAAGGACAACTACGTGTCGCGCGCGCAGCTCGACCAGATCCGATCGGCGCGCGATGCCGCCAACGCGGCGCGCGATGCCGCCCGCGCGCAGTTGTCGTCCGCGGGCCAGAACGCCGATTACACGACGGTCCGCGCGCCGTACGCCGGCATCGTGTCCGCGCGACGGGTCGAGCCGGGCGAAACCGTGAATCCCGGGCAGCCGTTGCTGACGGTCTACGCACCCGACGATCTGCGCATCGAAGTGCGCGTGCCGCAGTCGGCCGCCGAATCCATCCGCGCCCAGCCCGGTGCCCGCGTGCTTTTCGACGACGGCATCGCCGTGGATGCGCGCGAAGTGGTCGTGTATCCCGCCGCCGATCCGGCCAGCCACAGCGTTCCGGTTCGCGTGCTGCTGCCGCGCATGGCCGGAGCGATCGCACCGGGAACCACGGCGAAGGTCGTGTTCCCGATCGGCGGCGATGCGCGCGCGTTGCGGGTGCCGACGGCATCGGTGCTGCGCCGCGGCGAACTGACCGCGGTCTACGTGGTGAAGGATGGCCGCGTGCTGCTGCGCCAACTGCGTCTGGGCGCGTCCGCAGGCGGCACGGTCGAAGTCCTGGCCGGCCTGCGTGCGGGCGATGTCGTGGCGCGCGATCCGGAGGCGGCGGTGCAGGCCATCGTGCTGCAGCGCGATGCCGCGGGAGCCGGACATGGCTGATCCGAATGCGAACGCCGCTGCGTCGAGCCCCGAGGTGCGGCAGTCCTCGCGGCTCGGCTTCTCCGGCCGCATCGCCAGGGCATTCCAGGCGAATCCATTGACGCCGATCCTGGCGTTGATGGGGCTGATGCTCGGCCTCGTCGCCGTGCTGATCACGCCACGCGAGGAAGAGCCGCAGATCGACGTGACCATGGCGAACGTGTTCGTGCCGTTCCCCGGCGCATCGTCGCGCGATGTCGAACAACTGGTCAGTTATCCGCTGGAGCAGAAACTGTCCGAAATCGAAGGCGTGAAACACGTCTATTCGATCAGCCGTCCGGGCATGGCGGTGCTGACGGTCGAATACACCGTCGGCGTCGAGCGCCAGCCGGCGATCGTGCGTCTCTACAACCAGGTGTTCTCCAATGCCGACTGGATGCCATCGGGCGTCGGCATCGGCCAGCCACTGATCAAGCCCAAGGGCATCGACGACGTGCCGGTGATGGCGTTGACGCTCTGGTCCGACGATGCGGGCACCGGCGTCGAAGAACTCTCCGCGGTGGCACGCACGCTCGAAACCGAACTCAAGCGCGTGCCCGGCACCCGCGATGTCTACACCATCGGCGCGCCGGACCGCGTGGTCGCGGTGACCCTCGATCCAGCCCGCCTGTCCGCGTTCGGGCTCAGCGTCGGTGAAGTCGCGCAGTCGCTGCAGGCGGCGAACGTGGTGCGTCACGTCGGCGAACGCGTCGGAGAGGATCATGCCGTGCCGGTCACCGCCGGTCGTTTCCTCGCCGATCGCGACGACGTGGCGCAACTGGTGCTGGGCATGCAGGACGGCAAACCGGTGACGTTGGCGGATGTCGCCGACGTGCGCGCCGGGATCGACGTCCCGTCGACCTACGTCTGGCACGGTGCGCCCGCGGGGCAACCCGGGCCGAAGGCCGGCACCGCAGCCGCGCTGACGATCGCCATCGCCAAGAAGCCGGGCAGCAACGCCGCCGACATCACCTCGGCGATCGCGGAACGGGTCGAAGCCCTGCGCGGCGAGCTGATCCCGGACGCGGTCCACGTCGACATCGTGCGCGATTACGGCCAGACCGCCACCGACAAGGCGCAGAAGCTCATCCAGAAACTGTTCTTCGCGACGATGTCGGTGGTGCTGCTGGTGTTGTTCGCGCTCGGCAAGCGCGAAGCGCTGGTGGTCGGCGCCGCGGTCGTGCTCACGCTCGCGCTGACGTTGTTCGCCTCCTGGGCGATGGGCTTCACGCTCAATCGGGTCTCGCTGTTCGCGCTGATCTTCTCGATCGGCATCCTCGTCGACGATGCCATCGTGGTGGTCGAGAACATCCACCGGCACATGGCTCGTGGCGGCAGGACGCTGATCGAGGCGATTCCGCCGGCGGTCGACGAAGTCGGCGGCCCGACGATCCTGGCGACCTTCACCGTGATCGCCGCGCTGCTGCCGATGGCCTTCGTCAGCGGCCTGATGGGGCCGTACATGCGGCCGATACCGATCAACGCCTCCGCGGGCATGGTGCTGTCGCTGGCGGTGGCGCTGGTGGTGACGCCGTGGCTGTCGCTGAAGCTGCTGAAGCCGCACGTCGCGCATCACGATGCAAACACCGGCGCGGGTGCCGGCGCGGGCGAATCGCGCCTGCATCGGATGTTCTCGTGGGCGATGACGCCGTTCCTCGCCGGCGAGCGCGGGCCGCGGCGCCGGCGCTGGCTGTTCGGCGGAATGGCGGTGCTGGTGCTGCTGGCGGCGAGCCTCGCGGTGTTCCAGCGCGTGGTGCTGAAGATGCTGCCGTTCGACAACAAGTCGGAGATCCAGGTGGTCGTCGACATGCCGGAAGGCAGCACGCTCGAAAGCACCAATGCGCTGCTCGTCGAACTGGCGGCGACCGCATCGACGGTCCCGGAAGTCTCGAATTTCCAGGGGTATGCCGGCACCTCCGCGCCGATCAACTTCAATGGACTGGTGCGCCAGTACTTCCTGCGCAGCGGCGCCAACGTCGCCGATCTGCAGGTGAACCTGGTCGACAAGCATCATCGCGACCGCAAGAGTCACGACATCGCCCGCGCGATGCGACCGAAGCTCGATGCCGTCGGCCGTCGCTACGGCGCATCGGTGAAAGTGGTGGAGGTGCCGCCGGGCCCGCCGGTGCTGGCGCCGCTGGTCGCCGAGATCTATGGCCCGGATGACGCCGTCAGCCGCAAGGTCGCGCAGGCACTGGCGGCGCGTTTCCGCGATACGGACGGCATCGTCGACATCGACACCACGGTGGAGGCGGCCGCGCCGCGCGAAGTGCTGGTGGTCGATCGCGAACGGGCGACCCGGCTCGGGGTGGATCAATCGACCATCGCGAACACGCTGGCGGCCGCGGTCGGTGGTTACGACGCCACGTACGTGCAGGACGGCATCTCGCGTCGTCCGCGTCCGGTGCGCTTGCGCGTGCCGGTGTCCGAACAGGCGAACCTCGAACGCCTGCTGCAACTGTCGGTGAAGGGCGGGCGGGGACAGGCCGTGCCGCTGTCCGAAGTGACGCGGACCGTGCGCGCAGAATGGGACGGCGCGATCCATCACAAGGACCTGCTGCCGGTGGTGTACGTGATGGGCGACGAGGCCGGAGAGCTCGACAGCCCGCTGTACGGCATGTTCGATGTCGTCGGCCAGGTCTCCGACAACACCGTCGGCGAGCGGACGCTGTCGCAGTTCTTCATCCGTCAGCCGGACAGCACCGCCGGTTACGCGATCAAATGGGACGGCGAGTGGCAGATCACCTACGAGACCTTCCGCGACATGGGCATCGCCTACGCCGCCGGACTGGTGCTGATCTATCTCCTGATCGTCGCGCAGTTCCGCAGCTATCTGGTGCCGCTGGTGATCATGGCGCCGATCCCGATGACCGTGATCGGGGTGATGCCGGGCCACGCATTGCTGGGGGCGCAGTTCACGGCCACATCGATGATCGGCATGATCGCGCTGGCCGGCATCATCGTGCGCAATTCCATCCTGCTGGTGGATTTCATCAATCAGGCGGTGGGCGAGGGCAGGACGCCGGCCGAAGCGGTGATCGAGGCCTGCGCGGTCCGTGCGCAGCCGATCGTGCTGACCGCGGCGGCGGCGATGCTGGGCGCGTTCTTCATTCTGGACGACCCAATCTTCAACGGGCTCGCCGTGTCGCTGATCTTCGGCATTTTCGTCAGCACCGTGCTCACGCTGATCGTCATTCCGCTACTCTATTTCGTGCTGCTGGAGCGCAACGTCGCGAAGGAAACAACGCCATGACCGATTCCCCCGATATCCGCGTAATGCTCGAACAGGAAGGCCCTTACGCCTTCAAGGTGAATTTCGAAGGGGCCGGTCTGGCGGCCCTGCATACCGACGAGCCCGCGCCGCTGGGGGAGGGCGCCGGTCCGAATCCTTCGGCGATCCTCCTGACCAGCATCGCCAACTGTCTCGGCGCCAGCCTGTTGTTCGCGCTGCGCAAGTTCAGGAACACGCCCGGCCCGATCCGCGCCGAAATCGTCGCGCGCAGGGAGCGCAATGCCGAAGGCCGCTGGCGGATTCCGCACGCCGAGGTCACGATCCATCTGTCCGACAAGGCGGCCGATCTCGAACACTTCGACCGCGTGCTCGCCCAGTTCGAGCAGTTCTGCATCGTCACCCAGAGCGTGCGCGAGGGTGTGGATGTCGCGGTGCGCATCGTCGACGCCGACGGCGTGGTCCGGGAGCCGGGCGCTTGAGCGGCGGACGACCCCGCTTCGCCCGTGTCGCCACGACCCTGGAGGATTGATCCATGTCCGATGCAGACGCCAGTCTCCGAATCGCATGCCCGGCCTGTCATGCGCTCAACCGCGTGCCGGCCGCGCGTCTCGCCGATGCGCCGGTCTGCGGGCGCTGCAAGGCCCCCTTGTTCGCCGCACATCCGCTTGCGCTCGATGTCGAGGGCTTCGAGCGCCATGTCGTGCAGTCGGATCTGCCGGTGCTCGTCGATTTCTGGGCGCCGTGGTGTCAGCCGTGCCTGATGATGGCGCCGCACTTCGAAGCCGCCGCAGGCGAGCTGGAGCCTGCGTTCCGGCTGGCCAAGATCGACACCCAGGCGCATCCCGCGCTCGGCGCGCGATTCGCCATCCGCAGCATTCCGACCCTCGTGCTGTTCCGCGGCGGACGCGAGATCGCGCGCCAGTCCGGCGCGATGGGCGCCGGCGACATCGCCCGCTGGGCGCGTGCGCACGCGCGCTGAGTCATTCCACCCCGTTCACGCTCAGGAGTTCGTCATGTCCGGTCTTCCCCTGCGTTTTCTTCTGGGCGCCATCCTCGTCGCGATGTTTCCCGTGGCGGCCTTCATGGTGAGTGGCGCCACGACCGAGACCGCGCCGGCCTCCACTGCCGAACCCGCGACCGGCGCGACGACCGTCTCCGGTGTCGCGCTGTTGCGTCCGCGCGAGGGTCTGTTCGTCGCCGGTCAGCCGGGCGCGGGCGACTGGTCGGCGCTGGCCGCATCGGGCGTCCGCACCGTCGTCAATCTGCGCCCGGAGGGCGAGTTGAAGGGGCGCGACGAGCGTGCGGAGGTCGCCGCCGCCGGCATGCGTTATGTCGAGCTGCCGGTGTCGGGGCCCGCCGACATCACGCCGGAAAACGCGAAGGCGCTGTCCGCGCTGCTCGCCCAGGCCGATGGTCCGGTGCTGGTGCACTGCGCGAGCGGCAATCGCGTCGGCGGCCTGCTCGCGGTGGCGATGGCGCAGAACGGCATGTCGACCGCGCAGGCGCTGGAGTTCGGCCGCAGCGCCGGCATGAAATCGATCGAAGGACGCGCGCGCGAAGTGATCGAACAGGCGGTTGAACGGGACGCGCCAGCCCGCTGCGTCGCCGCGCGCGACACCGCCGATCCATCGCAATGCGCCGCGGGCGGCTGATCCGTCAGCGTTTCATCCGGCGCGGCCGCGTGCCGGATCAGAAGCGATCGATCGGCAGTTTCAGGTAACGCACGCCGTTGTCATCGGGCTCCGGCAGCCGTCCGGCACGGATATTGACCTGCACCGACGGCAGCAGCAGTGCGGGCATCGCCAGGGTCGCGTCGCGCGCGGTGCGCAGGGCGACGAAGGCGTCCTCGTCGATGCCGTCGCGCACATGGATGTTGCCGGCCTTCTGCGCGGCGATGGTGGTTTCGCAGGCGTAGTCACGGCCGCCAGGCGCGTAGTCGTGGCAGACGAAGACGCGGGTGTCGTCCGGCAACGCGAACAGGCGCTGGATCGAGCGATACAGCATGTGCGCATCGCCGCCGGGGAAATCGCAGCGCGCCGTGCCGCCGTCGGGCATGAAGATCGAATCGCCGACGAACAGCGCATCGCCGATGCGATAGGCGACGCTGTCGTTGGTGTGGCCCGGCACCGCGACGACCATGGCTTCGAGGCTGCCGATGGCGAAACGTTCGCCGTCGGCGAACAGGCGATCGAACTGCGAGCCGTCGACCGGGAAGTGTTCGCCGAGATTGAAGATCGGCCGGAACGTCTTCTGCACCGAGCGGATGCCTTCGCCGATCGCGAGCGTCGCGTCGGCGAATCGCGATTTCAGCCAGTGGCCGGCGCTGAGATGATCTGCATGCGCATGGGTTTCGAGGATCCAGCGGACGTCGAGTCCGTGCGTGCGCGCATGATCGACCAGCGCCTGCGCCGAAGTCGTCGCGGTCCGGCCGGATTTGGCGTCGAAGTCGAGCACCGGGTCGACGATGGCGGCCTGCCGTGTCGCCGGATCGTGCACGACGTAGCTCCAGGTGCAACTGTCGTTGTGGAAGAAAGGCGTCGTCTCTGCGCGCATGACGGGCTCCCGCTCTTTGGTCGATCCGATTCTACGTCGTGCGCCGCGGCCGCTTCGAGTCGCGGCTTCGGTTCCGGCGCCGACCGTGCATAATCCCGCGATGACCGAAAAACTTCCCCTGCTGATCGATACCGACCCGGGCGTGGACGACGCGCTCGCCCTGTTGATGGCCTTCGATGCACCGCATCACGAGGTCGTCGCCCTCACCATCGCCGCCGGCAACGTCGGCCTGACACATACCGTCGCCAACGCGCTGAAACTGTGCGAAGTCGCCGAGGTCGACGTGCCGGTGTTCGCCGGCTGCGACGCGCCGCTGCTGCATTCCGCGCCGGACGCGTCGTACGTGCATGGCCGCGATGGTTTCGGCGACATCTGCTACCCGCCCGCCACCCGGGAGGTCGAAGCCGAACACGCGACCCAGGCGATGATCCGGCTGTCGCACGAACACGCCGGCCGGCTGGTCGTGTGCATGCTCGGTCCGCTGACCAATCTGGCGGTGGCGCTGAAGCTCGATCCGACCCTGCCGCAGCGGGTGGGCCGCATGGTGGTGATGGGCGGCGCAGTGACCGGGCAGGGCAACACGACGCCGATGGCCGAGTTCAACATCGGTTTCGACCCGGAGGCGGCGCACATCGTGTTCGAGGCCTTCGCCGCCGCCGGCGTGCCGGTGGAGGTCGCGGACTGGGAGGCGGTGGTCCGCCATGGGTTCCTGCATACCGAAGTCGACCGCTGGCTGCAGGCCGACCATCCGCGGGCGCGGTTCTACGACGCCATCTCGCGTAAGACCCGCGAGTGGTCCGCGGGCCTGCGCGGCGCGCACTGGCACGCCGCCGATGCTCTGGCCATGGCGCTGCTGGTCGCCCCGGAAGGGGCGGTGCTGCGCGAGCGCCGGCCGCTGCGGGTGGAGTTGATCGGGACCGAGTCCCGCGGCGCCACCGTGGTGGACTGGGGCCGCCGCAGCGGCCGCGCGGACAATGCCGACATCCTGATGACCTACGATCAGACCGCCTTCGAGGCTCTGATCCGCAAGGCCCTGCGGGCCGGCTGAACGCGCGCACTCGCTGGTTGTGGAGCGGGCGCCTCGCGCAGAGGCGCCTGTTCGGCCGCCGGCTCGATGTCTTCGGCAGGCCCGGATCGGGCAGCGTGCGCGGAGGCTTGAGCCGGGGTGGGGCAGGCCGCTATAATGCCCGGCTTTCCGCTCAACTCTGGTGCCGCCATGAAGGCCGACATCCATCCCCAGTACCGCCAGGTCGTCTTCCAGGACGTGACCTCGGACTTCAAGATCCTCACCCGCTCGACCCTTGGCAGCAAGGAAACCGTCAAGTGGGAAGACGGCAACGAGTATCCGCTGATCAAGATCGATATCTCGTCCGCTTCGCACCCGTTCTACACGGGTCAGCACAAGATCATCGACACCAGCGGTCGCGTCGACAAGTTCCGCAAGCGCTACGGCAAGTAATCGCGTCCGCGCGACGCGGAGCGCCCTCGGCGACTCCGGCGTTCGTGCAGCACGCCGTACGTGTCATCCGCAACGGCCGCCTTCCGGCGGCCGTTGTCGTGTCCGCGTTTCGGCGCGACAGGGCCTACGACCAAAGTCCAGACGTCGCGCCATGCGGAGGCGTCCGGATCGTTATGCGATAATCGAGCGGTGTCGCGACCGCGGTTGCGGCCTCCTTCCCCGAACGTTCCGCAGGCGCTGTCCGCGGACCACTTCACGACAACACCGCTTCATGGGAGTGCGCCGTGTCTCAACAGGATTCCAACGTCCCCACCCAGGTCACCGTGACCGCCGGCGACAAGTCGGTCGTTCTGCCGGTGCATGCACCGACCGTCGGCAGCGCGTGCATCGACATCGCAAAGCTGCCGAAGGAAACCGGCCTGTTCACCTACGACTCGGGCTTCACCGCGACCGCGTCGTGCCGTTCCGCCATCACCTACATCGACGGCGACAACGGCGTGCTGATGTATCGCGGTTATCCGATCGAACAGCTCGCCGAGCATTCGAGCTTCCTCGAAGTCGCCTACCTGCTGATGAACGGCGAACTGCCGGGCAAGGACGATTTCGCCACGTTCGAACATGAGGTCACGCATCACACGATGATGCACGAGGCCTTCCGCACCTTCCTGTTCGGCTTCCGCCACGACGCGCATCCGATGGCGATGCTGGTCGGCATGCTGGGCTCGATGGCGAGCTTCTATCACAACACCCTCGATCTCGAAGACGCCGAGCAGCGCCGCATGGCCGCGATCCGCCTGATCGCGAAGGTGCCGACGATCGCCGCCGCCTGCCATCGCTATTCGATCGGCTGGCCGAGCCGCTATCCGAAGAACAACCTCGAATACGTCACCCGCTTCCTGCACATGATGAAGGAAGTGCCGAGCGAGCCGCTGGAGCTGAATCCGGTCGCGGCGAAGGCGCTGGATCTGCTGTTCATCCTCCATGCCGACCACGAGCAGAACGCGTCGACCTCGACCGTGCGTCTGGTCGGTTCCACCGGCGCCAATCCCTACGCCTGCGTCGCCGCCGGCGTTGCGGCGCTGTGGGGCCCGGCGCACGGCGGCGCCAACGAAGCCGTGTTGAAGATGCTGGAAGAGATCGGCCGCCCGGACAACGTGCAGTCCGCGGTCGACAAGGCGAAGGACAAGAACTCCGGCTTCCGGCTGATGGGCTTCGGCCATCGTGTGTACAAGAATTTCGACCCGCGCGCGAAGATCATCCGCGAGATGTGCCACAAGGTGCTGAACGAGCTGGGCGTCAACGATCCGCTGCTCGAAGTGGCGATGAAGCTCGAAGAGGCGGCGCTGAAGGACGATTACTTCGTGCAGCGCAAGCTCTATCCGAACGTCGATTTCTATTCGGGCATCATCTACAAGGCGCTGGGCATTCCGACCGAGATGTTCACGGTCATGTTCGCCATCGCCCGCACCGCCGGCTGGGTCGCGCACTGGCTCGAGCAGCAGAACGATCCGGAAGCCAAGATCGGCCGTCCGCGCCAGATCTACACCGGTTACGACGCCCGCGATTACGCTTCGATCGACAAGCGCTGATCGGATCTGCGTCACGCATCGACACGACCCCGCCGCAAGGCGGGGTTTTTTGTGGCCGTTCGGTCAACCCCGCATCCGCTCGTGCGTTTCGCGATATCGGTGGCGCCTGCCATCGCCGTGCGCGAAAGGAATTCCGATGACCCCGACGATCGTCATATCCCCGTCCCCGTCCCGATGGGCGACCCGCTGTCTGCGCTGGTGCGCATCCATGTCGCTCCTGTTGTGCGCCACGGCCCAGGCGCAGAGCGGCTGCACCCCGGTGGCGTTGACGCATGAAACCCCGGGCAAGGACATCTGTTACGGCACCGCGGCCTGGCGGGAACCGACGCTGGGCGGGATCTGGCTGCAGCAGCGGTTCGATTTCCATCGTGCGCCGGGCGCGAGCGACACCACGCCCGCGCCGTTGATCGTCTGGGCCCATCCGAATGGCGCCAGCAAATCGATCGTGCCCGGATCGGGACCCGACAACGTGCTGCTGAAGCCGGCCCTGGCCGCCGGATTTTCATTCGCTTCGGTGGAGTTCCGTCATCCGGTGGTCAACGAGAACGAAGCGTATTCGCCGACCGATCCCGGCGTTCCGCACCGCGACCTCGCGCGTGCCCTGCAATTCATCCGCGCGAATGCCGCCGCGTTGGGGATCGATCGCCGCAATGTCTTCGTGGTCGGCGGTTCGCGCGGCACGTTGTCGCTGTGGACCGTACTGCAGAACGACATGGCGATTCCGACCAGTCCGGACCCGGTCGCGCGCCAATCGACGCGGGCGAATGCAGTGTTCGCCTACAACGCCCAGACCACTTACGACGGACGCGAATTCGCCGATCTGTTCCTGGTCGAAGCGGAACGCCCGGGGTTCAAGGCGGCCTGGCAGGCGCAACATCCGAAATACGCGCAGTTCGGCAGCTCGATCCAGAGCGCGAGTGCCGACGACCCGCCGGTGATGCTGCGCTACGACCAGGCATTCGTGGGGCGACTGGTCACGCTGCAGGAATTGGCCGCCGTCGACTCGGTGCACTATCCGGACTATGGGCTGGCGATCTGCGCGGCGTATCGCATGGCCGGAATCGGTGCGCGCTGTACGGTCGAAGCCGATCCGCGATTCGCAGGGGCGGCGGGCTACAGCGGTTACGTGGACTTTTTCCTCCAGCATCTTCGCGGCCGCCCGAAGCCGGTCCTGCCGGCCGCCGCGTCCGCGCCATCGGCTGCGAGCAAGCGCGGGGCGGACCGCCCGGTCACGGCGACAGCGACGCGCCGGTCGGTACGGTCGAAGTAGCGCGCCGGCAGCGGCGCGGCGACGGGCGCCGCGCCATGGGAAACGGTCCGCAGGGCGCCAATCTCCGCGCCCCGCGAGGGGCCGTCACGCCAGCAGCGAGCGCAGCATCCAGGCGTTCTTCTCGTGGATGTTGAGGCGCTGGGTCATCAGGTCGGTGGTCGGATCGTCGCCGGCGTTGTCGGCGATCTTCAGCACCTTGCGGCCGGTGCGGCACACCGCTTCGTTGCCGCTGACCAGTTGGCGCACCATCTCGCGCCAGTCGGCGGTGTCGGTGAGGCCCGGTTCCTCGGGAATGCTGGTGAGCCGGATGAACTCGGCATAGGAACCCGGCGCGTTGAAGCCCAGCGCGCGGATGCGCTCCGCGGTTTCGTCCAGTGCGGTCCACTGCTCGGTGTACTGGCCTTCGAACATCACGTGCAGGGTGTTGAACATCGGCCCGGTGACGTTCCAGTGGAAGTTGTGCGTCTTGAGATACAGGGTGAAGCTGTCGGCGAGAAAGCGCGACAGGCCTTCGGCGATCTTCCTGCGGTCGCTGCCGGAAATCCCGATGTCGATCTGCGGCGCGCCGGTCGCGGTGTCGGCCTTCGCGGCGGGTTTGGCGGTCCTGTCGGACTTGCTGGATTCCGACTTGCTGGATTCCGACTTGTTCGATTCCGATTTGCTCGATTTGGCCATGGCTCGTCTCCGGGCGGGGGATGGATCAGACTATGGTCCTCCAAATCGTATTCAAAAACCGTTTCCCGAACACGCCGATCGATGAGCACGACCGAACCCGCCCGGCGCCGCCCCGCGCCCGGCAAACCGCACGACTCCACGCTGCAGAACGCCCGTCGCGCCATCGATGGCGCGCTGGCGCGCGACCGCGGCCGGCTGATGGGCCTGTGGTCGCGCTGGAGCGGCAAACCGGACGACGCCACGACGCAGGCGACCTTCGCGGAGGCCCTGGCCGCTTCGGTCGCGGCGCGCGAGGCCCGCGCGGCGGCGCTGCCAACCGATGCCACGGTCGACGAGGCCCTGCCCATCGCCGCCGAGGCCGAACGCATCGTGCAGCTGATCCGCGAACACCAGGTGGTGGTGATCGCCGGCGAGACCGGCTCCGGCAAGACCACGCAGTTGCCGAAGCTGTGTCTCGCCGCCGGCCGCGGCGCCGCCGGCATGATCGGCTGCACCCAGCCGCGCCGGATCGCCGCGCGCGCGGTCGCGCGGCGCGTGGCCGAAGAGCTGAAGACGCCGCTCGGCGGTCTGGTCGGCTTCCAGGTGCGCTTCAACGACAACGTCGGCGATCGCACCGCGGTGAAGTTCATGACCGACGGCATCCTGCTGGCCGAGATCCAGTCCGATCGCTGGCTGTCGAGCTACGACACGATCATCGTCGACGAGGCCCACGAGCGCAGTCTCAACATCGACTTCCTGCTCGGCTATCTCAAGCAGTTGCTGGTCAAACGCCGCGATCTGAAGGTGATCGTGACCTCCGCGACCATCGATACCGAACGCTTCTCGCAGCACTTCGGCGACGCGCCGGTGGTGAGCGTGGAAGGCCGCGGCTATCCGGTCGAAGTGCGCTACCGGCCGTTGAATGCGGGCCGCGACGGGGACGACGAGAGCGACGACGATGCGGGCGAAGGCGGCCGTTCGGTGCTCGACGGCATCGTGTCGGCCTGCGACGAGATCGCGCGCGGCGGCGGTATGGGCGACACGCTGATCTTCCTGCCCGGCGAGCGCGAGATCCGCGATGCGCATCAGGCGCTGGAGAAGCGCAAATACCGGCACACCGAAGTGCTGCCGCTGTACGCGCGGCTGTCGGCACGCGACCAGGACCGCGTGTTCAATCCGGGGCCGCAGCGACGGATCGTGCTGGCGACCAACGTCGCCGAAACCTCGCTGACCGTGCCGCGCATCCATTACGTGGTCGATCCCGGATTCGCGCGGGTCAAGCGCTATAGCCCGCGGCAGAAACTCGATCGCCTGCACATCGAAGCGATCTCGAAGGCCAGCGCCGACCAGCGCAAGGGCCGCTGCGGACGCATCGCGCCCGGCACCTGTTTCCGGCTCTATTCGGAAGCGGATTTCCTCGCCCGCGACGCCTACACCGACCCGGAAATCCGCCGCGCCGCGTTGGCGGGCGTGATCCTGCGGATGCTGTCGCTGGGCCTGGGGCGGATCGAAGAGTTTCCGTTTCTGGAAGCGCCGGATCCGCGCGCGGTCGCCGACGGCTGGCAACAACTCGCGGAACTCGGCGCGATCGATGCCGAGCGCAAATTGACCCACGTCGGTCGCACCATGGCGCGGCTGCCGGTGGACGTGAAGCTGGCGCGCATGCTGATCGCGGCGCAGAAGCACGGCTGCCTGCGCGAGATGCTGGTCATCGCCAGTTTCCTCGGCATCCAGGATCCGCGCGAGCGTCCCGCCGACCAGCGCGGCGCGGCCGACGCCGCGCACGCCGAATTCGCCGATCCGAAGTCTGAGTTCGTCGGTATCCTCAAACTGTGGGAAGGCTATCGCGTCGCGCACGAGGATCTGACCCAGTCGCAGTTGCGCAAATGGGCCGACAAACATTTCCTCGGGTTCCTGCGTCTGCGCGAATGGCGCGAGCTGCATCGTCAGCTGAAGTTGCTTTGTGAGGAGCTGGAGTGGGAACCGGAGGTGGGAGTCGATTTCGACGCCGATCCCAAAGCTGCGGGTCGAGACCCGCCCTACGCGAAGCTTCATCGCGCGCTGATCGCGGGCCTGCCGACGCAGATCGGCAACCGCGGCGATCGCGGGCTGTACGACGGTCCGCGCGGGCGCAAGTACACGATCTTCCCGGGCTCGCCGCTGGCGAAGAAACCGCCGCCATGGCTGCTGTCGGCATCGCTGCTCGATGCCGAGAAAGTGTGGGCGATGACCAACGCCGCGATCGAACCGGAGTGGGCGATCGACGAGTTGCCGCACCTCCTCGCGCGCCGGCATCACGATCCGCACTGGGCGCGCTTGCAGGGGCGGGTGGTCGGCAGCGAGCAGATCAGCCTGTTCGGGCTGGTGCTGGCGCCGAAGAAGCCGGTGCACTACGGCGCGCTGTTCCCCGAGGAATCGCGGCAGATCTTCGCCCGCGACGCGCTCGCGACCGGCGAGATCAACACCCGCGCCGCGTTCCTGTCGCGCAATCTCGCGACCCTGGCGAAGGCGAAGGAAGAAGAGGCCAAGCAGCGCCGCGCGGGGCTCGTCGTCGACGAGGATTGGCAGGCGCAGTGGTACCTCGACCGTTTGCCGCCGCACGTGCACAACCAGCAGGCGCTGGACACTTGGTACGCGCGGCTGTCGCCGGCCGACAAGGCCAAGCTCGAATGGTCGTTCGACGACCTGATGGTCGGCGGCGCCAGCGATGCCGAGCGTTTCCCGAAATATCTGCCGCTGGGCGATGCGCGTCTGGCGGTGAGCTATCGCTTCGAACCCGGCGCGCCCGACGACGGCATGACCGTGGCGGTGCCGCTGCATCTGCTGAACGCGCTCGACGCCGCGCGGCTGTCGTGGCTGGCGCCGGGCTTCGTGCAGGACAAGGCCGCGGCGCTGATCAAATCGCTGCCGAAGGCCCTGCGTCGCAATTTCGTGCCGGCGCCGGATTTCGCGCGCGCGTTCGCCGAGGCGCACATGTCTTCGAATGGGCAACTGGACGCCGACAGCTTCGAAGGCGCGCTGGCACGTTTCCTCAAGAAACTCACCGGGGCCGAAGTCGCCGCGATCGATTTCGATCCCGCGTCCATCGATGCGCATCTGCGCGCGAATCTCCGCCTGATGGACGGCAACGGCAGGACCGTGCTGGCGGAATCCCGCGACCTCGACGACCTGCGCGAGCGCTTCGGCAAGCGCGCGGCCGATGCGTTCTCCGCGCGCGCCGCGGAAGGCCTGGCGCAGCGCGGACTGACCGATTTTCCGGCGGCTTCGATTCCGGCATCCGTGCCGGGCGCCGGCGGCGTGCCCGCCTATCCGGCGCTGCACGACGACGGCGACAGCGTGTCGCTCGCGGTGCATGCCGATCGCGCCGAGGCGCAGCGCCATCATCCGCATGGCGTGCGCCGGTTGCTGCGGATCGCGATGGCCGAGAAGATGAAGCAGGCGCGGAAGCAGTTGCCGGTGCAGCCGAAGACCTCGCTGCTGTATGCCGCGATCGAATCGCAGTCGCCGCGCAACGATGGCCTGAAGGACAGCGACCGTCTGCGTCAGGATCTGGTCGATGGTGCGTTCGCCGCGCTCGCCGCCGACGGCCTCGCGGAGATCCGCGACCCGGCGGTGTTCGCGCTGCGCCGCGATGCCATCGCGAAGACGTTGTTCGGCGAAGCGATGGAACGGTTGAAGCAGGCCGAGACGATTCTTGCCCGGGTCGCCGAGGTGCGCGTGGCGCTGGAATCGAACCTGATGGGTTGGGCGAAGGCCAATCTCGACGATCTGCATGCGCAGCTCGCCGCGCTGGCGGCGCCGGGCTTCCTGCGCGACACCCCGGCCGAGGCGCTGGCCGAATATCCGCGCTATCTGCGGGCGATGGCGCTGCGCGCCGAGCGCGCGCTGCGCGATCCGGTGCGCGACCAGGCGCGGATGCTGGAACTCAAACCCTTCGTCGACGCGCTGGACGATGCCCGCGATCGCGGCATCGACGATCGCGACGGCTGGCAGGCGCTGCGCTGGGAGCTGGAAGAATTCAGGGTTTCCCTCTTCGCGCAGGAACTGGGCGCGAAGGGCGGCATTTCGGCGAAGAAACTGGCGACGCGACTCGCGCGGCTGGGCTGATTGGAGCGCTGGTCTGCGCTGCCTGGATGCGTGACCACGGTTGCATCGAGCGGCAGGACACTTTGTTAGCCTCGCCCTGCAACCCTCGCGTCCGGGGCTTCCCTTGCCGGGATGCGGGGGCCTGAATTGCCGGCAGGATGCCGCCGACTGCCGGGCGATGTCGACGCGGAGGTTCGAAGTCGATGGCGGTCATCCCACAGGAAAAGGAATTGCAATGAAGATCACGACGAAGAAAAGCCTTGCGATGATGCTGTCCATCGCCGCGATGCTCGCGGCCGGCAGCGCCGCCGCGTTCTGGCCGCAGCCGACGACGGCCTGCACGGCCGCGAACGAAGGCGCGTTCGAGACCGTCTACCGCTGGACCCGCTGGGGCGAGGAGAGCTTCACCTATTACTGCAGCGACAGCACCTGGCAGATCTTCGAACACTGCGATCCGCGGGTCGGTTACTGCGTGGTCTATTGAGGCTTTCGCGTCGCCTCGCCGTGCGATGGCGCGTGCGGATTCCGCTTTGCGCCATCAACACGAACCCCGGCCTGAGCCGGGGTTCGTTCGTCACGACAGTACGGGACGACGCGCTTACGGCGTTGCGTTGATCGTCTGCTGGGCGTTGATGATGCCGGTGCCGATCGGCGTGCCGGCCGGCGGCACGACGCCGAAGGGCTTGCGGTTGTTCTTGATCAGCGTTTCGCAGGCCGAGGGCGTGCAATCGGTGCTGGGCTTGGAGCGCATCATCGCCACCAGACCGGCCACGTGCGGCGAGGCCATCGAGGTGCCGCTGTAATACACGTAGTTGTCGGCGCCCGGGACGGTGGTGCCGGCGTTGAGGGTGGACGCGATGCGGTCGCCCGGCGCCGAGATGTCCACGCCGGTGCCGTAGTTCGAGAACGAGGCCTTGGCGCCGGTGGAGGTGGTGGCGCCGACCACGATCAGGCCCGCGCCGGTGCAACTGGCGGGGGTGAAGCCGCTGACGTTGGCGTTGCTGTTGCCGGCCGCCACGACGACGACGGTGCCGCGGCTGAGCGCGCCGGTGATCGCGGTCTGCATGACCGAGCCGGCGCAGGTGCCGCCGCCGCCCAGGCTCATGTTGATCACGCTTGCCTTGTTCGCGCCCACCGCGGGAACGCCGGCGACGGTGCCGCCGGAAGCCCAGGTCACCGCATCGGCGATGTCGGCCAGCGAACCGCCGCAGCGACCGAGCGCGCGCACGGCCAGCACCTTCGCCTGATAGGCCATGCCGGCGACGCCGGTGGTGTTGTTGGTCAGCGCGGCGACGGTGCCGGCGACGTGGGTGCCGTGCCAGCTGGAGTTGCTGGCCGGCGAACCCGCGTAGCACTGGCCCGCGGTCGTCCAGTCGCCCGGATCCAGCGCGCTGCTGTCGCGGCCGTTGCCGTCGTTGGCGACGGTGACGTTGGAGATGAAGTCGTAGCCGTTGATGATGTTGGCGTTGAGGTCGACGTGCGGGCGGTAGCCGGTGTCGATCACCGCCACGATCTGCCCGGCGCCGCGGAAGCCGGTGTCCCAGGCGAGGTTGGCGTTGCTGCCGCCGACGCCGTTCTGCAGGCCGTACTGCACGCTGTAGAACTGGTCGTTGGGCGTGAGCGTGGGATACAGGCGGATGTTGGGTTCGACCGCCACCACGTCCGGGTCGGTGGCGATGGCGCGCATCAGCGTTTCGGCTTCGGCGCGATCCAGCGGACGATCGATGCCGATCAGGTCGGCGCCGACGCCGAGGGTGCGTTCGTGGCGGAGATTCGCCGCCTTCGAACGGGCGAAGGCGTTGCCGGCGACCGAGCCGATACGGCTCATCATGAGCGCCTTGTCGCGCTTGACCGAACTGCCGTCGCGATAGGTGACGATGATGCCGTCGATCGGCTCGCCCGAGGCGAGGCCGGACACGTTGACGCGATCGGCGGCGATGGCCTGCCCCGCGAGCAGGGTGGCGGACACGGCGACAGCGAGGGCGAGACGGCGGGTGTTGCGATGACGAATGGACATACTCGAAAACTCTCCATGTGTTGAGCAGTGACGTGGATCGCGAACGTCGGCCCCGGCGGTCCGGGGCGTCGGCATCGCATGACTTGCGACCCTGGACTTCCATCGCGATGGGGCGCGATGCGCGCTCCGCCGCCGAGCTTCGCGGGCGCTTTTGCGGCTGTCAAACCGCAATGCAGCAGGCTTCCCGAGGAAATGTGATGTTTGTCTTTGACCGAAGCGGCCTTCCTTTCGGGCAGGCGACGAGCGGTAGGCCCGGCCGCCGTCGGCCAGCGGGTGGCCGGGTGGGTGCGGCAAGCCACCCCGTCGATCGGCACGTGCGCTCTCCGGCCGGCCGGTCACAATTCGCCGCGAGCCTCGTCCTGGGAGGGTGGGCAGAACGACGACGGTGCGGCGCGATCGGCGGTTGGCGATCGCCGCTTCCGCGCCGCATGCCGCGTCCGCCGTATCTCTCCCGTCATCGACCCAGGAGCCGTTCCCGTGAGCCATCTCATCGATATCTTCCTGCAGCCGGGCAAAGTGTTCGCCGATCTCAAGGATCGGCCGACCTTCGTGCTGCCCTTCCTCGCGATCGTGGTGCCCACGGTCGCCTTCGTGATGATGTATTTCGCCAACGTCGATTCGGAGTGGTACAAGGACTACATGCTCGGCGCCGGCGGCGCGGAGATGACCGCGAAGGAGCTGGAGCAGGCACGGAAGATGATGCCGGGGGCCAACATGATGATGTGGATCAGCGCGGGCACCGCGGTGATCGGCGGCGCCTTCATGACGGCGCTGTACGCGCTGTATTTCCTGATCGCGGGCAAGCTCAGCGGCCAGCCGGTCGGCTTCCGCCACGGCCTTAGCCTCGCGACCTGGTCGAACATGCCGACGATTCTCGCCAGCGTGGTCGGCCTGATCGGCGTGTTCACCATGACCCCGCAGACGCCGATCGAATCGGTGTCGCTGCTCAACGTCGACCCGCTGTTCTTCGAACTGCCGCGCGACCACGCCTGGAGCAGCGTCGCCAAGAGTTTCAGCCTGCTGACGTTCTGGACGGTGCTGCTCGCGGCGCTGGGCTGGAAGACCTGGGGGCGCACCGGATGGGGCCAGGCGGTGCTGGTCGCTGCGCTGCCGCCGCTGACGATCTACGGCGCGATGGCGATCTTCGCGCTGCTGAAATGACCTGAACCACGACGACGGAACCGTATCGATGAAATTCAACCGAAAGTGGGCGATCGCCGGGCTGATCGTGGCCCTGATCGCCGTGCCTGTCCTGATCAAGAAAAGCCGCGGCGGCGGCGCGACCGGCGTGGACCTGGCCAAGGTCGAGGCGCAGCAGGTGCAGCCCAGCATCCTCGCCTCGGGCGTGCTCGCCTTCCGCAACGAAGTCGATCTCACCGCCGAGGTCACCGCCAAGGTGCGCACCATCCTGGTCAAGGAAGGCGACACGGTCGAACAGGGCCAGACCCTGCTGCTGCTCGATCCGGAGATCTACAACAACGCGATCGAGCGCGAGCAGGCCAGCCTGCGCCAGAGCCGCATCGGTATTGAGCGCCAGCGCGATCTGGTCGCGCTGCGCCAGAAGACCTACGAACGCAGTCGCGTGCTGGCCGAACAGCGGCTGATCGATCGCGCCCGTCTCGACGAAGACCGCAACCAGCTGGACCTGGCCCGCGCTGATCTGCGCACCAGCGAGGAATCGATGCTGCGCGCAGAATCCGTGCTCAACGACGCCCGCGAACAGCGCGCCAGGACCGAAATCCGTTCGCCGATTTCCGGCCGCGTGGTGTCGCTGCCGATCAAGGTTGGCGAAACCGCGGTGCCGTCGACTTCGGCCTTCGCCGGCGCGCAGCTGATGAAGATCGCCGACACCACGGAAATCATCGCCGAGCTGAAGGTCGACGAGGCCGACATCGCCAAGATCGACATCGGCCAGCGTGCCGAAGTCTTCGCCGCCGCGCATCCGGACACCGCGCTGAAGGGCACGGTCGAACAGATCGCGCTGGCGCCGACCATCGAAGGCCAGGGCCGCGCCTACAAGGTCACCGTGCGTCTGGTGGCGCCCGACGGCCTGCGCCTGCGCTCGGGCATGAGCGTGCGTTCGGACATCTTCCTCGGCGACGGCCAGCGCCGGCCGGCGGTGCCGGTGGAAGCGGTGGTCACCGACACCGACGAGAAGGGCGTGAGCACGCAGTCCGTCTGGGTGCAGCGCGACGGCAAGGCGACGAAGGTCGCGGTGCAGGTCGGCGTCTCCGACGACCGCTGGCAGGTGATCGAGAAGGGCGTGGTCGCGGGCGATACCGTGATCGCCGGTCCGACCAAGACCCTGCGTCTGCTCCGCGAGGGCGAAGCGGTGGAGCAGCGCAAGCCCGAGGAAACCGACGCCGGCAAGGCCGCGGGCGAGGACGGCGACGACGCATGATCGTGCTCAAGGACATCGTCAAGCGCTACACGATGGGCGACGACGTGGTGATGGCGCTCGCCGGGGTCGATCTCTTCATCGACCGCAACGAGTACGTCGCCCTGATCGGTCCGTCGGGATCGGGCAAATCGACGCTGATGAATCTGCTCGGCTGTCTGGATTCGCCGACCTCGGGCAGCTACACGCTCAACGGACGCGACACCTCCGGCATGAATGACAACGAGCTGGCGCAGGTGCGCAATCGCGAGATCGGCTTCGTGTTCCAGAGCTTCCATCTGCTGCCGCGGCTGACCGTGCTGCAGAACGTGATGCAGCCGCTGGTGTATCGCGGCATGCCTGCGGCCGAACGCCGTCGTCTGGCGGAAGACTCGCTGACGAAGGTCGGTCTGGGCGACCGCATGGGCCATCGCCCGAACCAGTTGTCCGGCGGCCAGCGCCAGCGCGTCGCGGTGGCGCGCGCGCTGGTCGGTTCGCCGTCGATCCTGCTCGCCGACGAACCCACCGGCAACCTCGATTCGCGCACGTCGGCCGAGATCATGGCGCTGTTCGACCAGCTGCACGCGCAGGGCCAGACCGTGGTGGTGGTGACCCACGAACCCGACATCGCCGCGCACTGCCATCGCACCATCCGGGTCAGCGACGGCCGCATCGTCGAGGACGTGCGCCGCGCCGATGCCGATCCGAATCCCCGCGGGAGCGCGCACTGATGTCCGCCTATCTCGAAGCCTTCCGCGCCGCGCTGACCAGCCTCGCCGGTCACCGCATGCGCAGTTTCCTCACCACCCTCGGCATCCTCATCGGCACCGCTTCGGTGATCGCGGTGGTCTCGCTGGTGCAGGGCTTTTCCGATTCGATCAAGAACCAGTTCTCCGATCTCGGCGGCAACGCGCTGACCCTGCGCGCGGTGAACGACAACGAGAACTTCCGCACCGGCAAGCTCAACAGCATCACCTTCGACGACATCGAAGTGCTGCGCTACCGGCTCGGCGGGGTGAAGGAAGTCGCGCCGGTCATGGTGGTCGACGCCGCCGGCGCCAGCTACCGCGGCCGCACCGCGATGCCGCAGGTGCAGGCCACCACCGCCGACTACTCGGCGGTGAACAATCGCTTCCCGAAGTACGGCCGGTTCCTGGTCGACAGCGACGACCAGGGCCATCGCCGGGTCGCGGTCATCGGCACCGAACTGCGCGATCAGCTGAAGATGCCCGAGAACCCGGTCGGCGAATATTTCACCATCGGCGGCGAGTGGTTCAAGGTGATCGGGGTGATGGACAAGCAGGGCGAAATCCTGGGTTTCAGCCAGGACAACTACGCCGTGATCCCGTTCGATGTCGGCCGCGCGAAGATGGGCAACAGCACCACGCCGATGATTTACGCCACCTTCACCGTCGCCGATCTGAAACAGGTCGAAACCGTGCGCGACCGCGCCAAGCGCGCGATCCGCGAGTCACGCGGCATCAAGCCCGGCAAGGACGACGACTTCAAGATCGAGGCCGCGGATTCGTTCCTGAAACAGTTCAACGAGATCACCGCCACCGCCACCGCGGTGCTCGCCGGCATCGTCGGCATCTCGCTGCTGGTCGGCGGCATCGGCATCATGAACATCATGCTGGTGTCGGTGACCGAGCGCACCCGCGAGATCGGCATCCTCAAGGCGCTGGGCGCGACCCGCCGCGACATCCTCGTGCAGTTCCTGCTCGAAGCCGGCCTCCTCGCGCTGCTCGGCGGTCTGATCGGCATCGCTCTGGGTTTCGCCATCGCGATCACCGTCTCCGCGCTGGTGCCCGGCGTTCCGCCCGCGTCGGTGCCGCTGTGGGCGGTGTTCGCCGCCGCCGGTTTTTCGGCCCTGGTCGGCGTGGTCTTCGGCATCATGCCGGCCTCGAAGGCCGCGGGGCTCGACCCCATCGAGGCGTTGCGGTACGAGTGAATCCGCTATGAAGTCATTTTTTAGTTCTGTGCAGATTGTACCTTGCTCTCAAGAATTTTCCTTGGCCAGGACGTGATGGTGAAAAATTGGTGTCCGATTTTTAATTTCATGTTTCCATCGATGCAATAATCCGCGCAAGCCCTCTCGGTTCAATCGTCCAGTGCGGTTTTAGTGATACGCCTATTGAAGTGATCAGCTTCGATCCATCACTCGCACTCATGATGTCTCTAACTTTTAATCTCCTCTCGATAGAGGACTTAAGTGCGATTTTGCTAAGCATTAATATGGCGAAAATTTCTTTTTGTGGCTTCGGTTTGGAATCGCCGGCCAAGACTGCTTCATAGCCGAGAGTCCACAATTTAGATGTATTGGAATTCGTGAGGTTCGGGTTGTTTTTGGGTGACCTGTATAAGTATTTCGGAGAAAAGGGCGCGCAGAGGAATACTTCTCCAATGTCGGAATGGTCTGATAGAAGAAATGTTTTCTCGCTTGTCGCTATTTCTGCTAAGCAGTCGATTTCTTCTTTGATCTCTCTCTTGATGGCATTTATATATCCCTCGCCATCTCCGATTTTTCCTCCTGGGGAGTGGAAATAAACTACTCCATTTTTTTCGTCCACATACCTTCTCGGCGTGACAAAGAGGTATAGGTCGTTGAAAAGTATCCTTGCGGATACAGAGATCTTTCCTTCTTGGGCTAGTTCGTCGTGACCGCCAATAATTTCGTCAATGTCGCATTGCGTTGGCGTGCTTTCGTCCCATTTTCGTTCAAAGAAAGTGTCGTAAAGGTTGTACATGGATCCTTCTTCGCCGGTTTTTTCTACCTTTAGAACTGCGGATTTTTCTGTGTTATTTTTTTGATGTATGTATGGCTGCACATACGCGAATTTATCGAATATGAATATTGTCCAATAGTAAGCTTCTCCGTGCGTTCTGCTTCGGACTAACGCGCGACTTCTCTTCTTGAGATTTTCTATTTTTTCTTTTGCGTATTTTATGTCTGATATCCATCCTTCCTGATTGGAATCTCTTTCCAAGGAGATTCTTCTTGTTAGGTATTTGTTTTTTTCGCCCGAATGGAGAATCCTAATTTTTGATTCTCTATTAACGGATTTTTCTAGATTGTCGTAGATGCTTTTTTGGGATCCTGCGAGTATTGTCTTGCCAAGATAAAAAAAAATCTTTATCTCCAGAGATGTTTTTATTTGTTCCAGTATCTCTTGTTCACATGAGGCCAAATTCTTAAAAGTCTTGACGAGGCCTGGAATGACGCCATCTGCCGATTCCCCTGTGCCTATGAGGGGCTTCGCTTTCTCCACGGGCGCTGAGGATGCTTCTGTAGAAGCTTTTTCAATGTCTCTTCTTAACTTGCTGGCCCAGTCAATATCACTGTTGTCATAAATTATCACCCTCATGCTCTTGAGGTCGAAAGGAATTTCCTTTTCTGATCTCGATATCAATACGGCGGGTTTTCCGATCGCGTGGGCTAGCCCCAGTTCGTAAAAAACATTTGGATTATTTCCGCTTATTTCGCACAAAATAAGATCGCATGCGCTGATAAGTTTTTTGATGTCTTCTATTACTGGATTCGTGGAATATGGTGCGTCGGCTTTGACCGGAATGAATCCGCTGCGTTCAAGCGCGGGGCCGTATATTTCCTCATAATACTTTCTATGGGTTTGGTCATACGGCATGATTACGAATGCATTTTTCATAAAAAATCCATTTCTTGAGAAGATTTCCCTTTACTTTACTCGCTCCACTTTCGTGCGCGTGTTGTAGCCCTTCACCGCGAGATACCATGCGTTCCCCGAGATGCTGGGGTTGATGCGCACGTCGGGGCTGTCGAGCTTCACGCCGACCAGCGCGGCGCCGTCGGTCTGACGCCAGACCTGGCCGTTGTCGAGGGTATAGGTGCGGCCCTTGCCGAAGCCGCGGAATTCGCCGGCGATGCGGGCGACGATCGGCTCGTTGGAGCCGAAGTGGAAGAAGCCGCGGTTCTCTTGTTCGACCTTGTCCTTGGCCTGCGCGGCGGCGGCGTTGGCGACCGTGTCGATCTTGCGGCCGAGCCAACCGTTGAGGCGGGCCAGTTCTTCGGGCGTGAGCTTGTCGAGGCCGGCGGCCTTGAACTCCTGCGGCGACATCTCGCGTTCGATCGGTTGTTGCTGGGCGAAGGCGGCGGCCGGGACGATCGCGATGGCCGCGAGCAGGGCGAGCGACGACAGGGAACGGAGCATCGACATGGGAGGGCCTTTGGGGATTACGCCGGAGGCGGCATGCGGCTAGTGTAGGCATACCCCCACCTGTTGAACACGCGTGTCCGTGTCCGCCGCCACCCCGCTGGATGTCCTGTTCGCGATGCCGCCCGTGGCGTCGCTGGGCGCGCCGTGGCGGCAGGCGCTGGCGCAGGCGGCCGGCCCCGAACCCCTGCCGGACGAGGTTCTCGCGCAGTTGGGCGACACCCTCGCCGCGCTGGCGCGGCTGAATGCGGACGGCGACGTGGTGCTGGCGACGATCCTGCACGACCTGCCGGCCTGGCGGGCGCGGATCGACCCGCAGCTGGCGAAGACCTGGCCGAGCGTCGCGACCCTGCTGGAAGGCCAGCGCGCCGCCGCCCAGGTGTGGACGCTGCATGCGGCCGACGCCGGTGGTCGCAACGCCGAGGGCCTGCGCCGGCTGCTGCTGGTGATGGTGAAGGACCTGCGGGTCGTGCCCGTGTTGCTGGCGCGCCAGCTGGCGCTGATGCACGCGGCCGGGCGTCGCCCCGAGGCCGAACGCCGGGCACTGGCGCAATTGACCCGCGACATCCACGCGCCGCTGGCCAACCGCCTGGGCATCTGGCAGCTGAAGTGGGAGTTGGAGGATCTGGCGTTCCGCCATCTCGAACCGGAGACCTACCAGAAGATCGCGCGGTCGCTCGACGAGAAGCGCGGCGATCGCGAGCGCTACATCGAGCAGGTGAAGCGCGAACTCGGCGAAGCGCTGAAGGCGCAGGGCGTGGATGCGGAGGTCGCCGGGCGGCCGAAGCACATCACCAGCATCTGGAAAAAGATGCAGAAGAAAGGTGTGCCGATCAGTGAGCTCTATGATCTGCGCGCCGTGCGGCTAATCGTCGAGGACGTCCCTTCCTGCTATCTTGTGTTAGGCGTTGTTCATTCAATATGGTCGCCTATTCCGAACAGAGTAGACGATTACATCGCGCGGCCCAAGCGCAACGATTACCGTTCGCTGCACACCGCGGTGGTCGGGCCGGAAGGCAAGACCCTCGAGGTGCAGATCCGCACCCACGACATGCACGCGCAGGCCGAGCTGGGCGTGGCCGCGCACTGGCGCTACAAGGAAGGGCGCAGCGCGCCCGCCGACGCCTCGCTGGACCGCAAGATCGAATGGATGCGCCGGCTGCTGGACGGCGGCCGCGACGATGCCGACAACGATCACGACAGCGGCAGGCGTCTCGCCAACGCCCTCGACAGCGAACTGATCGAAGACCGCATCTACACGCTGACCCCGCAGGGCGACGTGATCGATCTGCCCAACGGCGCCACGCCGCTGGATTTCGCCTATCACGTGCACACGATGGTGGGCCACCGCTGCCGCGGCGCGAAGGTCGACGGCCGGATCGTGCCGCTGGATTACAAACTGCGCAGCGGCGAACGCATCGAAATCCTCACCGCGAAGACCGCCGAGCCGCGGCGCGACTGGCTGGTGGCGGCGAACGGGTTTCTCGCCAGCGGCCGCTCGCGCGACAAGGTGCGGGCGTGGTTCCACAAGCTGGACCGCGCGCGCAACGTGCAGGCCGGTCGCGAGATGCTGGAAAAGGAGCTGCGGCGGCTGTCGCTGCTGCAGGCCGATCTCGCGCCGATGGTGGCGAAATTCAACGTGCCGTCGGTGGAGGATCTGTACGTGCTGGTGGCGCTGGGCGACGTGGGTCCGCACCAGGTCGGGCGCGCGCTGCTCGATCACGAGCGCAGCCGCCAGGACGCCGGTGCCGCCGCGGACAGCGGGCGCGGCGAGCAGTCCCGCGGCGAGCTCGCGCGCGCGCCGCCGAAGATCGCGCCGAAGCCGGTGTCGGGATCGGCCTTCACGGTGGTCGGCGTCGACAACATGCTGGTGCAGATCGCGCGCTGCTGTCAGCCGCTGCCGGGCGAACCCATCGCCGGGTATCTCACCCGCGGACGCGGCGTCAGCGTGCATCGCGCCGACTGCGCCGCATTCCTGCGCCTCTCCGCCGGTCAGCCGCAGCGCGTGCTGTCGGTGGAGTGGGGGCGCACCGGCGGCGGCCATAGCGCGAACGTGGTGGTGGATGCGGTCGACCGCCGCTGGCTGCTGAAGGACCTGACCAATCTCATCGCCCAGGACGACGCCCACGTGCTGTCGATCCAGAGCGAAGGGCGGGAAGGCAGCCGCGTGCGCCTGCGGCTGCGGCTGCGGGTGCGCGATCACGAACAGCTGAGCCGGCTGCTGGGCCGGATCGACAGCCTGCCCGGCGTGGAGACGGTGCGGCGGGCGTGATCGGCATGGCGCGGATTGCGCGGGCCTCATCGGCCCGGGCGCGGCGCGATATGCTCCCGCCGTGACCGCCCGCCGTGACTCCGCACTGCGACTTGTCCGCGAACGCCTGCGCGCCCATTGGCCGTGGCTGTTGGCGGTCGCGTTGCCGTTGCTGTTCGCGCTGGGCTGGCTGTTGCGCGCCTCGCTCGCGGAACGGCTGTGGCCCGAAGCCGAGGCCGAACGCCTGCGCCAGCAGGCCGAACGCGCCCTGCGGCAGGGACGGCTGACCGCAGAGGACGGCAGCGGCGCGCGCGAACTGTACGAAGCCGCGGTCGCGATCGATCCGGATCGCGCCGAACTGCGCGCCGGACTCGGGCGGGTGGCGCAGGCCGCGGTGCGCCGGGCGCGGGAGGCGGTCGACGACGGGCGTTTCGAGGACGCGCACCGCGCGCTGCGGCTGGCGCGGGCGCTGTCGGCACCGCGGGCGCAGACCGATGCGGTCGCCGAACGGCTGCGGCTGCGCGAAGCCGCGATGGCCGGCATCGACACCCTGCTGCAGGCCGCGGACGCCGCGCGCGTCGCCGGGCGTCTGGTCGGCGACGACGCGGCCGCGTTGCCGCTGTACCGGCGCATCCTCGCGCTGCAGCCGCAGCATCTGCGCGCGCTCGAGGGTCGCGAGGATGCGCTGACCGTCGTGCTGCAGCAGGCGCGCGAGGCCATCGCCCGCGGCGATCCGGCGCGGGCGGCGGCGGAGATCGCGCTCGCCCGCGCGTACGACGCCGGGCATGCCGATCTGCCCGAAGCGCAGGCCGCGCTCGCGCAATCGATCGAGCGGATGCGGCGCCGTGCCGACGCCGATCTGCGTGCGGGTCGTCTCGCGCGCGCGGCGGACGGTTATCGCGCGTGGCGCGACAGCGGTCTCGACACCGCGGATGCGGAAACGGCGCTGCAGGCGGTCGCGCGCGCGCATGCGGCGCGGTCGCGCAAGGCCGCGGCCGATTTCGAATTCGCGGTCGCGCGCGAAGCGCTGGCGTCGGCGCAGGCGCTCGCGCCCGATGCGCCCGAAACGATCGCCGCGCGCGAAGCACTGTCGCGCGCCGAGCGCGCCCGCACCGATGCCGGCCCGAAACCGCTGACCCCCGCGGCGGAGCGACGCCTGCGTCGACTGCTGCTGGACGCCGCCGCGGCCGAGGCCCGCGGCGCATGGCTCACGCCGCCGGGCGACAGCGCCTTCGACAAACTCCGTGCCGCGCGTGCGCTCGCGCCCGACGACGCCGGCGTGCGTCGCGCCAGCGCGCGGATGCTGCCGCGGGTGCGGGAGTGTTTCGAACAGGAACTGCGCGACAACCGGCTGCAGCGCGCGCGGGTTTGCCTGGATGCACGACTTGCGCTGGAAGGCGGCAGCCGCGACGCCGACCGCGCCCGCGCGCGGCTCGCGCAGCGTTGGGTTGCGGTCGGCGAAGAGCGCCTGGGCGGCGGCGATGTCGACGGCGCCCGCGCCGCGCACGACGCCGCGCGCGGTCTCGATGCGAAGGTGGACGGGCTGCAGGCGCTGAGCGAACGCCTGCGCGCGGTGGCGCCGATGGAGCGTTGATCCCGGCTCATTCGGGCCGGTAGAGCGGCCTTCAGGCCGCTGCGTTCCAAGAAAAAACAGCGGCCTGAAGGCCGCTCTACCGCGCCAGAAACACCCGCCGCACCGTCTCCCGCGCGGCATCCAGCGAAAAATGCGCGGCGACGCTGTCGAGGCCGTTGCGGGCGAGGCTGGTCCACAGCGCTTCGTCGTCGTACAGACGGACCACCGCGTCGGCGAAGGCCTGCGGATCGTCGGCGACGAGCGCGTCGATGCCGTCGCGCAGATGCATGCCTTCGACCGCGCAGGCGGTGGCGACCACCGGCTGGCCGTGGGCCATGCTGAGATTGACCTTGCCCTTCACGCCGGCGCCGTAGCGCAGCGGGGCGATCGCGATGCGGCAGCCGTCCATGAACGGATCGATGTCGGCGACGTGGCCGTGCACGATCACGCCCGGGACCGCGGCCAGCGCTTCGATGTCCGGAGGCGTGTGGCTGCCGATGCAGTGGAAGCGCACGTCCGGCAGGCGCGCGCGGATCGACGGGAACACCGACTGCACGAACCAGCGCACCGCGTCGACGTTCGGCGGATGGCGGAAGCCGCCGACGAACACCAGGTCCTGGCGTTCCGCGAACGCGCGGCCGGCGCCGGCGACGCGATGCAGGTTCGACAGGATCTCGACCCGCGCGTCCGGGGCATCGCTGCGCAGCAGCGCGCGTTCCACTTCGCTCACCACCAGGGTGATGTCCGAACTTGCGATGACATCGAGTTCCCGCGCGCGGGTTCGTTCGGCCGCGCGCGCCAGCGCGGCGTCGCCCGCGACCTCGGCGCCGCGGCGTTCGCGCAGGTAGTGCAGATCGACGGTGTCGAAGATCCGCCGCGCCTGCGGCGCGTGCGCGCGCAGCAGCGGCAGGAATTCCGCGGCGACATAGTGCCGGCTGACCATGACGGCGTCGAAACGCGCGCCGTGTTCGCGCAGCCAGGCCGGCGGACGCGCCGCGAACGGCGCATGCCAGGCCTCCACGCCCATCCGCTGCAACTGCGTCGCGTAGGGTTCGACGCGATGGCGGTCGGCGGGCAGGAAGACCACGTGCGCGCCTTCCTCGCGCAGCAGCCGCATCAGATTCACCAGCCGCAGCGAGCCCGAATCGTGATCCGGGCGCGGCGTCTGCGCGTCGATGATCAGGATCTGTTTTTGCCGGCGGTGCAGCAGGGCCGGGGTCGGCACCGTGTTCGCGGGCAACTGCGCCGCCAGCGCCGCGGCGCGATGCGCGGCGAAGGTCGCGCGGTTGCGCACCTGGTAGGCCTTCATGCCGACGGCGGTATCGGTGCCGGCGGTGCCGCCCTCGACGTGCACGACCTTTGACGCCGGCTGATAGAGCACGCGGCGCCCCGCGGCGCGCACCGCGAACGCCAGATCGGTGTCTTCGTAATAGGCCGGTGCGTAGCGCGCATCGAAGCCGCCGAGCGTGGCGAACAGCGCGCGCGGGATCGCGATCGCCGCGCCGCTGGCGTAGTCGCAGTCGCGCAGATAGGCGAAACGCGGGTCTTCGGGCGATTCGAACTTGCCGTAGTTCCAGCCGCCGCCGTCGGCGAAGACCACGCCACCGCCTTCCTGCAGGCGGCCGTCGGGATAGAGCAGTTGCGCGCCGACCAGACCCGCGCCGGGCTCGGCCGCGAAGGTGTCGAGCAGCGCTTCCAGCCAGCCCGGCTGCGGAATCGTGTCGTTGTTCAGGAAGATCAGGTATTCGCCGCGCGCCAGCGATGCGCCGTCGTTGCAGGCGGCGATGAAGCCGCCGTTCTGCGCGCGGCGGTGGTAGCGCACGCCCGCCACCTGCGGCAGCGCCTCGACGGTCTCGTCGCGGCAACCGTCGTCGACCACGATCACCTCGAACGGCGTCGACGGCGGATGCGCCGCGAGCGCGCGCAGGCAGGCGAGGGTATGCGCGAACTGGTCGTAGACCGGGATCACGAGGCTGGCGACGGGCGCGTCGGCCACGATGCCGGCGTGCGCGCCGCCGGCGTGGAGGTCGACGGTGGGGACGGCGAACGGCGCGAAGGGTGTCGGCGACGGGGCGTACAGCGCGCCCGCCGGCAGCGGCGCGGCACGACGGAACTGGGCGCGGGTGCGGTCCCAGGTGGCGCGCCAGCCGCGGCTGCGCAGGCTGGTCCAGCCGCGCCGGATCAGGCCGAGTCCGCGGTGGAACAGGAACCGCAGATCGGCGGGCGTGAACGACATCCTGAAGGAACTCCGGCGAGGGGCGGGGGTGACGCAGGAGGCCGGGGTGCCGGTTCCGACAGCCTGCTAGACTCCGGTCGGCATTTTCGCATCTTCGTCCCCCGCCCACAGGCAAGCCTCCCCCGAATGGCCCGAAACGACGATATCGACGACGATCTGGACGAGGACGATCTGGATGACGAGGTCAGCACGGACGACGACAGCGACGGAAGCGACGGCGGCTGGCGACGGCGGGTCCTGCGCTGGGGCGCGGTCGCGATCGCGATCGGCCTGGGCTTCCTGATTCCCTACACCCTGTACCTGAACCATCAGGTCAGCGTCCGCTTCGGCCAGTTGCGCTGGCAGGTGCCGACCCGCGTCTACGCCCGCCCGCTGCAACTGGCGCCGGGCCTGGCGATGGACGCGCGCACGCTGAAGACCGAGCTCGACGCCGCCTCCTATCGCGACGACGGCAAGGGCGAAAAGCCCGGCACCTACGGCCGCGACGGCGGGCGCTGGCGGATCGCCAGCCGCGGCTATCAGGACGTGGGCGGCCCGGTCGGTCCCAGCCGGGTCGAAGTGCTGCTGTCGGGCGGGCGCGTGGCCACGGTGCGCGACCTCGGCCGCAACCGCGCGGTGAAATCCGTGCGCCTCGATCCCGCCCGCATCGCCACGCTGTACGGGCAGAAGCAGGAAGAGCGCCGACTGGTGCGCATCGACGAAGTGCCGCCGATGCTCACCGACACCCTGCAGGCGGTGGAGGACCGCGATTTCGCGCGCCACATCGGCATCGATTTCAGTGGCATGGCGCGCGCCGCGTTCGTGGCGCTGAAAAGCGGCGGCGAAGTGCGCCAGGGCGGCAGCACCCTGACCCAGCAGCTCGCGCGCTCCGGCCTGCTCGGCATCGGCAAGGAGCAGACGCTCAGCCGCAAGTTCAACGAAATCCTGTACGCGCTGATCATCGATGCGCGCTACGAGAAGGGCGTGATTCTCGAGGCCTATCTCAACCAGGTCGACATCGGCCAGCGCGGTTCGCAGGCGATCCACGGCTTCGCCTCCGGCGCCGAGTTCTATTTCGGCCGCCAGCTCGACGACCTCACCACCGAGCAGATCGCGCTGCTGGTGGGCTTGGTGAAGGGCCCGTCCTGGTACAACCCGCGGCGCAATCCCGAGCGCGCGCTGGAACGCCGCAATCTGGTGCTCGCGAAGATGCTGGAGACCGGGATCATCGACCGCAAGGAATACGACCGCGCGGTGAAGACACCGCTGGGCGTGACCGAAGGTCCCGGCAGTCTGGTCGCGAACCGCTTCCCGGCGTATGTGGACCTCGTCCGCCGTCAGCTCGCCCGCGATTATCCCGAGGACGAACTGCAGGGCGCGGGCCTGACCGTGATGACCGGCATGTCGCCGTCCGCGCAGGCCTATGCCGAAGGCGCGGTCACCCGGACGATGAAGGCGCTGAGCAACGCGCGTCGCCCGCCGCTGCAGGCCGGCGTGGTCGTCACCGACGTGCACAACGGCGAAGTGGTGGCGGTGATCGGCAGCCGCACCTTCGAGGAGCACGGCTTCAACCGCGCGGTGCAGGCGCAGCGTCCGGTCGGTTCGCTGCTCAAACCGTTCGTGTATCTGCTCGCGCTGGCGCAGCCGGACAAATATTCGCTCGCGAGCCTGGTCGACGATTCGCCGGTGACCATCACTCTCGACAACGGCCGGCGCTGGAACCCCGGCAATTCCGACGGTCGCAGCCACGGGACGGTGCGATTGATCGATGCGCTGGCGATGTCCTACAACCAGTCGACGGTGCGCGTGGGCATGGACGTGGGCCCGCAGCGGCTCGGCGAACTGCTGCGCACGCTCGCGGGCATCGAGGGCGGGCAGAATCCGTCGCTGATCCTGGGTTCGCTCGACCAGAGCCCGTACGCGATGGCGCAGCTCTATCAGTTCCTCGCGTCCGGCGGCGAGATCCAGCCGCTGCACGCGGTGCGCGGCGTGCTCGACGCCAACGGCAAGGCGCTGAACCGTTACGACGACGCGCCGAAACCGGCGCAGACCGGCGACGCCATCGCCGCGCGGCTGGTCACCTCGGCGCTGCAGCAGGCGGTCACGTCCGGCACCGGCCGCCAGCTGATGAGCGACGGCCTCGGTCGGCTGCAGCCCGCGGGCAAGACCGGCACCAGCAACGACAGCCGCGACAGCTGGTTCGCCGGCTGGACCGGCGACCACCTCGCGGTGGTCTGGGTCGGCAACGATCAGAACGCGCCCACCGGCCTGTACGGCGCCACCGGCGCGATGCGCGTGTGGTCCGGGCTGTTCTCGCGGCTCCCCACCGCCCCGCTGCAGGTCGGCGGCAAGGGCATCGACTGGCAGTGGGTCGCCGGGTCGAACACCACCGACGCCGGTTGTCCGGGCGCGCGCCTGATCGGTTTCGTCGCCGGTTTCGCGCCGCCTTATCAGGCCTGCGTGCTGGCCGAACCCGACGCGGAGAACGCCGAGGGCGGCGAAGGCGACGCGCAGGGGTTCTGGCAGCGCATCTTGGGCATCGGCGGCGGCAACGACGGCGACGACGATGCCGCGGCGCGCCAGCGCGAACAGCAGCAGCGCGAAGAGCGCGAACGCCAGCAGCGCCAGGACGAGGACGACGCGCGCCAACGCGAACAGCAGACCCGCGAGGACGAGCGCATCCGCCGCGACAACGATCGCCGTTACGCTGAGCTGCGCGCCCGCGACGAGGCGTATCGCGAACAGCAGCGTCGCGATCAGGAATACCGCGAGGCGCGCGAACGGGAGGCTTACGAACGGAATGCTCGGGAGCGCCAGGAGCGCGAAGAGGCCTATCGCCGCGAACAGGAACGCCGCGAACGCGAGCAGCGCGAGCGCGAACAGCGCGGCATGCTCGATCCGCACGGCAACGCCCTGGTGCGCATCGCATGATCCGTCGTCGCCTTCGCCACGCATCGTCGGTCGCATGCGTCTGCGCGCTCGCCGGCCTGCTCGCGGCCTGCAACAGCACGCCGCCCGCGCCCGAGTGGACCGGCCCGGCGCCCGAGCAACTGGTCGCCGAGATCCGCGCGGCGGGCAAGGCCGCGGTGGATGAACTGGACGTGCAGCCGCTGCGCGACCCGATGGTCGAGGACCTGCGGGTGAAGGCCGCGCAGGCCGAACGCCGCCGCGATTACGCCGAGGCCGCGACCGCGCTCGACCAGGCGCTGGGACTGTCGCCCGAGGACCCGGCGCTGCTGCAGGAACGCGCCGAGGTCGCCGTGCTGCTCAAGGATCTCGACAAGGCCGGTGCGCTCGCGCGACGCGCGTTCGAGACCGGCGCCAAGGTCGGTCCGCTGTGCCGCCGGCACTGGGCGACGATCCGTCATCAGCTCGTCTTCCGGCAGCGGGCCCTGCAGGCGCAGGCCGCGGCGCGCAAGCTCAAGGGCGACAAGCTGGCGCAGTGGGAGCGCGCATCGATGCAGACCGCGGCCGCGCTGATCGATGCCGAACAGGCGCAGGCGGCCTGCACGCTCACCGGTCCGCCGCGTTACTGAACCCTCGGCATGCATGGATTCGACGATCCTGTCCGCAGCGACGACGGTGCGGAAACGCACGGCGACGCATCGTCGCGCTCCGCCTTCGCACGCGCCGCACGCGACGCCCTGACCGGCGGCGGTGCGCTCGCGGACGCGATTCCCGGCTTCGCGCCGCGCCTGCCGCAGCAGCAACTGTCGATGGCCATCGCCGAAACGGTGGAAGACCGTGCGGTGCTGCTGGCCGAGGCCGGTACCGGCACCGGCAAGACCTTCGCGTATCTGGTGCCGGCGCTGCTGTCGGGACTGAAGACCATCGTGTCCACCGGCACCCGCGCGCTGCAGGATCAGCTGTATCACCGCGATCTGCCGCGGGTGCGCGACGCGCTGGGCAAGGGCGTGAAGACCGCGCTGCTCAAGGGGCGCGCGAATTACCTGTGCCGATATCGGGTCGAAAAGACCAAGGGCGAGCCTCGCTTCACGTCGAAGGAACAGATCACCCAGTTCCAGCGCATCGTCGCCTGGAGCGGGCGCACGCGTCTCGGCGATCTCGCCGAACTCGACGCCCTGCCCGAGGACTCGCCGCTGCTGCCGATGGTCACCTCGACCACCGACAATTGTCTCGGCAGCGATTGCCCGTTCTGGGACGACTGCTTCGTCGTGCAGGCGCGGCAGCGCGCGCAGGCCGCGGACGTGGTCGTCGTCAACCACCATCTGTTGCTCGCCGATCTGGCGCTGAAACAGGAAGGCTTCGGCGAAATCCTGCCGGGTGCGCAGGTGTTCGTCGTCGACGAGGCCCACCAGTTGCCCGAACTCGCCGCGCAGTTCTTCGGCGAAGGCCTGAGCGCGCGGCCGCTGGTGGAACTGGCGCGCGATGCGCTGGCCGAATGCAAGACCACCACCGGCGCGCTGGCCGTGCTGCAGTCGCCGGCGCGCGCGCTGGAAGAGACCACGCGGGCGATGCGCGCCGCGATGGAGGGCTTGCCCACCCGCGGCACCCGCTGGCGCGCGCTGCAGGAATCGGGTGTGTTCGATGCGCTGAGCGCGCTCGACGACGCGCTGTGCGCCTTCATCGATGCGGTGACGCCGCTGCGCGAAGCCGCGCCCGGCTTCGACAGTTGCCACGCGCGCGCGATCGAACAGCGCTCGCGCCTGTTGCGCTGGGCGCCGCCGGATTTCGGCCGGCGTCATTTCGCGCAGAGCGATGATGCCGAGATCCCGGCGAATCACGCGCTGGAGATCGCCCACGACGATGCCCGGGACGATGCGGCCTTGGATCATGATGCAGCGCAGGATCTCGACACGCCGGCGAAGGACGACAAGCTGTGGGACGTGCGCTGGTACGAACTGTCGGCGCGCGGCTTCCGCTTCCAGCGCACGCCGCTGGATGTGTCGGGGCCGCTGCGCACGCATCGCGAACAGTCGCGCGCGGCCTGGGTGTTCACTTCGGCGACGCTGGCGGTGGCCGGCGGCTTCGATCATCTGACCGAACGCCTGGGCCTCGACGCACCGCGGACGCTGATCGCGCCGAGCCCGTTCGACTGGCCGCGGCAGGCGCTGTGCTATCTGCCGCAGCGGATGCCGGAGCCCAACTCGCGCGACTTCACGCCGGCGGTGATCGACGCCGTGCGCCCGGTGCTCGAAGCCTCGGGCGGGCGCGCGTTCCTGCTGTTCGCCTCGCATCGCGCGCTGCGCGAAGCCGCTGAACTGCTGCGCGCTTCGGCCTGCCCGTGGCCGCTGTTCGTGCAGGGCGACGCGCCGCGTTCGGTGCTGCTGCAGCGCTTCCGCGATTCCGGCAACGGCGTGCTGCTCGGCGCCGCCAGTTTCCGCGAAGGCGTGGACGTGGCCGGCGACGCGTTGAGCGTGGTCGTCATCGACAAGCTGCCGTTCGCCGCGCCCGACGACCCGGTGTTCGAAGCACGGCTCGACGCGATCCGTCGCGACGGCGGCAATCCCTTTCGCGACGAACAACTGCCGCAGGCGGTGATCGCGCTGAAGCAGGGCGTCGGCCGCCTGATCCGCACCGAAACCGACCGCGGTGTGCTGGTGCTCTGCGATCCGCGCCTGATCGGAAAATCCTACGGCCGCACGTTCTTCGACTCGCTGCCGCCGTTCGCGCGTACGCGTTCGCTGGACGAGGTGCGGGCGTTTTTCGATGACGCGATATCTCCGGAGCCGGCGCTGTAGGTCGGGCCCAGGCCCGACATCCCGCCCTGCCCGATCGTTCCGGACAATGAGCCGAGCGGCTTCGATCATTCTCACGACACTTACGGAGAGACGCAGTGTCGGGCCGAGGCCCGACCTACAATAGCCGCATGAAACTCCTCGCCTTCGAACTCTCCACAGAAGCCTGCTCCGTCGCCCTGTGGGTCGATGGCGATGTGCGCGGGCGTCACGAGATCGCGCCGCGCCGCCACGCCGAGCTGGCCTTGCCCTGGGCCGAAGCGTTGCTGGCCGAGGCCGGGATCGCGAAGTCGCAGCTCGATGCCGTCGCCGTCGGTCGCGGGCCCGGGGCGTTCACCGGCGTGCGCCTGGGCGTCGCCATCGCGCAGGGCATCGCGCTGGCGCTGGATCGCCCCGCGGTGCCGGTGTCCACGCTCGCCGCGCTCGCGTTGCGGGCGGTGCCGCTCGGCGCGGGGCTGGTCGATGCTCGCGGCGACGACGCGGGCGACCGCGTGTTCGCGGCGATCGACGCGCGCATGCGCGAGGTCTACGTCGCGGCGTTCGCGTTCGAACGCGGCATCGATGGCGGCCTGCACCCGCGCCCGCTCGACGACGCGCGCGTGCAGCCGCCGGATGCGGCGATGCCGCCCGGCGAAGTCACCGGCTGGTACGGCGTCGGCACCGCGCTCGCGGCGGAAGGCGGCGCGCTGCGGACCCGCCTCGCGCCGCGGCTGCGCGCGGTAGATGCCGACGCGCTGCCGCACGCGACGGACGTCGCCGCGCTGGCGCACGCCGCGTTCCTGCGCGGCGAAGCGGTGGCGCCCGAACAGCTCGAACCGGCCTATCTGCGCAACCAGGTGGCGCTCACCCTCGTCGAACAGCAGGCGCTGCGCGCCCGCCGCGATGCCGGCGCGCCCTAGAGCGTGTTATGCACTTTTGACAGGTCGCGAAGGCCGCCTGCGGGCCTGAGCCAAGGCGCGCGCCGCCGCCAAGGCTGGTGGCCTTGGCAAGGTGCGCAACGCCGGATCGGGCCCGCAGACGGCCTTCCCTCCGGGTTGCGCCCGCGCCATGCAGCGACTGGTCGACCGCACACCACGATCGCGCCGCCGCGCGTCGCGGCCGCTGCCGACGGCAGAAAGGCTTTTCCGCCTGCGGCCCGTGGCTTGCCTTGGCCACCAGCCAAGGCTGCGCCACGGAACCTTGTCTCGGCGCCAGAGGCTGCGCAACGCGACCTGCCAAAAGTGCATAACACGCTCTAAGGCATAGGCCATCGGTCACGGGAACTCGCGCCGGTCCGCGGAGGTCGATGCAGGATCGATACGCCATCCGGGGAATGTCATGACCGAGACCGCACCGCGCGCCACGGGCGCCGCCAGATCGCGCTTCTGGCGCAACGAATGGGCGACCTTCGCGGTCTTCCTGCTGCTGCTCACCGTCGCCCGCACTTCGCTGGCCAACCATTACCAGGTGCCGAGCGGTTCGATGGAGCCGACGCTGATGCCCGGCGACCGCATCGCCGTGAACATGCTGGCCTACGGCCTGCGCGTGCCGTTCACCGACATCGAACTGATCGATCGCGGCGAGCCGCAGCGCGGCGACGTGGTGGTGTTCAAATCGCCGGCCGACGGCACGCGCCTGATCAAGCGCGTGGTCGCGGTCGGTGGCGATACCGTCGCGCTGGTCGATGGCCGGCTGTGGATCGACGGCAAAGCGCTGCACGATGCCGACGCCAGCGACATCGAACATTTCGGCGATCGCGACGTGACCTTGAATCTCGCCCACGGCGGCGGTCCGGACATCGCCACCGGCACGATTCCCGCAGGCATGGCGCTGGTGCTCGGCGACCATCGCGGCAACAGCGCGGACGGCCGCTTCTTCGGCCTGGTGCCGATGAAATCCCTCTACGCCAAGGCCGCGGCGGTGTACTACCGTCGCGGCGAAGGGTTCGGCTGGACGCGGTTGTGACGCATCTGCAGGAGGGCCTTCAGGCCCGAGCGTTTAGCCATGCGCCGGGATCTCCGATCATCGGCATCGGGCACAAAAACCTCGGGCCTGAAGGCCCTCCTACTCGTCGATCAACTCGCCACCGGGCAGGAACTGCCAGGTGCGCACGACGTTGAGGATGTCCGGATTTTCCGGCGTCTTCGGCAACGGCGGGTAGGGCTCGGCGAGCTTCGCGATGCGCAGCGCGGCCTCGTCCAGCAGCGGAATGCCGCTGGACTGCACGATGTCCGCGCGTTCGATCGAGCCGTTGCGACGGATGCCGATGTTGATCACCACCGTGCCCGACAGCCCGCGTCGGCGCGCTTCGTCCGGATAGTTGAGATTGCCGACGCGCTCGGCGCGGTCGACCCATGCGCGGAGATAGTTCGCCCAGGCGTACTCCTGGGTGCTGGCGGAAACGAACTTGCGGGTCGGCCGTTTCGCATAGCGGGCCGAGCGCAGATGGATCTCCGCCGCCAGCCGCGCCATCGCCATGTCGTGCTGGATCTTCTTTTCGCCGACGCGGTTCGGCGTGGGCTCCGCTTCCGGTCGACGGCTGGGGGCGGGGAGCCGGGTCTCGGCGGTGGGGCTGGTCACCACCCGCGCCTCGGGCGGCGGCGAGGGCGCCGGCGATTGCGCGCGCACCGACTGCGGCGCCACCCCGGTCTCGGTCTGCGGCACGGTGCCCGGCTGCGGGTCGCGCGGACGGCTGGCCTTGTCGTGCTCGCCGCCGCCCTGGTTGTTGGCCTGGGCGAGGAAGTCGGCCTGCTTCGGCGTGAGCGGGGTCTGGGTCTGGGTCAGGATCACGTCCAGCATCGGCACCACCGGCGCCGCCCGTTCCAGGGCGAAGCCGACACCGAGGATCAGCAGGCCGTGGAACAGCAGCGACAGCACCAGGGTCGCCCCGAGGCGCTGGTCCTCGCCGATGGCCGGCGGCGGTGGCAGGGAGGCGGCGGTCGCTGCCATCGGTCAGGCGGTCGCCTCCAGCGCGTCGAACAGCAGCCCGGCGATGTTCAGGCCGAACTGCTTGTCCAACTCGCGGATGCAGGTGGGGCTGGTGACGTTGACTTCGGTCAGGTAGTCGCCGATCACGTCCAGACCCACGAAGCGCATGCCGCGGCGCTTCATCTCCGGCCCCACCTGGGCCGCGATCCAGCGGTCGCGCTCGCTCAGCGGGCGGCCCTCGCCGCGGCCGCCGGCGGCCAGATTGCCGCGGAATTCGTCGCCCTGCGGGATCCGCGCCAGGCAATAGTCCACCGGCACGCCGTCGATCAGCAGGATGCGCTTGTCGCCGTCGACGATCTCCGGGATGTAGCGCTGGGCCATGGCCAGATGACGGTCGCCCCCGGTCAGGGTTTCCAGGATCACGTTCAGGTTCGGATCGCCGGCCCGGGCGCGGAAGATCGAGCGTCCGCCCATGCCGTCGAGGGGCTTCAGAACGGCGTCGCCGTGTTCGGCGACGAACGCTTTGATTTCGGAGGATTTCCTGCTGACGATGGTGATCGGGCAGCACTGCGGGAACTCCAGCGCGGCCAGCTTCTCGTTGTGGTCGCGCAGCCCGGCCGGGTCGTTCACCACCAGCGCGCCGGCGCGCTGGGCGGCGCTGAGGATCTGGGTGTCGTGGATGAACTCCGGATCGACCGGCGGATCCTTGCGCATGAGGATCAGGTCGGCCGGTCCCAGCGCACGGTGTGATGCAGGTCCGGTTTCGAACCAGCCCGACGCATCGTCGCGCACACGCAGCGGTGCGACCTCGGCCGTCGCGATGCCGCCGCGCATGCCGAGTCCGCCGGGAGTGACGTAAAACAACCGATAGTGACGCTGCTGGGCTTCCAGCAACATCGCAAATGTGGAGTCTTTCGCAATTTTGATCGACTCGATCGGATCCATGACCACGAGAACATCGCGCATCGGTTTCGACATTCCACTGCACCTGCATGATTCGTCGGCCCGGATGGTAACAAGGCGGCGTCGTCGAAGCCCGCATTCCGTGTTGCTGGCCGGAAAATTGCTAACGGAACCTTGACAGTCCAGCTTCAGACTGGGATATAGGTGGCTGAAAATGATGACAAACACGCAGCACGGTCATCGACTGCCGGGTGCATGGGGAGACATGATGACGCAAGACGAGAATCCAGCCGGCGGCCTCCAGGGTTTGCGGGTGATGGTGATCGACGATTCGAAGACCATCCGACGCACCGCCGAAACCCTGCTCAAGCGAGAAGGGGCCGAAGTGGTGACCGCGACCGATGGCTTCGAAGCGCTCGCCAAGATCGCAGACCAACGTCCGCAGATCATCTTCGTGGACATCATGATGCCGCGGCTCGACGGCTATCAGACCTGCGCGCTGATCAAGAACAACCAGGTGTTCAAGCACACGCCGGTGATCATGCTGTCTTCCAAGGATGGTCTGTTCGACAAGGCCCGCGGCCGCATCGTCGGCTCGGAGCAATACCTCACCAAGCCGTTCACCCGCGAAGAACTTCTCGACGCCATCCGCACGCACGTCAACGCCTGACCGGGGGGACAGGCAATCCATGGCCCGCATACTGCTCATCGAAGATTCGCCGACCGATACCGCGGTGCTGACGCGCCTGCTGGAGAAGCACGGGCATCAGGTGCTCGCGTCCGGCAGTGCCGAGGACGGCATCGAGGTCTGCAAGCGCGAACTGCCCGATCTGGTGCTCATGGACGTGGTGCTGCCGGGCATGAACGGCTTCCAGGCGACGCGCGCGCTCTCGCGCGAACCGACCACCAAATCCATCCCGGTGCTGATCGTCAGCACCAAGGGCATGGAGACCGATCGCGCCTGGGGCCTGCGCCAGGGCGCCAAGGACTACATCGTCAAACCGCCGAGCGAGGACGCCCTCATCGCGCGGATCGACCAGTTGCTGGGGAACGCCTGATGAACGGAGACGACATCGCCGTCGACGATGCCTCGACCGAACCGGCCGAACCGATGTACGTCGACGCCTTCGAGATCCTCGCCGGCTACGAGCGGCGCAGCCTCGCCCACGTCGCCGGTCTGCCGGAACAGCTGCAGGCCGCGGGCCTGTGGCGCGGCATCGGTTTCCGCGTCGGCCAGCGCCGGCTGGTCTCGAATTACGAATCGGTGGCGGAAATCCTCACCGTCCCGCAGATCACCCCGGTGCCCGGCGCGCAGAGCTGGATGCTCGGCGTGGCCAACGTCCGCAGCAACCTGCTGCCCGTGGTCGATCTCAAGCAATTCCTCGAAGGCGCGCGCAGCGTGCTGCACGAAGGGCACCAGAAGGTGATGGTGCTGCGTCAGCCCGGCGGCGACGTCGCCGTCACCATCGACGAACTCTACGGCCAGCGCTCCTTCATGGACGAGCAGCAGGTCGACGTGGACGCGCTCGCCGACGGCCGCTACACCGGCTTCATCGAACGCGCCTACCGCGTGGCCGACGACGTCTGGGGCGTGTTCAGCCTCGACCGTCTGGTGCGCACACCCGAATTCCGACACGCCGCCGTCTGACGGCGAACTCTTTCACTGCAACAGTTCAAAAAACAGATCGAGGCGAGACATGAGCACTCCGATGGATAACGTCGCCGGCAAAGGCCGCAGTCAGAGCACCACCCTGTGGCTGTGGGTCCTCGCCGTGTCGCTGGTCCTGTTCGGCCTCAATACGGGCTACGCCCTGTTGAAGACGCAGCGCTTCGGCGGCGCCAGCACGGCGGCTTCGAACCTGCAGGTGAACTCGCAGCGTCTGGCCAATCTCGGCCGGGAGGCGGTCAACGGAGACGCCGCGGCGTTCAAGGCCTTCAAGACCACGAAGACCCAGATCGAAAGCGACGTGAAGCTGCTCAACGACCGCTTCGGCAGCGCAGCCGGCGTGTCCGGACCGATCGGCACCGTCACCTCGACCTGGGTGCCGATGGGCAAGAGCGCCGACCAGATCATCGCTTCGGAAACCGCCGTGCTGGCGCTGTCCGACAACGCCAAGCGCTTCACCGACCGCGTCCCGCAGCTGCAGGCGCAGCTCGACGAAGTGGTGCGCGCGATGTCCGCCGGCGGTGCGCCGTCCTCGCAGATCTACATCGCGCTGCGCCAGGTGGTGCTGGCCGCATCGATGGCCCGGCGCGTCGCGGAAATCCGCGCCGGCGGCCCCGGCGCCGCGCTCGCGGGCGACGCGCTCGCGCGTGACGCCGGCGTGTTCGCCCAGGTGCTGAACGGCCTGCGCAACGGCGACCAGCCGATGAACGTGCAGAAGCTCACCAACGCCGCCGCGCTCGGCGCCCTGGGTCAGGCCAATACCCAGTGGGGCGAAATGAAGAAGGACCTGGACGCGATCCTGGCCTCGTCGCAGAACCTGTTCCGCGCGCAGTCCGCGGCCACCGAACTGACCACCGGTTCGACCCGCCTGCTGTCCGACAGCGAAAGCCTGTTCACCGCGTTCACCGCGTTCGGCTCGCTGCGCGACAAGAACTGGTTCGGCAACATCTGGGTCAGCATCGCCTCCGGTCTGGCCTCGCTCGCATCGATCGTGTTCCTGGTGTTCTCGCTGAACCGCGCGCAGCGCCGTCGCTTCGAGAGTTCGATGGAACTCAACAACCGCAACCAGGAGGCGATCATGCGCCTGCTGGACGAAATGGGTTCGCTCGCGGAAGGCGACCTCACCGTGAAGGCGACCGTGACCGAGGACATGACCGGCGCGATCGCGGACTCGATCAACTTCGCGGTCGAACAGCTGCGCAGCCTGGTGCAGACGATCAACGACACCTCGGTGCAGGTGGCGTCCAGCGCCCAGGAAACCCAGGCCACCGCCATGCACCTCGCGGAAGCGGCGGAACACCAGGCGCAGCAGATCAACACCGCCACCAGCCGCATCAACGAAATCGCGACCTCGATCAACCAGGTGTCGAAGAACTCCGCCGAATCCGCGGACGTGGCGCAGCGCTCGGTGGAAATCGCCACCAAGGGCGCGGGCGTGGTGCGGCAGACGATCGTCGGCATGGACTCGATCCGCGGGCAGATCCAGGAAACCTCGAAGCGAATCAAGCGCCTCGGCGAAAGCTCGCAGGAAATCGGCTCGATCGTGGAACTCATCAACGACATTTCCGAACAGACCAACATCCTGGCGCTGAACGCGGCGATCCAGGCGGCCTCGGCCGGCGAGGCGGGCCGCGGGTTCGCGGTGGTGGCCGACGAAGTGCAGCGACTCGCGGAACGCACCTCGAACGCGACCAAGCGAATCGAAGCGCTGGTGCAGACCATTCAGGCCGATACCAACGAAGCGGTGAGTTCGATGGAACAGACGACCTCAGAAGTGGTCGCCGGTGCGCGACTGGCCGAGGACGCGGGTACCGCGCTGGGCGAGATCGAAACGGTGTCGAACACGCTCGCGGGCCTCATTCAGGGCATCTCCAGCGCCGCGCAGCAGCAGTCCGCGGCCGCGACCGACATCACCCAGACCATGACCACGATTCAGTCGATCACCGCGCAGACCTCGCAGGGCGCGAACCAGACCGCCGAATCGATCGGAAACCTCGCGCAACTGGCGGCCGACCTGCGCCGTTCGGTCGCCGACTTCAAGCTGCCGGCCTGAGGCCGGATACGGGCGGAGCAGGCGAGATGATCCGAATGCCTATCGATCGTGAAACCGGGCGCCGCTGCGCCCGCGGAGGCGCACGATGACCGCGCTCCACGACGCGATCGAATACAGCGCGCTGGGCTGGGTCAAACCCGAGCTCGACGAAACCCTGCGTCTGGTGCGCGTCGAGATTGAAGGCTTCGCCGACGATCCGTCCGACACCAGCCGGATGCGCGTCTGCGCCGATCTGCTGCATCAGGTGCAGGGCACCCTGCGCATGGTCGAGCTGTACGCGCCGGCGATGGTCGCCGAGGAGATGGAACAGCTCTCCGTCGCGCTGCAGAACGGCCAGGCTTCCGACCGCGACGGCGCCTGCTCGGCGCTGATGCGCGGCGTGGTGCTGCTGCCCGACTATCTCGAACGCCTGCAGAGCGGCCACAAGGAAATCTCGATCGTCCTGCTGCCGATGCTCAACGAGCTGCGCGCCGCGCGCGGCGAGGCGGGCCTCAGCGAAAGCGTGCTGTTCAATCCGGATCTCGACCGGCCGCTGCCGGCGACGCTGCCCAAGGCGACGCCGCTGTCGCCCGCGGCGCGCGCGCATGAAGTCGCGCCGTATCTGGTCCGCCTGCGCGACGCGCTGCAGTCGTGGCCCGAACAGGGCCCGCCCGGCGACGCCGAGGGCCTGCATTTCGCGGCCGAAGCGCTGCTCGCCCGCACCACCGACGAATCGCAGCGGCGGATGCTGTGGGTGGCCTCGATGGTCGCCACCGCGCTGCGCGACAAGGCGATGACGTCGAGCGCCGGCCTGCGCCAGGCCTTCGCCAGCGTCGACCGCGAAAGCCGCGGCATCTTCCAGCAGGGCGGTTTCGACGCGCCGCGCGCCGACGCTGCGCTGGAGCCGACCCGTCAGCTGCTGTATCACGTCGCCCACAGCGATTCCGTGCATCCCGCGCTGTCGAAGCTGCGCGATGTCTTCGCGCTCGACGCGCTGAAGCCGACCGAATCCGAACTCGATCACGCCCGCGGCAGCGTCGCCGGCCGCAATCGTTCGCTGCTCGACACGGTCTCCGCCGCGATCAAGGAAGACCTGCTGCGGGTGAAGGACGAACTCGACCTGTACCTGCGCACCGGCAAGAGCAATCCCGCCGAACTGCAGCCGCAGGCGGAACGCCTGCAAAACGTGTCCGACACCCTCGGCATGCTCGGCCTCGGTCTCGCCCGCAGCCTCGTGTTGCAACAGCGCGAGGCGATGCAGGAGATCGTCGACGGCAAGCGCAAGGCCGACGAGACCGCGCTGCTGGAAGTCGCCGGCGCGCTGCTGTACGTCGACGCATCGCTCGACGACCAGGTCGCGCGTCTCGCCAGCGGCGACAGCGTCGATTCCGAGGACGACCTCGCCGGCGCCGAAGCGCGCAAGGTGCTGGACGTGCTGGTGCGCGAGGCGATCGCCAACTTCGCCCTCGCCCGGCAGGCCTTCGTCGCGTTCGTCGAAACCGCCTGGAGCCATGCCGAACTCGAACCGGTGCCGAAGCTGCTTCGCGACGTCTCCGGCGCGCTGAACATCCTGGAACTGCCGCAGCCGGCCCAGTATCTCGACGGCGTGCGGCTCTACACCGAAATCGAACTGCTGGAGCGCCGCCGCATTCCGAACGGCCGCCAGCTCGACACCTTCGCGGACGCGCTCGCCAGCGTCGAGTACTACCTCGAAGCGCTGCGCGAATCGCGCGCGAATCGCGACGACATCCTCGACATCGCCCGCAACAGCCTGGAAGCCCTCGGCTACTGGCCGCTGCCGGCCGAACGGCCCGCGGCGGCGCCCGTCGCCGTGCCCGCTGTCGAAATGCCCGCTGTCGAAATGCGTGCTGTCGAAACGCCTGCCGTTGAAGTGCCCGCAGTCGTCGAAGCGGCCGTTGTCGAAGTGCCCGCCGTCGAGCCTGTCGCCATCGAAGCCGCTGCCGTCGAGCCCGCTGCCGTCGAGCCCGCTGCCGCTGCACCCGCTGTCGTCGAAGCCGCCACCATCGCGCCTGTCGCGGAGACGCCGGCACCGGCAGCTCCGGTCGAGGCCAAGCCCTTCGTGCCGCTGTTCCTGCCGCCGCGCGAACCCGTGGCCCCGACGCCGACGCCGGTGCCCGTGGTCGAGCCCGTCGCATTCGCGCCGCCGGTCGAAACCGCGCCGGCTGCCGACGTCGTGCCGCCGGTCGAAGCCGTCGAAGCGCGTTCCGCGGTGGATGTGCTCACCGATGCCGAGCCGGCCGCACCGGCCGCGCCCCCCCCGGCGGCGCCGACCGCTGCGCCGGTTGTCGAGCCCGCTGTCGAGCCGGTCGCCGCCGGATTCGATGCCACCAGCGACGACATCGACGACGAAATCCGCGAAATCTTCCTCGAGGAATTCGAGGAGGAGATCGGCAACCTCGCCCTGCTGCTGCCGGCGTGGAAGGCCGATCCGAACAACATCGAGCTGCTGCAGCCGGTCCGCCGCGTCTTCCACACGCTGAAGGGCAGCGGTCGCCTCGTCGGCGCCAAGACCCTCGGCGAGTTCAGCTGGAAGATCGAGAACATGCTGAACAAGGTGCGCGACGGGCATCGCCCGGCGACGCCGCCGGTGGTCGCCATGGTCGATCAGGCCTATTCGACGCTGCCGCAGCTGCACGCCGCGCTGCGGGGCGAAGGCGGCGTGACCGTCGACCTGCGCGCGATGGAATCCTTCGCCGAGCGCATCGCCGGTGGCGAGGAAGTGATGCCGGTCATCGCCGCCATCGCGACCGCGCCGGCCGTCGTCGACACCGCGCCGGTCGAAGCGCCGTCGGTCGAAGTCGCGCCCGTGGTCGAACCCGTCGTGGCCGAAGCGCCGGCCGCCGTCGAAGAAGACGGCATTCCGGTCAGCGTCGACGCGATCCTGCTCGAAATCCTGCAGGCCGAAGTCGGTGGCCATCTGACCACCATCCACGGCTGGCTGGCCCGCGCGCGCAGCGCGCCGGTCGCGGCCGACGAACCGCTGGTCCGCGCGATCCACACCATGAACGGTGCGTTCGCGATGGCCGAAGTGCCGTCGATCACCGACGCGCTGACGCCTGCCGAAGGGTATGTGCACCGCCTGCTCGCCTCCGCCGAGGTCGCCGACGCCGAAGGTGTCGACGCCATCGGCGAACTGGCCGAGCGCGTGCGTGCGACGATTTCCGCGCTCACGGTGCAGGGCGGACGCGTGCCGCGCTGCGATGCGCTCTCCGCGCGTTTCGTGGCGCTGCGCGACAGCCTGCCGGATTCGCGGTCGGTCGGTGGTCTGGTCGAGGAACCGGTGGGTTTCGAGGACGGCGCGCCCGCATCGACGGTCGAGCAGCCGGTCGAGCTCACCGAGCTGGATCTGAGCGCCTACGGCCATTTCGATGCGACGCCGGACGCGCCCGCGACGGTGCGCGAGACCGCACGGGCTTCGGATTTCGGCCCGCTCATGCTCACCGCGGAAGACGAGGCGGAGCTTGCGCGCCTCCTGGGCCAGGCGGAGTCCGCACCGGTCGACACGACCGCGTCCGCGCTCGACGCGGTCGACGTCGATGCGCCCCAGGCGCCGGCCGATGCCGCGCTGCCGGCCGATCCCGACGACGCCGAGCGACTGCTGGCGCTGATGGAATCCTTCGAGGCCGAACGTCTCGAAGCGGAACGTGCTGAAGCTGCGCGTGCCGAGGCCGAACGGCTCGAAGCCGAACGTCTCGAAGCCGAGCGTGCCGTTGCGGCATTGCGCGAACGGGAACAGCAGGATTTCATCCGCATCGAGAACGAACGTCTCGAAGCCGAACGTCTCAAGGCCGAACGCCTCGAAGCCGAACGTCTCGAAGCCGAACGTCTCGAAGCCGAACGCCTCGAAGCCGAACGCCTCGAAGCCGAACGCCTCGAAGCCGAACGTCTCGAAGCCGAACGTCTCGAAGCCGAACGTCTCGAAGCCGAACGTCTCGAAGCCGAACGCCTCGAAGCCGAACGTCTCGAAGCCGAACGTCTCGAAGCCGAACGTCTCGAAGCCGAACGTCTCGAAGCCGAACGTCTCGAAACGGAACGTGCCGAAGCGGCTTTCCGCGAGCAGGAACTGCTGGATCTCATCCGGATCGAGGACGAACGCCTCGAAGCCGAGCGTCAGCAGGCCGTGCAGCGCGAAGCCGAGCTTCTGGAAGCCGAGCGGCTGCTCGCCGAAGGTGGCGAACCCGAACCGGCGGAACACGTCGAGTTGCCTGCGTTCGCCGATTTCGAGATTCCGCCCGTACTTGCCGAGCCCGCGCCGGTCGAACCCGCGCCTGTCGCCGCAACCGCCACGCAAACGTCGGTGGTGTCGGTGCTGCTCGCCCATTCGGCGGTCGTCGACCCGGACGATGCGCTCGAAATGGGCGACCTGGATGCCGATCTGGTCGATATCTTCGTCGAGGAAGGCCGCGACCTGCTCGATCACTCCGACCAGTTGCTGGTCCGGCTCCGCGAGAGCCCGGACGAGCGCGAAGTCATCGCCGGTCTGCAGCGCGACCTGCACACGCTCAAGGGCGGTGCGCGCATGGCCGGGATCATGGCCATCGGCGAACTCGGTCATGCGATGGAATCGCTGCTCGAAGCCGCAGCGGAGCATCGCCTGCAGCTCGGCCGCCAGGACATTCCGCTGCTCGAAGGCGGTTTCGATCGCCTGCATACCATGGTCACACGCGTCGGCGACCGTCGTGCGGTCGCGATGCCGGACGCGCTGATCGCGGCGTTCGACACTCGTGCCCTCGGCCATGCGCTCGAATCCGCGCCGGCCGCACCGCAGGTGCAGGTGGAGGACGCGTTCGACGACATCGAGTTCACGGCGCCTGCGGTCGAAACGCCCGCCGTCGAAGAAGCGGTTATCGAATCGCCGGCTGTCGAATCCCTTGTCGTCGAAGAGATCACGCTCGAAGCGCCTGCCGTCGAAGCGCATGCGGTCGAAGAGCATGCGGTCGAAGAGGCGGCCGTCGAAGCGCTGGCGCTTGAGGAGCTGACTCTCGAAACGTCCGCACTCGATCTGGTCGAATTCGACATGCCCGAAAGCGCGGCCCCCGTCGCGGACGCGCCTGCCGGTACCTTGGTCGACGAGATCGCGCTCGAAGATTTCGTGTTCGACGAAGAGATCTCGCTCGAAACGACGCCCGAAGCGGAGCGGTCCGTCGAACAGCCGCTCGCCGAGCAGCCGCGGGTCGAGTACACCCCTGTCGACGATGCCTTCGCCGATGTCGTGCTGCCCGTGCAGGAACCGGTGTCGAACGATGGCGATGCGGCGTTCGCGCCCGACGCCGCCGTCGGCGACGCGACGTCGTCCGCGCTCGATCTGCCTGCATTCGAACTCGAAGATTTCGAAGCGCTCCTCGCCGGAACGCCTGCGCGCGAAACGCCGGCGCTCGAGCCGGCGGCCATCGAAGCGCCGGCTGTCGAAGAACATGCGATCGAAGAGTCTGCTCTCGAAGCGCATGCCTTCGATACGGATGCGGTCGATGCGCTTGTCGTCGAAACGCCCGCTCACGATGCGCCTGCTCTCGAAGAAGTCGTCCTCGAAGAACCTGCCCTCGAACAACCGGCTCTCGAAGAGTCGGCCCTCGAAGAACGCGCTGTCGAAGAGCCGGCTGTCGAAGAGCCGGCCGCCGAAGAGCCAGGCATCGACCAGCCCGAAGTCGCCGACGTTGCGCAGTCTGCGTACACGCCGCCGGTCTTCGCACCGCTGCCGGGTCTCAAGCCGCTGTCGATGCCGATGGACTTCAGCGCCGGCGCGGACGACGACCTCGGTCTGCGCGGCACCCAGGAGCAGGTCCGCGTCCGCGCCGAACTGCTCGACCGCCTGGTGAACTACGCGGGCGAAGTCGCGATCTACCGTTCGCGCCTCGAACAGCAGCTCGGCGCGTTCCGCGGCGCCACGGCGGAAATGGAGCAGACGAATCTGCGTCTGCGCGACCAGCTCCGCCGCCTGGAGATCGAAACCGAAGCGCAGATCATCGCGCGCTATCAGCGCGAGGGCGAAACCCGCGACGCGACCTTCGATCCGCTGGAACTCGACCGCTTCTCCAACCTGCAGCAGCTCTCGCGCGCGCTCGCCGAAACCGCGACCGACCTGAGCAGTTTGCAGGGCACCCTCGACGACCTGACCCAGGGTTACGAAACCCTGCTGCTGCAGCAGTCGCGCGTGAGCTCGGAACTGCAGGAAGGTCTGATGCGCACCCGCATGGTGCCGTTCGACACCGTGGTGCCGCGCCTGCGCCGCGTGCTGCGACAGGCGTCCACCGACAGCGGCAAGCCGGCCCAGCTCAAGCTCGAAGGCGCCCAGGGCGAACTCGACCGCAACGTGCTGGAGCGCATGACCGCGCCGCTGGAGCACATGCTCCGCAACGCGGTCGCGCACGGCCTCGAGAAGCCCGGCATCCGCGCCCAGTCCGGCAAGCCGGAAGAGGGCGTGGTCACGCTGTCGATCCGCAAGGAAGGTTCCGAAGTCGTGCTGCAGATCAGCGACGACGGTCGGGGCCTCGACCGCAAGGCGATCCGCGAGCGCGGCGAAGCCCGCGGTCTCGTCCGCAAGGACGTGCCGCTGTCGAACACGCAGCTCGACGCGCTGATCTTCGAACCCGGCTTCTCCACCGCCGAGGAAGTGACCCGTCTCGCCGGCCGCGGCGTCGGCATGGACGTGGTCGCCAGCGAAGTGCGCCAGCTCGGCGGCACCATCGACATCCAGTCGGAGCTCGGCAAGGGCACGGTCTTCACCCTGCGCCTGCCGCAGACGCTGGCGGTCACCCAGGCGGCCTTCGTCCGCGTCGGCGAAACCACCTTCGCGGTGCCGATCGCCTCGGTCCGTGGCGTCGGCCGCATCCCGCGCGAAGCGCTCGCCAAGGGCGACGTCAGCAGCTACCGCTACGGCAACGAAGAGTACGTGCTGCACGATCTGGGCAGCCTGATCGGCCACGCGCCGGCCAAGGCCGAAGGTCAGTTGCAGATGCCGGTGCTGCTCACCCGTTCGGGCGACCTGCACGTCGCCGTGACCGTGGACCAGATCGTCGGCAACCGCGAAATCGTGGTGAAGCCGATCGGCCCGCAGGTCGCGTCGATCCCCGGCATCTTTGGCGCCACGATCATGGGCGACGGCAGCGTCGTCGTGATCCTCGACGTCGCGCCGCTGGTGCGTCGTCAGGCCGCGCTGCTGCCGGACGAGCAGATCGAGGAGGCCGCACCGGTCGAATCGCGTGCGGTGCCGCTGGTCATGGTGGTCGACGACTCGATCACCATGCGCAAGGTCACCGGCCGCGTGCTGGAGCGCAACAACTTCGAAGTGGTCACCGCGAAGGACGGCCTGGACGCGCTGGAACGTCTGGCCGAAGTGGTGCCCGATCTGATGCTGCTCGACATCGAAATGCCGCGCATGGACGGTTACGAGCTGGCGACGGCGATGAAGGCCGATCCGCGGTTGGCGAAGGTGCCGATCATCATGATCACCTCGCGCACCGGCGACAAACACCGCCAGCGCGCGATGGACATCGGCGTCGACCGTTATCTCGGCAAGCCGTACCAGGAGAACGAATTGATGCGCAACGTCTTCGGCCTGCTCGAAGCGGTGAGGTCCGATGCCTGATCAGGCCGCCATGGATGCCGCTCCGCGCGTCGTGCTGCTGGCGCGCGCCGGCAAGGCTGCGGACAACCTCGCCGAGGCGCTGCGCCAGGCGGGGGCAGCGCTGCTGTTCGCCGGCGATCCGGCGACCATCGACGAAGCCACGCTGCGCGCGCAGCGTCCGCAGGCGGTGCTGGTGGCGTTGGAACCGAGCATCGAACCGGCGCTGGACAAGCTCGAAGCGCTGTTGTCCGATCCCGATCTGACCGTGATCTTCGACGAAGCCGATCTCGCCGCGCACCGCGCCGGCTGGGATGCGGCGCGCTGGGCGCGTCATCTGGCGGCGAAACTGCGCCGCGACGGCAACGTTCTGCCGCCCGGCGCCGAGAACGATCAGGACTGGCAGCCTTCGCCGGGCGCCATTCCGAAGCCGGCCGCGGCCTACGTCGACGCCGATCTCGCCGACTTCGCGCGTGAAGCCGTGGCGCATGCCGATCGTGTCCCGGTCGACGGGACGCCGTCGGAAGCGCCGCCGGCGCTGCACGCCGCCGCTGCGGTGCCGATGGACGCCGCGCTGATCGATGCGATTCCGTCGGTGTCGGCGAGCGCGGTACCGCCGCCGTCGGTCGTGCCGCCTCCGCTGCCGCCGGCCGGCCTCGCACTCGAAGCGCTGGAAGCCGAACTGCGGGGCATGACGCCACCGGCGACGCCCGCGGCTTCGGACAGTCTCTCGTTCGACGATCTGGCGATCGAAGAAATTTCCCTGGACAGCGCTCCGATCGAGCGTGCGCGTCCCGAAAACATGCAACTCGAAAGCATGCAGCTGGACAGCATGCAACTCGAGAGCATGCAGCTCGACAGCATGCAGCTCGAACCGATCGCGTTCGACAACGAAGACAGCATCTCCCTCGATGCGATGTCGCTCGACAGCGTCGATGTCGACGGCACCACGTTCGAGAGCGTGTCGCTGGAGAGCGTGCAGTTGGATGGCATGCAGTTGGACAGCATGCAGCTCGCGCCGCTCGCGCTCGACGATGTGCCTTCGGAGCCGACGTCCGATCTCGCGCCGATGCGTTTCGACGACGATGCCTTCTTCCTCGAAGAGCTGTCGGCGACGCGCGTCACCACTGAGACCTCGTCCGTCGCCCCGATCGCCTTCGACGACGGCTTCGATGGCGGCCTGTCGCTCGATGCCTTCGAGATCGAAGACGCGACGCCGTCGGCGCAGAAGCCGCGCGTGGTCGAAGAGGTGATCTCCTTCGAGGATCTGATCGCCGGCGGCGCGACCGCCGCGCAGGACGTTCCGACCTCAAGCGTCGCGATCGTCGAACCGCCTCGCCAGGCGCCCGTCGAACCGGCCATCGGTTTCTCGCTCGGCGATCTGTCGCTGACGCCCGTCGACGAGGCGCCGGCCGCGGTCGAAACGCCTGCGAAGTCGCCTGCGCCCGCGCCGGATCTCTCGGCGCTCGAAGCGCGCATTTCGGGCTTGTCCCTGGTCGATATCGACGACGGTTCCGCCGATGCCTCGTCGCCGTTCGGCGCGTCCCTCGCCTGCGGCATCGTCCTGGTCGAAGCCGGGCTGGGCGGTCCGGACCCGGTGCGGCAACTGCTGGCCGCGCTTCCCGCCGAATTCCCGGCGGTGGTGCTGGTCCGCCTGCATCTGCAGGGTGGCCGCTACGATCGTCTGGTCGCGCAGATGGAACGCGCGTCCGCGCTGCCGGTCGCGCTTGCCGAAGCCGGCGCCACCGCGAATCCCGGCACGATCTATTTCCTGCCCGAAGGCATCGGCCTCGCCGCGCGCGGCGCCAGTTTCGGATTCGTCGCCGATCCCGCGCCGGCCGCCGGCATGTTCGCCGCGCTGCCGCCGAAGAACAGCGCGCTGGTCTTCCTCAGCGGCAGCGATCCGCAGCTCGTCGATGTCGCGCAGGCCACCGCCGCGGCCGGCACGCTGGTGATCGCGCAGTCGGCCGAAGACTGCTACGACGGCACCGCCTGCGCCGAACTGCGCGCCCGCGGCGTCGTCTCCGCGCTCCCCGTCGAACTCGCCGGCCGGCTCGCATCGCGCTGGCCGAGCTCGCGCTCCGATTGATCGCATTCCAACGAGTACCGCCGTGAACAGCTCCGCTTCCCACAGTGCGAACGTCAACGATATCCGAGGCGTCCTGATCCAGATCGCGGGTTCGCAGCTGCTGCTGCCGAACGCCGCGACGGTCGAAGTGCTGTCCTACGCCGATCCCGATCCGGTGGACAACGCGCCGGCGTGGCTGCTCGGCCAGATCCGCTGGCGCGGCTGGCGCCTGCCGCTGGTCTCGTTCGCGCGGCTGGCGGGCACGCATACCGAAGGCGCGGCCGTCGGCAACAAGGTGATCGTGCTCAAGGCCCTCGGCGGCGATCCCAAACTGCCGTACTTCGCGCTGGTGGCGCAGGGCTTCCCGCGCCTGGTCACCATCACCCGCGACAACATGATCGTCGACAGCGCGCACCTCGAAACGCTGCCCGACGGCATCCGCCTGCGGGTGATGTTCAACGACGACGTGGCGCTGGTGCCGGATCTCGACGTCGCCGAGAAGATGATCGCCGACGTGCTGCGTCCGGCGGCGTAACCGCGCTTCTTGTAGGAGCGACGCAAGTCGCGACGGATTGCGGCTAGCCTGATGGTTACCCGGTCGCGCCTCCCGGCGCTCCTGGAAAAGCGAAACGGTCTCGACTCGATCGGCCATTCCGCTGTTGAAAACCCGAAGAGCGTCGCGACTTCCGTCGCTCCCACAGGGGCTTCGGTCTCGATCGTTAGCCACGGTCGAACAGGCGCCAGTTCGCCTACAGAAGTTCGCTTACAGATCCCCGAATCGCGCCTGCATCGCCGCGATCGCGGCCAGCCCTGCGGTTTCGGTGCGCAGCACGCGCGGGCCGAGGCGCAGTCCGCTGAAACCGTGCTGCTGCAGCACGACGCGATCCTTCTCCGACCAGCCGCCCTCGGGGCCGATGCCGATCACCACCGTGCCCGGCGGTCGCGCCAGGGTCTCGAAGCGGTGTTCGCCCTGCGGATCGAGCGTGAGCTTCAGCGCATCGGCGTCCAGCGCCGCCGCGGCCTCGGCCAGCGCGCGCGCCGGCGACACGTCGGGAATGCGCGCACGGCCGCTCTGTTCGCAGGCCGCGACCACGACGCTGCGCCAGTGATCCATGCGCTTCTGCAGGCGGTCGCCGTCGAGCCGCACTTCGGTGCGGTCGGCGAACACCGGCGCGATCGCTTGCACGCCCAGTTCGGTGGCTTTCTGCAGGATGAGATCCATCTTCTCGCCGCGCGCGATGCCCTGCAGCAGCACCATCCGCAGCGGCGATTCGTTGTCGACGATGCGCTCGCCGACGATTTCGGCCTCGACGCCGCGCTTGTTCGCGGCCAGCAGGCGCGCGTCGCAATCGCGGCCATCGCCGTTGAACAGCACGCAGGCCTCGCCTTCGCGCAGACGCAGCACGCGGACCAGATGCGCGCCGGCGTTTTCGGGCAGGACCACGCGCGCACCGGGCAGCAGCGGCTGATCGACGTAGACGCGGGTCAGGCGCATCGGGCGGCTTCCTCGATGGAGGCATGAGTGGCGTCGGCGAGCAGCGCGAGCTGCGCATCGTCGACGCAGTAGGGCGGCATCCAGTACAGCACGTCGCCGAGCGGCCGCAGCAGCACCCCGCGATCCAGCGCCGCGCGATACATGCGCAGGCCGCGGCGACCGGCGATCTCGACCGCATTGCCATCGTCGGCGTTCTCCGGTTCCGGCCGCAGTTCGATGGCGAGGATCATGCCGGTCTGTCGCACCTCGGCCACCAGCGGATGCGCGGCGAACGGCGCGGCCAGTGCGGCCATGGTCGCGGCGGTGTCGCGATTGCGCGCGATCACGTCGTCCTGCTGCAGGATGTCCAGCGAGGCCAGCGCCGCCGCGCAGGCCAGCGGATTGCCGCTGTAGCTGTGCGAATGCAGGAAGGCGCGTTCGCGCGAATCATCGAGGAAGCCGTCGTAGATCTGCTGCGTGGCCAAGACCGCGCACAGCGGCAGGAAGCCGCCGGTGAGGCCTTTCGACAGGCACATCAGATCGGGCTGGACCCCGGCCTGTTCGAAAGCAAAAAGAGAGCCGGTGCGGCCGAAGCCGGTCGCGATCTCGTCGGCGATCAGGAACACGCCGTGCGCGTCGCACAGGTCGCGCACGCGCTTGAGGTACACGGGATGGTGCATGCGCATGCCGCCTGCGCACTGCACCAGCGGTTCGAGGATCAGCGCGCAGACTTCGCCCGGATGCGCATCGAGCAGGCGGGCGAGGGCATCGGCGGCGTCCTCGGCGCGCGCCGCCGCCGCGCGGGCATCGGCGGTGCCGAAGGCGTCGGGCGTCGGCGCGAACAGCACGTCCAGCAGCAGCGGCGCGTAGACGCGGCGATACAGCGGGATGTCGCCCACCGACAGCGCGCCCACGGTCTCGCCGTGATAGCTGTTGGTGAGGGCGACGAACTTCGTGCGTCGCGGTTCGTCGCCGCGGTTGCGATACCAGTGGAAGGCCATCTTCAGCGCGACTTCCACGCCGGCCGACCCGTTGTCGGCGTAGAAAACCTTGGCCAGCGGCGCCCGCCCGGGCTGGCGCGGCGCCACCGCCAGCAGGCGTTCGGCCAGCTCCACCGCCGGCGCATGCGAAAAGCCGGCCAGGATCACCTGTTCCAGCGTGCGCGCCTGACGGGCGATGGCCTCGGCGATGCGCGGTTCGGCGTGGCCGTGGAGGTTGGTCCACCAGCTGCTGACCCCGTCGAGGGTGCGGCGGCCATCGTGGCCGACCAGCCATGCGCCGTCGCCGCGCGCCACCGGCAGCAGCGGCAGGGCGTCGGGGTGCTCGCGCATCTGCGTGCAGGGGTGCCAGAGCACCGCGAGGTCGCGCGACCGCCAATGGTCGGCGTCGTTTATCATCGGGGCATGCCTGCTCATCCCATCGTTCATCCCTTCATTATGGCTCGCTGCGCGGGTGCGCCGTGAGCCGTCCGCTGCCGATCGTCCATGCCGTGCGCCGCCGTCAGGGTGATCCCGGGCGCGTGATCGAGGAGCTGGATCTCGAATTCAGCAACGGCGAACGCCGCTGCTATCACCGCGCCCCCGCCATCGGTCACGGCGCGGTGATCGTGGTGCCGCTGCTCGACGACGACACCGCACTGCTGATCCGCGAGTACGCGGCCGGCACGCACCGCTACGAACTCGGACTGGTGAAGGGCAAGATCGATCCCGGCGAAACGCCCGAGGAGGCCGCCGATCGCGAGTTGAAGGAAGAGGCCGGCTACGGCGCGCGTTCGCTCACGGTGCTGCGCCGGATCAGCCTTGCGCCGACCTACATGGGCCACGAGACCGTGCTGGTGCTGGCCCGCGATCTGTACGAAGAACGGCTGCCCGGCGACGAGCCGGAGCCGCTGGACGTGGTGCCGTGGCGGCTCGATGCGCTGCACGAGCTGATCCTGGACGACGCGTTTTCCGAAGGGCGTTCGATCGCCTCGCTGTTTCTGGTCAGGGAGTGGTTGCGTCATGCCGACATTGCTCGATGAATCGATCCGCGAAGGCGTGATCGCCCTCGCCGCCGCCGCCGCCGCCGACATCCTCCGCATCTACGAACATCCCTTCGACGTCGACCACAAGGCCGACGACAGCCCGTTGACCGCCGCCGATCTCGCATCGCACCGGCGCATCGTCGATGGCCTGCAGGCGCTGACCCCCGACATCCCGGTGCTGTCCGAGGAGTCCGCGGAACTCCCCGCCGCGGAACGCCGCCGCTGGTCGCGGCTGTGGCTGGTCGACCCGCTCGACGGCACCCGCGAGTTCGTGAAGCGCAACGGCGAGTTCACCGTCAACATCGCCCTGATCGAGGACGGCGTGGCGACCTTCGGCGTGATCCAGGCGCCGGTGACCGGCGTGCTGTGGTGGGGCGATCCCGCGCACGGTGCGTATCGTCGCGCCGACGGCGGCGAGGTCGCGCTGGAAACGCGCACGCCGGCCGAAGCGCCGCTGCGCGTCGCCGCCAGCCGCTCGCATCGCGACCCGCGCACCGAGGCGTTCATGGCGAAGATGGCCGCCGACCGCGGCGAGCTGGAAGCGATCGGCGTCGGTTCGTCGCTGAAGTTCTGCCGCGTCGCCGAGGGCGCCATCGACGTCTATCCGCGCTTCGCGCCGACCAGCGAATGGGACACCGCCGCGGGCCAGGCGATCGTCGAAGCCGCCGGCGGCGTCGTGCTCGATCCGCAGGGCCGCCCGTTCCGCTACAACCAGCGCGACACGCTGCTCAACGGCGATTTCGTGGCGCTGGGGGATCCGCAACTGCCTTGGCGGGACTGGGTGTGATCCCGGTGTTTTCCGTCGCCGGTAGAGCGGCCTTCAGGCCGCTGCTCTTTGCATCCGCAATCGATCAGCGGCCTGAAGGCCGCTCTACCGGGGTGTCGTGATGCATTCGTGGGAGTTGGCGCATGTCTGAGACCGATCCAACCGACATCCGGCGCCTCCTCGCGATCATGGCCCGCCTGCGCGACCCGCAGGGCGGGTGTCCGTGGGATCTGAAGCAGACCTTCGCCACCATCGCGCCGTACACCGTCGAGGAGGCCTACGAAGTCGCCGACGCCATCGATCGCAACGATCTCGACGACCTGAAGGACGAGCTCGGCGATCTGCTGTTTCAGGTCGTGTTCCATGCGCGCATGGCCGAGGAACAGGGCGCGTTCGCGTTCGCCGATGTCGTCGCCGCGATCAGCGACAAGATGGAGCGCCGTCACCCGCACGTGTTCGCGGGCATGAGCATCGCCGACAGCGATGCGCTCAACGCGATGTGGGACGCCGAGAAGAAGAAGGAACGGCTGGCGAAACATGCGGCGCAGGGGCATGGCAGCGCCGTCGACACATCGGCGCTGGCCGGCGTCGCCCGCGGCCTGCCGGAATGGCAGCGCGCGGTGAAGCTGCAGAAGAAGGCCGCGACCGTCGGGTTCGACTGGCCGGGTCCGGCGCCGGTGATCGAGAAACTGAAGGAAGAACTGGACGAAGTCCGGGTCGAGTTCGATGCCCTGGCCGCGGCGCCGGGCGATGCCGCGGTGCGCGACCGGCTGGAGGACGAACTCGGCGATCTGCTGTTCGTCGCCGCGAATCTGGCGCGGCATGCGAAGGTCGATCCGGGCGCGGCGATGCGTCGCGCCAACCACAAGTTCGAGCGCCGCTTCCGCGCGATGGAAGCGATGGCCGCCGCCGACGGCGTGCAACTGGAGGACCTGTCGCTGGCCGACCAGGACGCCTATTGGCATCGCGCCAAGGCCGCGGAGCGGAGCGGGGCATGAACTGCTGGCGCCATCGCGACCGCGTCGCGGTCGGCGTCTGCACCGCCTGCGGCAAGGGCCTCTGCAGCGAAGCCTGTGGCCACGACGACGGCGCCATCGGCCTGCACTGCGACGAGGCCTGCGCCGCGCATCTGCGTCGCCGGGGGGCGCGCGGCGATGCGCCGGTGGGCGTGGTCTGGTCGATGCTGCTGGTCGCGCTTGGCCTCGCGCTGTTGTACTACGGTTGGCATCAGACCGAGTGGTCGCTGAGCGTCCCGAACCTGCTCGGTATGTTGTTCCTCTGGTACGGTGTCGTCCTGCTGCTGCAGCGTTTCGCGCAACGACGCGCGCCATCGCCCTGACGGGAGGGGCCCATGTCCGGATTTTCGAGCTTCCGCGAGTTCTATCCGTTCTACCTCGGCGAACACCACAACCGCACCTGCCGGCGCCTGCATTTCGTCGGCACCAGCCTGTCCATCGTCTTCATCGTCACCGCGATGCTGCGCGACAACGCCTGGTGGCTGCTGGCCGCGCTGGTCAGCGGGTACGCCTTCGCGTGGGTCGGCCATTTCTTCTTCGAGAAGAACCGCCCGGCGACGTTCAAATATCCGTTCTATTCGTTTGCCGGGGATTGGGTCATGTACAAGGACATCCTGATCGGAAAAATCAAGTTCTGACACTTCGCGCCAGAATCCTCCCGCAAATCGCACCCGCGTAGGCTGGCGCTGAGCGCAGCGAAGCCCAGCGCTTCGACCGGCGACATGCTCGTGACGCTGGGCTTCGCTGCGCTCAGCGCCAGCCTACGGCCGTGGCGCGCGACGCGGCGTTCGCCTCACTCCATGAAGATCAGCCACGCGGCCACGACGATCAGGCCGAAGCCGGCCCAGTGGTTCCATTTCAGCGGTTGATCCAGGAACCACGTCGAGAAGCCCGCGAACACCAGCAGCGTGATCACTTCCTGCATGCCCTTGAGCTGCGGCGCCGAGTAGTACGCGCTGCCCCAGCGGTTCGCCGGCACCATCAGCAGATACTCGAAGAAGGCGATGCCCCAGCTGGCGGCGATGACCACCGGCAGCGGCGAGCTTTTGTATTTCAGATGCCCGTACCAGGCGAAGGTCATGAAGACGTTGGAGCACAGCAGCAGGGCGATGGGGGTCAGGCGTTCTATGGCGAAAGGCATGGCAGCGTCGGCATTGGGTGTCGTGCGATGATGCGCGGAGCCGCCGGCTTCGCCAAGGCGGCCCCTGCCAAGGCCGGCGCCCCGCTTCGCATCCATCACGGGAACTCCCGTGCGCGCCCTGTGTCAACCCCGGTGCCGCCCGAGCGTTCATACCCTCCACCTCCGACCCGCAGCCCCCATGTCCCCATATCGCAAGACCGGTTCGCGCATTCCCCGTTTCGTCATCGTCTCGATCGCCCTCGTGGCGGTGGTGGCCGCGCTGTGGTTCTGGAAAGGCAGAGGCGGTGGCGACGATGAACAACGGTTCCGCACTGCCGCGGTGGAGCAGGGCGACATCCGCGTGGCGATCTCCGCCACCGGCACTCTCGGCGCGCTGTCGACGGTGGACGTGGGCAGCGAGGTGTCCGGCAAGGTCGAGGAAGTGCTGGTCGACTTCAACGACCGCGTCCGCAAGGGCCAGGTCATCGCCCGCATCGACCCCAGCACCTTCGAGGCCCAGATCGCCCAGGGCGATGCCAGCATCGCCAGCGCCCGCGCCAGTCTGGCGACCGCGCAGGCCACGCTGCGCAACGCCGAACTGGCCTACAGCCGCAACCGCGAACTGGCGGCGCAGAAGCTCGTCGCCCGCGGCGACCTCGATCAGGCACTGGCCGCGCGCGATCAGGCCCGTGCGCAGGTCGCGCAGGCCGAAGCCCAGATCCGCCAGCAGGAAGCCTCCACCCGCAACGCGCGCCTCAACCTCGGTCGCACGGTGATCTATTCGCCGGTCGACGGCGTGGTGCTGAACCGTTCGATCGAGCCGGGCCAGACCGTGGCCGCCAGCCTGCAGGCGCCGGTGCTGTTCAAGATCGCCGAAGACCTGTCGCGGATGGAGATCGTGCTGGCGGTGGACGAATCCGACATCGGCCAGGTCAAGCAGGGGCAGACGGTCAGTTTCACCGTCGACGCCTTCCCCGACCGCCAGTTCCGCGGCGAAGTCAGCCAGGTGCGGCTGTCGGCGACCAACACCAACAACGTCATCACCTTCCCGGTGGTGGTTGCGGTCGACAACGCCGATCAGGCGCTGCTGCCGGGACTCACCGCCAACGCCGAGATCGAAGTCAGCCGCCGCGACGGTGTGCTCAAAGTGCCGAACGCGGCGATGCGCTTCAAGCCGCCGGTGGACCCGGCCGCGACGCCCGAAACCCCGCAGCGCGGCGGCGGCATGACCGAAGAACTGCCGGCGATCGCGGCGACGCTGAAGCTCGACGCCGCCCAGCAGGCCGCCTTCGACGACGCGCTGGCGAAGATGCGCGAACGCATCGCCGCGCGCACCGCGACGCCGCCCCAGGGCCAGACCGGCGGCAGCGCGCTGTTCGGCCGGATGCCCGGCGCCGGCGGTGGCCAGGCGCCGCGCGGGGGCAACGCCAGCGGTGCGATGCGCCAGCGGATGATGGAGCGCTTCAACCAGCAGTTCGGTGCGTTCCGCGCCGCGCTGAACGACGATCAGCGTCGCGAGTGGGACAGCGCGATCAATGCCCTCGTCGGCGCGCGCCGCGCTCCGGTCTACGTGCTCGCCGACGGCAAGCCGAAGGCGGTGACGGTGCGGGTCGGCGCATCCGACGGCAGCAGCACCGAAATCATCGGCGACTTCAAGGTGGGCGACGAAGTGATCGTCGGTCTGCAGACGGCGGAGCCTGCGAAGTGAGTGCAGCGCTCCGCCCGCATGAAGCGCTGCGGACCGGCGCGACGCATCCGGTGATCGAAACCCGCGCCCTCGGCAAGGTCTATTCGGCCGGCAGCGAAGCCGAAGTGGTGGCGCTGAAGAATGTCGATCTCAAGATCGGTCTCGGCGAGTTCGTCGCGATCATGGGGCCGTCCGGTTCCGGAAAGTCGACGCTGATGAACCTGATCGGTTGCCTCGATACGCCGACCTCCGGCGTCTACCTCTGCGACGGCGTCGACGTCGCCACGCTCGATGCGGAAGAGCGCGCGATGCTCCGCCGCGACAAGATCGGTTTCGTGTTTCAGGGCTTCAATCTGCTGTCGCGGATGAGCGCGCTGGACAACGTGGCGATGCCGCTGAGCTATGCGCGGGTGCCGCCGGCCGAACGCCGCCGCCGCGCCGCCGAGGCTTTGGCCGCGGTCGGCCTGGGCGAACGCATGCAGCACCGGCCCAGCGAACTGTCCGGCGGCCAGCAGCAGCGCGTGGCGATCGCGCGCGCGCTGATCCAGCGCCCGCCGATCCTGATGGCCGACGAACCCACCGGCGCGCTCGACACGCGCACCGGCCAGGAGATCCTGGCGTTGTTCGAACGTCTGCGAGGCGAGGGCCACACCATCATCCTGATCACCCACGATGCCGAAGTGGCCGAACACGCCGATCGCACCTGCGTGATGCGCGATGGCGAGCTTCACGACGGCGTGCCGCCCGCGACGGAGACATCGGCATGAGCCCGCACGATCCGGGCACGCCCGCACCCGGCGGATTGACCCTGCTCGAAGTGATGCGCACCGCGACCTTCGCCCTGCGCGGCAATTGGCTGCGCAGCGCGCTGACCTCGCTGGGCGTGATCATCGGCATCGCCGCGGTGATCGTGATGGTGTCGGTCGGCCAGGGCACCCAGGCCGAGATCGAGAAGCTGGTGTCCGGGCTCGGCTCGCAGCGGCTCGACATCAACCCCGGCGCCGGCCGCGGCATGGGCGGCGTGCGCATGAGCGCCAGCAGCTTCTACACGCTGAACGAGGACGACATCGACGCCATCCGTCGCGAAGTCGGCGGCATCCAGTACATCAGCGGTGTGCTGCGCGGCGGCACCCAGGCCGTGTACGCCGAGAACAACTGGTCCAGCAGCTGGTACGGCGTCGAGCCCGACTGGTTCGAGATCAACGGCTGGGAATTGGCCAGCGGCCCGGGCTTCGAAGCCGGCGATTACAGCGGCGGCGACAAGTCCGCGATCATCGGCGAAACCCTGCGCCGCGAGCTGTTCGGCGACGAGGAAGCGGTGGGTCAGACCCTGCGCCTCGGCCGCGTGCCGTTCACCGTGGTCGGCGTGCTGAAGTCGAAGGGCCAGGGCGGTTTCGGCCAGGATCAGGACGATCTGATCGTGATTCCGCTCGACACCGCGCGTCGTCGCATGTCGAGCAACGCGTCGCTGCCGCCCGGTGCGGTGCAGCAGATCAGCGTCGGCGTGGCCGATCCCGACGGTCTCTCGAACGCGCAGGCCGAGATCGAAGCGCTGCTGCGTCAGCGTCACAAGATCCAGCCGGGCGAGGAGGACGACTTCAACGTCCGCAATCTCGCCGAGATCGTCAGCGCGCGCACCCAGACCACGAAACTCATGTCGTGGCTGCTCGGCGCGGTGGCCGGCATTTCGCTGATCGTCGGCGGCATCGGCATCATGAACATCATGCTGGTGTCGGTGACCGAGCGCATCCGCGAGATCGGCCTGCGCATGGCGGTGGGCGCGGGACCGCGCGACATCCGCCGCCAGTTCCTCGCCGAAGCGATGCTGATCTCGCTGATCGGCGGCGTGGTCGGAATCGCCCTGGGCGTGGTCGGCGCGCTGCTGGTGAGCAAGGTCGGCGCGCTGCCGGTGGCGCTCAACAGCCAGGTCATCGGATTGGCCGCAGGCTTCTCGATCGCGACCGGTTTGTTCTTCGGTTATTACCCGGCGAGCAAGGCGGCGAAACTCGATCCGATCGAAGCGTTGCGGCAGCAGTAAACCGGTTTTGGCATCGCGGCTCGGCCGCTTTGCCGCACAGGTTGCCGAAGCCCCTTGTAGGAGCGCCGGGAGGCGCGACGGGCGACGGCCTGTCTATCCGCTCCCTGTCGCGCCTCCCGGCGCTCCTACAGGGATGGCTCCTGACGACGTGGCGGACCGGAGTCCGCCACGTCTGCCTGCCGATCTTCAAGGACTCGGCAAGCGTGTCAGCTGTAATGCAAGCACGAACGGCAGAGGCTTACAGCCACAGATTCATGGCGTGGTTCGCGACCGGATTGATCACCGACACCGAGCTGCCCCAGTAGGTGCAGCCGTTGTTGCTGCCCACGTGTTCCAGCCCCACCGGCACGGTCCAGACCGGATCCAGATTCCTGCAGAACACCTCGACCTTCGCGCTGCCGAGAGCAGACACCAACTGCGTGCGGAAGCTGGCGTTGCCGACGCGCGCCGGATTGTAGGCTTCCAGGTTCGGTCGTTTGCCGCGGATGGTGAACGAATAGGCCTCGGCCATCGCGCCGCCCAGGCTGTGTCCGGTCACGCTGTAAGCGTTGTTGCACGCCACCGCATCGACGGCGGCCTTGTAGCTGTTGAGCCTGCTGGCATACCCGTTTCCGATCCTCGCCGCGTTCGACGGTTCACCGGGCACGGCCACCGCGCTGCCGAACTGGTTCTGGATGTTCGTCAGCCAATCGCCCGCGGTCGAGCTGCCGCGCCAGGAGACGATGCAGTCCGTGGTGCCGTTGCTGGTGCTTCTCCAGACCTTCACGACATCGCGATTCAGCGCGACCGAGTAGAACCGGGTGCCCAGCGTTTTGCTGCTCGCGGTGGCCTGGTAGGCGTTGTTGGCGAACCATGCATAGTTGCTGCCCGGGGCCACGGCCTTGGTCAGCCGCTCGTTCGCGAGCAGCGCTTTCGCTTCGGAGGTCTGCCGGTAGTCGATGCCCACTTCGACCGCCGCTTCGGACGGTACGAGGTCGGTCGCGACCGCGCGATCGTTGTCCCAGGCGATGCGGACCGCGACGTTCTGGAGATTCTTCGTGTTCACCTGCGGGAAGTGCGTGGCGAGGAAGGCGTGCAGGCGCGGCACGTTCCAGCTCCCGCTCTCCGCCATCACGACCCAGTTCAGATCCCGGGCGAGATTGAGGGTGGCCTGCATCCGCTTTCTGTTCCATTCGATGCTGTCGACATCGATGTACACGATGGCGTTGTCGACGTTCTTCGGCAGCGTCGAAAGGTTGTAGCGGGGCGTGTTGCCGTCGAAAATCTCGAACCCGACATCGCCCATCGTCCGGGTCAGCGACACGACGGGCGTGCGATTCGCGGCGATTGCGGCGGAGGTCTGGGCCTTGCCCGACATGTCTGCGGTGGAAGCGGTGTTGCCGTTGCCCGCCGAGCCGTTGCCCGCTGAGACCAGCGAGCTCGCCGCGATGGCCGCTGTCAGCAAGCCGATCCTGATCGATACCTGATGTTGTTTCATGTTGTCCCTAATGTGTGTGGATAGTCGTCTTCGCTTGCTTCCGAACGTGGGGAGTGCCTGGTCCAAAGCGACGGACATCGTCGGTCGTGAATCCTGTCACGCCGTCTTCTGATGCATGGCCTCGTCAGTGTCCCCAGCTTTCGCGGGGGCGACAACGCGCATCATCCTCATGTTCTCATGCGCAAATGGAATGCACTCGGGCGATCGATGGTCATGGCGCGTGTCGGCTGTCGTTCGCACGGATCGCGCGCGCTCCCGCGGCGACGCCTTCGCGGACCCGCGGGCCGGTTTCTGGCCGGGCGATGTTGCACTGCAGCGTGCGGCTGCCCCTGTTGCCGCGATGTTCTATGCTCTGACGTTCGCCGACGGAGACGCCGATGCGCCTGCTGCTCACCCTCTGCCTTGCGATGACCGCCATGAGCGCACACGCCCAGCACCGCCCCGAGAACGATCCGAATCCCGACCGCCCGATGCCGGTCAAGGTGGCGCATCCGACTGCGCTGGTCATCCACGGCGGCGCCGGCGTGATCGACCGCGACCAGCTCGATTCCGCGCAGGAAGCCGCGATCCGCGCCGACCTCGACCGCGCGCTCGACGCCGGGCATGCGGTACTCGCGCGCGGCGGCCGGGCGATCGATGCGGTGGAAGCGGCGATCCTGGTGCTGGAAGAGTCGCCGCACTTCAACGCCGGCAAGGGCGCGGTGTTCGACGCCGAAGGCCGGCACCAGCTCGACGCGTCGGTGATGGAAGGCGACACCCGCCGTGCCGGCGCGGTGGCGGGCGTGCGCACCGTACGCAATCCGATCCGGCTGGCGCGCGCGGTGATGGAACGCAGCCCGCACGTGATGCTGGCCGGCGACGGCGCCGAGGCCTTCGCCGACACGCTGCAGGACATCGAGCGCGTGCCCAACACCTGGTTCGACACCGAACATCGCCGTCGCCAGCTCGAAGCGGCGCAGGCGCGGCAGCAGGCGGGCAATCACGATGTGCGCGGGACGTACTTCGGCACCGTCGGCGCGGTGGCGCTGGATCGCGGCGGCCACATCGCCGCGGGCACCTCCACCGGCGGCATGACCAACAAGCGCTGGAACCGCATCGGCGATTCGCCGGTGATCGGCGCCGGCACCTGGGCCGACGACCGCTGCGGCGTGTCCGGTACCGGCTGGGGCGAGTTCTACATCCGCGCCGCGGTCGCGCACGACATCTGCGCGCGCGTGGCCTATGCCGGCGACACGCTTGCGGCGGCCGCGCATCACGTGGTCAACGTCGTGGTGCCGCAGCTCGGCGGCGACGGCGGCGCGATCGCGCTGGATCGCGACGGCAACATCGCGATGCCCTTCAACACCAGCGGCATGTATCGCGGCTGGATCAACCCCGACGGCAGCCGCGGCACCGCGGTGTTCCGCGAAGACGACGGCGAGGACTGAAAGCACGGCACGGCCGCTCCGATGGATCTCGCTGCTTATCGACGCCTGCGCACCGAAGCCCGCCGCCATGCACGCCGTGCGGCCGACGCCGACGATCTGGTGCAGGACGCGCTGTTGATCGCGCTGGAACAGGGGCGTGGCGACGACCCTGCATGGTTGGCCGGTGTGATCCGCAATCAGGCCGCGATGCAGGCGCGCAGCGCGATTCGACGCCGTCGTCGCGAAGCGACGGTTGCGGAAGACGATGTTGCGCCCGCGCAAGAAGAGGCGCCGCCATCGGCCTGCGCATTGCTCGAACGGCTGCCGCCTGCGGCCCGCCGCGTCGCAGTGTTGGCCCTGCATGGTTTGAACGCCGAGGAAATCCGTTGGGTGCTGGGCATCGCCGAGACCGCGTTCCGGCAGCGGCTCACGCGTATCCGCAAGGCGCTGTGCGCACTGCCGCCGGCGCAGCGCGCCGAAGCGATCGCGCTGGCCTACGTGCGCGATCCCGCGCGCAGCGCCGATCTCCAGTTCGGTCTGGTGCGGCGCGCGCTGAAGGCCGCGCTGCAGGGCGGGGCCGGCATCGGCACCCACGATGCCGACGGTCATCTCCTCGTGGTGCGCGGGCGCGCTCACGGATCGCCTGCCGGCGGCAACGAGAGTACGTGACCCGGACGCAACCGGGCGCATCCATCCATTCGTTCCAGGAGGTCTTCCATGCTCGCTCACGCCCAGGTCGGCGCCATCGTGTTCTTCGTCGCGGTGCTCGACCGCACCGTCGGGTTCTATCGCGACACCCTCGGTTTGCCGGTGAACGAGATCGACGGCCACGACGGCCCGTTCGCGCTCGCCGAACTCGGCGACCTCAGTTTGGTCTTCATCCAGCGCCCGGCGAAGGCCGGCGACAGCCCGGTGGTGGTGTTCCGCCTCGACGGCGGCATCGACGACTACGCCGAAGCGCTGGCCGCGAAGGGCGTGGAGATCGTGGTGCCGGTGAGCGAAGCGCCCGACGGCGGACTGACCCTCGATTTCGTCGATCCCGACCGCAACGCGCTGAGCCTGTACCAGCCGCCGGGTGCGCCGCGCCGCGGCTGACTGTGCAGTGTCCGGCGCTGCCGCTGGCGACGATGCCGAGGAACCTCGTCGCCAGCGGACCGCAGGCGCAAAGACGCAGCGGCGTCAGCGCTTCGGCGGCGCGCCGCTGCCGAGCGGGCGGACCTCGAAGCGGACCTCGCGCATGCCGCCGTGTTCGAAGCGCAGCGTCGCGGTGACGGTTTCGCCCGCCACGAACGGATGCGTGGGCTTGATGAACATCAGGTGATAACCGCCGGGCTTGAGTTCGAGCGTGGCGTTCGGCGCGATGGCGAGCCCATCGTCGAGCCTGCGCATCCGCATCATGTCGCCGTCCATGCGCATCTCGTGTATTTCCACGCGTTCGGCATCCGGACTGGTCGCCGACAGCAGATGGTCGGCGCGGCGCCCGTTGTTGCGGATGGTGAGGAAGCCGCCGGCGACAGGCGCCTGCGGCGGCGTGGCGCGCGTCCAGGGCGCTTCGATCATCAGCGCGGGTTTCGCGGGCGGGGCGGCCAGCAGGCTTGCCGCGAACAGCGCGGAGACCGTCGAGATCGCGATCGCTGCTGAGAGAAGAGGCCGTGGGAAAGTGTTCATGGTTCGACCTCGATGTCGTCGAGCAGCGTGTGGGTGCGGATCTGCCGGCCGTCCTTCTGGACCAGCGCCGACAGCAGGAAGATGGCCCAGCCGATCAGCCAGAACAGGGCGAAGAAAAAGAACGATTCCATGGGTGATTCCGATGAAAGCGCTGGCCGTGCGTGGCGCACGACGGCGATCCGCGCAGGGATGCGGCAGCGGAAGTGTCGGGTGTCTCCGGCGACCGGCGAAGCGTGAGCGTGCCGGGCCCGGCGATGTTCAGGGATGGCGCGGAGTCAGGCGGGTGGACCGCGGGAGCCGAGGCCGTTGGGATGGTGCCGCGAGGGCAGTACGGGAGGGTGGCCGGCGATGGCATCGGCCGCGGGCGGCGATACCGATGGCATCGCGATGAGGCCGGCCAGCACGGTGGAGGCGGCGAGGGTGCAGTAGTCGCAATCCGCGTCGTCGTGCGGCGACGGCGGGTTCGGCGCGTCTTCGAGGGCGAAACCGAGCGCTTCGTCGAGCGCGACCGCGTTGTCGTAGGCCAGTCCGCGGGTGGTGCAGATCGCGCCGAAGGTCGATTCGATCGCCGAGGTGCCGCCGGTGACGGCGACGAGGCCGCGATCGATCCGGCCGACGCTCGGCAACAGCGCGAACGCGAGCATCGCCAATAGGGCGATGCCGGCCATCGAGCGCTGGAAGGTCGATCTGGACATGGCCGGCAGTATAGCCAGCGCCCGGCGAGGCGGTTTGCGTCAGGTCAGTTTGATCGCGTCGAGCACCTTGTCGACCTGACCGAGGAATTGCGAGGTCGCGCGGACGATGTCGTTGACCCGGGTCAGCGACTTCAGCGCGGCATCCAGATCGGCGCTGGCCGCGAGCACGCCTTCGATGCGCGTGTCCATCGCCGCGGTGGTCTGCTTGAACAACAGGCTGCCGCTGACCATGACCCGGAAATTGACTTCCTGCATTTCCAGCAGGAGGGCCTGCGCGTCAGTGGGATTAATGGTGTTGCCGAGCAGGGTCGACAGCGACTGGTGCTGTTTGACCAGGCTCTGCTGCAGTTGGCGGATGTCGCCGTTCATGCCGCTGGCCGCGGCGTCGTTCGGGCTCATGGCTTGCTCCCCTGGCTCTGGCCGTCCTGTTGGCGCAGCGCATCGACGCGCTGGCGATAGGCCGCGTACTCGGCCTGCACTTCATCGAGCATCCGGCGCGCGCTCGGCGGGTCGCCGGCGGCGAGCTCGCGATGGGCCGCGGCGAGCAGGCCGATCGAGCGCCGCAGCGACGCGAGGCTGGCGTCCTGCGCGTCGCGCTGGTCGAGCGTGCCGACGTAGCGCGTGGCCACGTCGCGTTTGGCGGCGGTGCCGCCTGCGGTGAGGAATTCGACCTGGATCGCGCCGAGCACGTCGCCCCACGAGGTGGCGACCATCGCGCGCACGCCGTTGTCGCGGTCCTCGCCGATCGCGGTCATCATCGTGTCGAACACGCTCTGGATCGCCGGGTCCGCCTTGCGGATCGCGGCGAGCGCTTCCTTCTCCGCGCGCATCTGCACCAGCAGGCCGCCGAGTTGGGCGAAACCGCCGGCCACGCCGGCCGGCAACCGTCCGCCCTCGATCGTGCCGATCTTCTCGCCCAGTTCGGCGAGCGCGGTTTCGGTGTCGCTGCTGCGCGCGGGATCCAGCAGTGTTTCCAGCGATGCGGCGTAGGCGTCGATGAGTCCGAAGGCGCGATTCCATTTGGCGACGTCCTCCGATGCCAGCGGCGAAAAGAACTCGCTTTCGTTGAGGGTCGGCAACTGGCTGGCGCGATCGATCTGCTGCTGGCGCAGGAAGGTGTTGATGTCGGCGAAGGTCGACTGCGACTGCTGATTGGCGGTCGCGGCGCCCTGGCGGAAGCTGGTGATGCCGTCGCGATCCGGGACCGTCATGCAGCCGACGGTCAGAAGCAGCACGGCCGCCAGCGACAGGTGTCGCGCGAAGGCGACGGCCGTGCGTCGCAAGGGGTGGTGATCGGGCATCCCTGTCATGCGCGTCCCTGTCATGCGTGTTCCTGTCGTTGAGAGGCGTCGACGTGCGTGGTCGATGCGACATGCCGCCCGGCAGCGTATGGAACGCGGTCCCCCCGGCGGCGCCGATGCCGAAGATGCGCCGCAAACGGCTTCGAATCAAGTCGTGCCCCTGTCCGCGGACGCGACGCGGCGGGCAGATGGGCCCGCCGCGCGTGCCGCGGATGCCGATTCGATCAGGGCTTGCAGGGAACGACGTTGCCGCCGGCGTCGTAACAGGTCGTGGTGCGGGTGTAACCGTCGTTCTTGTTGCCGGTCACCGTCGACTGATAGCTGTTGCCGTTCTGGCCGGTGGCGTCGACGTTGCGGTCGAGATTGCCGTTGGCGTACTGCGTGTCGGCATCGTAACTGCCGCCCTGCGCGCCGGTGGCATGGGTGGTGCGGCCACCGCTGACGCTGCCGTCGGCCGTGCGCACGAAACCGCCTTCGCTGCTGCCGCTGCCGTTCTGGCCGTTCCACTGCGCGCCGGACTGGTGCTGCGCGCTGCCGTCGGCATTCCAGGTGCTGGTGCCGGCGCGCGCCGCGGTGCCGCCGTTGGGGCCACGGACGGCGCTGCCGCTGGCGGCCTGGCCGTTGCCCTGGCCATCGGTCTTCACGCCGCGGGCGCGGACCGCGCCGCCGCCGTTCGGGCCGCGTGCGGCGGACGCGCGGCCCGCGGTGACGCCGCCTTCGGCGTTCTGGGTCGCGCCGCGGGCCTTGACGCGGCCGGCGGCATCGGCATCGTGGGGCGCCAGTGCGAAGGCGGCGGCGAGGGTGCAGAGGACGAGCAGGGACTTGTGCATGATGAAACTCCGGAAAGATGCGCGAAGGGACGCTGGGGAGGGAGAGGGAAGATCGCGCGCGGCTTACTGGCGCGCGTCGAGGAAGCGGCCGAGGCGTTCGCGCATCGCCGCGAAACGGTCGAGGCGTTCGGCCATTGCCCTGCGCACCTTCGCCTGGTCCTGCGGCGAGAGCGATTCGTAGAGATCCAACTGGCGATCGCGCAGCGCGCGCGCTTCCGCCATGTGCGCGTCGACCTTCCGCTGCGATTCGCGGCTGTAGGCGCGCAGGTCGGGCGATGGCTGATCGAGCAGCGCGCGGAATTCGCCGACGCCGTCGCGCAGGTCGTCGCGGCCGACCGCGCGCAGGGCCACGGCTTCGGCGCGCAGCGCGTCCCATTGCCGGGCGTGCGATGCCGCGATGCCGAGTTCCGCCGCGGTGGGCGGCAGCATCGCGTCGCCGCGCGCCATGCGCGGGGCGGAGAGCGCCGTGGTGGCGGCGAGGGCGACGGTCAGGCCGGCGGCGAGGAAGAGCATGTGTCGGGTTTTCATGGAGCACCTGTGTGGATGCGTTGGGGTGATGCCAGCGTGCGCCGCGGGCCGCCGCAAGGCGTGTCCATGGCGCGTCGGAATGCGAATGGAGGTGTCGGCAGGGCGCGATGGACACATCCGTTCACAACTCGGTCGCGGAGAGGGCGTCGCAGGGCGTCGTCTGCGCTTGCCGGTGGCCCGGCAGCGGCGACAATGGCGGCATGACCCATGCACACGACACGCCGACCGCGACGACGCCCGCGCCCCGCCTGCTGGTGGTGGACGACGACGACCGCATGCGCGATCTGCTGGTGCGCTATCTCGCCCAGCAGGGTTTCGAGACGCTGGCCGCGGGCGACGGTCGCGAACTGGATCGCCAGCTGTCGCGCAACCACGTCGATCTGATCGTGCTCGACCTGATGCTGCCCGGCGAGGATGGACTGTCGATCTGCCGTCGACTGCGCGGGCAGGGCATCCAGACGCCGATCGTGATGTTGACCGCGAAGGGCGACGACATCGATCGCATCGTCGGCCTGGAGATCGGCGCCGACGACTATCTGCCGAAGCCGGGCAATCCGCGCGAGCTGGTGGCGCGCATCCGCGCGGTGCTGCGTCGAGGCCGACCGGTGCCCGGCGCGCCGAAGGAAGCCGGCGGCCGGGTCGCGTTCGGGCCCTGCGTGCTGGATCTCGGTGCGCGCACGCTGCATCGCGACGGTCGCGAACAGCGCATGACCACCGGCGAATTCGCGGTACTGGCGGCGCTGGCGCAGCGTCCGCGCCAGGCGCTGACCCGCGACCAGTTGATGAGCGCCGCGCGCGGCCGCGAACACGATGCCTTCGACCGCAGCATGGACGTGATGATCAGCCGTCTGCGCAAACTCATCGAGGACGATCCGAAACATCCGCGTTGGCTGCAGACGGTGTGGGGCACCGGCTACGTGTTCGTGCCCGAGGGCGCGGCGTGATGCCGCGGCGCCTGCACGCGCGGCTGGTGTTGCTGCTCGCGGCGGTGGTGATCGCCGCGCTGGTCGCGGCCGCGATCGCGTTCGGTCTGTCGACGCGCGAGAGCAGCGCGGGGCGCGTCGCGCGCGCGCTGCACGCGCAGGTGCTCGCCGCCGACGCGCTGCTCGCGCAGCCGGATCGCGCCGCTGCGCGGCGGCAACTGGATGCGCTCGGGATCGTGGTCCGCAACAACCTGCCGCCGGGCGAGCGTCCGCCGATGCGTTTCCTGCAGCGCACCGAATCGCGGGTCGGCGCGCGGTTGCCCGGACGCCCGCTGCGCCTGTCCGGCGCACCGGCGCGGCTGTGGGTGCAGGCACGGGCGCCGGCGCGGGGCTGGATCGGCATTCCGGTGCTGGGCGGGCCCGAACCGCTGCGCCGCGGCCTGCTGATGTCGCTCGTCGCGATCGGCGCGATGGTGCTCGTGGCGTCGGCCCTGTTCGCGCGCAGTCTGACCCGTCCGCTGCATCGGTTGGCGGAGGCCGCGGCGGGCATCGTCGCCGGCGAGCCGCCGCCGCCGGCGCCTCGATTCGCCAGCGCCGAGATTCTCGAACTGCAGGGCGCGCTGGCCGATGCCGCCGAGCGCACCCGCATCGCCGCGCGCGACCGCGAGCTGATGCTGGCGGGCATCTCGCACGACATGCGCACGCCGCTGGCGCGGTTGCGCTACGCGCTGGCGCTGGCGCCTGCGCTTGACCCAGCGATCGACGACGGCACCCGCGTCGGCATGGAGCGCGACATCGACGAACTCGATGGAATCGTCGGCCAGTTCATCGATTACGTCCGCGACGGACGCGACGAACCGCTGGACACCGTCGATCTGGCGGCGATGCTGCGCGCCCTGGCCGAGGACGAGGCGCGACAGGGACGCGCATGGACGCTCGCACTGCCCGACGACGCGCGGTTGCCGGGCCGGCCGCTGGCGCTGCGCCGCGCGCTGGCCAATCTGTTCGACAACGCCGCGCGCCACGGCGCGGCACCGTTCGAGGCCACGCTGGCGCGGGTGGGCGACGACTGGCGGTTGCGGGTCGGCGACCGCGGGCCGGGCGTGCCCGCATCGGCCCTGACCGAGCTGGGGCGACCGTTCCACCGGGTCGATGGCGCCCGCGGCACGCCGGGCAGCGGTCTGGGGCTGGCCAGCGTGGCGCGGGTCGCGGGTGTGCACGGCGGCGATCTCGCGCTGCACAACCGCGACGGTGGCGGGCTGGAAGCGGTGCTGCGGCTGCGCGCCGTCGAGGGCTGAGCGGCGGCGCGCGGGCTCGGTCCCGGGCGGTCATTGGGGGCTTGTGGCAGAATTCCCGGCCTCCGATCGCCCGAGTTGCGCCGCCGATGCCGGTTTCCGCCCCGTCCGTCTCCGTTCTGCCCGTCGGCCGCTGACATGGCCGACCACACCGGACATCTGCCGCGCACCCCCGCGCGCATCTTCAAGGCCGCGAAATGGTCGATGCAGGGCCTGCGCGCGGCCTGGCTGCACGAGTCTTCGTTCCGGCTCGAGGTCTATCTGTTCGCGGTGCTGGCGCCGCTGGCCTGGTGGCTGGGCGGAAACGGTCTGGAGCGCGCGCTGATGATCGGCAGTTGCATGCTGGTGATGAGCGCCGAACTGCTCAACTCCGCGATCGAAGCGGTGATCGAGCGCTACGGCCCCGAATTCCACGAACTGGCCGGTCGCGCCAAGGACATGGGCTCGGCGGCGGTGTTCGTGCTGATGATGAACGTGCTGCTGGTCTGGGGCGTCATTCTCGCCGACCGCTATCTCTGATCGACAACGCCCGATCGCGCGGCGTCGCCGCGCGCCCGCGCTCCGACAACCCTGGAAAACGATGCAATGATGGAACTGATTTCCGATCCGCAGACCTGGATCACCCTCATCACCCTCAGCGCGATCGAGATCGTGCTGGGGATCGACAATCTGGTGTTCATCTCGATCGCCGTGTCCAAACTGCCGTATGCGCAGCGCGAGCGGGCGCGCAAGTTCGGCATCGCGGTCGCCTGTCTCTCGCGCATCGCGCTGCTGTTGACGCTGGCGTGGCTGGCGGGGCTGACCAGCGACCTGTTCTCGATCTTCGGCCAGGGCATTTCGGTCCGCGATCTGGTGCTGATCCTCGGCGGCGTGTTCCTGCTGGTGAAGGGCACCGGCGAGATCCGCGACATCGTCAAGGGCGAGCACGAAAGCGAAGACATCAACACCCAGCCGAAGAACGTGTTCTGGGCCGTGATCGCGCAGATCGCGGTCATCGATATCGTGTTCTCGCTGGACTCGGTGATCGCGGCGGTGGGCATGGCCAACCAGACGCCGGTGATGGTGGCCGCGATCCTGCTGGCGGTGGCGGTGATGCTGCTGGCGGCGACGCCGCTGGGCAAGTTCATCGACAGCAATCCGACGGTCAAGATGCTGGCGCTCGCGTTCATCGTGCTGGTCGGCGCCTATCTGATCGCCGAAGGCTTCGAAGCGCACGTGCCCAAGGGCTACATCTACTTCGCGATGGGCTTTTCGGCGGTGGTCGAAAGCCTGAACCTGTGGGCGAAGAAGCGCGCGAGTCAGCGGTTGTTGCCCGAATAACCGCTGCGTCCCTGACGCCCGTTGCACCGCGGGTGCCCCGATGATGCAATGCGCGCTCCAGCGTCCTTCCGACCCGTTTCCTTCCGAGCACCCGACATGCATGCCAACGTCGCAACGATTTCCACGCTGCTGATCGCGCTGTCGCTGGCGGCCTGCAGCCGCGATGCCGCCGAAGCGGCTGGCGCGGCCGGCACACCGTCCGCCGAAACGGCGGGTCCTCCGCCCGTCTCCGTGCCTCCGCCACCGGCGCAAACGCCGGGACCGGCCGTGGATCCGCGCATCGCACCCATCAAGTCCGCCTCGGGCGAAGGCCAGCCGGTCGGCCCGGTCGTGCCTCCCGAGGGCCTGCCGCCGCCGCCCATGCCTGCCAAGGGCAGTCCGTCGCCGCTGCTTCCGCCGGGGGCGCCGGTTCCGCCGCCGCCGCCGCTGCCGCCCCCACCGCCTGCAGGCGGTTGATCGACCGATTGCCGGTGTCCGGCTCGAAATCCTGTCCGACCGCGGCCTCGACGGTCGCGATCAGTGGCATGCCGCGAATTGCAGCCGTTCGGACGAAGCCGCACCCGCTTCCGGCACAATAGGCCCTCCGTTCGCGATGCCGTCCCGCCGATGACCTTTCTGCACCGGATCGACCCGATCCTGCTCGAACTCGGGCCCCTGAAAGTCCACTGGTACGGCGTGATGTACCTGCTCGGCTTCACCGTCGCATGGTTCCTCGGCCGCAGCCGTGTCCGCGCCGGCCGCTTGCCCGGCGTGAGCGAACAGGCCTACAGCGATCTGTTGTTCTACAGCATGCTCGGCGTGATCTTCGGCGCGCGCATCGGCTACATCCTCATCTACGATCTGCCCTCGTACATCGCCGACCCGCTGCAGATCTTCAAGATCTGGCAGGGCGGGATGAGTTTTCACGGCGGTCTGGTGGGCGTGCTCGCGGCCTCGCTGTGGTGGGCGCGCAAGCACCGCATGCACTATTTCGACGTGGTCGATTTCGTCGCGCCGCTGGTGCCGCCGGGCCTCGGCTTCGGCCGTCTGGGCAATTTCATCAACGGCGAACTGTGGGGCAAGTACACCGAGGGCGGTTGGGGCGTGGTGTTCCCGCACGCGGAACCCAGCCTGCAGGGGCTCGACGCCTCCACGCTGCAGGCGCTGCACGACAGCGGCGCGCTGGACGCGCTCGCGCGGCATCCGTCGCAGCTCTACCAGCTGTCGCTCGAAGGCATCGCGTTGTTTTCGGTGCTGTGGTGGTTCTCGCGCAGACCGCGGCCGCGTTATGCGGTCGCGGGTCTGTTCGCGCTGCTGTACGGCTGTTTCCGCTTTCTGGTCGAATTCGTGCGCCTGCCCGACGAGCAGATCGGCTATCTCGCCTTCGACTGGCTGACCATGGGCCAGGTGTTGAGCCTGCCGCTGGTCGCGCTCGGCCTGGTCCTGCTGTGGCTGTCGCGACGCGCGCCGACGCTGCAGCCGCAACCGCAGCCGGCCGGAGCCGCCTGATGCATCCCTACCTCGATCTGCTGCACCACGTGCTCGACGAAGGCACGGAGAAGGCCGACCGCACCGGCACCGGCACGCGCAGCGTGTTCGGCTGGCAGATGCGCTTCGATCTGAACGAAGGCTTCCCGCTGGTCACCACCAAGAAACTCCATCTGCGTTCGATCGTGCACGAACTGCTGTGGTTCCTGAAGGGCGAGACCAACATCGCCTATCTCAAGGCCAACAAGGTCGGCATCTGGGACGAATGGGCCGACGCCGACGGCGAACTCGGCCCGGTCTACGGCAAGCAGTGGCGACGCTGGGCCACCGCCGATGGCGGCGAGATCGACCAGATCCGCTGGGTCGTCGACGAGATCAAACGCAATCCGGATTCGCGTCGCCTCATCGTCAGCGCCTGGAACGTGGCCGATCTGCCGAAGATGGCGCTGATGCCCTGCCACACGATGTTCCAGTTCTACGTCGCGGACGGCAGGCTCAGCTGCCAGCTCTACCAGCGCAGCGGCGACATCTTCCTCGGCGTGCCGTTCAACATCGCCAGCTACGCATTGCTCACGCACATGGTCGCGCAGGTCTGCGATCTGGGCGTCGGCGACTTCGTGCACACGCTCGGCGACGCGCACCTGTATTCGAACCACTTCGAGCAGGCGCGCGAACAACTGTCGCGCGAACCGCGCGCCCTGCCGACCCTGCGCCTGAATCCCGGGGTGAAGGATCTGTTCGCTTTCGGCTACGACGACATCGTCATCGACGGCTACGACCCGCATCCCGCGATCAAGGCGCCGGTGGCGGTGTGAGCGTCGCGCTGACGCTGATCGCCGCCCTCGACCGCAATCGCGCCATCGGCCGCGAATGCGCCTTGCCGTGGCACCTGCCGGACGATCTGAAGCGCTTCAAGGCGTTGACCCTGGGCAAGCCGGTGCTGATGGGCCGGAAGACCGCGGAGTCGCTGGGGCGTGCGCTGCCGAAGCGACGCAATCTGGTGCTGACCCGCAGCGGGCGCGTGCCGTTCGAGGGCATGGAAGCGGTGGATTCCATCGATGCGGCCATCGCTCTGGCGCAGGCCGATGGCGCGGCGGAACTGTGCGTGATCGGCGGCGGCGAGCTCTACGCGCTCACCCTGCCGCATGCGGCGCGGATGCATCTGACCCATGTCGAGACCGCGGTCGACGGTTGCGATGCCTTCTTTCCCGTATTCGATCCCGCGCAGTGGCGCGTGGTCGCGCGCGAAGCGCATGCGGCGGACGAGAAACACGCCGTCGCGTTCGCGTTCGTGGATTACGCGCGCGCCTGAGTCACACTCGCCTGAATCACACTCGGTGGGGCGGGCTTCAGCCCGCTTGCATTCGAGCACATGAAGCAGCGGCCTGAAGGCCGCTCTACCAACCTTCAAATCGCGCGCATCGCGTTACCGGGACAGCACCGGCCGGTAATGCCCGGTGATGGGATACGCGAACAGGATGTTCTCCTCACGCGTGCCGCGGCCGATGTTGTGAACGATCAGCGGCGTGCCGGCGAGCGATGTGCGGTCGCCGACAATGCCGATATGCGGCAGGTTGCCGGGCAGCATCCAGGTAACGAGATCGCCGGCGCGATAGTCGACGGCGTTGCGGGTCGGCGTTCGCGACCAGCCCTGACGTGCGAACCACGTCTGCAGGTTCGGCACGCGGCGGTGGTCGATGTTGCGGTCCGGGCCGCGCAGGCCCCACTTCTGCGGGTATTCGGAGAAGTGCGCGCGCATGTCCTCGTGCACGCTGCGCTGCAGATCGATGCCCTGGGTGCGCAGCGCGCGGATCACCACGTCGGTGCAGACGCCGCGATCCTGCGGCACATCGCCGTTCGGGTAGGGCAGGCGCACATAGGCGGGGTCGTAGCGCGTGGTCACGCCGATCTGCCGGCGTGCGGCGATCACCAGCGGCGGCGTCGAGGTCGCGGGTGCCGCCTGCGGCGCGGCGGCGAGTGCGCGCGCGGTGCCGGCATTCGAATCCGTGCAGGACGCGAGCGCGACCAGGCTTGCGATCAGGGTTGCGATTCCGGTCGCGACCACCCGGATGCCGCGGGTCGCGATGCGGCGCATCAGTCCTGCTCTCCCGGCGTCGCGACCTCGCGTCCCGGGACCTGCACGATGCGGAGTTCGTCGGTGTCCAACTGCAGCGCGGTGAGTTTTCCGCCCCAGACCGCGCCGGTGTCGATCGCGTGCACGCCGTGGCCGATGAACAGGTTCAGCGTCGACCAGTGGCCGCAGACGATCTTCAGTTCGCGCTCGACCCGGCCCGGCACTTCGTACCACGGATACAGCCCCGGCGCCTGCGTGCCGGGACTGCCTTTTTCGTTGAAGGCGATGCGTCCGCGCGGCGAGCAGTAGCGCAGCCGGGTGAAGATGTTGATGATCGCGCGCTCGCGCTCCACGCCGCGCAGCGCCGGCGACCACGCCGGGAAATCGCCGTACATGTTGCGCAGCAGCTTGCGGCGGCCGTCGCCCTGCAGTCGTCGTTCGACTTCGCGCGCGTGCCGCTCGGCGTGGGCGATGGTCCATTTCGGCGCGAGACCGGCATGCACCATCATCCAGCCGAGGTCGCGATCGGTGTGCAGCAGCGGACGCTCGCGCAGCCAGCCGATCAGGGTGTCGCGATCCTGTGCGAACAGGATCCGCTGCAGGTCCGGATTGACCTTGCGCTGGTCGTCCGGCGTGCGCTCGGAGATCGCCAGCAGCGACAGATCGTGATTGCCCAGCACCACCGTGCAGTGGTCGCGCAGCGAATGCACGAGGCGCAGCGTTTCCAGCGATTCGCCGCCGCGGTTGACCAGATCGCCGCAGAACCAGATCCGGTCCTGCGCGGGATCGAAGCGGATCTTCTCCAGCAGGCGTTGGGTCGGGCCGTAACAGCCCTGCAGATCGCCGATCGCCCAGATCGCCATCAGTGCAGCATCCGCGGGATGCAGAGCACGAACTGCGGGATCGGCGCCTCGAACAGGGTGCCGTCGTCCTCGCGCATCGTGTACGCGCCTTCCATCGTGCCGAAGGGCGTCTTGAAGAACGTGCTGGAGGTGTACTCGAACCGTTCGCCGGGACGCAGCCGCGGCTGTTCGCCGACCACGCCCTCGCCGACGACCTCGCGCGGGAAACCGATGGCGTCGACGATCAGCCAGCGCCGGCTGATCAGCTGCGCGGCACGGGTGCCGGTATTGCGGATGCCGATGGTGTAGGCGAAGTAGTACAGCTCCTCGTCGGGCTTGGATTGCTCGTCGAGATAGCGGGTCGCGATATCGATCGCGATGGCGTGGTCCGGTGCGTCAGGCATGACGCAAGTTTAGTGGCTATCGCGTCGTTTGCGGACGCCATTCGCGGACGATTCTCAGTCGCTGTCCACCGGCGGCGCGGGGGCGAGGTTGGCCAGGCGCACGAAGTCCGCGACCTCGAGTTGTTCGGCGCGGGTTTGCGGGTCGATGCCCGCGGCGAGGATCCGGTCCGCGTCGCAGACGCCGCCGAGGGCGTTGCGCAGGGTCTTGCGGCGCTGGCCGAAGGCGGCCCGCACGACATCGGCGAATCGCCGCGGATCGTCGATGCCGACCTGTTCCGGCGGCCGCGGCACCAGCCGCACCACGGCCGAATCGACCTTCGGCGGCGGCCGGAACGCACCCGGCGGCACCTTGAACAGCGAGGTCACCATGCAGTATGCCTGCAGCATCACGCTCAGCCGACCGTAGACCTTGCTGCCCGGTGCGGCGGCCATGCGGTCGACCACTTCCTTCTGCAGCATGAAATGCATGTCGCGGATCGATGCGGCGTGGTCCAGCGCATGGAACAGGATCGGCGAGGAGAGGTTGTAGGGCAGATTGCCGACCAGACGGAAGGGCTCGCCCGCGGCCAGCGCCGTGAAATCGACGTTCATCACGTCGGAGTGGATCAGCGTCAGCGCGCCGTGCGGCTTCGACGCGGCAGTGAGCGGTTCGAGCAGGTCGCGGTCGAACTCGATCGCGGTCAGTGCACCGTGGCGGTCCAGCAGCGGAAAGGTCAGCGCGCCCTGGCCGGGGCCGATCTCGACGAAACGGTCGCCCGGCTTGGGCGAGATCGCCAGCAGCATCTTGTCGATGACGCCGCGTTCGTGCAGGAAGTGCTGGCCCAGCGATTTTTTCGCGGGCTCGCGGAATCCAAGGGTCATCGGCCAATGCTCATTGGGAAAAGGCGTTCACAGCAGTCGTGTGCCGAGCGGCACCTCGCGTTCGGGCGCGCACAGGACGACCGCACCGTCGGCGTCGTGGAAGCCTGTGACCAGACATTCCGACATCAGCGGGCCGATCTGCTTCGGCGGGAAATTCACCACCGCGACCACCTGCCGGCCGACCAGATCCTCGGGCCGGTAATGCGCGGTGATCTGGGCGCTGGACTTGCGCATGCCGATCTCCGGGCCGAAGTCGACGTGCAGGATGTACGCAGGTTTGCGCGCCTGCGCGAAGGTTTCCGCGGACAGCACGCGCCCGACTCGCAGTTCGACTTTCATGAAATCGTTCCAGTCGATGACGGCGGGTGCGGCGCTCATGCGGCCGCCGTGCGCGCGATGCGGGCGCGCGCCAGCCGGGTGCAGGTCTCGATCGCGGCGAACAGGCTGGACGGATCGGCGATGCCGCGACCGGCGAGCTCGAGCGCGGTGCCATGGTCGACCGCGACCCGCGGATAGGGCAGGCCGAGCGTGAGGTTCACGGCGCGCTCGAAACCGCTGTATTTCAGCACCGGCAGGCCCTGGTCGTGATACATCGCCAGCACCGCGTCGAACCCCGGCAACTTCGCCGGCAGGAAAGCGGTGTCCGCGGGCAGCGGGCCGATCAGCGTCCAGCCTTCGTCGCGCAGGCGATCGAGCAGCGGGATGACGATGTCGAGTTCTTCGCGGCCGAGATGGCCGTCTTCGCCCGCGTGGGGGTTGAGCCCGAGCACGGCGATCCGCGGTGCGGCGATGCCGAAGTCGTCGCGCAGCGCGTCGCGGACGATGCGCAGGGTGCATTCGAGGCCCGCGGCCGTGATCGCGTCGGGCACCGCGCGCAGCGGCAGATGGGTGGTGGCGAGCGCGACCCGGACGATGTCGTTGGCGAGCATCATCACCACCACGCGGCCGGCCTGCGTGGCCAGCAGTTCGGTGGTGCCGGTGTAGGGAATGCCGCCGTCGTTGATCGCCGCCTTGTGCACCGGGCCGGTGACCAGACCGTCGCAAAGACCCTCCAGGCAAGCGTTCGCGGCGACTTCGAGCGCGGCGATCGTGGTCCGCGCATTGCGCGGCTCGGGTTGGCCGAAGGCGGCGCGATCGCGGTTCGGGATTTCGACGTGCGCCAGCCGGCCGGGGCCGGCGGCGGACGGGTCGTTCGGAGAGATCAGCCGCAGCGGCAGGCCGATGGCGTCGGCGGCGCGCAGCAGGGTGTCGCGGTCGCCGTAGCAGATCAGCTGCGCGTCCCAGTCGCGCTGGGCCGCACGCACCACGAGTTCGGGACCTATGCCGGCCGGCTCGCCCGGAACCAGCGCGAGACGGGGGCGTCGGGTCATGGCGTCAGCCGGCGCTGGCGGCCGGGGCGGCGCCGACCCGGATGTCGATGAAGGCTTCGCCGCGCATTTCGCGCAGGAAGCGGTTCCACTCGTCTTCCAGCTTGCGCTGGCCGATGCTCTCGCGCACCTGGTTGCGGCGGCTCTCGGTGCCGACATCGGCCTCGCGGGTGCCGACGCGCTGGACGATGTGCCAGCCCGCCTGGGTCTTGAAGGGCGGCGAGACCTGGCCGTCGCTCAGCAGCGCGACCTGGGCGCCGAAATCGGGGCCGAAGTCGTCCTTCGCGAACCAGCCGAGATCGCCGCCGCGGGCCTTGCTGATGTTGTCCTGCGAATTCTCGGTCGCCAACTGGGCGAAATCGGCACCGCCGACGACGCGGGCGCGCAGGGTTTCGAGCTTGGCCTTGGCGGGCGCATCGGCATCGCCTTCCTGCACGCGGATCAGGATGTGGCGGGCCTGGAACTGGGTAACCTTCTGGCCGTCGCCGCCGGCGCCGACGTTGCGGGTCTCTTCCAGCTTGATCAGCTGGAAACCGCTGGGGCCGCGGATCGGGCCGATGATCTGGCCGGTCTGCATGCCGCGGATCGTGCCGGCGAAGCTGGTCGGAATCTGATCGAGGGCGCGCCAGCCGAGGTCGCCGCCTTCGAGCGCGTTGGGACTGTCGGAATAGCGCACGGCGGCGGCGCTGAATTCCATCTCGCCGCGTTCCAGCAGGCCCTTGATGCCTTCGATCTTGCGCTGGCCGGTGGCGATCTGCTCGGCGGTGGCGCCTTCGGGCAGGCCGACGAGGATGTGCGCGAGCCGGTACTGGGTGTTGCCGCCGGCCTGGGCCGCGAGCGCGGCGTCGATTTCGGGCTCGCTCACGCTGATGCGCTGAGCGAAGCGCTGGCGAAGGCGCTGGACCACGATTTCGTCGCGCAGCGAACTGCGGAAATCGCCGAAGCTCAGGCCGTCCTTCGCCAGCTGCTGGCGCAGCTGGTCGACGCTGAGGTTGTTCTGGCGCGCGATGTTGCCGACGGCCGTGTCGACTTCTTCGTCGCTGATGCGCATGCCGGTGGAGGCGGCGCGGGCGGCCTGCAGGCGGATCAGGATGAGGCGTTCCAGCACCTGCCGCTGCAGCACGTCGGCCGGCGGCAGCTGGGCCTCGCGGCCGGCGTACTGGCCGCGGATGTTGGCGACGGCGCGATCCAGTTCGCTCTGCAGGATGATGTCTTCGTCCACGACCGCGGCGATCCGGTCCAGCGGCTGTTGGGCGAAGGCGTTGAGACTGCCGGCCAGGACGGCGGCAGCGAGGAGAGCGCGGAGCGTTCGGATCATGGGACGGAATCTGAAGAGGGAAGATCGCCGCCGCGCGACTGGGGCGGCGGAACGAGGGACAAATCCTCGCGGTAGTAGCCGAGGATAGCACGGCGCAGACGGCCCTCCGTGTCGGGTCCTGCGGAGCCTAGACCCTTGAGTTCGATCTCCAGCTGAATGGCGTTGTTGAGGTCGCCGTCGCGGTTGCGCAGGTAGCGCCGGCCCACCAGCCGCACCGCGATGCAGCAGCTCTCCCATTGCACGCCGGCGATGCCTTCCAGCAGCTTGTCGTCGCGCAGCGAGTAGTAGTAGCGACCGACCAGACTCCAGTTCGGATTGATCGGATACAGGAACGACAGGTCGGCCTGCTCCAGCAGGTCGCGGCGGTAGCGGTAGCTCAGATTGACGATGCCGTCCTCGCCGATCAGGTATCGCGTGCGCAGGCTGGCCAGATCGCGGCGGCCTTCCTTCGGGTCCCACTGGTAGGACGCGCCGATGGCCCAGCGATCGTTGGGCGCGTAGTTCGCGTCGACGATCCAGGCCGACTTGCCCTGTTCGATCGGATTTTCGCCGGGCACCGTGACCCGCGAGTCCTCGAAATAGCGGATCTGGCCGAAGCTGGCGGACAGCTTCTCGCGGCCGTCGGCTTCGCGGATCAGGCGGGTGGAGACCGCCAGGGTCAGCTGGTTGCCATCGGCCTGGCGGTCGGCGCCGGAATAGCGGTTGTCGCGGAACAACTGGCCCCAGCTGTAGGTCAGCGGCCGGGTGTCGAACAGCGGAATGCCGCTCTGGTCGCGGTACGGCGCGTGGAAATAGAAGATGCGCGGTTCCAGCGTGTGCAGATAGTCGCCGTCCTTCCAGCGCGTGTGCCGGTCGAAATACAACCCGGCGTCCAGCGTCCCGATCGGGACGCTGCGGCTCGGGCGGTCGTCGCGGCCGGGCAGGGCCGGGTCGTCTTCGAGGTTGTAGCCGGTGTAGCGCCAGGCCAGGGTCGGCTTGAGGAACCAGCTCGCGCCTTCCAGCGGCATGCTGACGTAGGGCCGGAGGTCGAGGCGGCTGCCGCCCGCGAAGGTCTCGTGGTCGAAGCGCACGGCCTCCGCGTCGATGCCCACGGCGAACATCGGCGCGACCCGCTTTTCCCAGCGCGCCGCGAGGCGCGGCAGGCGGTTGTAGGGCAGGTTGGTGTCGCGCAGGGTGTAGTCGGCCAACTGCCAGTGATCGGCCATGAACGTGGCCTCCCAGTCGCGGCCGCGGCCGTACAGGCCGATGTCGCTGGTGACGAAGGAGTTGGCGCCGCTGTTCAGATTGTTGCTGGCGTCGTCGAGATAGCGCGGGTCGCTGATCCAGGCCATGTTGGCCCGCGCCTGCCAGCGCGGCCCCAGGTCCTGGCTGCCGACGAAACGCAGGAAGCCGCGGTCCGACTTGCGCCGGTTGTCCAGCGGCACGCCTTCGGCGATTTCCTCGTCGCGCTCGCGGTCGGTCAGGTTGTCCGACGGCAGGAACGCGCCGTCGATCACGCCGCGGCTGCTTTCGGTGAGATAGCGGAATTCGCCGCCCACCTGCAGGCCGCGCTGGGTCATCAGTCGCGGGGTGATGGTGGCGTCGTAGTTCGGCGCGAGATTCAGGTAGATCGGCTGGCGCCAGTCGAAGCCGTTGCGGCCGGAGGAGGAAATCGCCGGATACAGCAGGCCGGTGCGGCGGCGGTCGTCGATCGGGAATCGGAACCACGGCAGATAGAGCACCGGGATCTTGCCCACGCGCAGGGTCGCGTTGCGCGCGGTGCCCATGCCTTTTTCGGTATCGACGTCGATCTGCTGCGCGCGCAATTCCCAGCGCCGGGCGTCGGGCGGGCAGGTGGAATACGTCGAGCCGTACAGCGAGCCCTCGCTGCCATGCATCGTGATCCGCTTGGCGCCGCCGTTGCCGCGCCGGCGGACCAGCTGGTACTGGATGTCTTCCAGTTCGTGGATGTCCTTGGCCTGGTCGCCCTTGGCCCGGGCCGCGATCAGTCGCATGCCGCGGTCCCGGTAGCGCACGCTGCCTTCGGCGGTGTAGGTCTCGTTGTCCTGGTCGTAGCTCAGGCGGTCGGTGGCCAGCACCTGATCGCCGCGCCGCAGCAGGACGTTGCCGCTGAGGTTCATGACCTGGCCCTCGGTGCCGTCGAGGCTGTCGCCGTCGATGTCGGTGGCCTGGGTGGTCGGATCGACGCCCGCCGGCGTCACCGTCGCGCCGTCCTGCGCGGGCAGTTCCTCCGCGAACATCGGCACCGCATCCTCGATCGGGCACAGCGCCCAGTCTTCGGGACGGTCGTCGGCGGCATGCGCGGACAGCGAGAGGGCGATGCAGAAAGGCAGCGGCAGCAGTCGGAGAGTCTTGCGCACGTTGGACCGGGGTCTGGACATATCCGGTTAGCTTGACGCATCCGCCCCGGGGGGGCAACGCGGCGGGGCCCCGTAGGAGAGGCTTCAGCCCCGAGCGTTGGTTTTCCATGGCCCTTGGCTCGCCAAGGCGCCAAGGCCCGCTTGCCGACCGGCCGTCGGCAGTGATTCGGGTCGCATCGCCCCGGTCCATTCATCGTCGCTACACTGCTGCCATCACAGGGAACCACAGGGGGTGGGTGATGCGGGGTAAGACCAATACCAGGATTTTCATCGCCTCTTCGTGGCAGTTGCGCAAGGACCGGGCCGCCTTCCGCGAGCTGATCATGGAGCAGAACAACGCCTGGCACGAACAGGGCGCCTTCCTGCAGGTGGTGGGCTGGGAACATTTCCTCGACGCCATGTCGCCGACGCGCCTGCAGGACGAGTACAACCAGGCCATCCGCGATTGCGATATCTTCGTGATGCTGTATCAGAGCAAGGTCGGCAAGTACACGCGCGAAGAATTCGAAGTCGCGCTCGCCCAGTTCCGCAAGACCGGCAGGCCGCTGATCTACACCTACCACAAGACGCTCGCACCGAAAAAACCGCCTAGCGACGAAGACGCTCAGAGTGTTGCCGAGTTCGAAGGGCGACTGAAAGGGCTGGAGCACTTCAAGACCGAGTACCCGAGCCGCAAGGGCCTGCAACTGCATTTCCTGCAGCAGTTGCATCGACTGGCGAAAGAACACGTGATCGATTTCGCACCGCCGGGCGGAGCGCTGCCGCCGGGTGCGCCACTGCCGGCATTGACGCACATCTCCATCACGGTGAATGCGGGGCGGGATACGGTAGTCGCGACGGGCCATGGCGCGACTGCCGTCGGCCGGGGTGGAATGGTGATCGGCGACAACAGTTCGGGCAACAACAATACCGGCCATCAGACGATCATCGACCGGCAGACGCTTGTCGATACCGGTGGTGGTGCGTACGTCGGCGGCGACGTCAATGTGACGGGCGGCAATGTCATCGGTCGCGATCAGAAGGGTGCTTGAGCTGCCATGACCGATCCCAAGGACGAAATCGAAGCCCTCAAACGTCGGATCGCGGAGTTGGAGGCGCTGCAGGCAGCGCAGGCCGATCCCGAGCAGTCAACGCGGATCAAGACCGATGGCGGCGCCGCGATCGGCGGCGGTGTTCGTGTGGCGAATGGGCATTTCATTGGTCGCGATTACGTCGCCAGCGTCACCCACATCGTGCAGTCGGGTGAAAGTCAGGCAGACGCCGAACACGTCGTTGGGGCGTACCTGCAGCTTTTGACGACGGAACTGTCGACGTTGCATCTGGGCGAAATCGACGGCCGGGACCATGGCCAGCGTGAGGCATTGCAGCTGCGTGATGTGTACGTGCCGCTGAATACGACACTGCGCATCAATGCGGGATACGACCTGCACGAATGGCTGACGTTGCCCGTGCAATTGAGCGACAGGACTCTGATCGATCGACAGGGGCATGCGGTTCGAGACAAGGAATACCGACCGGTCTCGGTCCTGGAAGCGCTCGCCGAACACAAGGTATTGACCTTGCTGGGAAAGCCCGGTAGCGGCAAGACCAGCTTTGGTGCGCGAATGCTGTTGGCGTTGGTCGAAGCGCTTAGCGAAGACAAGTCGGCACTCGCGCATTTGGGCGAACGCTGGCCAGCCGGTGCCCTGTTCCCGATCCGCGTGGTGCTGCGCGAATTCGCCGACCAGTTGCCCGCCGGCGATGCGCCCGCCTGTGCGGGAGATGTGTGGGATTTCATCGGCCGTCGGCTCAGGGACAATGGCGTGGTGATGCAGGCGGGTCAAATCGGATTCCTGCAGCGTTTTGTCGTCCGCCACGGCGCGCTGGTGGTTTTCGATGGCCTGGATGAATGCGGTGGCGACGCACGCCGCGCACGGGTACAGGCCGCTGTCGATGGTTTCATGCGCAGTTGCGGCGAACGCAGCCGCTTCGTACTGACGGCTCGTCCTTATGCATTTCCCGGCGGCCAAGATCCGTCGCGCGGTGTGTATCTGCTGGCGGATTTCGATGACGATCAGATCGAAGATTTCATCCGGCGCTGGTACGAAGTGCTGCCTCAGCGTCGCTGGTGCCTGCCCATCGATGCCGAGCGCAAATGCGCCGATCTGCTGGTCGCCTGTGCGCGCCCGGCCTTGAGAGCGCTTACGCCCAACCCGCTGTTGCTCACATTGATGGCTGTCCTGCATTACGAGCAGGGTCATGTGCCGGGCAACCGCGCCGAGCTGTACGATGAGTCGGTCAAGCTGCTGCTGCAGCGGTGGAACAGGAAAAGCGGCAGTGAGCGCGCACTCTGCGATGCCGTTGGCGTGCCTGATCTCGATCTGTCGGAAGTGCGCAGGGTGCTGCAGCAGCTCGCATTCGATGTGCATGCATCCAGCATGGACGAAACCGAAGGCGAGGGCGACCTCGACATCGGCGAGAACGCGCTGCTGCAGGCGTTCCGCCCGCTGTTGCAGCAGAGCCTGGACAAGGCCGAGGCGGTGGTGGAATACATCGAGCACCGCACCGGCCTGTTGCTGAGCCTGGGCCTGCGCGTTGGTGAGCGTCGTTTCTCATTCCCGCATCGCACCTTCCGCGAGTATCTGGCGGCGTGTCATCTGACCGAGAGCGACGATTTCGATGGCGAATGCCTGCGGCTTGCGCGTGCCGATCCCGACCATTGGGCGCAGGTTCTCCCCTTGGCAGGGCGTATTGCCGGTCTGCCTCGCGCCGCGAATGCCGCGGATGAATTGATTGGTGGCGAGCGGATCGAGGATCATCGCGCTGCGGGCAAGCCGATCTCCGCAGTGCAATGGAAATGTGCCGCGATGGCTGGCTTGATGCTGCGCGAGCAGAATGCCAGTGCCTTGCAAAGCAATACCGGAAAACCTGCTGCGGTCTTGCGCCGGGTCCGCCACTGGTTGGCTGCCGCGTTGCCGGTGCACCCCGATGAAGGTGGTCTGCCAATCAGCCAACGAGCAAAGATGGGAGAAATTTTGAACGATCTTGGGGACATTCGATTTAATCCCGAAAATTTTTATTTCCCAGAAGATGGGCGTCTTGGGCTGATAATGGTTGCCTCAGATAGTTCATTTTATGTCGGAACGAGATCTGGTGATGTCAGAGCTGTCGAAGAAAATTTCGACATAAAAGTACCCAAGGATGAAGTCAACGATGTTGTGACTCCTGTGGGTGATTTTTGGATTTCAAAATACCCTGTTACGGCTGGTCAGTTTCGTTTATTTTTTGAAGAAACGGGTATTTTTTCTGGGGACATTGATTCTTTGTATGGGCTTCAGTCGAGCCCGATGACGGGTGTTAATTGGTTTGAATCTGTCGAGTACATAAAATGGATTTCCAATAAGGCATTGAAATTAGAATTTCCTATTGATAATGAGGTTTTAGAGTTAATCAAGAGCGGCGCGTGGATTTTTGACCTTCCAAGTGAGATCGAGTGGGAGCGGGCTTGTTTTGGCGGACGGGCCAGAGCGCTCTTTCCTTGGGGAAATCATGTTGATTACGATCGTGTTCGCCGCGATGGGTGCGGTGTAGGAGAGCCTTTTGTGGTCGGGTTGTTTCCTTCAAATGAACTTGGATTGTTTGATATGATTGGTGGTTTTTGGGAGTGGACGAGAAGTATCTATGGAAAATATCCGGGATCTGTTTATGTTGCTGCTCGCCATGATTCGAATTCGCGCAGAGTTCTTCGTGGGGGATCATGGAGCTATGGCAGGGCGATAGCGAGGTGTTCTTCTCGATATCGGCTTCCGCCTCAGTATCGACGTGGGGCCGGGTTCCGCATCGTGTTGCGTCGCACTCTGCCCGCGCTTGATAAGCTGAAAGACAAAGGACAGGAAATGCTTTAACCCCGGTAGCGTAAGCCACTAGTTAGGTTGCTGTCCTGAGGTGATGGTCTTCAAAGCCCCAGTTGTAATAAGGCCTTATCCTATTGAGTCCGACCATCTAGTCACCGAACAGGCGAGCAACACAACACCACGCGAAAACCCAGGCCGCCGTAGCGACCGTCTGGGCGCACTCTGACGCGGGAGGCGCAGCGCGCGGCGAAACGAGGAGCGCTCCAGCAGCCGCCCCGCACAATGCGCATAACACTGTCGTCAGCTGACAATACCTCACGAGCGATTTCGTCTGGACGATAGGGGTATGTGTGCGCGGGCTTTTGCCAATCTTCACCCCAGAGGCTACGCGTCCAATCCCAGACATTGCCGCTGAGATCCTCGCAGCCGATGGGACTGTGGCCCTGCGGGTAGACACCGATGGCGTTGGCTCCGCCAATGTCGTGCTCGACGTTGACAAGGTCTTCGTTGTGACCGTGTATGTCCCAAGGGTATTCGCGCTGCGGCTGGATGTTGTCTCGAAGGCTCTGTGGTGCCGCTGAGGCTATATTACCTATAACACTGATGCAGGGAGCGCTTGGGATTCGCAGGCCGCCCCGCGCAGCTTTTTCCCACTCGGCTTCGGAAGGCAGCGCCACCCGCCAGCCCGATGGCAGATGCTTGGCCCAGCGCACGCTGAGCCAGCGGCAACAGGCCAACGCTTCGTGCCAGCTGATCCAGAGGGCTGGCGCATTGCCTGCACCCAGCAGACTGTCGCGGTCGCCGGGTCGATGTCTACTTGTAGTCACGTATTCCCGCCACTGCGCCACCGTGACCGGATGACGTGCGATCCAGAAGGCGGGCAGATCGACCTGATGCATCGGTTTTGCATTGTCATCCGCATCGTCGCCCATCCAGAACGGCCCCGCCGGCACGTAGCAGAACTGCATGCCATCGAGGGTCATGACTTCAGGGCGTGGGTCGCCCAGGGCGTCCAGACTGCGGCCGGCGAGGGCGCGCTCCACGGCGGGCAGGGCTTGACGCCGCAGGATCGCCAACTGCCAGTCGCGAATACGCTCACGCTTGGATTCATCGCGTTTGGCGATGCGATCGAGATCGACCGTTTCGCTCAACACCTGACCTGCCAGCAGTGCACCCCAGGCATCGGTCTCGGTCAAGGGCAGTGCGGTGTCCTCCGGGTTGCCGTCCACATCTTCGGGGCACAGGGTTTCCGCCAGCAGCCAGACGCTGGCGGCACTGCCGCGACCGGCCTTCGCGGCGGCCAGACGCACGACTTCGCGCCAGCGCTGCGGATCCTGCTTCGCCAGTTTGGCCAACTGATCGGGAAAATCGTCATCGGTGAGATGACAGGCGGCCAGATATTCCTGGAACGTGCGGTGCGGGAACTGGTAGACGCCGTTGCCGTGCTCGTTCAGCAGACCGGCGCGGTGGCTCAGGTAATCAGTGAGGCGTTGCGGTTTGGCGTCCGGGTCCTGTGCGGCGGCCAGCAGCGCAGCGACCAATCGCTCTCCGGCGATATTGGCGGTACCGGTGGCTTCGGCCTGGTCGCGGTGCGCCTCGAAGGCCAGCTGGTCCAGCACCTTGCGGATGCGGTCGCGGCCCACGCGCAGGTATTCGGCCAGACTGGGTTCGGGCTCTGTACTGCCGTTGGCATTGCGTCGCGGCTTGGTGCTTTCCCATTCGTCCAGCAGCAGGTCCACCGCACGCGCGTACAGCTCTTCGGGCTGTTCCGGCAGGTTGCCGCCCTTCTCGGTCTGCAGCTTGGCGATGAGGGTCAGCAGCAACGGACGCTCGGCGAGTTCGCGGATGCGCGGGTTGTTCACGGCTGCCGTGGTGAGGCGTGCAGCGCGGTCTTCGGCGTCGACAGCGGTGAGTCGCTGCAGCGCGGTCATCTGCCCGTACCACGCCGTGACGAACGCTTCGATCTGCCAGGGCTGGAACGGCAGCAGCTGGGTTTCGGCGAAACCCTGGAGTTTCCAGTCCTGTTGCTGATAGGCGTAGGTGCGGCTGGTGGCGAGATAGCGGCAGCGCTGGAAGGTCTGGGCGAAGGTTTCCACCGCGCGTTTGATCCGTACGCGGCGATCCTGTGCATCGGGCACTTCGTCCAGGCCGTCCAGCAGGATCAGGCCGCCGAGTTCGAGCAGTTCCCGTTTGAGATGCGGCAGGAATTCGCCCAGCCCGGCCGCCTGCAATTGACGTTCGACGTGCCCGAGCAGGGTGTTGGCGTCGATGGCCGTATCGGCATCGGGCAGCTCCGTGGCCAACTCGCGCAGCACGATGCGGACCGGCAGCAGGGCGCCGTGATCCCAGTGCTGGGGTGCGGGCGTTTCTTCTTCGGCGCGGCGCTGGATCGGTATGGTCAGGGTTGCGAGATTGTCGTCCGGTGAGCCCAGCAACTCGCCGGCCATCGCCAGCGCCAGGATGTGCGCGACGCTGGTCTTGCCGCCGCCGGGGTCGCCGAGCAGGGCGAGTTTGGATTCACGGTTCAATTGGTCGACGACACTGAGGTACGGCGCCTTTTCGCGCCTCCCGAAGTCGTCGCTCTCGATGCGCTGCTCGGTCGTCAGCAGGGCGGTGTAGACCCGGCTCAAACGCAGTTGCCCGGCGCGTTCGTCGCCGGCCATCAGGCTCACCTGGTCGCATTGGCGCATCAGCCGCGCCAGATAGGCCTTGCGCAGGGCATCGGCGCTGGCGCCCGGCTGTCTGCCGGCTTTGATGTATTGGATCAGGGTGCCGGTATTGAAGGTGCCGTTGGCGTGGTCGCCGACGATCATGCCGCGCTCGCCGACGGCCTTGGCGTCTTCGCCGATGGCCGCGACGCTGTCTCTGCCGAGTGTCCCTGTCAGTTGATCGAAGACTGCCTGCGTGATCTCGCCGCTGGCGAGCAGGCGGCGCAGGTCTTGCAGCATCGGATTGTGGTCGTCCATGTCGAATCCCTCCCTGCGGGCATCGTAGGGGATTCGGTGGGGATTTGGGTGCGTTGTGGAAACGCTCGGGCCTGAAGGCCCTCCTGCGAGGGGGCGGTCAGCCCCGCAGCGCACCGACGTGGGCGATGGCGGATTCGCGCAGGGCCTGCAGGTCGTAGCCGCCTTCGAGGCTGGAGACGACGCGGCCGTCGGCGTGGCGGTCGGCGATGGCGACGAGCTCTCGGGTGATCCACGCGAAATCGGCGGCGTCGAGCTGCAGTTGCGCCAGCGGGTCGAGGCGGTGGGCGTCGAAGCCGGCGGAGATCATCACCAGTTGCGGGCGGAAGGCATCGAGCTGCGGCAGCAGCCGGTTCGTCCAGGTCTCGCGGAACTGTTCGCTGCCGGCGCCCGGGGGCAGCGGCGCGTTGAAGATGTTGTTGACGCCGCGATCGTCGACGTGGCCGCTGTCGGGATACAGCGGCATCTGGTGCGAGCTGGCGAAAACCACGCGCGGTTCGTGATCGAAGATCGCCTGGGTGCCGTTGCCGTGGTGCACGTCGAAATCGGCAATGACAATGCGCGACAGGCCGAACTTGTCGAGCGCGTGCGCGGCGCCCACCGCGATCGAATTGAACAGGCAGAAACCCATCGGCGCGCAGGTGGTGGCGTGATGGCCGGGCGGGCGCACCGCGCAGAACGCGCGCTTCGCTTCGCCGTTGAGCACCATCTCCACCGCGGCGACCACCGCGCCGGCGGCGCGCAGGCCGGCTTCGGCCGAGGCCGGCGACAGCACGGTGTCGGGATCCAGCCAGATGCGATCGTGCGGTCGGGTTTCGAGCACGGCATGCAGCAGCGCTTCGGTGTGCACGCGCAGCAGCTGCCCGCGGCTGGCGCGTGGCGCGTCGATCCATTCCAGGTCGGCGTAGCTGTCGCGCAGGCCGCGCGTCACCGCTTCGAGTCGTGCAGCGCATTCCGCGTGCATGGGCCCGGTGTCGTGGGCCAGGCAGGCGCTGTGGCTGAAGACCGGCAGCCCCATCACTGCGGCTTGCGGCGCTCGTGCTGCCAGAGCACTTCGCCGTGACCGTCGCGGCGCGCGAGCACCCGCGCCAAGACGAACAACAGGTCGGAGAGACGATTGAGATAGCGGATCGCCTGCGGCCTCACCGCGTCGTGATGCGAGAGGGTCACGCTTTCGCGTTCCGCGCGACGCACGATCGTGCGCGCCAGATGGCAGCGCGCCGCCGCTTCGCCGCCCGCGGGCAGGATGAAATCCTTCAGCGGCGGCAGCGGGTCGTTGTAATGATCGAGCTGCTGTTCGAGGCGCTCGATGTCGGCGTCCTCGATCGCGGCGTGGCCGGGAATGCACAGCTCGCCGCCGAGATCGAACATCTGGTGCTGCACCGTGGTCAGCAGCGCGCGGATGTCGTCGGGGAGATCGCAGGCCAGCAGCACGCCGATCGCTGAATTCGCTTCGTCGACCGTGCCATACGCGGTGACCCGCGCCGAATCCTTCGCCACCCGGCTGCCGTCGCCGAGCCCGGTCGTACCGTCGTCGCCGGTCTTCGTGTAGATCTTGGAGAGACGATTGCCCATGGGAATCCCTCAGCGCCCGGCAGGCACGGAGGACGGCATGGCTGCGGCGCCCAGCAGGCCGACGCGGTAGCCGTTCTGCTGCAACATCTTCGTGGCCTGCGAACTCGAACGCACGAGGATCAAGAGTCCGATCAGCGGCACGAACATGAACACGAGCATCAGGATGCGATAGATCATCGGTGTATCGAGACCCGACCACATCCGAAACAGGCCCATGAACGACATGACGAACATCGCAACGACCATGGCCACGATCAGCAGGCCGAGCACGCTCGCCATGGCCGGATCGCTGCCGCTCAACGCCGACAACGCGCCCATGCCGAAGTAGAGCAGGATCGACCAGATGACCAGCCGCTGGCCGGTGCGCACTTTTTCCAGACGCTCGCGATCGGCCGCGGTATGCGTCCTGGTCTGTTCGATGTTGGCCTGCGGCGGGCTGTAGGGATTGCTGCTCAAGCCTGCGGACCTCAGACCGTCTGCGCGCGCAGCGCCGGCGCCCGCCGACGCAGCAGCGCGAAGCCGCCGAACAGCAGCGCCGAGTAGAAGAGCGTGCCGAGCACGGTCCACTGGAAGAACGGAATCGCGGCGACGTAGGCCGCGACCAGGCCGGCGCCGGTCTGCGGGTACATCGTCCCGCCGAACCAGGTGAAGAAGTTGGTGACCACGAAGAACAGCACCGAGCCGGCGAGCGAGTAGCCCAGCACGTTCGCGCCGTTGGCCCTGCCGCGCAGGCCGAAGCCCATCGCCGACGACAGCGCGATGCACAGATAGACCGACCAGAAGCCGAGGCTGGCGACGTAGTCGAGATAGCTGCCGCCGTGGATCAGGCCCAGCGCCACGTCGGACAGCACCATCGCGATCAGCGGGATCACGACGGCCCAGCCGCGATGGGCGAAATACGCGCCGCCGAACAGGGCCATGGCTTCCACCGGCGAGAAATTCGGCGGATGCGGCAGCAGGCGGCTGAGCGCGGCGAGGGCGATCATCGCGGCCAGCATGAGCGGGCCGGGCGCCAGCAGGCCGCGGGGGTCTTGGCCGGAGGAAGAGGAGGAAGCGGAAGCGGTCATCGGCGGTCGCAGGCGGGAGAGGACACGGAGGCGTTAGCATAACGCAATGTCTCCGCCCGACCCCGTGCCGCAGAGCCCGGCATCTCCCGCGTCTCCGCCCGCCCCGGCGGCGTCCGAAACCATGCACGATGTCCTGATCGTCGGCGGCGGCCTGGTCGGCGCCAGTCTCGCCATCGCGCTGGACCGCCTCGGCCACAAGATCGGCCTCGATGTCGGTCTGCTCGAAGCCGCGCCCGCCGGCGCGCTGCCCGCGGTGTTCGACCAGCGCAACCTCAGTCTCGCCGAGGCCAGCGTCCATGCGCTGCGCGCGCTCGACGTGCTGCCGCGCCTGCGTGCGCCTTCCGGCGCCATCGCCCGCATCCACATCAGCCGCGATGGCGACTTCGGTCGGGTGTTGCTGAATGCGCGCGATTACGGTCGCGACGCCTTCGGCCAAGTGGTGGTGGCGCGGGACTTCGGCGAGGCCCTGGAGGCGAAGCTCGCCGATCTGCCGCGGCTGGTGCGTCATCGCCCGGCGCGCTTCACAGGTTTCGCCGCGGACGGCGGCGATGGACTGCGCCGCGCGCGAATCGCCACCGACGACGGCGAACGCCTGATCGCGGCCCGGCTGGTGGTGGCCGCCGACGGTACCGCCAGCGCGGTGCGCGATGCGCTGGGCATCGCGGTCGAACGCCACGACTACGGCCAGACCCTGTTCGTGGCCCGGGCGCGCGCCGAGCGAGCGCCCGACGGCACCGCCTGGGAACGTTTCACCGATCACGGCCCCACCGCGGTGCTGCCGCGCGGCGATGGCCACTACGGCACCATCCACGGGGTCGCCGCCGACGAGGCCGATGCTGTCGCCGCACTCGACGACGCGGCTTATCTCGACCGCCTGCAGCGCGCGTTCGGCTGGCGCGCAGGCCGTCTGCTTTCGGTCGGCCCGCGCAGCGCCTATCCGATCGTGCGCGTGCTCGCCGAGCGTCTGGTCGCGCCGCGCGCCGCCGTGATCGGCAACGCCGCACAGACCCTGCATCCGATCGGCGCGCAGGGGTTCAACCTCGGCCTGCGCGATGCCTTGACCCTGGTCGAATGCATCGATGCCGCGCATGCGCGCGGCGAGGACATCGGCGGCGACGCCGTGCTCGCCGCCTACGCGCAGCGCCGCCGCGACGACCGCGAACGCACGCTCGCGTTCTCCGACGGTCTCGCGCGGTTGACGTCCAACACAGCGCCTCTGTTGTCGCCGCTGCGCAGTCTGGGCCTGTTCGCCATCGATCATGACGCCGCATTGCGTGCGCTGCTGGTCGGCGGCGCGATGGGATATCGCGGCGACGTTCCGCAATTGTGCCGTTCGCCATCTTGCCGTGGAGCCGCCGCATGACCCGTCGCAGCATCGAACGTCGTGGCGCCGCCGGCCGTCGCGCGGACGTCGCCATCGTCGGCGGTGGCGTGGTCGGCGCGGCCTGCGCGCTGGCGCTGGCGCAGCAGGGCCTGCAGGTCGTCCTGATCGAACACGCGGAGCCACCGGTCTGGTCGGCCGATGCCCCCGATTCGCGCGTCTACGCGTTCGCGCCCGACAACGCCGCGCTGCTCGCATCGCTGGGCGTGTGGGACGCGGTGACCGCGGCCCGCGCGCATCCGTACCGGCGCATGCGGGTGTGGGATGCGGCCGGCGGCGACGAGCTGCGTTTCGATGCCGATGCCTTCGCGGTGACCCAACTCGGCTGGATCGTCGAACACGCGCTGCTGCAGGATCGGCTGTGGGCGGCGCTGCGCAAGTCCGATGTCGTCCTGCGCTGCGGCGCGAAGGTGGTCGCGCTGGAGCAGGACGCCGGCGATGTGCCCGACGGCATCGCGACGCTCGAACTCGACGATGGTCTGCGCGTCGAAGCGCGGATCGCGATCGCCGCCGACGGCGGCCGTTCGACCCTGCGCGAACGCGCGGGCATCGCGACGAAGACCGAAGACTACGCGCAGCGCGGCGTGGTCGCCTACGTCGCGACCGAGCGTCCGCACGAAGACACCGCATGGCAGCGTTTCCTGCCCACCGGGCCGCTGGCGTTCCTGCCGTGCGCGTCGTGGCCCCATGCAGCACACGTCAGTTCGATCGTGTGGACGCTGCCCGAGGCCGAGGCCGTGCGCGTGGCCGCGCTCGACGATGCGATGTTCGCCGAAGAATTGACCCGCGCCTTCGCTTCGCGCCTCGGTGCATGCCGCCCGCTGACGCCGCGCGTCGCGTTTCCGCTGCGTCGCCAGCTCGCCGATGCCTACGTCGCCGGCCGCGTGCTCGCCATCGGCGACGCCGCGCACGTCGTGCATCCGCTGGCGGGGCAGGGCGTGAATCTCGGCCTGCGCGACGTGAGCGCCCTGCGCAACGCCGTCGCCGACGCGCAGTCGCGCAAGGCCGACTGGACCGCCCCCCACCGGCTGCAACGCTGGTCCCGCGCCCGCCGCAGCGACGCCACCGCCTCCGCCCAGGCCTTCAGCCTCATCAACCGGGTCTTCTCGAACGATGCCGTCGCGCCGACCCTGCTGCGCGGGCATGCGCTCGGCCTGGTCGGCAGGCTCGCGCCGTTGAACCGGGCGCTGTGGCGGCATGCGGCGGGGGTGTGAGGCGTTAACGTGATCGATGCCGCCGGCCGTGGACGCCGTGCGGTATCCGCTCCGCAGGCGGACGCGCGCCGCTGACGTCGCGGGCCGCAGGCGCTTCGCGAGCACCGGACATCCAGTCTCGAATCCGCGCGGACAGTCGCCGAACTGTCATATCGACCCGGCACACTGCATTCATTCGATTATTCTGGAATCATGGAACTCAAAGACGCCACCCTTGCCTTGGCCGCCCTGGGACAGAGCACCCGCCTGTCGGTCTTCCGCCTGCTCGTCGAGGCCGGCCGCGACGGTCGAATGGCCGGCGAGATCGCCGAGCGCCTGTCGCTGCCGGGGGCGACGCTGTCCTTCCACCTCAAGGAACTCGTCGCGGCGGGCCTGATCCAGGGCGAACAGCGCGGGCGCCAGATCTGCTATCGCGCCCATTTCGAGGCCATGAATGCCCTGATCGACTTCCTGACCCACAACTGCTGCGCCGGCGATCCCGATGCGGAATGCCTGCCGTCGGTGCCCGCCGCGGGCAAGGGCTGCCGGCCGTGAGCGTCCCGCTGCCCACGCGGGGCGGGGCGCCCGATCGCCGCCGCCGGCAGAGCACGCGTGAATCCTTCCGACTGTTCGATCTTCCAAAACTGGACATCCGATCATGACCCTTCGTGTTGGCATCAACGGCTTCGGCCGCATGGGACGACTGACGCTGCGCGCCGCCTGGGGCGACTCCGCGCTCACGTTCGTCTGCATCAACGATTCCGCAGGCGATGCGGCGACGCTCGCGCATCTGCTGAATTTCGATTCGGTGCACGGACGCTGGCGCCACGAGGCGACCCACGATGGCGATGCGCTCGTCATCGATGGTGTCCGCATCCCGGTCACCCGCAACAAGGACATCGCCGCGACCGACTGGTCGGGATGCGATGTGGTGGTCGAAGCCTCCGGCAAGTTCCGCAAGCCGGACGTGCTGCAGCCGTATCTGGACCAGGGCGTGAAGCGCGTCGTCGTGACCGCGCCGGTGAAATCGGCGGGCGCGCTGGACGTGGTGGTGGGCGTGAATCATCAGCGCTTCGATCCCGCGCAACACCGCATCGTGTCGGCCGCGTCCTGCACCACCAACTGCCTCGCGCCGGTGGTGAAGGTCATCCACGAAGCGCTCGGCATCCGCCACGGCAGCCTGACCACGATCCACAGCCTGACCAACACCCAGGTCATCGTCGATGCGCCGCACAAGGACCTCCGGCGCGCGCGCGCCTGCGGCAGCAGCCTGATCCCGACCTCGACCGGCTCCGCCACCGCCATCGCCGAAATTTTTCCGGAACTGAAGGGGCGGCTCAACGGGCATGCGGTGCGGGTGCCGCTGACCAACGCGTCCCTGACCGACTGCGTGTTCGAGGTCGAGCGCGCGACGACCGTCGAAGAGGTCAACGCCCTGTTGCAGGCGGCGTCCGAAGGCGAACTGAAGGGAATCCTTGGATATGAAACACGGCCGCTGGTGTCGATCGACTTCCTGACCGATCCGCGCTCCAGCATCGTCGATGCCTTGTCGACGATGGTGATCAACGGCACCCAGGTGAAGATCTATGCCTGGTACGACAACGAATGGGGCTACGTGAATCGCACTGCCGAGCTGGTGCGGCTGGTCGGCCGGGCAGGTTGATCGCATGCGGTCGCGACTCTCCACGCCAGGCGTTTCGCCCGACGTGCGCCAGTATCTGCTGATCACCGGCAACTACTGGGCGTTCACGCTCACCGACGGCGCGCTGCGCATGCTGGTGGTGCTGCATTTCCATGCGCTGGGCTACAGCCCGCTGCAGGTCGCGATGCTGTTCCTGTTCTACGAAGTGTTCGGCGTCGTCACCAATCTGGTCGGCGGCTGGCTGGGCGCGCGCCTCGGCCTGAATCGCACCATGAACATCGGTCTGGCGATGCAGGTCGTGGCGCTGACGATGCTGCTGGTGCCCGGCGCGTGGCTGACCGTGCCGTGGGTGATGTCGGCCCAGGCGCTGTCGGGCATCGCCAAGGACCTCAACAAGATGAGCGCCAAGAGCAGCATCAAGCTGCTAGTGCCGGACGACCGGCAAGGCGCGCTGTATCGATGGGTCGCCGCGCTCACCGGATCGAAGAACGCGCTGAAAGGCGTCGGCTTCTTCCTCGGTGGCGCGTTGCTGACCACGGTGGGATTCGCGCCTGCCGTCGCGATCATGGCCGGCGCGTTGCTGGTGGTCTGGCTGCTCAGTCTGATGCTGTTGAAGCGCGATCTCGGCAAGGCCAAGGCCAAGCCGAAGTTCCGCGACCTGTTCTCGAAGAGCCGGGCGATCAATCTGCTGTCGGCGGCGCGCCTGTGCCTGTTCGGCGCGCGCGACGTGTGGTTCGTGGTGGCGTTGCCGGTGTTCCTGTCGACGTCGCTGGGCTGGGATTTCTGGCAGGTGGGCGGATTTCTCGCCGCGTGGATCATCGGTTACGGCATCGTGCAGTCGATCGCACCGCATGTCACCGGTCGCCGCGGCGGCCGATTGCCGGATGGCCGCGCGGCCTTCGTCTGGGCGCTGGCGCTGGCGACGATCCCCGCCGCGATGGCGATCCTGCTGGCGCAGGATGCGCCGGCGCAGACCGTTCTCGTCGCGGGGCTGACGCTCTTCGGCGTGCTGTTCGCGATCAATTCGTCGATGCACAGCTATCTGATCGTGAGCTACGCCGCCGAGGACGGTGTCTCGCTGGATGTCGGCTTCTATTACATGGCGAACGCGATGGGCCGACTGCTCGGGACGGTGCTGTCCGGCTGGTTGTTCCAGTCGTACGGACTGGCGATGTGCCTGGCCGTCTCCGCGGGTCTGGTCGCGGTCGCGGCCATCGTATCGCTGTTCCTGCCGCGGCATGGGGCGACCTGACGCCTATCGCCGCCGCCTCGCGTCGTATCGCAGGTTCGACATCGCCATGCCCCGCGCGCATGATCCGCAGCCTCGTCCTCCGTCGCACCGCCCGGCCCCATGATCCTGCACTGGTCCTTCGATCCCGTCCTGTTCTCGCTCGGTCCGCTCACGGTGCGCTGGTACGGGCTGTTGTTCGTCGGCGGCTTCTTCGCCGGGCAGTGGCTGCTGGCGCGGATGTTCAAGGCCGAAGGCGTGGCGCCGGGGCAGGCGGAGCGGTTGTTGATGTACGCGCTGCTGGGCAGCATCGTCGGTGCGCGCCTGGTGCACTGCCTGTTCTACGAGCCGGCGTATTACCTGTCCAACCCGCTCGCGATCCTGCGCATCTGGGAGGGCGGGCTGGCCAGTCATGGCGGCCTGATCGGTCTGGTGGTCGGCCTGTGGCTGGCCCGCCGCGGCGCGCAGCCGCCGTTGCCGCTGCCCTGGCTGCTCGATCGCGTGTCGATGCCGGCGATGGTGGCCGCGGTGTGCATCCGTGTCGCGAATTTCCTCAATTCCGAAATCGTCGGCGAGCCGACCGGCGGCGCGTGGGGCGTGGTGTTCGAGGCGGTCGATGGCGTGCCGCGGCATCCCGCGCAGCTGTACGAAGCGGCGGCCTATGCGCTGATCCTCGTCGTGCTGACCGTGGTCTACCGGCGTTGCGCGCGCACACCGCCGACCTGGCTGCTGACCGGACTGTGCCTGCTGCTGACCTTCCTCGCGCGCATCGCGATCGAGTTCTTCAAGACTCCGCAGGCCGCCTACGAGGCCGGCCAGGCGTTCAGCGTCGGCCAGTGGCTGAGCCTGCCGTTCGTGCTGTTGGGCCTGGTGCTGGTGGTGCGTGCGCTGCGACGGCGCTGAGGCGCGGGGTATCCGCTATGCTGCAGTCGATCGCCTGATCGCACGATACGGGGAAACATCAGCATGTCGCTTCCGGAGCCATCCCGCCGTTTCCTGTGCGCGCTCGCGCTCGCTGCATCGCTGTCGTTGTCCGCCTGCGGCGAGCAGCCCGTGCGTTACAGCGGCACCACGCTGATCGTGCAGGGCACGGAGTACGAGCGCAGCCGCGACAAGGATTACGACAGCCTCTGGGGCCAGGGCGCCGTGCTGGTGACGCCGCGACCCGGGCGCGAAGCCGAGGTGGACGCACTGCTCAGGGAATTTTCGTTGACGGTGATCCCCAAAGCGCCGGCGACGTCGGGCACGCCGATGATCGTCGCCGTGCCGGTCGGATTCGAGGAGCAATGGGCCACCGCGCTGTCGGCGCAGCCCAGCGTGTTCACCACCGCGAACGAAGATCCCACCGTGGACCGGCGCTGAGGCGGAGATTCGCGATTCGATCCGCGCTCCCGATACGACATTCCCGGTGGTCGGTTGTCCTCTCGCCGGGCTGTGATGCCAATGAGATCCGACCACGCGCTTTTCCGGTCAATCCCGTTCTGTTATCACGCATCAGGTGTCCCTGGACGGTCGTGAGATGAACGAAATCAATCCGTATGCGCCGCCGGAGGCGGCGGTGGTCGACATCGGAGCGCAGGCGCCTGCGCTCTGGAATCCCGGAGCGGCCACCGCCTGGTGTCTGCTGTTCACGCCGGCCTTCGGTGCGATTCTGCAGATGAAGAATTGGCATGCGCTCGGCGAACCCGCGAGAGCCGCGAGATCGCGGGCCTGGGCGATCGGCACTGCGGTCTTCACCGTGCTGGTCGCCATCGCCGGGATTGCGTTGCCGATATCGCTCGCAGTCGACCGCGCGCTGAACCTGTCGAGTTTCGTGCTGCTGCTGGTTTGGTATTTCGCAGATGGACGCGAACAGGTGGTTTTCGTGAAGGCCCGGTTCGGCGCGGGTTATCCGCGCCGCCGTTGGATGGCGCCGCTGCTCATCGGGTTGGCCGTGCTCCTGGCTTTTTCCCTGCTCGCGATGGCGGCGCTGTTCGTGGTCATGCGCGCGCGGGGCGAGCTCTGATGCGGCATTTCCGATGCGGCATTTCGGCCGCGATCACGCGCTCTTCGCCAACTCGCTCCAGTCTTCGTGCAGGCCGCATTCGCGCTTGAGGCCGAAGAAGCGGGTGTCTTCCGCGTTCATGCCGTCTTCCAGCCGCCGCGTGGTGTGGATGTCGCCGATCGAGACATAGCCTTCGTGCCACAGCGGGTGATAGGGCAGGCCGTGGGCTTCGAGATATTTCCAGACGTCGCGGTCGGTCCAGTCGGCGATCGGGTGCAGTTTCCAGCGGCCGTCGCGCAGTTCGAGGAAATCGATCGCGGCGCGGCTGCTGGACTGGGTGCGACGCAGACCGGCGATCCAGGTGCGCACGCCGAGTTCGCGCAGGGCGCGCTGCATCGGTTCGACCTTGCGCAGCTGGTTGTAGCGCTGGATGCCTTCGATGCCGTTTTCCCAGAGTTTGCCGTGACGCGCTTCCATCCATGCGATCCCGACCTGCGGCCGGTAGACCTTGAGGTTCAGCGACAGGCGCTCGGTGAGTTCGTCGATGAAGCGGTAGGTTTCCGGGAACAGATAGCCGGTGTCGACGACGATCACCGGGATGTCCGCCTTGGCCTGCGTGCTCATGTGCAGCGCGACCGCGGCCTGCGCGCCGAAGCTCGACGACACCGCGTGATGGCCTGCGAGATGTTCGACCGCCCAGGCGACGCGCGCTTCGGCGCTTTGCGCGCCGAGCCACTGGTTGAGTTCGGCGAGCGCCTGCGGCGATTCGGCGGCGGTGACGGGGTCTGGAAGGCTCATGCGACCAACTCCAATGGCAGCGTCCGGCTGCCGGTACTGTCGATGGAAACGATGCCGCCGCGGACGAGGAAGTCGCCGAAGCGTTCGCCCGGTTCGCGTTCGCCGGCGTAGCGCCGGAACAGCGGGTCGAGCGTGTCGAGAATGGCGGCCTCGTCGATGTTTTCGCGGTAGAGCGTGTTGAGGCGCTGGCCGCGGTGATCGGCGCCGATCATCAGGTTGTAGCGGCCCGGAGCCTTGCCGACCAGCGCGATCTCGCCGAGGTACGGCCGCGAGCAGCCGTTCGGGCAACCGCTCAGGCGGATGTGCATATCGGCGCCGTCGAGGCCATGCTTCGTCAGCAGCGCGTCGATGCGGTCGACGAACGCGGGCAGATAGCGCTCGGCTTCGGCCATCGCCAGGCCGCAGGTCGGCAGGGCGACGCAGGCCAGGGCCGCCTTGCGCACCGGCGATGCGGCGACGTGGGTGTCGAGGCCGTACTCGCGCACCAGCGCATCGACGATGTCGCGCTGGGCCGCGTCGAGATTCGCGATCAGCAGGTTCTGGTTCGCGGTGAGGCGGAATTCCGGCGCCGCGCCGACGGCCCGGTCGTGTTCGACGTCGAGCACGCGCGCGATTTCGCGCAAACCGCTGAGATGGCGCAGACCGTCGCGGTCCCAGATGCGGCCGGCGATGATCCGCAGGTTGAGGTGCCACAGACCGTCGTCGCCCATGCTGTCGTCGCTCTGGGACCAACCGAAGGTGTCGGTGTTGTGGTCGAACGCGAACGCGCGCGCCGGCGCGAACGTCAGGCCCGCCCGACGCTCCACTTCGGCCTTGAACGCGTCCAGGCCGCGGTCGTCGATGGTGTACTTCAGGCGCGCGCGCTTGCGCACCGCGCGGTTGCCCCAGTCGCGCTGGGTGGTGACCACCGCTTCGCCGACCGCGATCACCTGCTCCGGCGTGATGAAGCCGATGACGTTGGCGACCCGCGGATAGGTTTCGGGGTCGCCGTGGGTCGCGCCCATGCCACCGCCGACGCTGACGTTGTAGCCGGCGAGCCGGCCGTCCTCGATCACGGCGATGTAGCCGAGATCCTGCGCGAACACATCGATGTCGTTCGACGGCGGGACCGCGAAGCCGATCTTGAACTTGCGCGGCAGGTACAGCGCGCCGTAGATCGGTTCTTCTTCCTCGCCGCTGCCGGCGACCTTCTCTTCGTCGAGCCAGATTTCGTAGTAAGCGCGGCTGTTGGGCAGCAGATGCTTCGACAGCGCTTCGGCCTGCGCCTGCACCGTGGTGTGCACCTGCGAGAGGTAGGGATTGGCGGCGACCGCGATGTTGCGATTGACGTCGCCGCAGGCGGCGAGGGTGTCGATCAGCGCGGCGTTGATCGCCTGCATCGTCTTCTTCAGATCGCGCTTGATCACGCCGTGGAACTGGAAGGCCTGGCGGGTGGTCACGCGCAGGCCGCGCTCGGCCCAGGTGGTCGCGATCGCGTCGAGCTTCAGCCACTGCGCCGGCGTCACCACGCCGCCCGGGGTGCGGGTGCGGATCATGAACGAGAAGTCGGGCTCCAGCTTCTGGCGGCGGCGCTCGTCGCGCACGTCGCGGTCGTCCTGCTGGTAGCTGCCGTGGTACTTGATCAGGGTCTGGTCGTCTTCGGCCAGCGCGCCGGTGATCTGGTTCGCGAGCGACGCCACCAGCGTGCCGCGGAGGCGGCCGCTCTGGCGTTTGATGTCTTCGACCGAATGCGCGCTCATCTCAGTACACGTCCCGCGCGTAGCGGCCCTGCGCCTGCAGCGCGTTGAGGTAGTCCGCGGCGTCCTCGGCGGACTTGCCGCCGTGGGTGGCGATGGCGTCGAGCAGCGCCGCGTGCACGTCCTTGGCCATGCGCGTGGCGTCGCCGCAGACGTAGAGGTGCGCACCGTTCTCCAGCCAAGCGAAGAGTTCGCGGCCGTGCTCGCGCAGTTTGTGCTGCACGTAGACCTTCTGCGCCTGATCGCGCGAGAACGCCAGGTCGAGGCGGTGCAGACTGCCGCGCTTCAGCGCGTCCTGCCATTCGACCTGGTAGAGGAAATCGGTGCGCGCGTGCGGATTGCCGAACAGCAGCCAGTTGCGGCCGCCGGCTCCGACGACCTCGCGCTCCTGCACGAAGCCGCGGAACGGGGCGACGCCGGTGCCGGGGCCGATCATGATCACGTCCCGCGACGCGTCCGCCGGCAGGCGGAAACGCTCGTTGCGTTCGATGAACACCGGCAGCGATGCGCCTTCCTCGCGGGTGGCGAGATGGTGCGAACCCGCGCCCCAGCGCAGCGCGTCGCCGTGAAGATATTCGACGTGGGCGACGGTGAGATGCGCTTCGTCGCCGACGGCCTTGCGGCTGGAGGCGATGGAATACAGCCGGGGCTGCAGCGGACGCAGCGCTTCGACCAGCTGTTCGGCGGTCCACGCGCCGGGATGTTCGCGCAGCAGATCGATGACCTGCGAGCCGGCCATCAGCGCGGCGAGGCCGTCGCGCTGGTCGGGCGCCAGCAGGCGATTCAGATCTTCGCTGCCGGCGTGCGCGGCGTGGGTGGCGACGAACGGCCGGCTGAGGCGGGTGATCTCGCGCTTGCGGCCGAGCCATTCGCGCAGCGGCAGGGTGTCGGTGCCGAGGGTCACCGGCGCGTCGACGTCGAGGTCGAGCGCCTCGGCCATGGCCTGCACCAGCGCCGGCGGGTTCTCGATCCACACGCCCAGCGCGTCGCCGGGCTCGTAGTCGAGGCCGCTGTCGGCCAGCGACAGCTCCATGTGACGGATGTCTTTGTCGGAACCGCGGCCGCTGATCGGCAGGTTCGCCAGCAGTTCGGCCGCGAACGGGCGCTCGCGGGTCCACGCGGCCGGGGCCTGCGCATGCGGACGCAGCGGGGTCACGCTGGCGAGGGTCAGGGCGGGGGATTTCGCCTTCAGCGCATCCTTCGCTTCGGCGAACAGGGTCGCCGACCACGGCGCGGCCACGGTGTCGATATCGAGGTCGGCGTCGCCGCGCGCGATCCAGCGCTGCGCGCCGAGGGCTTCGAAACGGGCGTCGAGGCGCTGGCCGATGGCGCAGAACTGCGGGTAGCTGGAATCGCCGAGACCGAGCACCGCGTAGCGCAGCTGCGGCAGTTTCGGGGCGCGCTTGCCGTCGATGAATTCGACCAGCGCCCGGGCATCGTCCGGCGGATCGCCGTCGCCCTGGGTGCTGATCACGATCGCGAGGAAGCGCTCGTCCTTGAGCTCCCGAGTCGGATACGCATCGGCGCGCAGCAGGCGCACCGGAAGGCCTTCGCCTTCGAATTTCGCGACCAGCGCCTCGGCCACCCGGCGGGCATTGCCGGTCTGGCTGCCGTAAACCACCGTCAGGCGGCCGCGCTCCGCGGCGTCGGCGACGGTCTCGACAGGCGCATGCGCCGACGCCACGGCGACCGCACCGCTCTGGGCGCGGGCCAGGCCGGCGGCATAGCCGGACAGCCACCACAGCCCGGCGCTGTCCAGGCTCTCGGTCAGCCGGGCGATCTGGGCGCCGGTCTCGGCGGCGATCGGCGACTGTGCGGGGAAGGCGTGGGTCGCAGCGGGCTGGGCAGGGGACATGGTGGGGTCTGCTGTCCGGGTGGATGGACGGGAGTTCAGCCTAGGCCCGCCCCCTACGGTGCGGAAAGGAGCGGTCGTTATGCGCTTATGCCCGGCTGCACTTTCAGCCTCGGAAGCGCTCCCCGATACTGCAGGTCCGTCGCGGGATGGCGTCTCGACGATCCGGCGACCGTGTCGGAAGCCCCGTCGCCGTCGCCCGGCATGCCAAAGCACACACAGGACATCATGTCGTACCCAGCGTTGAGTCACCTCGATCGGCTCGAAGCCGAGAGCATCCACATCCTGCGCGAAGTGGCGGCCGAGTTCCGCAACCCGGTCATGCTGTACTCGATCGGCAAGGACAGCTCGGTGCTGCTGCATCTGCTGCAGAAGGCGTTCGCGCCCGCGCGCTCGCCCATTCCGCTGATGCACATCGACACCGGCTGGAAGTTCCGCGAGATGATCGCCTTCCGCGACCGCCGCGCCGGCGAGACCGGCATTCCGCTGCGGGTGCACACCAATCCCGACGGCGTGGCCCAGGGCATCGGCCCGATCACCCACGGCGCCACCGTGCACACCGACGTGATGAAGACCCAGGCGCTGAAGCAGGCGCTGGATCTGGGCGGTTTCGATGCGGCCATCGGCGGCGCCCGCCGCGACGAGGAGAAGTCGCGGGCCAAGGAGCGGGTGTTCTCGTTCCGCAGCGCGCAGCACCGCTGGGACCCGAAGAACCAGCGTCCCGAACTGTGGAGCCTGTACAACACCCGCATCCACAAGGGCGAATCGGTGCGCGTGTTCCCGATCTCCAACTGGACCGAGCTCGACGTGTGGCTGTACATCTACCGCGAGAAGATCCCGGTGCCGTCGCTGTATTTCGCCCAGGAACGCCCGGTCGTCGATCGCGACGGCGCGCTGATCATGGTCGACGACGAACGCCTGCCGCTGCATCCGGGCGAAACCCCGGCGATGCGCCGCGTGCGCTTCCGCACCCTCGGCTGCTATCCGCTGACCGGCGCGATCGAGTCCGAGGCCGATACGCTGGAGAAGATCATCGCCGAGATGCTGGTCGCGACCACCTCCGAACGCCAGGGTCGGGTGATCGACCACGACCCATCGGCGTCGATGGAAAAGAAGAAACAGGAGGGCTATTTCTGATGAACGTCGCCCTCACTTCCGTGATCGATGCCGACGCCGCCGTCGCCGCCTATCTCGAACAGCACGAGCGCAAGCAGTTGCTCCGCTTCATCACCTGCGGCAGCGTCGACGACGGCAAGAGCACGCTCATCGGCCGCCTGCTGCACGACACCAAGCTGCTGCTGGACGACCAGCTGGCGGCGCTCGAAGCCGACAGCCTCCGGCACGGCACCCAGAACGGCCAGATCGATTTCGCGCTGCTGGTCGACGGCCTGCAGGCCGAACGCGAGCAGGGCATCACCATCGACGTGGCGTACCGGTTCTTCAGCACCGACCGCCGCAAGTTCATCGTCGCCGACTGCCCCGGCCACGAGCAGTACACCCGCAACATGGCCACCGGCGCGTCCACCGCGGATCTCGCGATCGTACTGGTCGACGCGCGCAAGGGCCTGCTCACCCAGACCCGTCGGCACAGCTACATCGTTTCGCTGCTGGGCATCCGCCACGTGGTGCTGGCGGTGAACAAGATGGATCTCGTCGACCACGACGAAGCGGTGTTCGCGCGGATCGTCGACGACTACCGCGCGCTGGCCGCGCAGCTCGGTATCCCGCAGGTCACCTGCATTCCGCTGTCGGCGCTCAACGGCGACAACATGCTGTCGGCCTCGACGCGGATGCCGTGGTACGCCGGCACCACCCTGCTGGAACACCTGGAAACGGTGGAGATCGACGACGACCGCCGCGACCTGGGGCTGCGCCTGCCGGTGCAGTGGGTGTGCCGGCCGGACCAGAATTTCCGCGGTTTCGCCGGCACCATCGTGTCCGGCGCGGTGGACGTGGGCGACGAGATCGTCGCACTGCCGTCCGGGCGCCGCTCGCGGGTCGCGCGCATCGTCTCCGGCGACGACGATCTCGAGACCGCCGTCCGCGGGCAGGCGGTGACGCTGACCCTGGAAGACGAGATCGACATCAGCCGCGGCGATGTCATCGCCGCCGCGGATTCCCCGCCGGAAGTCGCCGATCAGTTCGCCGCGCACCTGCTGTGGATGGGCGAGCACGCGCTGCTGCCGGGACGTCCGTACTGGCTGAAGATCGGCGCGCGCACCGTCGGCGCCTCGGTCACCGAGATCAAGCACCGCGTCGACGTGAACACGCAGGAGCATCTCGCCGCCAAGCATCTCGAACTCAACGAAGTCGGCGTCTGCAATCTGCATCTCGACCAGCCGGTGACCTTCGAGGCCTATGCCGACAGCCGCGAGCTCGGCGGCTTCATCCTGATCGACCGCCAGACCAACGCCACCGTGGCCGCGGGCACCCTGGACTTCGCGCTGCGCCGCGCCGCCAACATCCACTGGCAGCACCTGGAAGTGGACAAGGCCGCGCGCGCCCGCAGCATGGGCCAGACGCCGCGCTGCGTCTGGTTCACGGGCCTGTCGGGCTCGGGCAAGTCGACGGTCGCCAATTTGGTCGACAAGCGGCTGATGGCGATGGGCCTGCACACCTACACGCTCGATGGCGACAACGTGCGCCACGGCCTCAACAAGGACCTCGGTTTCAGCGACGAGGACCGGGTCGAGAACATCCGCCGCGTCGCCGAAGTCGCGAAGCTGATGGTGGATGCGGGGCTGATCGTGCTGGTGAGCTTCATCTCGCCGTTCCGCGCCGAACGGCGACTGGCGCGCGAGCTGTTCGACGCCGGCGAATTCGTCGAGGTCTTCGTCGACACTCCGTTGGAAGTCGCCGAAAGCCGAGACGTGAAGGGGCTGTACGCCAAGGCCCGCGCCGGCAAGATCCCGAACTTCACCGGCATCGATTCGCCGTACGAAGTGCCGGAAGCGCCGGAGCTGCGGCTGGATACGATGGCCGCCTCGTCGGAAGCGCTGGCGGAGCAGGTGGTGGCGCGGCTGCTGGGCGGCTGAGGCGCTGCGCTTCCGGTAGAGCGGGCTTCAGCCCGCTGCACCTGGCGTTAGTGCGGCCTGACCAGTCATTCGACTGTTGAACACCGGGCTGCTGTGTTCCGGGCGTGGAGCAGCGGCCTGAAGGCCGCTCTACCTTCTATCGCCCCGCCATGCGCAGGAAAAAGAAACGCCCGGCGCGAGGCCGGGCGTTTCGCGTTGCGTGCGTCTTTCAGCGTTTCCTGCGGATCATCTCGAACACGAACAGCAGCACGACCGCGGCGAGGATGGCGACCGCCCATGTCATCCAGCCGTGGCCGGGATAGACGTAGCCGCCGATGGCGGCACCGGCGATGCCGAGCAGGATGGTCAGGATCCAGCCCATCGAATCCGCGCCGGGCTTGATCAGCCGGGCGAGGATGCCGATCACGGCGCCGCCGATGATGTAACCCAGGATGCCTTCGAACATGCGGGTGCCTCCTCTGGAAACGGGCGTCGGATCGACGCACCCGCATCCTACGCCCGATACGTCCGCCGCATGCGCCCTCCGCCTCCGGAAACGAGACGCCCCGGCGTGCCGGGGCGTCGAAGAAGCCTGTCGTGAGGGTCGCGTCAGCAGCAGCCGTGCTCGCCGTGATGATGGCCGCCGGCCACGGCGGCGACGCCGGTGGTCTCGCCGCGGACGCTGGCGTTGCGATGTTCCGCGATCACCCGCGAGACGCAGGCGGTGACCCGCTTGCCCATCGGGATGTGCAGGAATTCGTTGGGGCCGTGCGCGTTGGAATGCGGGCCGAGCACGCCGGTGATCATGAACTGCGCGCCGGGGAACTTCTCGCCGAGCATGCCCATGAACGGGATCGTGCCGCCTTCGCCCATGTACATCGCCGGCTGGCCGAAGAATTCGCGGCTCGACGCGTCGATCGCCTGTTCCAGCCACGGCGTCATCGTCGGCGCGTTCCAGCCGGTGGAGTCCTTTTCGAGATTCAGCGACACCTCGGCGCCGTACGGCGGATCGCGCAGCAGCGCCTCGCTCAGCAGTTCGCCGGCGCGCTTGCCGTCCAGCGTCGGCGGCAGGCGCAGGCTCAGCTTCACCGAGGTGAAGGGGCGCAGCACGTTGCCGGCCGACGACAGCGGCGGCATGCCGTCGACGCCGGTCACCGACAGCGCCGGGCGCCAGGTGCGGTTGAGCACGAGTTCGGTGAGATCCGCATGCATCGGCGACATGCCGGGCAGGAACGGGAACTTGTCGTAGATCGCGGTGCCGAGCACTTCGGAACAGGTGCGCGCCTGGGCGAGACGGTCGGCCGGAATGTCCACGTGCAGGCCGTCGAGCAGGATGCGGCCGCTGTCCTGGTCCTCGATCCGCGACAGCAGCTGGCGCAGCACGCGGAAGCTCGAAGGCACGATGCCGGACGCGTCGCCCGAGTGCACGCCTTCGTTGAGCACCTTCACCGTGAGATTGCCGCCGGCGAGGCCGCGCAGCGACGTGGTGCACCACAGCTGGTCGTAGTTGCCGCAGCCGGAATCGAGGCAGACCACCAGCGATGGCCTGCCGATGCGCGCGGCGAGATGGTCGACGTAGGCGGGCAGGTCGTAGCTGCCGGATTCCTCGCAGGCTTCGATCATCACCACGCAGCGCGCGTGCGGCACGCCCTGTTCCTGCAGGGCCTGCACCGCGGCGATCGAACCGAAGATCGCGTAGCCGTCGTCGGCGCCGCCGCGGCCGTACAGGCGATCGCCCTTGATCACGGGCGTCCACGGGCCGAGGTCGTCGTCCCAGCCGGTCATTTCCGGCTGCTTGTCGAGATGGCCGTACAGCAGGATGCAGTCGTCGCCGGTGCCGGCATCGGCGCTGGCCGGGATGTCGACGAAGATCAGCGGCGTGCGGCCTTCGAGGCGCACCACTTCGACCTGCATGCCCGGCACGTTCTGCGCGCGCGCCCAGCGCTCCATCAATCCGACCGCATCGTCCATGTAGCCGTGGGCGACCCAGTCGGCGTCGAACATCGGCGACTTGTTGGGGATGCGGATGTATTCGACGAGCTGCGGAACGATCTCGTCGTCCCATTTGGCGCCGACGAAGCGATCGACTTTGCTGATGTCCATGCGGGGATTCTTGGCCGGGAAAGGATGGCGGGATTGTACGCCCGGCGCTTAGAGCGTGTTATGCACTTTTTGATAGGCCGCGAAGGTCGTCTGCGCGCCTGAGCCAAGGCGCGCGCCGTAGCCAAGGCTGGTGGCCTTGGCAAGGTGCGCAACGCCGGACCGGGCGCGCAGACGGCCTTCCCTTCGGGTTGCGCCCCTGTGGCGCCGATCCTGCGGCCCATGACTTGCCTTGGCCACCAGCCAAGGCTGCGTCACGGAACCTTGTCTCGGCGCCACAGGCTGCGCAACGCGGCCTACCAAAAAGTGCATAACACGCTCTGGTGGGCGCCCGTGCCCGGCCGGCGGGGTAGGACTTTTCCGACACCCGCGTGCGCCATCGCCCGGCCCGCGGGCGGGTGGTCCGGCGATGGGTCGGGACAGGCCGAATCCGGAGACTGTCCCTGTCGACGCGAACTTGCTACGGCGAGGTCGCCGACAGCGAAGACCGCAACCGGTCCGAACCGTCAAACCAGCTCGTCAAACCAGACCCACACATCCATCCAACCCCTCATTCAAACCATCATCAAAGGAGCATCACCATGCATCTGTCCAACAACACCTCGTTCTTCGGCCGCACCCTCGCCACCGTCGCCCTTTCGCTGGCCCTGATGGGCAGCGCCTTCGCCGCCGAGAAGGTCAATATCAACGCCGCCGATGCGGCCACCCTCGACCGCGTGCTGGTCAACGTCGGTCCCTCCAAGGCCGAGGCCATCGTCGCCTATCGCAAGGCGCACGGTCCGTTCCGCAGCGCCGAACAGCTGGCCCAGGTGCAGGGCATCGGCCTGAAGACGGTGGAGAAAAACCGCGAGATGATCGTGCTCGGCGGTGCCGCCGCCGCGGCGCCGGCCCGTCCGGCCGCGGCGAAGGCCCCGGTCGCGGCGCCGAAGAAGCGCTGAGCGCGGACCGACCCGCATCCCGGGCTTCGCGCCGCGGGCACCGGACCCGGGAAGGAACCGCACGACGACGGCCGCGAGCGATCGCGGCCTTCGTCGTTCCGCCTCCGCTACACTCGCGCCCGCTGCATTTCCGCCCACTGCACTCCTGTATGTCCCGTCCGGAGACCGGCATGACCTCGCATCCGCAGTCGCCTCTGCGCCTCCTTCCCGCCCACGAATACCGGCGCGAGCGCTGGCGCAACGGCTTCGGCTGGACCCGGGAGATCCTGCGGTCGACCGATTGCGACGCCGGACGCGGCGACGACTGGGACTGGCGGCTGTCGATCGCCGAAATCGAATGCGACGGGCCGTTCTCGTCGTTCCCGGGCATCGACCGCGAACTGGTGCTGCTGCACGGCAATGGCGTGCGCCTGCGTTTCGACGACGGCGAGGTGCGCGAAGCGGCGCCGCCGCACGGCCGCGTTCGTTTCGCCGGCGAACGCACGGTGTCCGGCGAACTGATCGACGGACCGACCCACGATTTCAATCTGATGTGGCGTCGCGACCGCATCGACGCGGACCTGTGGCATCGGCCGCTGGTGGGTTCGATGGTGTTGTTCGTCGAACCAGGCGAGCGTTGGGTGGTGCACGTGCTGTCCGGACACGCGCACTGCAGCGATGGCGCGATGCGATGCACCGCCGCGATGAGCGATAGCTTGCTTCTATCGACGAGCGATGCGCGCCATCGCTTTGCAATCGATGGCGGTGGTGAAGTGCTGATCATCCGCATGCGCAGGCGCGATCGCGAAGTGTGACCATCGGCGCCAACACGTCGCGAAGCGGGTCGAGGAATCCATCGCGGTGCTCGCCGCATGCCCGAATTTCCCGGAGATTTCCGCGAAATGTCGACGGATGTTGAGAATGATCAATATTCCATGCGTGGTGGATCACTAACCTGCGCGGCACTTTACCCGCGCAAGGGGAGCGACCATGGGATTCATGCTGCACACGTCCGGCGAGCATCAGTGCATCGCCTTCAACGATCTGGTGCGAGGCGAGGACGGTGTGCAGGCCAACCAGTTCCTGGTCAAGCACGGCAATCATTCGGCGCTGATCGATCCGGGCGGCTCGCTGCTGTACACGCCGCTGGTGCTGGCGCTCGGCCGGCATGTGCGTCCGCACCAGATCGATCTGGTGCTGTGCTCGCACCAGGATCCGGACATCATCGGTTCGGTCGACAAGTGGCTGCTCTACACGCAGGCCACGGTGGTGTGCTCGAAGCTGTGGGGACGGTTCGTGCCGCATCTGGTGCCGCACTACATGGAGAACGCCGGACGCGAGCGCTATCTGCTGGTCGAGGACGAAGGCGCGCGCATCGAGCTGGGGTCGACCGAGATCATCGCCCTGCCGGCGCATTTCCTGCATTCGGTCGGCAATCTCTCGTTCTTCGATCCGGTCAGCCGGATCCTGTTCTCCGGCGACATCTGTTCTGGCCTGGTATCGAGCGGCACGCCGTATGGATTCGTCGAGGATTTCGAAAGCTACCGGCCGTGCATGGAAGGGTTCCATCGCCGCTACATGGCCGGCAACCGCGCGGTGCGGCTGTGGGTGGACATGGTCCGCGAACTCGATCCGCAGATGATCGTGCCGCAGCACGGCATGCCGTTCCAGGGCGAGACGCAGCGCGCGATGCTCGAGTGGCTGTACGGCCTGCCCTGCGGCGTCGATCTCATGGGCCCGGCGAACTATCGCGCGAAGGTGCTGCGCCCGCCGGTGCCGGCGAATTTCTGAAACGGCGCGTGCGCGCTCAGTACACGTCGCGGCGATAGCGCCGCTGCCGCTGGAGATCCGCCAGCGCATCGCGGCCCAGCAGCGTCGCCAGCGCATCGTCCACCGCGGGCGCCATGCCCGCGGCGCTGCCGCAGACCAGCACGCTGGCGCCGTCCGCGATCCAGGCGCGCAGGGCGTCGCCGTGCGTCGGCAGCAGGTCCTGGACGTAATGCGGTTGTCCCTCGTCGCGCGAGAACGCGAGATCGATCCGCGCCAGCGTGCCGTCGTTGCGCCAACCGTCGAGTTCGTCGGCCCAGTACAGATCGCAGCTGCGCTGGCGTTCGCCGAACAGCAGCCAGGCGCGGCCCGCGCCCGCGGCGGCGCGCGCGGCCAGATGCGCGCGCAGGCCGGCGAGCCCGGTGCCGTTGCCGATCAGGATCAGCGGCGCATCGAACGCGGGCGGGTGGAAACCGGGATTGCGCCGGATCCGCAGCGCGATGTCCTCGCCGATCGCGGCGTGCTCGCAGAGCCAGCCGCTGCCCAGCCCCGGATGCCCTTCGGGCGTGCGCATGCGCCGCACGAGCAGGCGCAGATGTCCTTCGCCGGGGATCGAGGCGATCGAATAGTCGCGATGCGGCAGCGGTTCCAGCCGCGCCGCGAGCGTCGCCGCATCGATGCCGTCCGCCACCGACGCCGGGTCCGGCCAGCGCGAGCGCGCCAGGAGTTCGTGCAGCGCGAGGGTGTCGCCGTCGTGATGGATCCTGACGTTGCCGTCGAGCGCATGCGCCTGCAGCCAGGCATCGACCGCTTCGGCGGCGTGCCGCGGGCCGATCTCGGCGATGTCGCCGGCCGTCCATGCGAGTTCGCCGGCCTCCGGCCACAGCCGCAGTTCGCAGGTCGCGCCGCCGAGACTGCCGGGGTTGAGCGTGCGCCGCGCGCACAGCCGCCACGCGCCGTACTGCGCCGGCGACCAGTCGGGGCGATCCGCGGCCGGCGCCATGCCCGGCAACTGCGCGAGATCGTGCTGCCATCGACGCAAGGCGCCGCCGTCGCCGTTGTCGACGTCGATCAGATCGAACAGCGGCTGCGCGCCGCAGCGGCGCAACCAGTCGTCGAGCGCATGACCGAAGGCGCAGTAGCGCGCGTAGCGGCGGTCGCCCAGCGCCAGCACCGCGTACTGCAGGCCGGCCAGCGACGGTGTCGCCGACATCGTGTCGTCGACGAAGGCCAGGGCCGTGTCCGGCGGATCGCCTTCGCCGGTGGTGCTGACCACGAACAGCGCCAGCGGCGCGCGCGCGAGTCGCGCGGCGTCCAGCGATCCCAGCGGCTGCAGCGCCGGCGACAGGCCGCCGTCGCGCAGCCCTGCGGCGGTGAGTTCGGCGATGCGCTCGGCGAAACCGGTCTGGCTGGCGTGCACGACCAGCGCTGCGATCGCGGTCTGTGCGCGATCGGCATCGGCGTGGCCCGATGCGCGCCGCCGCTGCGTGCGCAGCCACAGCGCGCAGGCGACGACGTAGACGATGAGGCATGCCGTCGCCGCGATCGTGCGCGACATCGCGGGCGCGCCGTGCGGCCACGGCGCGCGCTGCAGGGCGAACGCCAGCAGCGCGATCGCCGCCAATGCGCCGAGGACCAGCCATTGGCCGAAGGTTTCGAGGTATTTCGTGCCGCGCGTCATTCCGCGATTTCCGACAACGCCTCGAAGCGCGGCGACAGGCGTTCGCGCAGACGATCGCCATCGCGGACGAGGAAGCGCACGGCGAAGTCGTGGGTGCGGGCGAACGCCAGTCCTGCGTCGGCGCCCATCACGGTCAGCGCGGTGGCCCAGGCATCGGCCCGCATCGCGCTGTCCGCGATCACGGTGGTGGCGACCGGCGCGTCGGCGAGCGCGCGGCCGCTGCGCGGATCGAGCGTATGCGCGTGGCGCACGCCGTCGTGTTCGAACGCATGCCAGCGGTCGCCGGAGGTGGCCACCGCGAGACCGTCGAGCACGACCGCGCGCAGCGGCGGCGCGTCCGCCGCGGCCACCGCTGCGGCGTCTTCGGCGCAGGCCTCGATCAGCACGCGCCAGCGGCCGCCGTCGGGTTTGCGGCCGTAGCCGACGAGTTCGCCGCCGACTTCGACCAGCGCGGCGGGCACCGAGCGCGCGCGCAGCGCGCGCGCGACGAGATCGGCGCCATAGCCCTTCGCGATCGCGGAGAGATCGAGCGCGACGCCGCCCGGTTGGATCAACGTGGACGTGGCGGCATCGAACGACAGCCGGCGCCAGCCGGCGTTCGCGCGCAGCGGCGCGAGCATCGCGTCGGCCGGGACGGCGTGGGCCGACGCCGATGGGCCGAAGCCCCAGGCGTCGACCAGCGCGCCGAGCGTGGGATCGAAGGCGCCGTCGCTGGCTGCGGCGATGTCCAGCGCGCAGCGCATCACCTCGGCGAATTCGGCCGGCAAGGTCCACGCGCTTCCGGCCGTCGCGTGGTTGTAGCGGCTCAGGTCGCTGTCTTCGCGCCAATGGCTCATCTGCGCCACCACACGATCCAGTGCGGACTGCGCGACCGTGTGCAGGACGTGCGCATCCGTGCCCGGCGCGCAGACCGCGCGCACCGACCAGGTCGTGCCCATCGTCGTGCCGCCGAGCGCGATCATGCCCAGAACGGCCGTGTCCAGCGCTTCGCGCACCCGCGGCTCCGTGCGGTTACTGCGGCAGCACTTCGAAGGTGGCGACGTAGCTCAGCCGGCGCTGTTTCGCCTGCGGCAGACTGGTCCTGGCGTCTTCGGACGTGGTTTCCAGCCAGTACATGCCGGCTTCCGGCCAGGTCACGCTGAAACGGCCGTCGGCGCCGGTCTTCACCTTGATCTCGTCCTGCGCGTTGCGATAGCGGGTGCCGCCGCGGACGATCTCGATCTCCAGGCCGGCGGCGGGTTTGCCGTCGATCTGCAGCGCGAAGGTGGCGCTCTCGCCTGCGAACAGATCGTTGGGATGCGTCACCGGCACCAGTTCCAGACCTTCGCCCGATGCTTTGAGTGCGGTCGTGTTCGGCGAGCCGCGGGTGACGAAGGTTTCCACCCGGCCGAGACTCTGCGACACCTGCAGATTCTTCGCGTCCTTCGGCACCTCGGTCGCGAAGGTGGCGGGCGTGCCGCGCCAGCGCTTAGGTTTGCCGTCTTCCTCCCAGCTCGCGGACAGTCCGGCGTTGACCATCGCGATGCGATACGTGCCTTCCTGCTTCAGTTCGACATCGAACACCGTGCGGAATTTGCCGGTGGCGCCGTTGGCGGCCTCGGCGGGCGTGCCGTCCGGTGCGGTGACCGTCAGCCGCGCCAGCGGCAGCGGCACGTGATTGAAGTAGAACAGATCGTTGGAGACCGCGGCGTCGACGGTGACCCAGGCGTTCTCGCCGGCGATCACGGTCTGCGACGGCAGCAGCCAAGCCTTGTGGGCGGAGGCGCAGAACGGCGCCAACGCGCCGGCGATCACGAGCGGAAGCAGGAAACGGGATTTCATCGGAGGCTCCAAGCGGAAAGAAGAACGGTGGAGAAGACGTGGCGCCGGATCAGGGTTTGATCGCGAGCGTGATCGTGCCGAGTTCGCTGCCGCCCTTGGCGCTGCCGTTCTGCGCCTTGGGTTTCGGCGCCCAGGTGAAGGGCACCTTCAGCAGTTCGCGGCCGCCGACTTCGCGCGCGGCTTCCACCACCAGGGTGTAGTCGCCGGCGGCGAGCCCCGCGAGTCGGGGGTCGCGATCGGAGACCGCGATCGTGTGGGTGCCGACGGGGCGGGTCGGCCCGCTCACGCCGTCGACCGGCAGCTTCAGCGTGCGCCCGCTGCGGCGCCACCACTGGCGCAGGTCGGGCAGCCATTTGGTGCCGTGGCCTTCGCTGTTGCTGCGTTGCTGGTACCACACCGCGAGATTCGCGGCGACCTTCTGGTCGGCGCCTTCGATCCACACCGCGACGTAGGGCCGGTGGTATTCGGCGACATTGAGCTGCGGAATCTCGACGCCGACGCGCAGTTCGGCGGCGTACGCAGGGGCCGCGAGGCCGGTGCCGACGACGACGGAGACGGTCAGCGGAACGACGATGCGACGGACGTGCATCGGAAAAGCATCCAAGGGAAATGCATTCATGGGAAAAACGCTCATGCAAGGAATCAATGGACGAACAGGAGGGCGAGCAGCACCGGCAGCAGCAGGCCGAGACCGACCCACGGCCAGGTGCCCGGCCGCTGCCGCGCGTGCATCTGCAGCAGGCACAGGCCGGTGATCGAAAACACCATGCAGGCCAGCGCGAAGATGTCGATGAACCAGGCCCATGCGGCGCCCGCGTTGCGGCCCTTGTGCAGATCGTTGAGATAGGCGATCGCGCCGCGGTCGGTGCGCTCGTATTCGATCGCGCCGCTGTCGCGGTCGATGCTCAGCCAGGCGTCGGCACCCGGCGAGGGCAGCGACAGATAGACTTCCTCGGGCGACCATTCGCCCTTGCGTCCGCGCAGCGCGATGCCCAGTTCCCCGTCGAGCCAGCGTTCCACCTTCGCCGGCAGCGGCGCTTCGCCTGCGTCGCGCGTGCCGAGCGCGGCCAGCAGCGGCGGCGGCAGGGTCGCGGTGCGTTGTTCGGTGTCCGGCTTCGCTTCGATCTGCGCGGCGTGGTTGAGGGTGACGCCGGTCGCCGCGAACAGCAGCAGCCCCGCGAGCGAGACCGCGGCGCTGATCCAGTGCCACTGGTGCAGCGTGCGCAGCCAGAAGCCGCGTCGCCGCTGCGCGCTCGCGACATCCGTCGGGCTCATACCTCGGCCCACTGCCTCAACAGGTTGTGATACACGCCGGTGAGCTGCACCAGCGCACCGTGGTCGGGCACGTCGCCGGTCAGCTGGCGGATGGAGACATCGAGTTCGAACAGCAGCCGGCGCTTGCCGTCGTCGCGGACCATGCTCTGCATCCAGAAGAACGAGGCCACGCGCGCGCCGCGGGTCACCGGCAGCACCCGATGCAGGCTGGTGCTCGGATACAGCAGCATGTGCCCGGCCGGCAGCTTGATCCGCTGCGTGCCGTAGGTGTCCTCGATTTCCAGCTCGCCGCCGTCGTATTCCTCCGGCGCGCTGAGGAACAGCGTCGCCGACAGATCGGTGCGCACCGGATCGACGCCGCCGCGGCTGCGGTCGTAGCGCACCGCGTTGTCGACGTGATAGCCGAACGACTGCCCGCCCGCGTAGCGGTTGAACAGCGGCGGATAGATCCGCTTCGGCAGCGCGGCGGCGAAGAAGGTGGCGTTGCGCGCGAGCGCGTCGAGCACGGCCGCCCCCAGATCGCGCGCCGCCGCCGAGGTTTCCGGCAGCTGCGCGTTGTCCTTCGCCTTCGCGGACTGATGGCCGGCGGTGATCTTGCCGTCGGCCCAGTCGGCGGCGTCGAGGGTCGCCCGGAACGCGGCGACCTGGGTGGCATCGAGCACATCGGGAATGGCGAGCAGCATGGTCGTGGGCGTGGCCGTGTCTGTGGTGCGAGGTCGACGGTGCAGGATCGAGAGTGCGGTGTCAGAAGCGCCAGGTCGCGGTGAGCGCGGCCGAGCGGCCTTCGCCCGGCGTGGCCCAGCCGTTGCCGCCGGTCACGACGCCGCCGGTGAAGGTGATGTTGTTGCGGATGCGGGTGTAGTACGTCTCGTCCAGCAGGTTGTTGATGTTCAACTGCAGCGACAGCCGTTCGTTGACCGCATAGCCGAGCATCGCGCGATGCACCCAGTAGTCGTCGGTCTCGAACAGCGGCTGGCCGTCGAGGCTGTTGTTCTGCACCACGAACGCGCCCTGATAGGTCGCACCGTAGCCGAAGGTCCAGTCGCCGATGTCGTAGGTGGTCCAGACGCTGCCCGAATGCTTGGGCGTGTTGGTCAGCGGATTGCCTTCGAACGGATCGCGGTCGGTCGCGGAATTGCCGCAGGCCGTCCCCGGGTTGTCGAAACAGAAGGCGGAGACGCCGCGCACGACCGCGCTGTCCAGGTAGGTGTAGTTCGCGAACACCTGCCAGCCCGGCAGCACCGTGCCGGCGACGCCCAGCGCGAGGCCGTCGACGCGGGCGCGGCCGTCGAGCTGCTGTTCGCCCGAAGGATTCAGCGGGTTGCCCGGATCGGCGACGCGGTAGTTGCGGCGTTCGTTGCGGAACAGCGCCGCGGTCAGCGACAGGCGCCGGTCCAGCAGTTCCCACTTGGTGCCGAGTTCGAGATTGATCGCGGTTTCCGCGTCGACATCGCAGTTCGCCGTGCCGGTGGTGCTGGTCGCGGTGCAACTACCGTTGACCGAGGTCTTCGAGGGCGTCTTGCTGTTGGCCCACGACAGATAGACGGTGCCGTGCTCGACCGGCTTGAACACCAGGCCGGCGCGGTAGGACATCAGGTTTTCGTCGTTGCGCGCGACCGGATTCGTGCCGAGCAGTTGTCCGCGGGTCGCGTTCGCGGTCGACACGATCCAGGTTTTGGTCGCACCGCGGTTGCGGTCGTAGCGCGCGCCGACGTTGAGCATCCAGCGGTCGCCGAACTTCAGGGTGTCGAACACGTACGCCGACGCGCTGTCGAGATCGCCTTCGGTCTTGCCGCTGCGGAAATAGTTCAACGGCCCGGTCCAGATGTTGTCGGGGTCGCGGAAGCTCTGCAGCGGATAGCCCGCGCTGGTGTTCGGCAGGGCGCTGCCGTCGGCGTTGAAGAACACGCCGCCGCTTTCCAGGTCGAAGGATTCGGTGCTGAAGGACAGGCCGCCGACCAGCGCGTGCTCCACCGCGCCGGTCGAGAAGCGCGCGGTGAGGTCGGTCTGGCTGATCGCGATGGTGTTGCGGGTGTCGCGGACGAGGCCGCGCGGGCCGGCGACCGGCGACCAGGTGCCCGCAGGCTGTCCGCCGATGCAGGCCGCGCCGGTGTAGGGATTGGTGCCGTCCGCCAGACACCAGTTGCCCTGCAGCGCGGTCACGTTCGACAGCTGATCCACGCGCTGCAGCCGGGCGAGGCTGCGCAGGCTCACGGCATCGCTGAAATCGTGCGCGAACACCGCGGTCAGCATGTCCACGTCGATCCGCTGTTCGGAGACGTTGCGATAGCCGAAGTAGGTCTGCGGATCGACGCCGGGCAGCGGACCGTCGTTGTAACTGTTCAGCGCGTAGGGCACGCCGTACTGCGGCAGGTTGTCGTCGCTCTGGTGCAGATAGGAGACGGTGAGGCGCGTGTCCGAACCCAGGCCGATCGCCAGCGACGGCGCGAAGCCCCAGCGCTGGAAGTTTTCGTGATCGCGGCCGGGGACGTCGTTCTGGTGCGCCATCGCGTTGAGGCGCAGCGCGGTGCCGTTGCCGAAATCGAAATTGCTGTCGGCGGTGACGCGCGCGTAGGCATCGCTGCCCACGCCGACGCTGAAGGCATGGCTGTCGCCTTCGCGCGCGGTCTTGCTGACCAGGTTGATGTTGCCGCCGACCGAACCCGCGCCGGACACCGCCGAGTTGGCGCCGTTGATCAGTTCGATCGATTCGAGGTTGAAGGTGTCGCTGCGGGTGTACTGCGCGCTGTCGCGCACGCCGTCGGTGGTGATGTCGCTGCTGGCGGTATAGCCGCGCAGGGTGATGCTGTCGCCGTAGCCGCCGCCGCCTTCGCCGGCGCCGAAGGTGATGCCGGGCAGGGTACCGAGGACATCGCGCAAGCCGAGCAGGTTCTGCTGTTCGATCACCTGCCGGTTGACGACGGTGATCGTCTGCGGAGTGTCGTTGAGCGCTTCGGTGTACTTCGGCGACTCGGCCTTGTGGACCTGCGAGCCGACCACTTCGACCTTGTCGATTTCGGCGACGCCGGCGGCGGCATCGGCGGGCGTGTTCGCCAGCGCGGGGCCGCAGACGGCGAGGGAGAGGGCGACGGTCAGCGGGGTCAGGCGCGGGGAATAAGGGTGGGTGTTCATCAGCCGGGGATCGATGGGGACTGCGGCTGGCTGTCATTGGCTGCCGCGAGGGCTGCATCTTAATGATAATCATTATCAAATGAAAGGCCTCGGATACGTGCGACGTGTTTCCCGGGTCTTTCGACACAGCGTCGCGCTTGGAGGCCGTCGGGCACCGTCGTACGATGCCGCGAGCCCTCCACGGATGCCCGTCTTGAACATCGATCACGCCCCCGCCCGCCGCCGACAGGGTGGGCGCGCACCGTGAGCCTGCTGCTCGTGCGCCACGGACAGGCGAGTTACGGCGCCGCCGATTACGACAATCTTTCCGATCGTGGCTGGCAGCAGTCGCGGCGCCTCGGCGAGTGGCTGGTGCGCGGCGGGCATCGCTTCGAGGCCGTGGTCGTCGGCGGCATGCGCCGCCACCGGCAGACCGCCGAAGGCGTGGCCGAGGCGTTCGCCGCCCGGGGCCTGCCGCTGCCGGAGCCGGTGGCCGATCCGGGCTTCGCGGAATTCGATCACCACGCGGTGTTCAGCGCGTATCTCGAACGCGACCCCGAACACCCGATCGCCGTCGCCAGCCGCAGCGGCGATCCGCGCGATGTCGGCGCCATGCTCCAGGCGGCCCTGCTGGCGTGGGCGCACGACGAACTGCCGGGCCTGCCGGAAAGCTGGGACGTGTTCGGTGCCCGCGTTCGCGCGGCCGGCGAGCGGCTGGAGTCCTTGGCTGGCGGTCGTGAAGTGCTGGTGCTGAGTTCCGGCGGCGTGATTTCGCGCTTGGCGCAGATCGCGCTGGAGGTGCCGGTCACACGCGCGGTGGAACTGAATCTGTCGCTGCGCAACAGCGCGCTGTCGGAATTCCATCCGCAGGGCGGCCGGCTGCGACTCGGATCGTGGAATGCGCTGCCGCATCTGCACGGGGATCGCGCGCTGTGGACCTACTATTGATCGCGCCGCCGTGCGCGATTCCGAAAACACCATGAGACAAGCCCGATGAACACCGGACGCATCGCCACGCTGTTTCCCTTTTCCGACCGCTCGCGCGCGCTGCAGGCGGCGGTCGCGCGCTTCGTCGCGGAGCGCATCGTGCCGGCGGAAGCCGCGTTCCACGCGCACGCCGCCGATCCCGCGGTGCGCTGGACGATTCCGCCGCTGCTGGAATCGCTGAAGGCCGAGGCGAAGGCGCAGGGCCTGTGGAATCTGTTCCTTCCCGATCCGACGCACGGCGCCGGACTGAGCAATCTCGATTACGCGCCGATCGCCGAACTCACCGGCCGCAGCCTGTTCGCGCCGGAAATCTTCAACTGCAGCGCGCCGGACACCGGCAACATGGAAGTGCTGCTGCACTTCGCCACGCCGGAACAGCGGGCGCCGTGGCTGCCGCGGCTGCTCGCCGGCGAGATCCGCTCCGCGTTCGCGATGACCGAGCCCGATGTCGCGAGTTCCGACGCCACCAACATCGCGCTGCCGATCGTGCGCGACGGCGATGAATTCGTCATCAACGGCCGCAAATGGTGGACCACCGGCGGCGGCGATCCGCGCTGCGAACTGCTGATCGTGATGGGCGTGACCGATCCCGACGGGCCGGCGCACCGGCGGCAGTCGATGGTGCTGGTGCCGATGGCGACGCCGGGCGTGCGCGTCGTGCGCCCGCTCACCGTGTTCGGTTACGACGATGCGCCCAATGGCCACGTCGAGATCGAATTCACCGACGTGCGCGTGCCGGTCGCGAACCTGCTGCGCGACTCCGGCAGCGGTTTCGAGATCGCGCAGGCGCGGCTCGGCCCGGGCCGGATCCATCACTGCATGCGCCTGATCGGCCTGGCGCAGCGCGCGCTGGAGGCGATAGTCGAACGCGCTCGCACCCGCGAAGCCTTCGGCCGGCCGCTGGGCGGACACGGCATGGCCCAGGAGGCGATCGCGCGCTCGCGCTGCGAGATCGAACAGGCGCGGCTGCTCACGCTGCAGGCCGCGGCCGCGCTCGACGCCCATGGCAACAAGGGCGCGAAGGATCTGATCGGCATGATCAAGATCGTCGCACCGCGGATGGCCTGCGACGTAATCGACCGCGCCATGCAGATCCACGGCGGAGGCGGTCTCTCGCAGGATCATTTCCTCGCCCAGGCCTACGCCGGCGCGCGTTCGCTGCGCCTCGCCGACGGCCCGGACGAAGTGCATCTCGCCGCGCTCGCGCGCTCGATGCTCAAGGGCTGAGACGATGGCGACGAACGCGACCCATCCGCTCGATCTGCCCGCCGAATCGCTGGCGACGTATCTCGAAACTTACGTCGCCGGCTTTCGCGGCCCGCTGACCGCGACCAAGTTCAAGGGCGGCCAGTCCAATCCGACCTATCGCATCGATGCCGCCAGCGGCACCTATGTGCTGCGGCGCAAGCCGCCGGGCGCGCTGCTGCCGTCCGCGCATGCGGTGGATCGCGAATTCCGCGTGCTGCAGGCCCTGCACGGCGGCGCGGCGCCGGTGGCGCGGCCGCTGCATCTGTGCACCGACGACGCGGTCATCGGCTCGATGTTCTATCTGATGGACTTCATCGACGGCCGCATCTTCTGGGACCCGTCGCTGCCGGACCTGTCGCCGGACGGACGCCATGATATTTACGACGCGATCGTCGATGCGATGGCCGCGCTGCATGCGATCGATCCGGCGGCCGTGGGCCTCGCCGACTACGGCAAGCCCGGCAACTATTTCGAACGCCAGCTGCGCCGCTGGGGCGAGCAGTACCGCGCCAGCGAAACCCGCGCGATTCCGGCGATGGACGCGCTGATCGCCGCGCTGCCGGCGCGCTGTCCGGCCGACGACGGCAGCGTGGCCCTGGTGCACGGCGATTTCCGCATCGACAACCTGATGTTCCATCCGGACGCACCGCGGGTGCTCGCGATCGTCGATTGGGAACTCTCGACCCTCGGCCATCCGCTCGCGGATCTCGGCTATTTCTGCATGGCGCTGCGATTGCCGCGCAATCCCGCGCTGCCGGGGCTGGCCGGACTGGACCGTGCCGCGCTCGGCATTCCCGACGAAACCGCGCTGCTCGCGCGCTACGCGCACGCCACCGGCCGACCGATTCCCGAGGACTGGCCGTTCGTGCTCGCCTTCAGCTTCTTCCGCCTCGCCGCGATCGCGCAGGGCGTGGCCAAACGCGCGGAACAGGGCAACGCCTCCAGCGATCAGGCGGTGCAGGCCGGACGCATGGTCGAGATGCTGGCGACGCTGGGGCTTGAAGCGTTGGGGTGATCGCCGACGGCGATACCCGCTGCGCATCCTCCCTCCCCCGCATGCGGGGGAGGGTTGGGGTGGGGGCGCGCAGTCTATGCGTGTCTGCAGATCGATAGCGAGAAGCTATGGATTCGCAACGAGCATCGACGTGCCGCTGCTTGTAGCCGCTGCGGAGAGGCAAGATTGCCGTGTCGTCCGAGATGTTGAATGCGATTCTGGATAGTCGCTTGCGGCCTTGTTATAAGCATTGCAAGGCTGGCGTGAGAGCCGAGCAAGTAGCTGCTTTCGACCCATAGCAGTCGTTTCGCCGTTGCGCTGGCTGGCTTAGTATTGGCGGCGTGTTCTGGCTTTCGAGCCCCATAACGCATTGGTGCTGATCCGCGGCGTCTCATGTGGGTGTGCGCCCATGACAGCCGCTCGTCGCCAGACTTGAGGCGGACGCTGGGAGGATCGTCTCCAACCAGCTACCCTCAGCTTTGCGCGACAGGGGAGGGGGCCGTGTCAGGGGAACAACTGGAGGTTCACGTTCGCGAGAACGGCAGGGTCGTAGCCACTATTCAACGGCCACTGCGGGAGCTCGACGGGAAGCCGGCGATCACCTACCGCAAGCAGCTCTGGCTGCTGAGCGGGAATTCCATCGAGATCGGTGGGACCGCTGCCGCGCCTGTCCCGCCGCCAGCCCCGCAACAGCTACCTGCTGATGCCGAAGAGGCGTTCGAGCGGGAGATTCTGGTGCGCTCCCAGCCGCCGCCCCCGCTGCCACCAGAGATCGAAGACATTGGCGCGAACGCGCCGACTTGGCAGGACGACCCGGTTGCCGAGCCGCCAGATGCTCGTCTGATCGTTGACGCCGGCCCTGGCACCGGCAAGACGCATGCGGCCTGCGCGCGCGTAGCGGCGATGGTCGGTAACGGAATCCCCGCCTCCCGCATCTGCCTAGTGAGCTTCACCCGCACCGCCGTTGTCGAGATCCGAAACCGCATTGCGCGTGCACTGGAAGAGCCCGGCGACGCCGCGAGCGTTCGCATCATCACGCTCGACGCATTCGCGTGGGCCGTGCACTCGGGCTTCATGAAAGAAGCGGCCCTTACCGGCAGCTACGAAGACAACATCAACGCCGCTCTGCAACTCCTTCGAGAGGATCAGGATGTGCGCGACGATCTGGCGCGCATGGAGCACCTTATCGTTGACGAGGCGCAGGACATCGTCGGCCCCCGCGCCGACCTTATCCTAGCTATGGTGGACGGTCTCAACCCCGATAGCGGGATCACGGTCTTCGCCGACCGCGCCCAAGCGATCTACGCTTTTGCCGAAGGTGAGGATGACTCCAATGGCACGAACCTGCTCGACGCGCTGGCGGCGCGTGGCTTTCGCCAGATGCAGCTGACCGAAGTGCATCGCACGGCGGACCCGAACCTCCTCGCCATCTTCACCGGGCTGCGCCGCGACCTCCTGTCTGGCCGCAAGGTCAACATCGAAAAGCACGTCAAGAGCGAGATTCGGCGACTGGCCCATGCGGATGCCGGCGAAGTGGCAAATCTCAAACTCGATACGCTGCCAGATGATGCGCTCGTTCTTATGCGCAACCGTCTGGACGTCCTGATCGCGTCGAGCCATGCCGGGCTTCTGCCGCACCGCCTGCGGCTGTCCGGAATGCCCATCTGCGTGCGGTCCTGGGTAGCACAGATGTTCTGGGACCACTCCCAGCGGAGGATTAGCCGCGACGATTTCGAGAAGCGCTGGCACGAGCGCGACATCCAGGCACCTTTCGATTGTGCTGAGGCGTGGAGCCGCTGCGTGGAGGTCGCCGGGGACTCAGTTTATGTGGTTGATCTCCACGCGCTGAGAAAGGTGCTGGCGCGCACGAACCCGCCGATGCAGTTCTGCACCCCCGAGTTTGGCACGGCCGGGCCGATCCTTGGCACCATTCATGCCAGCAAGGGGCGCGAAGCGCCGACTGTCTATCTCTATCTGCAAGAAACGGCCGTCGCTGACGAGACGGGCGAAGAGTCGCGTGTCATGTTCGTCGGCGCTACCCGCCCCCGCGAGCGCCTGCTGGTTGGCACGGCGGGCGCACACTGCGGAACTAAGGTCAATGGCCGCGTGTGGCGCCGCACTGGCAGCTCGATCCAGGTCGAGGTGGGGCGTCCGCACGATATCGAGCCGTCAGGTCTTGTGGGGCGCTCATTCTTTGCCCGGCAGGAAGACGCCCTCGCCACGCAGGCGGCATGGGCGAATCAGCCCCGTCGCCTGCGCCTGATGTTGCGCGCCGAATCGACGGTGGGCTGGCACTTCACCATCAACGATGGAGAGCAGCGGCTGGGCGGGCTAAGCGAGCGCTTTGGCGCGGACATCGGAAAGATCGCTTGGCATCTCAACAAGTCGATCAGTTGGCTCGCATACGGCCGCTCGATCGGTCTGCGCACGATGGTCGTTGCGCCTGACAGCCCTCACCTCGAAAGCATGCTCGAACCGTGGAAGTCGAGTGGCTTTTTCTATGCGCCGCTTCTGACCTCCTTCTCTCCCACCAAACCGAAATCCCGCTGATGTCCGCCCGCGACGCACTTATTGAACGCCTTGCCATTGACTTGATTGGCCCGTTTGCGCCTGACGAAACTGTCGACGCCAAGCCTTCCGACGTTTACCTCACCGGCATCCTGTGGCCGCAGAACCTCGCACTCCCGCCCGAGCAGGACGAGCGGCTTGCGGTGGCAGGCGAGGACGGCGATAGCAACGAAGAGAGCGACGAGTCCTCCCAGCCGCCCGCGGCACAGATGCGACGCCCTTCAACCGCCGGAGTTTCCTTCGCCTGCGCATCCGGCGACGCCGCCGCGCCGCGCGTGCTCGTGGAGATCGCTTGCGGGCGCTACCAGCCGCACCTGGAAGAGAAAGACAAGTGGAACCGGGTGGACATCGCGCTCCCGCCGATCGAGATCGAACTCACCCCGGGCAATCACGACATTCTCTTGGCGGAGGTCGACGTCGCAGGCGTTCGCCTGAATGTGCGGGTTCTGCCTTTCGAGGCCGGCGTGCTGGCCACCATCACGCTGGTCAACGGATCGACGCCCGATCGCAGCCGCGAGGCGATCGAGACCTCAACGCTCTTCCAGACAAGTCTCACGATCCGCGCTACGAGTGGCTCCCGCCTTATCACGCGCCCGAGCCGCAAGGCCGCCATCGACGCCGATGACCGCTCGAACGCGCTCCTCTTCCGACGCTCTCGCGAATACGCCACGGGCCACACCTGCTCGGCGCAGTGGGACGCGGGCACCGAAGGGCGCGAGATCGACGCCGTGCGGACGGCTTGGATCCCCGAGGCCACTTCCCCAGCTGTCAGCCCCGATGGCTCGCGCCACTTCGCAGGCCTAGCAAAGTCCTGCTCGCTGGCAGCCGCCACTCTTGCGCAGAGCACGGATGGCGAACTGGTTGGCCACCTTGGCGCGCTCTGCGACGCCTACGGCGCGTGGCTGGACGATCAGCGCGCGACTCTTGAAGACATTCCGGCGCCTCTTGTGGAAACCGCCAACGCGCATCTGGATGAGATCGCGCATGTGCTTGGGCGGATGCGCCGCGGCGTCGATCGGCTGGTGTCAGATGGCGCGATGGCGAAAGCGTTTCGGCTTGCCAACCTCGCGATGGAGACGCAGCGGGTCTGGGGCGGCTCGTCGCTCGTCTGGCGCCCCTTCCAGCTTGGCTTCCTGCTGCTTTCGATGGAGTCCACCCTCGATCCTCAGCACCCCGATCGGGGCGTGATGGACCTCCTCTGGTTCCCAACCGGCGGCGGCAAGACCGAGGCCTATCTGGGCCTCGTGGCCATGGTGGCTTTCTATCGCCGCCTTGTTGGCGCGCGGCCCGAGGACGGCGATGGCGTCGCCTGCATCATGCGCTACACGCTGCGCCTCCTTACCACGCAGCAGTTCATCCGCGCCGCGGCCACGATCTGCGCATGCGAGGCGATCCGGAGGGGCACAGTCAACTCTGGACGGAAGCTTGTGCTTGGAAAAACACCCTTCTCGCTCGGCCTCTGGGTCGGAGGGGACGCAACGCCGAACTCGCGAAAGATCGCGTTCGACAACAAAGGTGATGTTTTCAAGCCCCAGGCCCGCCAGCTCACCAAATGCCCGTGCTGCAACGCCGACTTGGACTATGTCCAGCGGCGCGACACTGACCCGGTCGTCGTCGAATGCCGCACTTCTGCATGCGCGCTATCCAAGGCGCCGCTTCCGGTGTTCACGGTGGACGAGGACATCTATGAGCAGCGGCCGACGATGCTGCTGGGGACCGTCGACAAGTTCGCGCAGATCGTCCGAAACCCGGCGTCGCGTGCGCTCTTTGGTGTCGGCACGCCCATGCAGCCGCAGCTCATCCTCCAAGACGAGCTCCACCTGATCGCAGGCCCACTGGGCACGCTCACCGGTCTTTACGAGGCGGCCGTCGACATCATCCTCTCCGACAGCGGCAGCCCGCCCAAGATCGTGGGCTCGACGGCCACGATCCGCCGCGCGGGCGAGCAGGTGCGCGCCCTCTTCGATCGTGATACCTGCCAGTTCCCGCCGCCAGGCCTCGATGCCCAGGATTCGGGCTTCGCCGTGCAAGACACTGCGCTCGCGGGCAGGCGCTACATCGGCGTTACCACGGCCGGCCGGTCCGCCAAGTTCACCCTGCAAGCCGTCTCTGCCTCGCTCTTGCATGGCGCGCTGCACGCACTGAGCCCTGAGGAGCGCGACCCTTACTGGACGCTCCTCGCCTACTTCAACTCGCTTCGCGAGCTGGGCGGCGCGCTCGTGCTGATGCAAGACGACGTTTCAGACACCCTCACCCTTCTCGCGACGCGCGCAGGCACGCAGCCGCGGCAGCTGTCGGAGATCGAGGAGCTCACCTCTCGCCGCACGCAGACAGAGATCCGCGACATGCTCGACAAGCTCGCCGTGCGCGTGGATCAGCCCGGTGCCGTGGATGTCGTGCTCGCCACCAACATGGTGAGCGTGGGCGTCGACATCCCGCGTCTCGGCCTCATGCTCGTGAATGGACAGCCGAAGACGATGGCTGAATACATCCAGGCCACGAGTCGCGTAGGCCGCGGCAAGGTCGAAGGACTCGTAGTTGCACTTCTCAACAATGCCAAGCCTCGCGACCGTTCGCATTACGAGACATTTAGCACTTGGCACTCGATGCTGTATCGCTTCGTTGAGGCCACGAGCGCAACACCCTTTGCCGCGCGCGCGCGCGACCGGGCGCTCCATGCCGTCCTCGTTGCACTCGTGCGCCACCTGATCCCCGAGATGCTCGAAGAGCCTGCGTGGTCGGACAAAAGCATTGCACGCACCCGTCAGTTGATTGATCTGGTCGTGGCACGCGCTGGCAGGATCGACGCCGACGAAGGGGGCGTGCGCGACGAGCTGCACCGCCGCCTCGACGCATGGATCCGCCGGGCGCCCGAAATCTACTGGAAGAAGAAGGGCTCTCGCGCCGCGCCGCTGATGCAGAGCGCCGAAGAGGCGGCGGCGCGCCGGGCCTCTGGCCGGGTCGTAGGCCAAGCCTGGCCGACCCCGAACTCCATGCGAGGAGTGGAACCCGCTACGCCCTACCGTCTCGTGCCCGGCCTGAGGAGCAACGATGTCGCGCAATAAACTTGGCGATCTGCGCCGCAGCGCGGCAGCGTCCCTCTTCGGACCCGGCGCCGTGATCGATTTCCGGGCGGGGGATGCGCCGATCTCGGCCGTCGCGGCCGGCCTTGAAGAGTGGGACCGGAACTTCCCGCCTGCCGGAATGCGAAACGAGCAGACCGTGCTCGAAGCACGGCTCCAAAAGAAGCTAGGCGTGCAGGGCTTTCGTCTCCCTCCGGTGTCGGCCGAGGAGTTCAATCGGTCCGATGGCAAGGCCCTCGTGGCCGTGCGCTTCCCAAACTGGCTGCAATGCCCGCAATGCAGTCGCCTTGCCGAGTCGCGCGCGTGGTCGGATGAAGCGGGCCAGCCTGGCCTCTACTGCGCGCAGTGCACGCAGCGTATGCCCGGGCGGCGCAAGGTGTGGGTGGTGCCGGTTCGCTTCGTGATGGCCTGCGAGGCAGGCCACCTTGATGAGTTCCCTTGGCACTCTTGGGTGCGCCACAAGGAAGGCTGCCAGAAGCGCACCTTTCTGAGCTTGGTGTCCGAGCGCGCGGGTCTTGCCGGCCTGATCCTCAGCTGCCCCAGCTGCCATGCCAGCCGCTCAATGGATCGGGTGTTTTCCGAGGAGACTTGGGAGACCTTCCCTAACTGCCGCGGTCGAAGGCCTTGGCTCGCGGGCGGGGACGAGACCTGTGATCACAAGGCACGCACTGTCCAGCGCGGCGCGTCCAACCTTTACTTCCCGGTGGTTGAGTCTGCACTGAGCATCCCCCCATGGTCCGATCAGATTCAGGAAGCGATGGGCGTGATGTGGGATCAGTTCATGCACGTCGAGGACCCCGACGAACGCGCTCTGCTGGTGAAGATCCTCGCAAAAAGCGAGCTCAAACCGGTGCTGGCGGAACTCGGGCTGACTCCCGAGGAGTTCGCTGATCTCCTCAATCGTCGCATGACCTCCCATGAGGAGATTGATGTCGAGAACCTTCGCTGGGAAGAGCACCGCCAGTTCACCAGCGGCCTTGCGGACCATGGCCCGGACCGCGAGTTCGAGATGCGGCCCCACGCCGTCCCGGCTACGCTCTCGCAGTGGTTCTCCCACCTGGTGCGCGTCGTGCGCCTTCGTGAAGTAAGCGCCTTGAAGGGCTTCACGCGCATTCACCCGCCGGGCGACCCTGACTCGCCCAACTACGCACAGCTTTCAGTGCGAGGTCTTGGATGGCTACCCGCCATCGAAGTGCGCGGTGAAGGCATCTACCTGGAACTCAGTGCTGAGGCCCTGACGCGCTGGGAAGCGCAGGCTAGCGTCGTCGAACGCATTCGTGCGATTGATGAGCGCTATCAGGCCGACTGGAAGCAGCGCTTTGGAGACGAGAAGCCACCTCGCCCGATCACCCCGAGGCGCGTTCTGGTGCATACCCTTGCCCACGCACTGATGCGCCAGCTCACGCTCGACTGCGGCTATTCCTCGACTGCGCTCCGCGAACGGCTCTATGTCGATCACGGCGACGCGCCAATGGCGGGCCTGCTGATCTATACGGCGACTACCGATGACGACGGCACGCTCGGCGGTTTGCAGCGCGAAGGGACACCCGAGCGGATGGAACGCACGATCCAGGCGGCCATCCAGGCCCAGGCGTGGTGCTCGTCGGATCCTCTCTGTATCGAGGATCTTCTCGTAGGCGAGGCCGGTATGTCCCTCGCTGCCTGCCATGCCTGCGTCCTCTCACCTGAGACCTCGTGCGAGGCCTTCAACCAGTTCCTCGACCGCGCGCTTCTGGTCGGCTCCCCTGGCGATTCCTCGCTCGGCTTCTTTCATTCGCTTGTCGAAGGACACCATTAATGGCGACGATGTGGCCACGGCTGCTCCCTGCCGCGATCCGGGCTGAGTCGCGCCGGGCGGCTGAGATCCGCGTGTTCGATGCGCTGGCGGCACAGCTCGGGCCCGGCTGGACGGTGTTCTACTCGCGCCCTTGGCTTGGCGAAACTGCTTCGGGCGCCGAGATCGATGGGGAGTCTGACTTCGTCGTCGCACACCCCGATCATGGGGTGCTCTTCATCGAGGTAAAGGGTGGCGCGATCAGCTATGACCCCGCTACGGATCGCTGGACCAGCCGCGATCGCCATGGCATCAGCCACACGATCAAAAACCCCGTCGAGCAGGCGTCGAAGAGCAAGCACACGCTATTAAGAAAGGCGCAGGCCGAACGGGGCTGGCCACGCGGCCACTTCCGTTTCCGCCACGGCGTGATCTTTCCGGACGTCAAGGCTGTGCCGCAACACATGGGCCCCGACAAGCCGCGGGAGCTATTCGCAACCCGCCCCGAACTCGATCACCTTGCCGACTGGGTCGCCCAGCGCCTCTCGGGCGGGAATGATGACGCGCTCGGACCGCACGGCATGCGCGTGCTCGAACAGCTCCTTGCCCGCCCCATAAAGCTCCACTCGCCCCTCGCCTATTCCAGTGCGGATGATGACGAGGCCATCGAGAACCTCACGCCGCAGCAGTTCCATATCCTCAACGCCTTCGAGGATCTGCGGCGCGTGGCCATCTCGGGCGGCGCCGGCACAGGCAAGACCGTACTCGCATGTGAGGACGCCCGCCGTCTCGCCGCAGCCGGACAACGCACCCTCCTCACCTGCGGCTCAGCGCAGCTTGCCGAGCACATCCGGCTGGTGCTGCGTGATAGCGGCGTCGAGGTATCGACCTTTTCGGAACTGGCCACGCGCCTTGGCACCGAGGCTGGGATCCTGGCGGGCGGGACCACGCCGCGCTCCGAGCAGCTTCCTGAGGTCGTGTTCGATAGCCTTGCCGCGCGGGCTGATCTCGCCTACGACGCAGTGGTGGTGGACGAGGCGCAGGACTTCACTCCGAGCACCTGGGTGTCCATCGATGCACTGGCGAGCCGGAGCGACGGGGCCACTCTGCACGCCTACTTCGATAGCAATCAGCGGCTCTACGGCGAGCTGCGCAGCCACTTCGACGCCTACATGCTCCTTCCGATCCGCCTGAGCCGGAACCTGCGCAACACCCAGAACATTCACGACGCCACGCAGCGTTTCTATCGTGGCCCGGGGCTGATCGCAGATGGCCCCCTTGGGGCCGAGGTGCAGTGGCTCGCCTGCGAAGACGGTCAGATCGAGCGGACCGCGCTCGGCGAAGTTCGCCGCCTGATCAACGCTGAGAGCGTATTGCCCGAGGACATTGCAGTGCTAAGCCCAAGCGCTGCTACGCTGGGGCGACTCGCGACGTCCCTGCAAGATGAGGTTTACGCTGGCCTGACATTCTCAACAATCACCGACTTCAAGGGCCTCGAACGCCGCTTCGTCATCATTCTCGCCACGCGCGAGCTGTCGGATGCTCCCGAGCTTGCCTATGTAGCGCTGTCTCGTGCACGGGCGCATCTGACAGCCGTGGGCCCTGTCGAGGTGCTGGACTGGCTAAGGACGGACGCGCCACGCGCGTAGCAGGTCAACGCTAATCCCGGGTTTTCCCTGTTTGCACGGACGCTTATGAGTAGGCCAATCTAGGCAATGAGGAGTGATGCTTGGGCCTCCATAAATGGCTGCTTCTGGCCGATAGCCGCCCGTTGTCGGGGAGAAGGCAGGCTGGTGTTCGACAGCCGGATGACTGGTCAAGGGTTTCTGTCATTCGTCGCGACTTCCGTCGCTCTTACAGGGGCTTCGGTGACAGGTCCGGCCGTTCTATCAATGTTGCCGAAAGATTTCTAGCGGGCTAAGGCCCGCTCTACCGCAGTTGGTGACTACGCGCGAGCATCACTCGCGATCGTCGCGGGTCCAGATGCCGCCGTGTTCGATCTTCACCGGGAATTTCGCCACCGGGTCGTAGGCGGGGGCGCACAGGGCGCGGCCGTCGCGGAGGTCGAAGCGGGCGCCGTGGAGGATGCAGGCGATGCTGCCTTCGGCGACGTCGACTTCGCCCGAGGACAGTTCGTATTCGTCGTGGGTGCAGCGGTCTTCGACCGCATACAGCTCGCCGTCGAGGTTCACAACCAGGATCGGCGTTTCGTCGGCCCAGACCACGGCCTTTTCGCCGGGCAGCAGCTGCCCGGTGGCGCACACGAAGACCCAGTCGCTCATGCCGCGGTCTCCGTCAGGTCCTTTTCGAGGATCTCGAAGCGCAGGTCGTCGCGTTTCGGCTGCCCGTAGCGCGGATTGCCGTACGGGAAGGGTTTGGTGATGCCGGTGCGGACGTAGCCCCGACGCTCGTAGAACGCGATGAGCTCGTCGCGGCAGTCGATCACGGTCATGCGCATGCGCGCGCAGCCGAAGGTGTCGCGGGCGACGCGTTCGGCTTCGGCGAGCACGATCTTGCCGATGCCGCCGCCCTGCGCCGTCGGGTCGACCGAGAACATGCCGAAATAGCCGGCGCCGTCCTCCACGCCGACGTGCGCGCAGGCGACGAGGCGCGCGTCGTCTTCGGCCAGCAGCACGACGCTCTGCGGTTGCGTCAGATCGGCGCGCAGCATGTCGGCGTCGATGCGCTGGCCGTCGAGCAGATCGGCCTCGGTGGTCCAGCCTTGGCGGCTGGCGTCGCCGCGATACGCGGACGTGACGAGGTCGATCAATGCGGGGATGTCGTCTTCGGTGGCGTTGCGGAAGCGGAGTGCGGGCACGGTGCGGAATTCCGGTCTGATCAGCCGAGCAGTCGGCGGACTTTGGTCAATGCGGCGGCGAAGCGTTCGATCTCCTCGTGCGTGTTGTAGAACGCGAACGAGGCGCGGCAGGTGGCGGGCACGCCGTAGAACTGCAGCAGCGGATGCGCGCAGTGGTGGCCGGAGCGCACCGCCACGCCTTCCAGATCGAGCAGGGTGGCGAGATCGTGCGCGTGCGCGCCCTGCACCAGGAAGCTGATCACCGCGGCCTTCTCCGGCGCGGTGCCGATGATGCGCAGGCCGTCGATCTTGCGCAGCGCTTCAGTGGCGTGCGCCAGCAGTTCGGCCTCGCGCGCTTCGATCGCGTCCATGCCGATCGCGTCGAGATAGTCCACCGCGGCGCCGAGGCCGATGTGGCCGGCGATGTTCGGCGTGCCGGCCTCGAAGCGGTGCGGGCCATCGTTGAACACGGTGCCTTCGAAGCGCACTTCGCGGATCATCTCGCCGCCGCCAAGGAACGGCGGCATCGCGGCCAGATGCTCGCGACGTGCCCACAGCGCGCCGGTGCCGGTGGGGCCGCACATCTTGTGGCCGGTGATGGCGTAGAAGTCGCAGCCGATCGACGGAATGTCGAGCGCGCGGTGCGGCGCCGCCTGCGAACCGTCGATCACGGTGACGATGCCGCGCCTGCGCGCTTCGCGGCAGATCTCGCGCACCGGATTGACCGTGCCCAGCACGTTGCTGACGTGGGTCAGGCCGAGGATCTTCACCTCGGATGTCATCGCCGCGTGCAGCGCGTCGAGGTCGAGGCTGCCGTCTTCGCGGATCTCGGCGACCTTGATGGTCGCGCCGGTGCGCTCGGCGACCAGTTGCCACGGCACGATGTTGGCGTGGTGCTCCATCCGCGACAGCAGGATCGCGTCGCCGGGTTTCAATCGCGGCAGCGCCCACGAATACGCGACCAGATTGATCGCGAAGGTCGTGCCGCTGCACAGCACCAGTTCGTCGCGGTGCGCCTTGAAGAAGCCCGCGAGTTTGCTGCGCGCGCCTTCGTAGGCCTCGGTCGCCTCGGTGCCGAGCGCGTGCACCGCACGGCTGACGTTGGCGTTGTGGCGGCGGAAGAAATCGTCGACGGTGTCGATGACGGCAGCCGGTTTCTGCCCGGTGTTGGCGGAGTCGAGGTAGACCAGCGGCTTGCCGTGGACCTCGCGGGTCAGCAGCGGGAAGTCGGCGCGGATCGCGGCCCAGTCGCGGGTGTCGCCGGAAGTCTGCTCGGAAGCGGTGGCGGTCATGCCGGCGTCACTCGTGCGAGGTGGGTGTCGAGCACCGCGGTCAGCGATGCGCGCAGTTCGGGCGCATGCACGCCCGCCAGCACTTCGCGGCAGAACGCGGCGGTGAGCAGGGCGCGCGCTTCCGTCTCCGGAATGCCGCGCGAGCGCAGATAGAACAGCGCGGTCGGGTCGAGCTGGCCGACGGTCGCGCCGTGCGCGGCCTTCACCTCGTCGGCGTGGATCACCAGCACCGGCTGGGTATCGATTTCGGCGTCGGCCGAGAGCAGCAGGTTCTTGTTCGACAGATCGGCATCGCTGCCGTCGGCGCCTTCGCGGATGGTGATGCCGCCGTGGAACACCGCGCGCCCGCGGCCCGCGGCCAGTCCGCGCCACAGCAATGCGCAGGACGTATCGCGGGCGATGTGTTCGATGCCGAGGCGGGTGTCGACATGGCGTTTGCCGTCGGCGAACAGCACGCCGGAGGCGGCTAGGCGTGCCAGATCGCCTTCGAGTCGGACGTTCAGTTCGTGCCGCGACAGCGCCGCGCCGAGTTCGAGGTCGAGACGGACGTAATGCGCCCGGCGCGCGAGCACCGCATCGCTGCGCGCGATCACGGTGGCGCCCGCCGCTTCGCTCTGCACGCGCACGTGTTCGAGCCGCGCGCCTTCGCCGAGGTGCATGTGGAAGACGTGATTGGACAGGCCGCGATGTTCGCCCAGCGCGATGTGGTGTTCGACCACGGTCAACGCGCTGTCCGTGCGCATGTCGATGACGTGACGCATGTGCACGGCCGCGTCGGGCTGCCGGCCGCTGGCGACGAAGACCAGATGCAGCGGAAAGGCATTCGCGCATTCGCGGTCCAGCCGGATCACCGCGCCTTCTTCGGCCAGCGCGGCATTCATCGTCGCGAACACCTCGTCGGCGCCGGCGTAGCGGCGCTGCAGGACATTGGCGTCGCGCGGTTCCTGCTCGCGGAGCACCTGCGACAGCGGCAGCACCTCGATGCCCGGCATCGCGATCGCGGACAGCTGGCTGCGATCGGGATCATGCCGGCCGTCGACGAAGACCATGCGCGGGAACGGCACCGCGGCGAGCGCCGCGTCCAGCGCGGCGGCATCGATGTCCGTCGATACCGTGGGCGCGAACGTGCGGCGTTCCAGCGCACGCAGCGACGTGTACTTCCAGGCTTCGCTGCGCGGGCCGGGCAGGCCGTCGCGCAGCGCCGCATCCAGCGCCTTGCGCCGGTGCGGGCCGAGATCGGCGGCATCGCGCTGCGCGAGGCCGTCGAAGGCGGCCGCGAGCGAGTCGAGCAGTGCGCTCATCGTGCGGCGGCTCCATCTGTTTCCGCGCCCGGCGCCACGCGATCCTTGATCCACGCGTAGCCGTGCTGTTCCAGCTGCAGCGCCAGCTCCGGACCGCCGCTCTGCACGATGCGGCCGTCGGCGAGCACGTGCACCACGTCCGGCTTGATGTAGTCGAGCAGGCGCTGGTAGTGGGTGATGACGATGAACGCGCGATCCGGGCCGCGCAGGGCGTTGACGCCGTCGGCCACGGCCTTGAGTGCGTCGATGTCGAGGCCGGAGTCGGTTTCGTCCAGGATCGCCAGCTTCGGTTCCAGCACGGCCATCTGGAAGATCTCGTTGCGCTTCTTCTCGCCGCCGCTGAAGCCTTCGTTGACGCCGCGATGCAGCAGTTCGTCCTTCAGGTGCAGCACCGCCAGCGTCTCGCGCACCAGCTTGAGGAACTGCATCGAATCGAGCTCGGTCTCGCCGCGCGCCCGGCGCTGCGCGTTGAGCGCGCTGCGCAGGAAGTAGGTGTTGTTCACGCCCGGAATCTCGACCGGATACTGGAACGCGAGGAACACGCCCGCGGCCGCGCGCTCTTCCGGCGACATCGCCAGCAGGTCGCCGCCTTCGAACGACACCGTGCCGTCGTCGATCGCGTAGCCTTCGCGGCCGGACAGCACGTTCGCCAGCGTGGATTTGCCGGCGCCGTTCGGGCCCATGATGGCGTGCACTTCGCCGGGCTTCACCTCGAGCGCGAGCCCTTTGAGGATGGATTTGCCGGCGACGCTGGCGTGGAGGTTGTCGATCTTCAGCATGATGGTGTCGTCGTGTGTGTTGCGGCGGTTCGTCGGAAGGTCGCGATGCGGATCGGGGCGCTCAGCTGCACACGCCTTCCCAGGCGAGCTTGCGGCGCTGGCCGGCGGCGTCGGCGACGTCGTAGCATTGTTCGTATTCGGATTTCGCGAAGGTCGGCAGCGCGGGGCAGTCCAGCAACGGCGCATCGAGCGCGGGTGGCGGCGCGTCGCCGGCTTCGAGCGCGCCGATCGCACCGGCCGGATCGGTCCAGTACGCGTGCGAAGCGTCGGTGCGGAACGAGAGGCGGTCGCCGTCCAGGCCGATCACTTCGGCTTCGTAGGGCTTGCCCCAGCGTTTGATTTCCTTGCCGGCGGTGTCGTACTCGACCACGAAATCCGGCAGCAGCGCCTTGTCGTCGAGCGGCATGACTTGCACCCGCGCCACCGGCGATTCGCCGCAGGGGCCGCCTTCCCAGCGCACGACCCGGGCATCCTTGTCGGCGGCATCGCCTTGCGCGGTGAACGCGAACTCGTAGGTCGCGGGCGCGGTCGGCGTGGCGTCAACCGGGGGCGAAGGCGGTGCGGCCTCAGCGGGGGCGTCCGCGGCCGGGGCGGGCGCTTCGACCGGCGCCGGCGCGGCGGCAGGCGACGGATCCTGCTGCCGGCTGCACGCGCCCAGCGCGATGCCGGCGCACAGCATCAGCATCAGGGGGGGCGACGTCTTGTCGTTGCGGGTCATGGTGCTCGTCCTGGTCGTTGTCGGTGTTGTCGCTTCGATGTGCGTCGTATCGGGTCGGGTCAGTCCGCGGTCGCGGGCGACCAGCGCCACAGGCCCCACGCGGCGAACAGCGCCCACACCGTTTCCAGCACCACGAACGGCATGAAGCGCACCAGCCAAGCGGAATACGCGCAGAGCAGGGCGCCGATCATGTTCATGACCAGGAACGTGCGCGAGTGCTCGGAGATCGTCCGCCGCTGATTGAGCACGAAGGCGATCAGCAGGATGGACACGCCGAACGTGCCGATGAGATCGCTGGTGCTCATGCGGAATGACCTTCGGTGAGCGCGTGCAGCGCACGCATCGCGTCCGCGCGACGTTCCCACGGCACGAACAGGTGATCGTGGTAGTAGGCCGACACGGCGTTGCAGGGAATGCCGCGCGCGGCGAGCGCGGTGGCGATCGCCGCCATCATGCCCACCGCTTCGAGGCTGGAATGGATGCGCAGGGTGATCTGCGCCCAGTGCGCGGCGTCGACGCCGTCGTCGTCGGCGACCACCACGGTCAGGCCTTCGTCCTCGCGGAACAGCATGATCGCGTCGGCCGGCACCGGTGCGTCGGCGGGCTGGGTGCGGATCGCGCGCGGGCGCTCGGCCAGCGTCGGCGCCAGGCCGGCCAGCAGCCGCTGCAGATCGGTTTCGCCGGGGGGCGGCGCGATGGCGGAGCGGTCGTTCATCCCACCGAGCCTTCCAGCGAGACTTCCAGCAGCTTCTTGGCTTCCACCGCGAATTCCATCGGCAGTTCGCGGAACACCGAGCGGCAGAACCCGTCGACGATCATCGACACCGCGTCTTCCTCGGAAATCCCGCGGCTGCGGCAGTAGAACAGCTGGTCGTCGCTGATCTTGGAGGTGGTGGCTTCGTGCTCGACGGTCGCGGTCGGATTCTTCACCTCCACGTACGGGAAGGTGTGCGCGCCGCAGCGTTTGCCGATCAGCAGGCTGTCGCATTGGGTATGGTTGCGCGCGCCGTCGGCGCCGCGCTCGACCTTCACCAGCCCGCGGTAGCTGTTCTGGCCGCGGCCGGCGCTGATGCCCTTGCTGACGATCTTCGACTTGGTGCGCTTGCCGACGTGGATCATCTTGGTGCCGGTGTCGGCCTGCTGGCGATGATGGGTCAGCGCGACCGAATGGAACTCGCCGACCGAATCGTCGCCGATCAGCACGCAGGACGGGTACTTCCAGGTGATCGCCGAACCGGTCTCGACCTGGGTCCAGCTGATCTTGCTGCGCGCGCCGCGGCATTCGCCGCGCTTGGTCACGAAGTTGTAGATGCCGCCGACGCCGTTTTCGTCGCCGGGGTACCAGTTCTGCACCGTCGAATACTTGATTTCGGCGTCTTCCAGCGCCACCAGCTCGACCACCGCGGCGTGCAGCTGGTTCTCGTCGCGCATCGGCGCGGTGCAGCCTTCGAGGTAGCTGACGTGGCTTTTCTCTTCGGCCACGATCAGGGTGCGCTCGAACTGGCCGGTATTCATCGCGTTGATGCGGAAATACGTGCTCAGCTCCATCGGGCAGCGCACGCCCTTCGGGATGAACACGAAACTGCCGTCGGAGAACACCGCGGAATTCAGCGCCGCGAAATAGTTGTCGCCGGTCGGCACCACGCTGCCGAGATAGCGCTTCACCAGATCGGGATGGTCCTTGATGGCTTCCGACATCGAGCAGAACACGATGCCCTTCTCGGCCAGTTCCTTGCGGAAGGTGGTGCCGACGCTGACCGAGTCGAACACCGCGTCCACCGCCACGCCGGCGAGCTTGGCGCGCTCGTGCAGCGGCACGCCGAGCTTGTCGTAGGTGTCCAGCAGTTCCTTGGGCACGTCGTCGATCGAGGCGTACTTCGGGCCCTTGGGCGCGGCGTAGTAGCTGATCGACTGGAAATCGATCTCGGCGATCTGCAGCTTGGCCCAGTGCGGCGGCGTCATCGTCAGCCAGTGCCGGTAGGCGGCGAGCCGCCACTCGGTCATCCACTCGGGTTCTTCCTTCTTCGCCGAGAGGAAGCGGATCACGTCTTCGTTCAGCCCCGGCGGCAGGGTGTCGGTCTCGATGTCGGTGACGAAGCCGGCGTCGTAGCGGCGCCCGAGCTGTTCGAGGATGCCGGCGTTCTGCACGGGCGCTTCGGGAGCGGGCGCGTCGACGGTCTGTGGTTCGATGACGTTCATGGGAGAGTCCTCAGCCCGACGCCAATGCGACGGGAATGGCCTTGCGGTTCTCGACGACGGGCAACGCCATGTCGGCCAGCGATACCCGGCGCAGGGCGTCGGCGACGACGTCGTTGATCCGGCGCCAGTTGGCGCGGGCGCCGCAGGAGTGTTCGATCCCGCACTGGCCCGCGTGCACGCTGCATTCGGTCATCGCCAGCGGGCCTTCCATCGCTTCGACGATTTCGACCAGCGAGATCTCGGCGGCCGGTCGCGCCAGGCGATAGCCGCCGGTCGCGCCGCGGAAGGCCTGCACCAGCCCGGCCTGCGCCAGCGGCTTCAGCAGCTTGGCCACGGTCGGCGCTTCCAGGCCGGCGCGTTCGGCCAGGCCGCTGGCGCTGAGCACGACGTCGGGCGCGCTGGCCAGGACGGTCAGCACCACGGTGGCGTAATCGGTGAGTCGGGTGACGCGGAGCATGCGGTCTGGCGGGCGGCGGGCGCGCTGGCTGGATACAGGACCGAAATTGTACGCTTTCGGTCTGGTCGACTCAAATGCGCCGATGCGACGGCGGCATGACGGCTGTCATCAGCGATGGCTGACGGTGGCCAATCGTGCCTCGGCGGTGGCTGTGGAGAATGGGCGGCGTCCACTCCCGGACGCAGGAGCCCACGATGAACGCCCGCACCGACACCCGATTCGAACGCAGTGCCTTTCAGACCACCCTGCAGAACAGCGTCGGCCAACTGGTCGAGCGCGCGGTCGCCGCGCCCGCGGGCGCAGAGCGTTCGCGGCTGCTGCGCTGGCTGTTGGCCGCGGCCGCGGTCTTCGTCGCCTGGCGCATGTGGCGCGGTTTCAAGTCGCTGTTCTGGACCGCCTTCGGTCTGGGCATGGCGTTCTGGTGGACCGGCCTGTGGCATCGGCTGTTCTGAGGCGGGCCGGAACGACGTGCCGCGCAGGCCGGCATGGGCCATAATCGATGCCCACGCAACTTTCAGCCGGAACCGTTCCCGCCATGCCGAAGAAGAAGATCGTCGCCCGTCTTTCGTCCATCCACGGCAACGGCGTGTTCGCCGACGAGGCGATCCGCAAGGGCGAGCGCATCGTCCGCTACAAGGGCACGATGCGCACCCACGCCGAAGTGGACAAGCTGTACGGCGAAGCGCAGGAGAACGGCCACACCTTCCTGTTCACGCTCAACGAAGACTATGTGCTCGACGCCAACGAGGGCGGCAACATCGCGCGCTGGATCAACCACAGCTGCTCGCCGAACTGCGAGGCCGTGCAGGAAGAGAACGCCAAGGGCAAATCGCACAAGGACAAGATCTTCATCGAGGCGATCCGCGATATCGCGCCCGGCGAAGAACTGACCTACAACTACGGCATCGTGCTGGACGAACCGCACACCGCCAAGCTGAAGAAACTCTGGGGCTGCCGCTGCGGCTCGAAGAAGTGCACCGGGACCATGCTTCAGCCGAAGCGCTGAGAACATGCGCTGACCCCATGCACTGAACAGATCCACCGCGCGCACGCACGGCGGCGCGCCGCCGGCGTTGCCGCCAAGGTCGGCACAGCCCGTGTGACGCAGGATGCGCAGGGGCGGAAAGTTCCCGTGACTAAAGACAGTCGTCCGCTCGTGGCGACGGGTGCAGGATGCGCCCAACTTCACGACGGGAGACCGCCATGCGCGCTCTGTTCATCGCCGCGGCGGTCCTGATGGCGCCACCGGCGCTGGCGCTCGACATCGACGGCAGGGTCGACGAGGCGGAATGGTCGGGCGCGCAGCGCGTCGACGACTTCCGCATGACCCAGCCGTTGACCCGCGAGCCGAGCCGGCACCGCACCGAAGCCATGTACATGGCCACCGCCGACGGTCTGGCGGTGGCGTTCCGCAACCTGCAGCCGGCCGACGTGCCGCGCACCCGCCAGCGGTTCCAGCGCGACAACAACGGCAACGTCGACCGGGTCAACGTCTATGTGGACTTCGACGGCGACGGCCGCAGCGGCTACAACTTCATGGTCGCGCTGTCGAACGGCATCGCCGACAGCACGATCAGCAACGAAAACCAGTTCAACGGCGACTGGGACGGCCACTGGTCGCATGCGGTGGCCGAGGACGAACACGGCTGGTCCGCGGAACTGCTGATTCCCTGGCACATCGCGCCGATGCGCAACGATGTCGGCGGCAAGCGCACGATCGGCATCGCGTTCGACCGCGTGATCGGCGACAGCAACGAGCGCATGGCCTGGCCGGCGATCAGTTTCAACGAACAGCGCTATCTCAGCGCGCTGAACAAGGTCGAGGTGCCGCAGTTCAGCCAGTCGCTGCTGGCGGTCACGCCGTACGTGGTCGGTCTGGTCGACAACGTCGACGGCAAGGCCGATATCGATGCCGGCGTCGACCTGTTCTGGAAGCCCAGCGGCCAGTTCCAGCTCAGCGCCACCCTCAATCCGGATTTCGGTCAGGTCGAGAGCGACGGCATCGTCGTCAACTTCGGCGCGGTCGAAACCTTCTTCGGCGACAAGCGTCCGTTCTTCACCGAGAACCAGGGGTATTTCGAGGTGCCGTTCGGTTCGCTCGGCAACGCCCAGCAACTGGTCTATACCCGACGCGTCGGCGCGCCGGCGGACGACGGCAGCGGCGCCGGCGACGTCACCGCGGCGGTCAAGATCAACGGCAGCGCCGCCGGTTTCGGTTACGGCGTGTTCGCCGCCACCGAAGGCGACAGCGCAGGCCGCGATTTCTATGCGTTGCGCGCGACCCGCGATTTCCAGGGGCAGGGCCTCGGCGCCATGGTGACCCGCGTGAACCGCCCGTTCCTCGATCGCGAGGCGACCGTCTTCGCGCTGGATCATCGCTGGTCGCCGAACGACAAATGGACCATCCGCAGCAATCTCGTCGGCTCCAGCATCCTGCAGCGCGGCGACACGGTGCGCGACACCGGCGGGCAGTTGCGGATCGATCACCAGATCGACCCGGCATGGCGCCAGCAACTCTATCTCCTGCACACCGGTGGCGACCTGCAGCTCAACGATTTCGGCTTCCTTGACCGCAACAATTTCAACTACGCCCGCTACGAACTGTCGCGGCGGATCACCGCGCTGCCGGAGACGTCCCCGTACGCATCGCACCAGTGGCGTTATGCCGTGTCGCGCCGGGTCAACGACGATGGCGTGAAGATCGCCGATGCCTTCGCGATCAACCGCGGCAGCGAACGCCGCGATGGCGGCAACCAGTTCATGGAAATAGCCGGCTGGACATCCGGCCACGACGATCTGATCACCCGCGGCAACGGCGTGGTGAAGCATCCGGGCCGTCTGTTCCTGTTCGCCGAGCGTTTCATTCCGAAGAAGAAACACTGGTCTCTGTACGGCAGTCTGCGCTACGGCGCCGAAGGTCTGGGCGGCGTGGATCGCGGCGCGTGGACGGCGTACATCGAGCCGAATTATGCGGTGAACGACAACCTGAGCTTCTTCGCGGGCCTGGAATTGCAGCGCAATCCCGACTGGCTGCTGTGGCGCGGCGGCAATCTGCTGGGGACGTACGGCGCCGACCAAGTGTTCCTCAACGCCGGCAGCGTCTGGCTGCTCGGTTCGAAACAGGAACTGCGCGTGCGCCTGGAAGCGCTTGGGCTGGATGCCGACGCCAAGCGCGCCTGGCGCGTGGCCGCCGACGGCACGCCGGTGCGCAGCGCCGATGTCATCGACGACTTCGCCTTGCGCAACCTCGGGTTCCAGGTGCGCTACCGCTACGAATTCGCGCCGCTGTCGTATCTGTATATGGCGTACGTGCGCGGCGGTGCGATGTTCGACGCCGGCGCCGGCCCGTACTCGGCCCGCGAGGAGTTCGCGGGCGCCTTCGATCTGCGCGACAGCGAGCAGTTGCTGCTGAAGCTGTCCTATCGCTTCGAGATCTGAGGACGGCTCGGGCCCGCTCTACTGCTGAGGTATCCTCACTTTTTCCCTCAACAGATCATCGGGTTTTGGCCATTCTGGATACGGCTGTCATCCCGAACCGCAGGCGAGGGACCTGCTTTCGATCGATTGGAATCCAACTTGCTACGAAGGCTTGCAGAACGGTCTTCCGCTCGGCCTTGGTTTCGCTCGCTGCCGCGAGCGAGTCACCTTTCTTTGCTTGTGCAAAGAAAGAGTGACCCAAAGAAAGCACACCCCGTCGGTCGCGCCCGGCGCGTTGCGCCGGGTCCACGGGTTTCGCGGGGTTTTTCGACAGGACATCCGTGTCCTGTCGAAAAACGCGCGGCGTCCTGCCGCGCGCCCGTTGGGCCAGATCCGCGAAACCCGTCGCGACCAGGGGCCCCGGCAGATCAAGCCCAGAACCGGCTCAAAAATGCCATTGAAACCGACAAATCACAGCATCTCATGAGGAATTTCTGGGGAGACATCAGGCTCTACCGGAATTTTCGCAGCGATGCCGTTGCGGAGATCGCCGCCTATCGATCGAGCTTGATCACCACGCGGCCGTTCTGGATCAGGGTGCCGGCGACCTGGCGCGCGCCGAGCTTGTCCTGCAGGTCCGCATCGAGCCGATAGACCGGTTCGCTGCGCGCGTAGTCGCGCAGCCAGCCGTTGATCAGATCGCGGCCGGTCGCGTTCATGCGTCCGCCGAGCAGCGGCAGCTCCGCCGATTCCAGTTCCGGTTCTTCCAGATACAGCGCGTTGGCGCGGGTGTCGTAGCGCAGGCCGCTGGTGATCGCGAAATGGCCGGCGGTTCGGTCGCTGCGCAGGCCCATTCCGTCGACGCCGACATCGAAATCGAGATGCAGTCGCGTGCTGTTCTCGGGCAACGCGATCCGCGGATTCATCACCGTGAGTTCGACCAGACCGCCGAGCTGTTCGTACCGGCGCGGGTAATGGCGATCGAGCTGCGCCTGCAACTGCGGTGCGGTGAACGCGACCTGGTTGCCGAGCAGCGCCTGCGCGGTGTCCAGCGCGGCGCAGCCGGCGAGGAGCGTGGCGGTGGCGGCGAGGGCGGCGATGCGCAGGAAGCTGCGGCGGCGCGGGTCGGTCATGGCGTTGTGCTCCGGAGGGTTCCGTGAAGCATAGGTGCGATCGGTGAACCGCGGTTGATCCGTGCCGCCGATATCTGCGTCGCTGATCTGGGCCGCGCTCAGCCGCGTTCCAGCGCGGCCTTGCGCTGCGGCGTGTAATGCCACCACGGTCGCGCGGGTGCGCCCTGCATGAAATCCACGGCCGCCAGGAACACATCGATCACGCAGGGATCGTGGCGCACGCCGGTGATCTCGCAAAGTCTGTGGTAAAGCGCGAATCCGTCGCAGCGGGCCAGCTCCGCGGGCGCGCGCAGTCCGAGGCGTTCGAAATCGCCGGCGGTGGCCGGGCCGACATTCGGGATGTCGGTGAAGCGACGCACCTCGGACGCGTGTCGGGCTTTGGCCATGGTGTGTGCGGTGTCGCAATGGAAAGAGGGATGCGGACAGCATGCGGAACACGGAATGCCGCTGAAACGAAAAGACCGGATTCCTCGCGGAGATCCGGCCTTTCGTTCGCCGTCGCGAACGGGCCGCGACGGGAAGGACAGCGACGGCGATCAGGCCGTGGCGGCGTCCTTGAGCTTCTTCATCGGACGGACCTTGACCTTCACGGTGGCCGGCTTGGCGGCGAAGGTGGTTTCCTGACCGGTGAACGGGTTGATGCCCTTGCGCTTCGGCTTGGCGGCCACGCTCACGGCGGTGATCTTCAGCACGCCCGGCAGCACGAACTGGCCGGCGCCCTTCTTGCCGATCGAGGCGTGGATGGCACCTTCGAGAGCGGCCATCACGGCGCGGACGTCTTTCGCGGCCACTTCGGTGGCGCCGGCGATGTGGGCGACCAGAGCGGACTTGCTCATCACGTCCTTGATCGGCTTGGCGGCGGCCGGCTTCGCGGCGGCCTTCTTGGCGGCTTTCTTTTTCGTTGCCATGAGAATTCGTTTTCCTCGTCGGATGGTTGATCTGTCTTGGGGCCGGATCTGGCCGGCATGCGCACTGTAGGCCAAGGTACCCTCGACGCCAAGCCCCCGAGCGGCTTTTTTTCAGGCTTTTTCCGCCTGTTTTCGCGGTCCGGTCGCGGAACGGCCGCGCTGCGCGGCGAAAAACCCGCGATGACGATACCGAGCCCCGAAAAACGCGGTCCGCCGCGCGATGCGGACATCATTCCGGCGCCGCGCGGCGCTCAGCGACGGTCGCAGGACATCGGCCGGAATCGCGTCAACGCGGCCGCTGCGGTCCAGTCCGGCCCGGTGTGTCCGAGCCTCCGTGCCAGATGCGCATATCGCTGGTCGAAACGATGCCGGTGACAGTCCGGGGCGTACCAGGAAGGCGCCTGCATCAGCGCGATCAATGCCAGGCTTTCCTGCGGCCGGAGTGCGTTGGCCGGTACGCCGAACATGGATCGCGCCGCCGATTCGATACCGACGACATCCCGGCGGAACCGGGATTCCGCGAGCAGCGTGTTCGCGGCATCGTCCGGCGTCCAGTTCCGGCCGATGCGGATGGCCAGGGCGATTTCCGCGAAATGGCGATCGAAGCCGCGCGGCATGTCGCGATCGCGGGAGGCCACGACCCGGGCCGTCGATGTCAGCAGTCGACTTGCGTCGCCGGGGCGGCGGTCGCCCGACATCTCCCACAGGGCATGCGGCAGCCAGGTCAACGGATTCAGGCGCGGCAGCGCACGCGCGGTCGGCGCTTCCATCGCAAGGAACTGCGCGCGGATCGTGGCCGGCGCGCGATACGGATTCGGTGCGAGCGTGGCCGGCAGATGGCGTGCGCCGGCCGCGTAGGACACGAAGCAGAGCGCCATGTACAGCATCGCTGTCGCCAACAGCGTCGCTGCCGGCAGTCGCATCGCCCATCGCGCAGATCCGCGCATCTCCGCTCCCGCCGGTCCGATCCGGCGATCCGTTCGTGAGCGTCGAGTCTCGGGTACTGCGCACGCCCGCCGCAAGCGGCGGCGGGCGTCACCGTTGTCGCCGTGTCTACTGACCGTTCGCGAGCACGTTCGCGGCGGTGCCGACGATCAGCGGATCGGCGGGGCGCGCCACCTGCGGCGCCTTGCCGGGATATGGCAGGGTCTCAAGGAAATGGCGCATGCAGTTGAGTCGCGCGCGTTTCTTGTCGTCGGACTTCACCACCACCCACGGTGCGTCCGCGGTATCGGTGTGGAAGAACATCCCGTTCTTCGCTTCGGTGTATTCCGGCCATTTGTCCAGCGACTGCAGGTCGATCGGCGACAGTTTCCAGTGTTTCAGCGGATCGCTGCGCCGTGACTTGAAGCGGCGCAGCTGTTCCTCGCGGCTGACCGAGAACCAGAACTTGTAGAGGCGGATGCCGCTGCGCACCAGCATGCGTTCGAATTCAGGGGCTTCGCGCAGGAACTCCAGATATTCGGCGGGCGAACAGAAGCCCATCACGCGTTCGACGCCGGCGCGGTTGTACCAGCTGCGGTCGAAGAACACGATTTCGCCGGTCGTCGGCAGATGTTCGATGTAGCGCTGGAAATACCACTGGCCGCGTTCCTGGTCGTTTGGCTTTTCCAGTGCGACCACGCGCGCGCCACGCGGATTGAGATGTTCGGTGAAGCGCTTGATGGCGCCACCCTTGCCCGCGGCGTCGCGGCCTTCGAAGAGCACCACGATGCGCTGGCCGGTGTCCTTCACCCAGCTCTGGACCTTCAGCAGTTCGATCTGCAGTTTCTTCTTCTCGGCTTCGTATTCGGATCGGCGCAGCCGGGTGCGGTAGGGGTAGTCCGCGGGCAGCGGCGCGCTGGTGCTGTCCTCGTCGGTCAGCGGAACGGCATCCATCCGCAGGGCGGCTTCCGGCGACAGTCCGGCTTCCAGCGGCCGTGTGGCTTCCGGCGGCATCGCGGCTTCCGGTGCGGGTGCGGGTGCGGCAGCATTGCCGTTCGTTCGCGTTGCGGAACTCTCGGATGCGGTCGGCGCGTCCGCGGCGGCTGCGGTGGCCTGCGGTTCGCGCCGCGTGCGCGGTGTCGAAGCGGTACGGGATTGCGATGGTTTGCGCGAACGCGAGACGGGCATGAGGGGCTCCTGGCGACGATGGACATGCACGGCATCCGTATCCGTCGATGCGGTGCCGGATGCCGTTTCCATCGTCCGCGCGCCGGGGCGGGCGCGCTTGAGCCGGGTCAAGTTTGCGCACGACCTGCGGCGACGCATGCGCGCCGCAGGTCGCAGCCGGTCAGGCGGCTTCGTAGGCGCCATAGCCGCGCAGGCGGCGATAGCGGCGATCGACCAGTTCGTCGGCGGGCAGGGCTTCCAGCGCGTCGAGTTCGTTCATCAGCACGGCCTTGAGTCGCTTGGCCATCTGCACCGGATTGCGGTGCGCACCGCCGATGGGTTCGCGCACGATCTTGTCGATCAGGCCGAGGTCCTTGAGGCGCTTCGCGGTGATCGCCATCGCTTCGGCGGCATCCTGCTTCCTGTCCGCGGTCTTCCACAGAATCGATGCGCACCCTTCCGGCGAGATCACCGAGTAGGTGCTGTATTCGAGCATGATCGTGCGATCGCCGACGCCGATGGCCAGCGCGCCGCCGGAACCGCCTTCGCCGATCACGGTGCAGAGGATCGGCACCTTCAGTTCGGCCATTTCCATCAGGTTGCGGGCGATCGCTTCGGACTGCCCGCGTTCCTCGGCATCGATGCCCGGCCAGGCGCCGGCGGTGTCGATGAAGGTCAGCACCGGCAGGCGGAAGCGCTCGGCCATCTTCATCAGGCGCAGCGCTTTGCGATACCCCTCGGGCTTGGGCATGCCGAAGTTGCGGCGGACCTTGGTCTTGGTGTCGCGGCCCTTTTCGTGGCCGATCACCATCACGCTGCGGCCGTTGATGCGGGCGAGGCCGCCGACGATCGCGTTGTCGTTGGCGAAGGCGCGGTCGCCGGCCAGTTCCTGGAACTGGTCGCAGATCACGCGCAGATAATCCAGGGTGTAGGGACGCGCCGGATGCCGGGCCAGCTGCGAGACCTGCCATGCGCTCAGGTCGCGGAAGATCTGTGCGGTGCGCAGGCGGAGTTTGTCTTCCAGTGCGCGGACTTCGGCGTCGATGTTCACCGCGGGGCCGGTGCTGGCCTGGCGCAGTTCGCGGATCTTCGCTTCGAGGTCGGCGATGGGCTGTTCGAAATCGAGATAATTCGGATTCATGCGGTGCGTTCGGCGGTCCTTGGCCTGGGCTGTCTGTGGATCTCCAGTCTAACGGACCTCGTCCGGAACCGCCGTACGCGGGGGTATGCGCGTCAGGCGCCGCCCGTGCCGGCCCAGGGCTTGGTCATCGCGACCTTGACCGCGCGCACGCCCGGCAGGGCGCGCAGGGCGCTGGGCAGGTCGGCTTCCACCCGTACCGACTGGCCGCCGTTGAGGTCCAGGGTGCCGGCGGTGCCCTGGGGCAGCAGCAGGTCGAGCCGCAGCGGGGTGTGACCGGGACGGTGCTGGGCGAGCAGGCCTTCCACCTTCTGCATCAGGCCCGGTTCGCGCAGGTCCAGGCGCAGCGACAGCCGCTGCGCCTGCTGCGCGCAGATCTGCCGGAAGTCCCAGCAGCGGCGTGCGCGCAGGGCGAAGCCGCCGCTGAACTCGTCCTCGCGCAGCCCGCCCTCGACGATCAGGATGCGATCGCGGGTCAGCAGGGTCTGGTATTCGAAATAGGCTTCGGCGAAGAACGCGCACTCGATCCGGCCGCGGCCGTCCTCCAGATGCACGAAGGCCTGCGAATCGCCGCGCTTGCGCATGCCGACGACCTGCCCGGCGAGAATGACCGTCGCCTCGGCGCGCCACTGGCGGCCGCCGCCGTCCTCGCCGCCCTGGCTGCGGCCGCGCGCGGGCGCAGCGCTTTCGTACAGCTGATCGAGCCGCCCCAGGTGCGTGCCGACCAGGCTCTGCAGTTCGTCGCGATACGGGTCCAGCGGATGGCCGCTGAGATAGTGGCCCAGGGTCTCGCGTTCGCCGTTGAGTTTCTGCGACAGCGGCCATTCGGCACAGGTCGGCAGATCGATGGCGATGTCCGGCGCGCCGCTGCTGTTGCCGAACATGTCGACCATGCCGGCATTGCGGTTGCGGTTGATCTGGTCGGTGGCCTTCAGCACTTCCGGCAACTGCAGCATCAGCGAAGCGCGGTTCGGCGCCAGCGCATCGAGCGCACCTGCGCTGATCAGCGCTTCGAGCGTGCGCCGGTTGAGTTTGGCGGTGTCCACGCGCTTGCAGAAATCGAGCAGGTCGGCGTAACGGCCGGCGTTCGCGCGTTCCTCGGCGATGGCTTCGCAGGCGCCGCGGCCGACGCCCTTCACCGCGCCCAGGCCGTAGCGGATGGTCCGGTCGTCGATCGCCTCGAACATGTAGTTCGAACCGTTCACGTCCGGCGGCAGCACGTCGATGCGCAGCGCGCGCGCCTCGTCGAGGAAGCTCACCACCTTGTCGGTGTTGTCCATGTCCGAGGACAGCACCGCGGCCATGAATTCGGCCGGGTAGTGCACTTTCAGCCATGCGGTCTGGTACGCGACCAGCGCGTACGCGGCCGAGTGCGACTTGTTGAAGCCGTACTCGGCGAATTTCTCCATCAGGTCGAAGATCTGGCTCGCGGTCTTCGGGTCGACGCCGCGTTCGGCCGAACCGGCTTCGAACTTGGCGCGCTCCTTGGCCATTTCCTCGGCTTTCTTCTTGCCCATCGCGCGGCGCAGCAGGTCGGCGCCGCCCAGCGAATAGCCGGCCAGCACCTGCGCGATCTGCATCACCTGTTCCTGGTACACGATCACGCCGTAGGTCGGCTTCAGCACCGGCTCCAGCGCCGGGTGCGGATAGCTGACCTCGGTGCGACCGTGCTTGCGGTCCACCCATTCGCGATCCATCCCCGAGCCCAGCGGGCCGGGGCGGAACAGCGCGGCGAGCGCGATGATGTCTTCGAAGGTGTCGGGTTTCGCGCGCTTCAGCAGTTCGCGCATGCCGCGGGATTCGAACTGGAACACCGCGACCGTGTCGCCGCGCGCGAACAGTTCGTACGAGGCCTTGTCGTTGAGCGGCAGCGCGCCGATGTCGAGCGGTTCCTCGCCCGAACGCGCGCGGCGGGCGTTGATCGCCTTCACCGCCCAGTCGATGATCGTCAGCGTGCGCAGGCCGAGGAAGTCGAACTTCACCAGGCCGATCGTTTCGACGTCGTCCTTGTCGAACTGGGTCACCGGGTTGCGGCCCTTGCCGGCGCCGTCGTGTTCGGCGAACAGCGGGCAGAATTCCGACAGCGGCTGCGGTGCGATCACCACGCCGCCGGCGTGTTTGCCGGCGTTGCGGGTCAGATCTTCGAGCTGCAGCGCGAGATCGATCAGGTCGCGGACGTCGTCCTCGCTGTTGTAGCGTTCGATGATCTCGCCGATCGCGCGATCCGGTTCCTTCTGCGCGCGCGGACTGCGGCCGAGCACGTCCTCCAGCGACAGCGGATCGGCCGGCTGCAGCGGGATCAGCTTGGAAATGCTGTCGACGAAGCCGTAGGGCAGGCCCAGCACGCGGCCGACGTCGCGCACCACCGCCTTCGCCGACATCGTGCCGTAGGTGATGATCTGGCTGACGCGGTCGCGGCCGTATTTCGCGGCGACGTAGTCGATGACTTCGTCGCGGCGGTCCATGCAGAAGTCGATGTCGAAGTCGGGCATCGACACGCGTTCCGGATTCAGGAAGCGCTCGAACAGCAGATCGTAGGGCAGCGGATCGAGGTCGGTGATGCCCAGCGCCCACGCCACCAGCGAGCCGGCGCCGGAACCGCGGCCGGGGCCGACCGGGATGCCCTGCTGTTTTCCCCAGTTGATGAAGTCCGCCACGATCAGGAAGTAGCCGGGGAAGCCCATCTTCACGATCACGTCGAGTTCGATGTCGAGGCGCGATGCGTAGCTGGCGCGGTCGTGGCCCTGCGCCATCGGATACTTCTGCAGGCGTTTTTCCAGCCCGTCGTGCGCTTCCCTGCGGATCCAGCTGTCGAGCGTGTGGTCGTCCGGCACCGGGAACGCCGGCAGGTAGTACTTGCCCAGCGAGAGTTCGAGGTTGCAGCGCTTCGCCAGTTCGACCGCGTTGTCGATCGCGTCCGGCGCATCGGCGGCGAACAGCGCCGCCATGTCTTCCGTGGTCTTCAGATACTGCTGGGCGCTGTATTCGCGCGGCCGCTTCGGGTCGTCCAGCACGCGGCCGGTGGCGATGCACACGCGCGCTTCGTGCGCTTCGAAGCCGTCGGCGTCGAGGAAGCGCACGTCGTTGCTGGCGACCACCGGCAAGCCGCGCTGGCCGGCCGCGTGCAGGGCGAAGGCGTTGAAGGCGTCCTCGCCGTCGAGCCCGCAGCGCGTGAGTTCGAGATGGAAGCGATCGTCGAAATGGCGCTGCCAGTCGCCCAGCCACTGCAGCGCGAGGTCGTGGCGGTTGCCGGCGGCCAGTTGCCCGGCCTGGCTGTGGCGACCGGCCAGCGCGAACAGGCCTTCGTTGGCGTCGGCCAGCCATTGCGGCCGCACCACCACGCCATCGTGGCGCTGGCCCTCCATCCAGGCGCGGCTGAGCAGCCGGGAGAGGGCGAGATAGCCGCTGCGGTCGCGGCACAGCAGGGTCAGCTTCCAGGGCGTCTCATCGCCTTCGGCGACGCTGATGTCGGCGCCGGCGATCGGTTTGATGCCCGCGCCTTCGCAGGCCTTGTAGAACTTGACCAGCGCGAACAGGTTGTTGCGATCGGTCATCGCCACCGCCGGCTGGCCCTGGGCCACGCAGCGGGCGACGAGCTCCGGAATGCGGACCGTCGAGTCGGCGAGCGAGTATTCGCTGTGCAGGTGGAGATGGACGAAGCGGGAGGACATCGGCGGACCGGGAGGCGCAGACGGGCAGGGTAGGGCCGGGCCCGGTCGGGGGCAAGGCTTGACGACGCGGGTTTCCGCGCTGCGGCCGACCGGCGACAATGCGCGTCGCCAGCCCATTCGCCGCCGCCCATGCCCGTCCTGACCGGAATCTGCCGCTTCGCGCCGCCGCTGCGTGCCGACGGCGGTCGCGTGCGTCGCGATGGCCGCACCACCGACGGCTGGATGATCCTCGCGTGCGAGCCCGACCTCGGCCGCTATCTGCGCGAGTTGTACGCGCTGGACGCGTATCGCACTCGCAGTCTCGACGACCCGCTGTGGGGCCCTCACGTATCGATCGTGCAGGAGGACCAACCGCCCGACGCGCCGCTGTGGCGCGCGCTGGAAGGACAGCCGATGACCTTCGAATACCACCATCCGCCGCAGGCGTTCGGGCCGTATGCGTTCTACCCGGTGATCTGCCCCGAAGCGCTGGACTACCGCGAGTCGCTCGGTCTGCCGCGCGAACCGCAGTGGCCGCTGCATCTGACCATCGGCAACCGCAAGCGACTGTCGACGGATTGAAGGCGACGCAGACCGCCGGCGCGTGTGCGGTCGCGCCATGGACCTGCGGAGGAGACGCCCACGGAGCGCGTCACCGCTCCGTGGGCATGCCGTCAGCGAGTGTGTTCGCGATCAGGGAATCGGGCCGGTCGGGCAGTTGAAGTTGCCGGAGGTCCGGGCGACCGCGCCGGCGCTGTTGGTGATCGTCACGGTCAACTGCTGCCGCTGGCCCGAACTGCAGTAGCCGACGAACTCGGTGTAGCCGCTGTAGTCGTAGGCCGAACCGCCGCCGCCGGACCACGCGCTGGTGGCGGGGCTCCCGGAGGTGTAGGTCGCGTAGCACACGTACATCCCGCCGCCGCTGTTGGCCATGTCCGGGCAGGCGAAGCCGGTGATGACGGGCACCGAGCCGCCGCCACCGCCGGTGTACAGGGTCAACGCGTACTGGTTGAGCAGCGGCTGCAGCGGCTGGTAATACGAGACGGGTGCGCCGAGACCGCAGTTGTCGTTGCTGCCGGCGGGAATGTTGCCGCCCGAGGTCACGCCCTGCGCCTGGCCGGCCGGGGTGATGTAGGCGCCGCCGGAGTCGCCGAAACCGACGCAGGCGGACGAGCGCGTGAGTCCGTAGGTCGCGCCCTGCGGGTAGTTCACGGTCACGTTCTTCGCGGTGATGGTGCCGCAGCGATAGCCGGTGGTCGCGCCGGACCGGCAGACCGCCGCGCCCACCGGGGCTTCGCTGCCGCCGTTGATCGGCACGGTGCCGCCGGCGTAGTTGTTGACCCAGTTGCGCAGCGGCCAGGCGGGCGTGTTGGTGATGCGCACCCAGCCCATGTCGGCGCCGGGGAAGAACGAACCGTCGAACACGCCCTGCGGGGTGGTGCCGTTGGCGCCGTAGGTCGGGGTGCCGACCGTCGCGCAGTGGCCGGCGGTGGCGAAGCCGGTGTCGGCGCCGCGGGTCACCGGGAAGGCGATCGAACAGCCGGCGCTCGGGGTGTAGTAACGCTCGCCGCCGACGATCTGGGTCGTGCGCGGCGCGGCCTGCGCGGTTTCGAAGCGCACCGCATCGACCGCGATGCCGCTGCGCGCGATGAAGTCGATCGCGGCATCGCGCGAGCGGCCATCCGTTTCGACGACCACCTGGTTCGTGCGCTCGTCGACATACCAGCCATGGACGCCGGCGGAAGGCCGGCTCTGGCGACCCAGGCGGTCGAGTTGGCCCTTGGCGCTTTCGAGCTGGGCGAGGCTCCGCTGCACGAGGCGGGATTCGACGCCGAGCGCGCGGGCCCGGGCGACACCCTCGGCGGTGGTCGCGGCGACGACGAAGCGGAAGCGACCGTCCTTGCCCTGTTCGATCCAACTGCCGGCATAGCTTGCGCCGAGCCGTTGTCGGGCTTGCGGCAGACGCGCGGTGGCCGAGCGTTCGGTGCGCAGAAGGCGCGCGGCGGCCTGCGCATCGAGACCGAGGTCGCGTTGCATGGCCTGGATGACGCGCGCATCGACGGCGGACGCGTCGGACGGTGTCGCCGCCAGCACCGACGACGCGACGGCGGACGAGACGAGTACCGACGTGCACAGGGCGACAGCCCGTGCGATCCGGCGGTTGCGGGAGGAGGGGATGTTGCGGTGTTCGCGCATGCGTGGATCTCCTTGTCTGCGTGTTCCTGGAATGAGCCGCTCCGGCGATCTCCGGAGGACCGCTGCGCTGCGATGACGCGACGCCACACGGCCGGCGTCGTCGCAGCGCGGCGTGGATGCGCGGCACCACGATGTCGAGCCGGGAGAACGTCCCACGAACCTGTGGGCGCGTGAACGGACGCGCGAGCGACCGCAGCGGAACGATGATAGCGAGCGTCGCGATCGCGACATGAGACGGACGCAGAGGAAATGAGAATCGATCCGCGATGTCGGCACGAAGTTCGATCGCACCGAGCGGACTTGCGAATGTGCGCCTGTCACATGTTCGTCACGCGACACACGCGCCGGCGCGGCACTGGGGATGTCGCGGGCATGATCCTTGCGGCCGGACTGCTGCTCGTGCCCGCGTCGCGGAGACCGCGCTTCAGCGCGCGCTGTCGTCCGGCAGTGGCGACGCCCCGAACTGCGACGACACCGCATGGCTGTGCGCGGCCTGATGGCGCGTCCAGTAGCGGCCCAGCGCTTCGCCCAGCCGATCGCGTTCCTCGCGTGCGATGGCGATCGGGATGCGGGTCGACCTGGCGCCGAGCATGCCCTTCTCCGGATGCGTCACCACCAACCGGTTGGCGCGGAACGACGGTTCGTCGAACTGCAGCCCGGCGACGTGCTCCCAGCGGATCAGTGCGCCGGTTTCGGGATGCACGATGCCCTCGTGATTCACTTCGATGTGGCGCCCCTGTTTCAGCATGAAACGCATCGGCGGGAAATAGCGCAGCACCAGCGCGGTTTCCTCCTCGGTTTCGGGCAGATAGCGATAGGCCAGCGATTCCTCGTGCATCTGCGAGAAATCGCTTTCGTATGCGCGCCAGAGCCGGGTCTCGATGTCGACGGCGTCGTTCACCGCGTCGGCCCAGGTCGCCTCCGGGCGATGACAGACGATGTCCGCGAACCGCGTTTCGTCGACCACGTGGCCGACGCTGCGCATGCGCTCGGACAGCGGCGGGTGCGAGTCGAACGGATGCGGGACTTCGCCCGCGCGCAGCACGCCCGCGAACTCGTCCGAACGCCCGAATTCCTGCAGTCCCGTCGCGATCCGGCGGGCGATGTCGAGGGCGCCGTCGTGGCGGCGGTCCTCGGCGAACAATGTGCCCTGGATCTTGTTCTGGTAGGCGGCATAGGCCGAGATCTTGATCAACGCGTGCACCACCGCCTGCAGCGAGGTGGCCTTCGCGGCGGCGCGGTCGGCCGCGAATTCGCGTTCGCGACTGCTGCGCATCATCGCGATCTCGAAGATCACCCGGTAGAAATCCAGCAGATAGGCCACGACTTTGGTCAGTGCCATGCCGTGCATGTGCATGCGATACAGATCGAAATGCGCGAGCAGCGGGCCCAGCGTCGCGCTGTTGCGGGTGTCGCCGCCGGCGAAGTGCTCCAACTCGTGCGCGAGCACCGCATCGGCTTCCTGCGTATCGAGAAGGCGCAGCAGCGGCAGGCTCACGTACAGCGTCCGGCCGTCGACGCCGTGACCGGAGACCATCAGCGGCTGTTCGGTGACGAAGAAATTCGCGTCGATGCCGGCGACGATCTGCCGCGGCGGCGCGGTGCCGCGGGTCTGCGCAAGCTCGCGGATGCGCCGCCACAGCGCCGGCGCGGCGTCCTCGGGCACCAGTTCGCCGGTCACCGCGTTCTGCTCGTCCGGGCGGCGGAAGATCGCGACGACCACGGTGGCGATGGCGATCAGCGCGAAGAGGCCGGCGATGGCGATCAGCTTGACCGCATACATCTCCAGGAAGAACGCGGTGATCCAGAACGACAGCCACACCACGAACGCACCCTGGACCACGACTTCCGCCGCGGCGAAGACGCTCAGCAGGCGCCAGCCCAGCGCGAAACTCAGCGATTGCACCTCGCGCCGGGCGAAGGCCAGCGCGCCGAGCCCAAGCACGATCAGCACGAGCAGCGCGCTGGCGACGAGCGTCCACAGCGCGACCGTCTCGGCGACGAGGAATTGCCACAGCGCCGAATACCGCGTGCAGGTCGCTTCGCGATACGTCGCATTTTCCGTGGTGTCGTCGAAACACACCGCCGACGGTGGGGTTGCGCGGATGCGCGCCTGCAGCGCGGTGGCCTCGGCGCTGTCGGGCGGAGCCGACGCGGCGATGCCGGCGACGATGTCCTGCTGGTAGCGCGCGTCCGTGCTCTGCTTGAAATGATGCGCCAGGAAGAAGGTGATCGTCGGGATCAGGAACAGCGCCAGCACCGCCTTGAGCGTGATCGTGGCGAGCTGTCGGCGAAAATCTGCGTGCATGACCGGTGCGGTGCGGGTGGCGGTGTCGCGCACTGTAACCGAAGGCCGGCGCTGCGCGATCAGGTCCGGCCGTGGCGTTCGCAGGCGGCGCGGACCGGGGCGTAGCTGCGGCGGTGTTCGGGGCAGGGGCCGTGGGTCATCAGCGCGGACACGTGCGCGGGGCTGGGATAGCCCTTGTGACGGTCGAATCCGTACAGCGGATAGCGCGCGTGCAATTCCTGCATGCGCCGGTCGCGCGCGACCTTGGCGAGGATCGACGCGGCCATGATCGCCGGTTCGATCGCGTCGCCGCCGATCAGCGCTTCGGCCGCGCAGGGCAGATCCTTCGGCAGGCGGTTGCCGTCGATCCGCGCGAGGTCCGCGGCCGGCGACAGCGCCTGCAGCGCGCGGCGCATGCCGGTGAGCGTGGCCTGCAGGATGTTGAGGCCGTCGATCTCGTCGCGTTCGACGAATTCGATCCGCCACGCCAGCGCGCGTTCGACGATCTGCGGGTACAGCGCCTCGCGCGCGGCTTCCGACAGTTTCTTGGAATCGTCGAGGCCCATGATCGGGCGCGCCGGATCGAGGATGACCGCGGCCACCGACACCGGCCCGGCCAGCGGTCCGCGGCCGGCCTCGTCGACGCCGGCGATGCGCAGTGGACGCGCGCGCGCCAAGGCCGCGAGCGGGTCTTCGAACAGTGCGCCCGGGCCGGCGTCGCGCGGTGCCTTGCGCCGACTCACGGCGCGACGGCGACCGTGGCCGGCGCGGCGATCAGTTCGGCCACCGCGTCGGCCGCACGCGCCGAGGCGTCGCGGCGCAGCTGCCGGTGGATGTCCTCGAAACGCGGCAGCAGCGCCTCCACCGTCTGTGGCTGTCCGAACCAGCGCAGGCAGGCGGCGGCGAGTTTTTCCGGGATGCAGTCGTGTTGCAGCAGTTCGGGGATCAGCGGCGCGTCGGCGAGCACGTTCGGCAGGCTGACGTAACGCGATTTGAGCAGGCCGAGCCGGGTGACGATGCGATAGGTCGTGGGCGAAATCCGGTGGCCGACCACCATCGGCCGCTTGCACAGCATGCCTTCCAGCGCGGCGGTGCCCGAGGCCAGCAGGACGACATCGCCGGCGATCATCGCGCCTTGTGCGTTTCCGTCCAGCACGCGCACGCGCGCGGCCATCGCCGGCCGCGGCGCCAGTTGCGCGCGGATCGCCGCATCGCACTGCGCGTTGGCGGCGGGCAGCAGGATCTGCAGCGCGGGGATGCCCTTGGCGATGAGTTCGGCGGCGTCGAGGAAGACCGGCAGCATTTTCGCGATCTCGCCGAGCCGGCTGCCCGGCAGCAGCGCCAGCACCGGTGTCCCGGCATCGACGGACAGCGCGGCGCGCGCGGCGGCGCGGTCGGGCTGCAGCGGAATCGCATCGGCCAGCGGATGGCCGACGAAGCGCGCGTCGACCGCGTGCTTCGCGTAGATCGGCGGCTCCATCGGGAACAGGCACAGCACGCGGTCGGCGCTTTCGCCCAGCTTCGCGGCGCGGCCCTCGCGCCACGCCCACACCGACGGGCTGACGTAGTGCACGGTGCGGATGCCGCGGCGCTTGAGCCATTTCTCCACGCCGAGGTTGAAGTCCGGCGCATCGATGCCGACGAACACGTCCGGCCGCCATGCCAGCAGCCGTTTGCGCAGGCCGCTGCGCAGGCGCAGCAGCCGCGGCAGGTGCGACAGCACCTCGGCCAGGCCCATCACCGCGAGTGCCTGGCTGTCGTGCCAGGCGTCCAGTCCGGCCGCGCGCATCGCCGGTCCGCCGATGCCGGCGAATTCGGCCTGCGGGAAACGGGCCCTGAGTTCGGCGATGAGTCCGGCGCCGAGCTGGTCGCCGGAAGCTTCGCCCGCGACGAGCGCGATGCGCATGTCGACGCGCGCTCTAGCGCAGCAGCGGCCGTTCGCCGCGTTCGATGAAATCGAGGAAATCGCGCACGTCGTCGCTGGCGTCCGCCTGCGCGCCGAGCTGCTGCTTGGCGTCGGCGAGATTGGCGCCGGACATGTACAGCGTGCGGTAGGCGCGCTTGATCGCGGTCACGCGTTCGGGACCGAACCCGCGGCGTTTCAGGCCTTCGCTGTTGATGCCGCGCGGCCGGCCGTAATCTTCCTGTGCCACCATCAGGAACGGCGGCACGTCGCCGTTGACGAACGCGCCCATGCCGATGAACGCATGCGCGCCGATCCGGCAGAACTGGTGCACGCCGGTGAAGCCGCTGAGGATCACGTGATTGCCGACCTCGACGTGGCCGGCGAGGGTGGCGTTGTTCGAGAACACGCAGTCGTTGCCCACCCGGCAGTCGTGGGCGATGTGCACGTAGGCGAGGAACCAGTTGCGATCGCCGATGCGGGTGACGCCGCCGCCGTTGCCGGTGCCGCGATGGATGGTGACGAACTCGCGGATGACGTTGCCGTCGCCGATCGTCAGTTCAGTGCGTTCGCCGGCGAATTTCTTGTCCTGCGGATCGCCGCCGATGGCGGCGTGGCCGTGGATGCGGTTGTCGCGGCCGATCCGGGTCGGGCCGTGGATGCTGCAGTGCGGGCCGATGCGCGTGCCGTCGCCGATCTCGACGTCCGCGCCGATCACGGTGAACGGCCCGATCTCCACGTTCGCGCCGACGATCGCATCGGGATGCACCGAGGCCAGCGGACTGATCGAAGAGGTGCCCATGCGCGGACCTCAGGCCTTCGATTCGGCGCAGAGGAATTCGGCGCGCGCCGCTTCCCTGCCGTCGATGCAGGCCACGCCCGCGTACAGCGCCATGTTGCGCAGCCGGCGCTTGAGCGAAACCTCGAGTTCGAGCCGATCGCCCGGGAGCACCAGTTTGCTGAAGCGCGCGTTTTCGATCTTCACCAGATAGAACAGCTTCTCCGGATTCAGGCCGATGCCCTTGGAGAGCTTGGTCATCTGGTCCAGCACGCCGCCGGCCTGCGCCAGCGCTTCGACCACCAGCACGCCCGGCATCACCGGATGGCCCGGGAAATGGCCCTGGAAGAACGGCTCGTTGATGGTGAGGTTCTTGTACGCCAGCACGCGGGTCTCCGGCTCGAACTCGACCACGCGATCGATCAGCAGGAACGGATAGCGATGCGGCAGCAGCGCCTGGATCTCGGCGATGCCCAGCGGCAGTGCGGGCACGATGCAGGTGTCGGTCGAACTCATTGCGGTTCCTTGTTGCGCCCGCCGACCTGTTTCGCCAGGGCGTCGAGCTGTTTGAAACGGGCGGCGCTCCTGCGCCAACTGCGGTTGTCCATCAGCGGGGTGCCCGAAGAATACTCGCCCGGCTCCCGGATCGAACTGGTGACCAGGCTCATCGCGGTGATCACCACGCGGTCGCAGACCTGCAGATGCCCCAACACTCCGGCCCCGCCGCCGATCAGGCAGTAGCGGCCGATGGTGGCGCTGCCGGCCACCGCGGAACAGCCGGCCATCGCCGAGTGAGCGCCGATGCGGACGTTGTGGCCGATCTGGATCTGGTTGTCGAGGCGCACATCCTCTTCCAGCACGGTGTCGTCGAGCGCGCCGCGGTCAATGGTGGTGTTGGCGCCGATCTCGCAGTCGTCGCCGATCGCGACGCCGCCGAGCTGCGGCACCTTCAGCCAGTGGCCGTGTTCCATCGCCAGGCCGAAGCCGTCGGCGCCGAGCACGGCGCCGGGGTGGATCAGCACGCGTCGGCCCAGGCGCACGCGGCGCACGAGGGTGACGCGCGCGACCAGTTCGCAGCCTTCGCCGACGATGCAGTCCTCGCCGATCACGCAGCCCGGGCCGATGGACGCGCCGGCATCGACGCGCGAGCGCGGTCCGATGCTGACGAACGGTCCGATGCTGGCGTCGGGCGAGATCTCGGCACTCGGGTCGATGGCCACCGACGGGTGGATGCCGGCCGTGGCCGCAGGGCGATGGTCGAACAGGGCCGCGATCTTCGCGAACGCGACGTAGGGGTCCCGGGCGATCAGCGCGGTGCCGGCATAACCCTCGGCATCCTCTTCGCGCATCACCACCACCGCGGCGCCGCTGTCGGCCAACTGGCTGCGGTAGCGGGGATTGGCGAGGAAGGCGAGCTGCGCGTCGCCGGCACGGGCGAGCGTGGCCACGCCGTCGACGCGGCGTTCGCCATCGCCGCGCACGGACAGGCCGAAGCGCTCGGCGAGCGCTGCGGCCGTGTGGGACAGGGTGGTCGGCATGGGACGCTCCGTCCGCGGATCAGAGCGCCGCGATCAGAACGCGCCGCCGAAGGTGAACTGCAGGCGTTCCAGCTCGTCGTCCTCGCCGGTGCGGAACGGGAAGGCGTAGCTGATCGAGATCGGACCCACCGGCGCGCGCCACAGCAGCGCGACGCCCGCCGAAGCGCGCAGTTCGCCGGCATCGACGCTGTCGATGTCCTTGAACACGTTGCCGACGTCGACGAACGCAGACACGCGCGCCGCCGGGGTGTCGAGCAGCGACGGGAAGAACATTTCCAGCGAACCGACGGTCTTCACCGCGCCGCCCACCGGCTGACGGAAGAGACTGGCGGTGGAGAAGTCGACCGGACCGAGCGTGTTGTCGCGGAATCCGCGCACCGATCGCACGCCGCCGGCGTAGAAGTTCTCGAAGAACGGCAGGCCGCTGGCGCGCAGCGTGTTGCGGTAATCCGGCGAGGTGGGGAGGCATGGCTCGCTGGGCGCCGGACGCGGCGGCTGGATCGGCGGCGTGGCCGGATTGTTGTCGTCGTCCACCGGTGCCGGCAGATTCTGGAAGCACACGTTGCGCTCGAAGTCGCTGCCGTAGCTGTCGCCGTAGCCGAGCTGGAAACGGGTGTTGAGCACCATCAGGCGGTTGAGCGGCCAATACTTCGAGAACTCGTAATTGAGCTTGAAATATTCCGCGGTCGAACCCGGGAGGGTGATTTCCGCCGACAGGCGCTGGTAGGTGCCGTAGGTCGGGGTGAAGAAGTCGTTGCGGGTGTCGCGCGCCCAGCCGAGTTCCGCGCGCCAGGCGTGGAAGGTGCTCTGGCCGACGGCGTCGACGTAATCGACGATGGAGGCGGGCGACGAGCCCGGGAAGGCGAGGATCTGGTTGCGGTCGATGCCGAACACCAGCGAGATGCTGTCGTTCTCGGTCAGCGGCACGCCCAGCACCGCCTGCGCCGCGGCGCTGGTGGTCGAGTACTGCGCGGTGTTGAAATCCGAGTTGTCGAACTCGCGCCACCACACGTTGTAGCCCAGCGACATGCCCTCGTCGGTGAAATACGGATTGAGGAACGAGAACGAATAGCGCTGCAGATAGGTGTTGCGCTGCACTTCCACACCGATCTGGTTGCCGGTGCCGAGGAAGTTGTTCTGCGACAGCTGCAGGGTGGTGGTCAGGCCCGACAACTGCGAGTAGCCGAAGCCGAAGGTGAAGCTGCCGGACGTGGTTTCCTTCACGTTGAAGACCACGTCGACCTGATCGTTGCTGCCTGCCACCGGTTCGGTTTCCACTTCGACCGAGCCGCTTTCGAAAAACCCGAGGCGCTGCAGACGGACCTTGGAGCGATCGATCGCGGCCTGCGAATACCACGCGCCTTCGAACTGGCGCATTTCGCGGCGCAGCACTTCGTCGGTGGTGCGGGTGTTGCCCTTGAAGCGGATCTGGCGGACGGTGACGCGCGGACCGGGCACGACCTGCAGGTTGATGCCGACGGTGCGCTTCTCGCGGTCCAGTTCCGGAACGGTGTTCACTTCCGCGAACGCGTAACCGATGTTGCCCAGCGCGGCGATGATCGAATCGGAGGTCAGTTCCAGCAGGGTGCGCGAGAAGGTCTGGCCGGACTTGATCAGCACGTAGCGGTCGATCTGCTCCTTCGACAGGACGGTGTCGCCGGTGACCTTCACGTCGGACACGGTGTACACCTCGCCCTCGGTGAGCGTGGCGGTGACGAACATGTCCTTCTTGTCGGGGCTGATCGCGACCTGGGTGCTGTCGACGCTGAAGTCGACGTAGCCGCGGTCGAGGTAGTACTCGTTGAGCTTCTCGAGATCGCCGGTGAGTTTTTCGCGCGAGTACTGGTCATCGCGGCGGTACCAGCTCAGCCAGTTGCTTTCGTTGGATTCCCAGCCTTCGCGCAGATCCTCTTCCTCGTATTTCTCGTTGCCGACGAGGTTGATGTGGCGGATGCGCGCGGCCTTGCCTTCGTTGACGTTGATGGTCACGTCGACGCGGTTGCGGTCCAGGCGGGTGATGGTCGGGTTGATCTCGACGTTGTACTTGCCGCGGTTGTTGTAGGCGCGGTTGAGTTCGAGGGTGACGCGGTCGAGGGCGAGACGGTCGTAGGTCTCGCCCTCGGAGATGCCGATCTCCTTGAGATTCTGCATCAGGTCTTCGGTCTTGATGTCCTTGTTGCCGGACAGCGTGAGCGTGTTGATCGCCGGGCGCTCGGTCACGCTGATCACGAGGATGTCGCCCTCGCGGTCGAAGCGGATGTCTTCGAAGAAGCCGGTCTTGTACAGCGCGCGCATCGCTTCGGAGATGCGGGCCGAATCGATGGCGTCGCCGCGCTCGATCGGAAGATAGGTGAAGACGGTGCCGGCGCCGATGCGCTGCAGGCCGTCGACGCGGATGTCGGACACCGTGAAACGCGAGTCGGAAGCGGAGGACGCGGTCTGCGCCATGGACGGCGCGGCGTGGAGCGAGGCCAGGCTCGTGGCGAGGGCAAGTGCGAGCAGGCGGCGGTTGGGCGTGCGCGTCATCAGAACATCCGGTAATGGGGCGGTGGCGAAACGGTGGGATGGAGCGGGTCGAGCGGCGGAGCGGGACATCCGGTGCGGGACATCCGGTGCGGATCAGGCACCCGGTCCGTCGTCCATGGACGGCCGGTGGCGACCCCGGTCGTGATTCCGGTGGCGATCGGCGTTGTCTTGCGTCATCGGATCAGCCCCTGCAGGTCGTTGTAGAACGCGAGGCCCATGAGCCCCAACAGCAGCGCAAGGCCCACATATTGCCCAGCGGCCATGGCACGTTCGCTTAACGGGCGGCCTTTGACCAACTCGATAAGGTAATACAGCAGATGCCCCCCATCCAAGACCGGAATCGGGAGCAGGTTGAGAATTCCGAGGCTCAGACTGAGCAGGGCGAGCAGGCTGAGGTACCAGGCCACGCCGTTCTTGGCGTAGGCATTGGCCGCGCGGGCGATGCCGATCGGCCCGGAGACGGTGTTCTGGACCGCGAGTTTGCCGCTGAAGGCGCGCTGCAGCATGCCGAAGAGTTCGACCGCCTGGAACCGGGTTTCGCGCAGGGCGGCGGGGAATGCCGCCAGCGGGCCGTAGCGCAATACCGCGTCCTTCGGGGCCTTTTCGGCCTGGTCGGGGCTGACCACGCCGATCATCCAGACCGGTTCGGCCCCGGCCCCCGCGCCGGGGCGCTGGCCGAGCCGGGGGACGAGGCGGACGGTCTTCGCGGCGCCATCGCGCAGCACCGCCACCTCGCCGCCGCCGGCCAGGCCGATGCGCTCGACCTGCGGGGCGATGTCGGCCCAGTACTGCACGGGGGTGCCGCCGATGGCGGTGATGCGGTCGCCGGGCTTCAGCACGCCGTCGCTGGCCGAGTTCGGGGCCACGTTGCCGACCACCGCCGGCATCGTCTGGTGCCGCGGCACGATCCCGACGCCGCCCATGGTCCGCTGCAGATCGGTGCCGGCCGGCAGTCGCGAGAAATCCATGCGTCGGACCAGTTCGGTGCCTTCGGCCGTGCGCACCCGCACCGGCGTTTCGCCGCGGTCGATGGCCGCGGTGAGCAGGGCCATGCTGGCCTCGGTCCAGGTGGGGGTCTCGCGCTCGCCGATGGCCAGCAGGGTGTCGCCCCGGCGCATGCCGCTCTCGGCGGCGATGCCGCCGACCTGGCCGATCACCGGCGCGTAGTCCGGTCGGCCGATCACGAACATCAGCCAGAGCAGGGCGATGCACAGCACGAAATTGGCGAAGGGGCCGGCGAAGCTGATCAGCATGCGCTGGCCGACCGTCTTGTGGTCGTGCGACTGATGCTGCTCCTCGGCGGACACTTCGGTCTTGCGGTCGGCGAGGTCGTGTTCGCCGAGCATGCGCACGTAACCGCCGAGCGGAATCGCGGCGACCGCCCATTCGGTGCCGTGGCGGTCGCGGCGCATCCACAGCGGTTTGCCGAAGCCGACCGAGAAGCGCAGCACCTTCACGCCGCACCAGCGGGCGGCCCAGTAATGGCCGAGTTCGTGGAAGGTGACGAGCACGCCGAGGGCGACGATCAGCCACCAGGCCGAGCCGAGAAAATCAGTCATGCGATGGCCTCGCGGGCGATGGCGGTGCGCATCGACGCGCGCGCGGCGGCGTCTGCGGCGAGCAGGGCGTCGAGCGAACCGGCATCGGCGTGGGGCATGCGCTGCAGGACGTCTTCGACGAGTGCGGGAATGGACAGGAAACCGATCCGGCCCTGAAGAAAGGCTGAAACCGCTTCCTCGTTCGCGGCGTTCAACACCGCGGTCGCGGCGCCGCCGGCGGCGAGCGCGTCGTAGGCCAGGCGCAGGCACGGGAAGGCGTCGAGATCGGGTGCTTCGAAGTCGAGCCGGCCGTGCGCGAGCAGGTCGAGGCCGTCGACGCCGGAGACGATGCGTTCGGGCCAGGCGAAGCCCACCGCGAGCGCGGTGCGCATGTCCGGCAACCCGAGCTGCGCGAGAGTCGAGCCGTCGACGAATTCCACCAGCGAATGCACCAGACTCTGCGGATGCACCAGCACGCCGATGCGTTCGCCGGGCAGACCGAACAGATGATGCGCCTCGATCACCTCAAGGCCCTTGTTCATCAGCGTGGCCGAGTCGACCGAGATCTTCGGCCCCATCGACCATTTGGGATGCGCGATCGCCTGGGCCGGCGTCACCGCCGCCAGCGACGCCCTTGAACGGCCACGGAACGGACCGCCGGAGGCGGTGAGCTGGATGCGCTTCAGGCCGGCGTGGGACTCGGCGTTCGGCAGGCACTGGAAGATCGCGTTGTGTTCGCTGTCGATCGGCACGATGGTCGCGCCGTGGTCGCGCACCGCCGCCATCAGCAGGTCGCCGGCGAGCACCAGCGATTCCTTGTTCGCCAGCAACAGACGCTTGCCGGCGCGCGCGGCGGCGAGCGTGGACGACAGCCCGGCGGCGCCGACGATCGCAGCCACCACGGTGTCGGTGCCGGCATCGGCGGCCAACGCGTCGATCGCCGCCATGCCGGCGTGCGCCTCGGTGTCCAGCCCGGCCGCGCGCAGGCCGTCGCGCAATGCGGTGTAGGCGTCCGCGTCGGCGACCGCGGCATGCGCGGGACGATGGTGGCGGCACAGGGCGACCAGCGCGTCGACGTTGCGGCCGGCGACGAGGACCTCGGCGTGCAGCCGGTCCGGATGCCGGGCAATGACGTCGAGCGCGGACGTCCCGATCGAACCGGTCGCGCCGAAGACCGCCACCCGCTTCATCGACGGGCTCCGGGCAAGGGGGCGGCAGGGGCGGAGAAGGGCATGGCGGTCATGGACCGTGGTACGCGCGTCGAGTTTCAGAATCCGAACAGCAATTTGCCCAGCGCGAACACCGGCAGGGCGGCCAGGATGCTGTCGATGCGGTCGAGCACGCCGCCGTGTCCGGGAATGAGATGGCTGGAGTCCTTCACCCCGACGTGGCGCTTGAGCAGGCTCTCGAACAGATCGCCGACCACCGAGAACAGGATGGTCCAGATCGCGACGATGGCGATGTAGGGCAGCTGTTTCATGCTCGCGCCGGCGAACGGGGCCGCGACCAGCGCCAGGACCATGCCCGCGGCGACGCCGCCGATCATGCCTTCGACGGTCTTGTTGGGGCTGATCCTCGGGCTGAGTTTGACCCGGCCGAAGCGGCGGCCAGCGAAATAGGCGCCGCTGTCCGCGGCCCAGACGATCGCCAGCGCCAGCAGCAGCCAGCGATTGCCGTTCGGCTGGCTGGCGTGGATGAGAGCCAGCGCGCACCAGGCCGGGATCACGCTGAGGGTAGCCGCGGCGAGCTTGAAGATGCGGGCGTGGCCGTCGTGATTGGAGGCGAAGTCGTAATGCCGCAGCCACAGCGCGGCCAGACACCACCAGCCCACGCCGATCATCACCATGATCTGCAGCAGCACCAGCGAACCGCCGGAGTTGGAGCGCGACGCCCAGACCAGCGCCACCATCAGCAGCAGGTTCACCACCAGCAGCACGCCGCGGGCGATGGGGTCCTCGATGTCGGTGAGCTTGAGCCATTCCCACAGACCGATGAGGAAGGCGGCGGCGCTGAGCGCGGCCATCCACGGGGTGGGCAGCAGCAGCACGGCGGCGATCGCCAGGGGGGCCATGACCAGAGCGGCCAGCAAGCGCGTTCGGGTCATGGATCGGTCCTGTCGGCGGGAAGGGACGGGGGCGTGCCGCCGCCCGCGGAATTCGAGGGGTCGACCTGGGCGCTGGTCAGGCCGAAGCGGCGCTCGCGGCCGGCGAAATCGGCCAGCGCGAGGTCGAGCGTAGCGACATCCAGGTCCGGCCACAGCGCTTCGGTGAACCACAGTTCGGTGTAGGCCAACTGCCACAGCAGGAAATTGCTGATGCGGTGGTCGCCGCCGGTGCGGATGAAGAGATCCGGCGGCGGCAGGTCGGCGAGCGCCATCCGGCGGCCGACCATCGCCTCGTCGATCTGCTCGGGCCGCAGACGGCCGGCGGCCACGTCTTCGGCCAACGCGCGCGCGGCGAAGGCGATGTCCTGGCGGCCGCCGTAGCTCGCGGCGACCACCAGATGCAGCGCGCGGTTGCCGGCGGTGCGGGTCTCGGCGTCGCGCATGCGCGCCAGGATTTCGGGCGCGAAGCGCTCGCGTTCGCCGATGAAGCGCAGGCGCACGCCGCGACGATGCAACTCGTCCACCTCGCGTTCCAGCGCGTTGAGGAACAACTTCATCAGCGCGCCGACCTCGTCCTCGGGGCGGCCCCAGTTTTCGCTGGAAAACGCGAACAGGGTCAGCGCTTCGATCCCGCGCTGCAGGCAGTAGTCGATGCACAGATTGACCGCGCGCGCGCCGGCGCGATGGCCGATCGCGCGCGGTCTGCGGCGGCGTTCGGCCCAGCGGCCGTTGCCGTCCATGATCACGGCGAGGTGGCGCGGAACGCGTTCCGGTGCGGGCGGAGCACTCATCGGAGGATGGCCTCAGACCGCCATCAGCTCCTGCTCCTTGGCCTTGACCACCTCGTCGACGTCCTTGATCGCCTTGTCGGTCAGCTTCTGGATCTCGTCCTCGCTGCGGCGCTCTTCGTCTTCGGTGATCTTCTTGTCCTTCAGCAGTTCCTTGACGTGCTGATTGGCGTCGCGGCGGATGTTGCGGATCGCGACCTTGGCGTCCTCGCCTTCCGCGTGCACGTGCTTGGACAGTTCCTTGCGGCGCTCTTCGGTGAGTGGCGGCAGGTTGATGCGGATCGCGGTGCCGGCGGTGTTCGGGGTCAGGCCGAGGTCGGAGGCGTAGATCGCCTTCTCCACCGCGGCGACCATGTTCTTTTCCCAGGGCGTGATCAGCAGCGAGCGCGCGTCGGCGACGGCAATGCTGGCGACCTGCGACAGCGGCATCTCGGAGCCGTAATAGTTGACCTTCAGGTGGTCGACCAGCGAGGCGGAGGCGCGGCCGGTGCGCACCTTGGTCAAGGTGTGGCGCAGCGCCTCGATGCTTTTGGCCATGCGGGATTGCGCGTCTTTCTTGATGTCGTTGAGCATGCCGGTTCCTGTTTCGATACGTGTTTCGGAGCGCCCGAGCGATCCGGGGAGGCCACGCCGGGGGTGCCGGGCGGCCAAACGCGAAGACCGCCGATTATATGCGAAGGCACCCCGGATGCCGGGGCGGTCAGTGGCCGTGCCCGGACGGGCGCAGGATGTCGCCGTGCGGCGCGCGGTCGTGGCGATCGTGGCCGCAGGCGGCGCCATGCTCGATCTGCAGGGTCGGATGGTTGATGCCGAAGCGCGCGTCCAAGCCGTGGACCACCGCGTCGAGGAAGGCATCGTGGTCGCTGTCGCCACGGTCATCGTGGTCGCTGTCGACACCGTCCCGGCCCGGCCGGACCAGATGCGCGGTCATCGCGATCTCGCCCGCGCCCAGCGACCAGATGTGCAGGTGATGGACGGCCTGCACCCCGGGCTGGGCGGCCAGAAAAGCCTCGACCTCGCCCGGATCGATGCCCCGCGGCACCGCGTCCATCGCCGCGTCGAAGGCGTCGCGCAGCAGCCGGAACGCGCCGATCGCGACCACCGCCGCGACCAGCACGGCGGTGGCGGGGTCGAGCCAGCGCCAGTCGAACCACAGCATGCCGAGGCCGGCCAGCACCGCCGCCAGCGACACCGCGGCGTCCGCGATCAGGTGCAGGAAGGCGCCGCGGCGGTTCAGGTCGCTGCCGTGGCTGTGGTCGTGGCCGTCGCGCAGGAACCAGGCCGCGCCGAGGTTCACCGCGATGCCGATCGCCGCGACCACGATCACCGGCAGCGCCGGGATCGCCGGCGGGTCGGCGAAGCGGCGCACCGCTTCCCAGCCCAGCGCACCGCTGAAACCGACCAGCAGCAGCGCGTTGCCCAGCGGCGAGAGCAGGGTGGCGCGGCGCCAGCCGTAGGTGTGGCGGCCGGTGGGCCTGCGCTTGGCCATGGAGGCCGCAGCCCAGGCCAGCGCCAGCCCCAGCACGTCGCCGAAGTTGTGCAGCGCGTCCGACAGCAGCGCCAGCGAATCCGTCCAGAAGCCGTAGCCCGCTTCCAGCGCGGTGTAGGCGAGATTGATGAACAGCGCGACCGCGAACGCCCGGGTGCCGGTGGCGAAGCCATGGCTGTGGCCGCCGGCGCCGTGGTCGTGAGTGTGGCCGTGAGCATGGTCATGCTCATGATTGGGACCATGCGCGTGCGGGCCATGCGCGCCGTGCGCGGCGTGGGAATGATCGTGATGCGATGTCATGCCGCGATGTTCCCACCTCCCCGGCGTGGACACTATCCGCCGATGCCCGGATCGCGGGCATCGGCGGAGGCGGTCGGGTCACTCGCGCGTCAGGCGCTTCAGCAGCGGCGTGGCCAGGAACAGCAGCGCGCCCGCGCCGACGCCAATCCACATCATGTCGGTGAACACGTCGGCGTACAGTGCCAGCGCCGCGGGCACGTCGTATTTGCCGGCGGCATCGGGTTCGATCGTCGCCCAGGTGCCGAGACGGCCCGCGATGATCTCGCCGAAGGCCGAGAACAGGAACCACGCGCCCATCATCAGGCCGACCGCGCGCGGAATCGACAGTCGCGTCACCGCCGACAGGCCCACCGGCGACAGCACCATCTCGCCCATCACCAGCACCGCATAGGCCAGCACCATCCACCACAGGCTGGTCTTGCCGGCTTCGCCCGGATTCGCGGCCGCGAAGGCCAGCACGCCGAACGACAGCCCGCAGAACACCAGGCCCCAGGCGAATTTCGCCGGATAGCTCGGGTTGAGACCGGCCCGGTCGAGCTTCGGCCACAGCCAGGCGAACGGGAAACTGAAAATGATCACGAACAGCGCGCCGATCGCGGTGGTCTGGCCGGCGGTCCATTCGATCCCGAACGTGGTGCGATCCATGCCGATGTCGGCCATCAGCACCCAGGGGCCGTAGGTCTGCTCGTACAGGCCCCAGAACAGCGCGCTGACGGTGATCAACACCATCAGCATGATCATGCCGCCCTTCTCGGTGCGGCTCAGGCCGGAGAACATCAGGCGGATGAACCACAGATAGAGCACCGCCCCCATCACCACCGCGACCACTTCGGTCAGGGTGACCTGATGGCCGCCCATCAGCTTCGTCAGCGGACCGAAATCGATCTTGGTCTGCAGCACCTGCCACACCACGACCGCCAGAACGAGGCCGCCGAGATAGATCAGCCATTCGCGCGACAGGCCCGCGAATACGGGCGTTTTCAGCATCGCCGGATCGGCGGGCTCGGCGTGGCCGTGCAGATGTTTCTGCCCGATCACGAACTGCACCAGGCCCAGCGCCATCATCACGCCGGCCAGCGCGAAACCGTAGCCCCAGCCGATCTTTTCGCCGATCCAGGCGACGATCAGCGACGACAGGAACGCGCCGACGTTGATGCCCATGTAGAAGATGGTGAAGCCCGAATCGCGGCGCGGATCGTCGGCGCTGTAAAGGCGACCCACAATCGTCGAGATGTTAGGCTTTAGGAAGCCCACGCCGACGCCGATCAGCGCCAGCGACATGTACATGATCTGGATCGCGAAGGCGTCGCGCACCGCGTTGTCCGGCGTGGTGCCGGTGGCCGCGCTGCCGGTCCAAGCCATGCCCAGCTGACCGAGCACCAGCAATGCGCCGCCGAACAGCACCGCCTTGCGCATGCCGAGATAGCGGTCGGCCAGCAGGCCGCCGAGCAGCGGCAGGGCATAGGCCAGGCCGGCGTAGGTGCCGAGCAGGATGGTGCCGTCGGCCTGTGCGAACAGATGGTGCTTGACGAGGTACAGCAGCAACAGGGCTTTCATGCCGTAGAAGGCGAAGCGCTCCCACATTTCGGTCAGGAAGCAGACGTAGAGGCCCTTGGGATGGCCGAAGAGTTCGTCCTGGGCGGACAGGGCGGGAGTGTGAGTGGACACGGCGGATTCCGGTGAGACGACCGCCGGAGTATGCCAGTGCCGGGCGGGTCGCGTGCCAATGACCCGTCGGGGGGTGCCTTTCGGACTATGCCCGCGCCGCCCGAGCGGCCTACCATCCGGGGTTGCCCGCCATTCCGACAGGACGCCCCATGTCTCCGATGCGTACCGCCTTGTGCCTCGCCCTCGCGATGGCGTTGCCGATGACCGCTTCCGCCGCCCGCGGCCTGCAGCCGCGCGACCTCGCCACGCTCGATCGCTATTCCTCGCCGACGCTCTCGCCCGACGGCCGCGTGCTGGTGTTCGCCAAGCGCACGGTCGATTTCGACGCCAACAAGTCCAGCACCGGGCTGTGGATCGAGAGCCTCGTCGCCCGCGACGCGGCGCCGCCGAAGCGGCTGACCCCGGAAGGCTGGAACGTGAATTCGCCGGCGTTCTCGCCCGACGGCAAGTCGGTGTATTTCCTCAGCGCGAAGTCCGGCAGCCAGCAGTTGTACGTGATGCCGGCCGGCGGCGGCGAGCCGAAGCAGGTCACCGATTACCCGGTCGATGTGGGCGGCTACAAGCTCTCGCCCGACGGCACGCGGGTCGCGCTCGCGGTCGAACTGTTCGTCGACTGCAAGGCCGATCTCGATTGCACGAAGAAGCGCCTCGACGACACCGCCGCGCGCAAGAGCAGCGGCGTGCTCTACGACAAGATCTTCGTCCGCCACTGGGACACCTGGGCCGATGGCCGCCTCAACCGCATCGTGATCGCGCCGGTGCAGAACAAAGGCGCGACAACGTCGGCCACGCTGGTCGGCGCCGATATCGTCGGCGACGTGCCGTCGAAGCCGTTCGGCGACATGAGCGAAACGACCTGGTCGCCCGATGGCGCGTCGCTGGTGTTGTCGGCCCGGATCTCCGATCGCACCGAACCCACCAGCACCAATTTCGATCTGTATCTGGTCGCCGCCGACGGCAGCGGCAGCGCCCGCAATCTCACCGCCGCCAACAAGGCCTGGGATACCGGTCCGGTGTTCTCTGCCGACGGCAAGACCCTCTACTACCGCGCGATGAAGCGCCCGGGTTTCGAAGCCGACCGCTTCGCGCTGATGGCGATGGATCCGGTCAGCGGCAAGACCCGCGAGATCGCGCCGAAGTGGGACGCGTCCGCCGACGGCATCAGGCTGTCCGCCGACGGCAAGTCGATCTACACCACCGCGCAGGAGCTCGGTCGCCATCCGCTGTTCTCGGTGTCGCTGCAGAACGGCGAAGTGACCCCGATCTTCAAGGAGGGTTCGGTCGGCGCGTTCGAACTCGTCGGTTCGACGCTGGTCGTCGCCGCGAATTCGATGAACAGCGGCGACCAATTGTTCGTCACCCGCGCCGACGGCAAGGGGTCGCTGCGCGCGATCACGCCCAGCGCCGGCGAGATGCTGCCCGAGGTGCGCTTCGGCGCGTACGAGCAGTTCCGCTTCCCCGGCTGGAACGACGAAACCGTGCACGCCTACGTGCTCAAGCCCTGGAATTACGAGGAAGGCAAGAAGTATCCGGTCGCGTTCCTGATCCACGGTGGCCCGCAGGGCAGCTTCGGCGACGGCTGGAGCTATCGCTGGAATCCGCAGACGTACGCCGGCCAGGGCTACGCGGTGGTGATGATCGATTTCCATGGTTCCACCGGCTATGGCCAGGCGTTCACCGATTCGATCAGCGGCCACTGGGGCGACCGCCCGCTGGAAGACCTGCAGAAAGGCTGGGCGCACGCGCTGAAGCAATATCCATTTCTCGATGGCGATCGCGCCTGCGCGCTCGGCGCCAGCTATGGCGGCTACATGATCAACTGGCTCGCCGGCAACTGGTTCGATGCGCAGGGCAACGCGCCGTTCAAGTGCCTGGTGAACCACAACGGCGTGTTCGACACGCGCTCGATGGGTCTGGTCACCGAGGAACTGTGGTTCAGCGAATGGGAATTCGGCGGCACCGTGCACGACAAGCCGGAAGGCTACGAGCGCTTCAATCCCGCGCGCCACATCGCGAAGTGGAAGACGCCGACGATGGTGGTCGCCGGACAGAACGATTTCCGCGTGCCGATCGACCAGAGCCTGTCGACCTTCACCGCGCTGCAGCGCAAGGGCATCGACTCGCAGCTGCTGTACTTCCCGGACGAGAATCACTGGGTGCTGAAGCCGCAGAACAGCGTGCTGTGGCACGACACCGTGCATGCGTGGATGAAGAAGCACATCGGGCCCTGATCGCGGGCGCGGGTCTCCGCCATCGATACGACGCGACGCCCCGGGAGACCGGGGCGTTTTTCGTGACGGCCTCCGTCGCGCGATGTCGTGCGGCCAGGCATGCGCGCGGCACGTGCGCGCATCGCGCGGCTCGGGCATGATCGACCCTTCTCAAGACACCGGACACGATACCCATGCTGGCAGCCGAAGACGTTCCCGCGGGCCCTCCGCCGATGCTCGACAACGATGCGGTGGTGCTTGGCCTGCTGCTGGCGATCCTCGGTTTCGTGTTCTGGTCGTCTTCGCGCGACAGCGGCTTCTGGAAGCGTTTCTATGGCGTCGTGCCGGCGCTGCTGCTCTGCTATTTCCTGCCGGCGCTGCTGAACTCCTTCGGCGTGATCGACGGCAAGACCTCCGGCCTGTATCCGATGGCCCGCGATTACCTGTTGCCCAGCGCGCTGGTGCTGCTGTGCGTCGCGATCGACTTCAAGGCCATCGTCCGCCTCGGTCCGAAAGCGGTGATCATGTTCCTCACCGGTACCGTGGGCGTGATGCTGGGTGCGCTGGTCTCGCTGCTGGCGATGCAGCTCATCCATCCGGAAACCGTCGCCGGCGACACCTGGCGCGGCATGACCACCGTCGCCGGCTCGTGGATCGGCGGCGGCGCCAATCAGGCAGCGATGAAGGAAGTCTTCGTGGTCGACGCGACCCTGTTCGGGCAATTCGTCGCGGTCGACGTGATCGTCGCCAACATCTGGATGGCGGTGCTGCTGTATCTGGCCGCGCGCAACGCCGCGTTCGACCGCTGGACCGGCGCCGATACGTCCGCGATCGAGGACGTGAAGCACAGGATCGAGACGTATCAGGCCGAACACACCCGCAACCCCTCGCTGACCGATCTGATGCTGATCGTGGCGCTGGGCCTCGGCGCCACCGGTCTGGCGCATGCCATCACCGACCCGCTGGTCGCGTGGATCAAAAGCCTGCCCGCGGAATGGCGCCTGCAGGATTACAGCCTCACCGCGAAGTTCTTCTGGATCACCGTGCTGGCGACCACCTTCGGCCTGCTGCTGAGCTTCACCCGTGCGCGCACCCTCGAAGGCGCGGGCGCGTCGAAGATCGGCTCGGTCATGCTGTACGTGCTGGTCGCCACCATCGGCATGCAGATGGACCTCGGCGCATTGTTCGAACGCCCGTGGCTGTTCGCGCTCGGCCTGATCTGGATCGCGGTGCACGGCGGCCTGATGCTGCTGGTCGCGAAGCTCATCCGCGCGCCGCTGTTCTTCATGGCCGTGGGTTCGCAGGCGAACATCGGCGGCGCGGCGTCGGCGCCGGTGGTGGCCAGCGCCTTCCATCCCTCGCTGGCACCGGTGGGCGTGTTGCTCGCGGTGCTGGGCTATGCGCTCGGCACCTATTGCGCGTACATGGTCGGTCTGATGCTGCAGCGCATGGTCTGATCCGGATCGAACGCACCGAAAAGGAACGGGCCGCATCGCGGCCCGTTCTTCTTTCCGCATATCGACCTTGTCTGTGCGAGTGATCTGCAGGCGCGTGACGTTCAAAGCGCCGTCGTCCCGGCAAAGCCATCGTCGTCCCGGCGAAGGCCGGGACCCCGCTTCTGATCTTGACGACATCCGGCCTGAAGGCAGGCTCGGATTCTTCGCATTTGGCCGGATCGTCGTCCATCACCGGTGGTGCGCGGACAGGATGAAGCGCGAAGATGCTGGGCCCCGGCCTTCGCCGGGGCGACATGTCTTGGCTCCGTCGTCCCGGCAAAGCCATCGTCGTCCCGGCGAAGGCCGGGATCCAGCGTCTGATCTATACGGCATCAGGCCTGAGTGCAGGCTCGGATTCTTCGCGTTTGGCCGGATCGTCATCGATTACCGGTTGCGTGTGGACATCATGAAGCGCCAAGACGCTGCGCCCCGGCCTTCGCCGGGGCGACATGTCTTGGCTCCGTCGTCCCGGCAAAGCCACCGTCGTCCCGGCGAAGGCCGGGACCCCGCTTCTGATCCATACGGCATCAGGCTTGAGTGCAGGCTCGGATTTTTCACGTTTGGTCGGATCGTCATCGATTACCGGTTGCGTGTGGACATCGTGAAGCGCGAAGACGCTGGGCCCCGGCCTTCGCCGGGGCGACATGTCTTGACGATGTCCTGAAAAAGGAACGTCAAAAAAAGGAACGGGCCGCATCGCGGCCCGTTCTTCTTTCTGCATGCTCCGATCGACCTGCTCCGATCGACCTGTTCCGATCCGCATGTCGCGATAGGCAGCCCGCGTCGCTCAGCGCCCGCTGCGCGCGCCGCCCGTCGCGGACGCGCCGCCGATGTGCTTCGCGAAGAAATCCAGCATCGCGGTGTACAGCGCGACCTTGTTCTCGTCCTTGTAGAAGCCGTGCATTTCGCCGGTCGTGATCATCATGCCCTCCGGCGGATTGCCGGCCGCGATCAGCGCCTTGTTCATCGCCTCGGTGTTCTCCGGCGGGCAGCGCGGGTCGCGCGCGCCGGCGGCGAGATAGACCGGAATCCTGATCTTGTCCGCATGATTCACCGGCGACATCGCGTCGCGCTCGGGCTTGGTCTTGCCGAGCGCGCGCAGCAGGTAACGGCGACCGCCTTCGTACTGGCTGGTATCGCTCTTGGTCATCTGGATCTCGGCGTCGTAGGCGCCGACGTAGCCGAACGCGCATTTGAACAGGCCCTGTTCGCGCGCCGGCGCCATCATCGAGGCGTAGCCGCCGAAGCTGCCGCCGTAGATGCAGATGCGGTCCTTGTCGGCGTAGCCCTGCGCGATGCTCCACTTCGTGGCATCGATGATGTCGTTCATGATGCCGGTGTGCCACTGGCCGAAGGCCATGTCCTGGAAGCCCTTGCCGAAACCGCCCGAGCCGCGGTAGTTGATCTGCAGCACCGCGTAACCGCGGCTGGCGAACAGCTGGCTTTCCCAGTTGAAGCCCCAGTCGTCGCGCGGACCGCGCGGACCGCCGTGGACGTTGACGATCATCGGCAGACCCTTGCCGTCGCTGCCGTGGGGCAGGGTGAGATAGCCGTGGATCTTCAGGCCGTCGCGGGTGGTGAGCGCGACCGGCTGCACCGTCGCCATGCGCTTGCTGTCGATCCACTTGCGCTGCTGCATCAGGAACCGCGCCTTGTTGGTCGCACGGTCGTAGAGATACAGCTCGCCCGGATTGCGGTCGCTGTAGACCTGCACGACGATCTGCCTGCCGTCGCGGGTGGCGCTGGCGAAGTTCACGAACTGGCCGGGGAACGACGCCGCCAGCGATGCGTACAGCTTCGCGTCCGGGTGATCCTTCTCGATCATCGTCACTTCCGGCGCGCCGGCCTCGGTGACCACGCCGAGCACCACTTCGCTGCCGTCGACCGAGGTGATGTAGCTCGCCGGATCGGACACCGGATCCTCGAACAGCGCGTCGAACGCGCCGGTCTTCTGATCGATGATGCCGAAGGCCTCGGGCCCCTTGCCGTCGCTTTCGGTGGCGTAGATGCGGCCGTCGCGCGCGCTGCCGAGCACCTGCAGCGACTTGCCCGACGACGTGGCGCTGTTCACCAGCGTCCACTCGCCGCTTTCTTCGCGCTTGTACAGTGAGGTGACTTCGTCGAATTCGCCGGCCGCGTTCTTGGAATCGCTGCACACCGCGTAGCGCGGCTTCTTGTCGGCGTCGAGCGCCATGCCGCAGTTTTCGCGCGGCGCGCGGCCCAGGCTCTTCCAGCGGCTGGTCGACGTATCGACCTCGGCGACTTCCGTGTTCACGCCTTCGGATGAGCGCGGGTAGTTGATGGTCATCAACACCTTGCCGTCGTCGCGCTGCGGGTTGTCCAGCAGGCTGAAGCGCGCGTCCTGCATGTCGCGGGCGCCCTTCGCGCCCATCTCCAGCACACGCGGCGCCGAGCCGTCGGCGTTCACCGAATACCATTCGCCGGTGCCGAACGGCTGCGCGAAGCGGCCGACCTTGCGTACCGAATTGAACATCAGCCGCTCCGGGCTGACCCAGTGGAACGCGCCGACGCTCTTCTCGTTCGGCAACTGCGTGACCTTGACGATGCCCAGATCGCGGGTGCGCAGCACCGTCAGCACATCGATGTCGCCGCGATCGACGGTCATCGCCAGATATTCGCCGGTCGGCGAAATCTTCACGCTGCTGTAGGTGGGATTGCGGACGAAATCCTGGATCGAAGGCGTGCCGGTCGGAGGCTTGGCGGCCGCGGGTTCCGCGGCGGTGGCGGCATCCATGCCGGCGAGATGGACGGCGCAGGCGAGCGCGAGCGCGGCGAGAGTGCGGTGCATGGTGGTTCCCCGGTCTGACGAAAGAAATCGACGCCGGGCGGAACGGCCGCCCGGGCGGGTCGATGCTAACGCAAAACCGGGCGGCCCGGCCTCAGCAGCAGCGCGACGCCCCGCGGCCGTAGCGGGCCTGCATGCGTTCGGCGAAAAACGCCTCGCGGCTCATCGGCGGGGTGTCCGGATGCGACCGCCGCATGTGCGCCACGTACAGGTCGTAATCGGGCACGCCCACGATCAGCCGGCCGGTCTGCGCCAGCAGGCGCCAGAACGCCGCCAGCCGCGCCCGCCATGTCATCCGCTCAGCGGAGGGCGTCGAAGGCGACATGGGCGTTCTCCTGCGCGGTGGGCGACGGTTGCCGGCGCGCTGCCAGCGCGGCGCGGATGCCGAAGATCAGCATCAGCGTCACCACGCTCATGAACAGCACGCACAGCGCGGCGTCGAGCTGGTTGTTGAAGACGATGCGCTCCATGTCCTTCAGCGATTTCGCCGGCGCCAGCACCTCGCCGGAGGCGAGGGCGGTACTGAATTTCTCGGCGTTGGCGAGGAATCCGATCTTCGGGTCCGGATGGAACAGCTTCTGCCAGCCCGCGGTCATCGTGCAGATCAGCAGCCACGCGGTCGGCAGCAGCGGGATCCACAGATATTTCTCGCGCTTCATCTTCACGATGGTCACGCACACGAAGATCATCGCCATGCCCGCCAGCATCTGGTTGGCGATGCCGAACAGCGGCCACAGCGTGTTGATGCCGCCCAGCGGATCGACCACGCCCTGGTAGAGGAACCAGCCCCAGCCCGCGACCGCCAGCCCGGTGCAGACGATGTTCGCGGTCCAGCTTTCGGTGCGGCGGAACGGCGCGTACACCACGCCGATCACTTCCTGGATCATGAACCGCGCCACGCGGGTGCCGGCGTCGATCGTGGTCAGGATGAACAGCGCTTCGAACAGGATCGCGTAGTGGTACCAGAAGGCCATCATGCCGCTGCCGCCGATCATCCCGTGCAGGATCTGCGCCATGCCCACCGCCAGCGTCGGCGCGCCGCCGGTGCGCGACAGCACCGTCGATTCGCCAATCTCGGCCGCGGTCGCGGTCAACATCTCCGGCGTGATCGTGAAACCCCAACTGGAAATTGCCGCCGCCGCGGACTCCGGCGTGGTGCCGATCAACGCCGCCGGCGAATTCATCGCGAAATACAGGCCCGGATCGAGCACGCAGGCCGCGATCAGCGCCATCACCGCGACGAACGCCTCCATCAGCATGCCGCCGTAACCGATCATCCGCGCATCGCGTTCGTTCTCCAGCATCTTCGGCGTGGTGCCGCTGCTGATCAGCGCATGAAAGCCCGAGATCGCGCCACAGGCAATCGTGATGAACAGGAACGGGAACAGCGAACCGGAGAACACCGGCCCGGTGCCGTCGATGAACTTCGTTACCGCCGGCATCTTCAGATCGGGCATCGCGAACAGGATCGCGATCGCCAGCATCGCCACCGTGCCGATCTTCAGGAACGTGCTGAGGTAATCGCGCGGCGCCAGCAGCAGCCACACCGGCAGGACGGCGGCCACGAAGCCGTAGCCGATCAGCATCCATGCCAGCGCCTTGCCGTCGAAGGTGAACATCGGCCCCAGCGTCGGCGACGCCGCCACCGATTCGCCGAACCAGATCGACAGCAGCAACAGCACCAGGCCAATCACTGAAACTTCCATGATCCGCCCCGGCCGCAGCCAGCGCAGATACACGCCCATGAACAGCGCGATCGGGATGGTCATCGCCACCGTGAACGTGCCCCAGGGGCTGATCGCCAGCGCCTTCACCACCACCAGTCCCAGCACCGCCAGCAGGATCACCATGATCGCGAGAATGCCGATCATCGCGGTCAGCCCGGCGGCGTTGCCCAGCTCGCTGCGGATCATGTCCCCGAGCGAGCGCCCGTCGCGCCGCGTCGACAGGAACAGCACCATGAAATCCTGCACCGCGCCGGCCAGGATCACGCCGAACAGGATCCACAGCATCCCCGGCAGATAGCCCATCTGCGCCGCCAGCACCGGGCCCACCAAAGGCCCCGCGCCCGCGATCGCCGCGAAATGGTGGCCGAACAGCACGCGCTTGTCGGTCGGCACGTAATCCAGCCCGTCGTTGCGCCGCCACGCCGGCGTCGCCCGCGTCCCGTCCAGCCGCAGCACGTGATCGGCGATGTACTTCGAATAGAAGCGGTAGCCGATGGCGAAGATCGACACCGCCGCGGCCACGATCCAGAACGCACTGATCGTCTCGCCCCGCGACAACGCCACCGTGCCCAGACAGAACGCCGCGAACAGCGACAACAGCCCCCAGCCGGCCATCTTGATCATCGTCATGCCCCACACCCCGAATGCGCGGCCCCTCCGGCCGAAGCCCGAAGGGTGTCGCGGAAGCCCGCCGCGGTCAATGCGCGCCGCCGCATCGCCCTCACCGCAGGAGGCCCTTGTGTAGGAGGGCCTTCAGGCCCGAGCTCTTGATCTTCCGTAGGAGGGCCTTCAGGCCCGAGCGGTTGATATTGATCCCATCGCAGAGCTCGGGGCTGAAGCCCCTCCTACAAACCACCGCACATCACCGCCCCACGTAGGAGGGCCTTCAGGCCCGAGCCCTTCCCACAACACCCGCAGCGCACCTCACTCGCCGCCACCCATCGATGCCCGCTGTAGGAGCGCCGGAAGGCGCGACCGACCCGTCGGCCGCGGCCGCACCGTCATCCATGCGACCTCGATCCGCGAGCGGATCGCGATGCCGTCATTCCCGAGCCACCATCGGACACATCCCGCCCCGATCTATCCACGCCGTTCCAGAAGACCATCACCTCACGGCTTCCGTTCCACGCATTCCCTGTCATCCCGAGCCGCAGGCGAGGGACCTGCTTTCGATCGCACCGCCAAAACGGTGGACACGGGCGCATACCGCCGGCAGCCGCTCCCGTAGGAGGGCCTTCAGGCCCGAGCCCTTCCTCCATCGCCCGCAGCCCACGCACTCGTCCGCAAAAGCCTGCCCGACCACCATCGCATAGGGCACTACGCAAGCCGTCGAATCAGACAGGTTCCGCGCAGGCACACGCACAGGGTGGCGCCGAGGATTGCCGGCCTGACGTATGCTTCCCGCACAGGGGAGGGGATGCAGGGCTGACGCGGAACCTCCCGTCGTTTTCATCACGGGACATCATGAATCAGTCTTCGCTTTCCGCTTTCATCTGGGCCGTCGCCGATCTGCTGCGCGGCGATTACCGGCAGTCCGAATATGGCAAGGTCATCCTGCCCTTCACCGTGCTGCGCCGCCTCGAATGCGTGCTGGCGCCCACCCGGGAGAAGGTACGGAAGGAGAAAGCCAAGCGCGAAGCCGCCGGCGTCGATCCGCACCACTTCCTGCTGCGCGCCTCGGGCGTGACCTTCTACAACACCTGCGAGATGGACCTGAAGGCGCTGCTGGGCGACCAGGACCACATCCGCCAGAATCTCTACGAATACCTCCAGGGCTTCTCGCCCGAGGTTCGTGACATCTTCGACCGCTTCGAGTTCGGCATCCAGATCGAGCGCCTCGCCAAGGCCGGCCTGCTGTACCTGGTCACCGAGAAGTTCGCCGGCATCGACCTGCATCCGTCCCGCGTGGACAACGCGCAGATGGGCCATGTGTTCGAGGAGCTGATCCGCAAGTTCGCCGAACTGTCGAACGAGACCGCCGGTGAACACTTCACGCCGCGCGAAGTCATCCGGCTGATGGTCAACCTGATCTTCATCGAGGATGACGACGTGCTGACGCCCGGCACCGACGTCGTCCGCACCCTCTACGACCCTACCGCCGGCACCGGCGGCATGCTCTCGGTCGCGGCCGAACACCTGCTGGAACACAACCCGGTCGCGCGCCTCGGCCTGTACGGGCAGGAGCTGAATCCCGAGTCCTACGCCATCTGCAAGGCGGACATGCTGATCCGCGGGCAGGACGTCAGCCACATCGTATTCGGCAACACCCTCAGCGAGGACGGCCACGCGCGCAAGCGCTTCGACTACATGCTGTCCAATCCGCCGTTTGGCGTGGAGTGGAAGAAGGTCGAGAAGGCCGTGCGCGCCGAGCACGAACTGAAAGGCTTCGACGGCCGCTTCGGCCCCGGCCTGCCGCGCGTGTCCGACGGTTCCATGCTGTTCCTGCTGCACCTGGTCGCCAAGATGGCGCCGGTGGTCAACGGTACGGGCGGCAGCCGCTTCGGTATCGTGCTCAACGGCTCGCCGCTGTTCACCGGCGGTGCGGGTAGCGGCGAGAGCGAGATCCGTCGCTACCTGCTGGAGAACGATCTGGTCGAGGCGATCATCGGCCTGCCAACGGACATGTTCTACAACACCGGCATCGCCACCTATGTCTGGATCGTCTCCAACAAGAAGCCCGCGCCGCGCCGCGGGCAGGTGCAGCTGATCGATGCCAGCGGCTTCTGGCAGAAGATGCGCAAATCGCTGGGTAGCAAGCGCAAGGAAATGTCCGATGCGCATATCGCCGAAGTGACGAAGCTGTTCGGCGACTTCGCCGAGGCCGATGTGGTCACGCTGTTCGACAAGGACGGCAGGGAAGTCGGCCGGCATGTCCTGCGCGACGGCCAGCCGGAACCCGCCGTGCCCGAGGGCGGCAAGCGCAAGCGTGCCCCGCTGTCGCGGCGCTTCCGCAACGACAGCTTCGGCTACACCACCATCACCGTTGAACGTCCGCTGCGCGACGAGAAAGGCAAGGTGGTGCTGGGGCAGAAGGGCAGGCAGAAGGGGCTGCCGCAGCCCGACAGCAGCCTGCGCGATACCGAGAACGTGCCGCTAGGCGAAGACATCCGGGCGTACTTCGAGCGCGAAGTGCTGCCGCACGCGCCGGATGCGTGGATCGACGAGAGCAAGAGCAAGGTCGGCTACGAGATTCCCTTCAACCGCCACTTCTACGTCTACGAGCCGCCGCGCCCGCTGGAGGAGATCGATGCGGAGCTGCGGCAAGTGTCAGCGAACATCATGCGGATGTTGGGGGAGTTGGCGGAATGAGTTTGCCAAGGTATCCAGTGTACAAGCCAGCAGAGACGGAATGGTTGCACGAAGTGCCCAGTCATTGGGATGTTCAACCTTGTCGATCTATTGTGACTGAATGTGTCGATAAAAACGAGGATGCGAAGAATCAGGACTATTTGTCACTTATGGCGAACGTGGGTGTCATTCCGTATGAAGAAAAGGGTGATGTGGGAAACAAGAAGCCGGAAGACCTAAGTAAGTGTAAGTTGGTTTTCAAGGGCGATTTGGTTATCAATAGCATGAACTACGGTATTGGTTCCTATGGTCTTTCCGCTTTATCGGGGGTTTGCAGTCCTGTTTATATCGTTCTCCGGCCAAAGCTGGAGAGGGTGAAGGCTAGGTTTGCATTTCGCATTTTTGAGAATCGTGCTTTTCAGTCATATGCGCAATCGTTTGGGAACGGAATCCTTGATCATCGTGCAGCCATCAATTGGGACATTCTCAAAGGCATAGGCGTTGGATTGCCACCTGTAGATGAGCAAGAAGAAATCCTCTGCTTCCTCGACCGCGAAACTGCCAAGATCGACGCGCTGATCGCAGATCAGGAAAAGCTGCTGGCGCTGCTGTCCGAAAAGCGGCAAGCAGTAGTCATGCGTGCGGTTACTCGGGGCATTGATTATCGTGAGCCCGTAACGGATTCACAGGTTCCTTGGATGGGGGCGGTCCCAGCGCATTGGGACTTGGTCGCGTTGTCCAAGGTCACTCTAGAGCGATGCGACGGACCATTCGGCTCTGGCATCAAGTCGGATCACTATACGGACGCTGGCGCGTTGGTGGTCAGGCTCCAGAACATACGAGCAGGTAATTTTCACAAGGGCGAATCTGTCTTTCTGGATGAAACCTATTTCTTGACAGAGCTGCAGAGGCATGCGGTAGTCGAAGGAGATCTTCTCGTCGCAGGTCTTGGAGATGAGAATAATCTTCTTGGGCGTGCCTGTGTTGCCCCTCCGGGTTTGGGGTCTGCATTGGTGAAGGCGGACTGTTTCAGGTTTCGTCTTGATCCTGAAGCGGCGATCCCTGAGTTCGTTGCATGGCAGCTGTCTGCAGGTGCTTCTTTCGATGCCGGGATGCTTTCCACCGGTACCACCCGCTCCCGCATTCCTTTGAGCGTAATGGCGTCCAGGAAGATTGCGTTGCCTCCCCTTGAAGAGCAAAAGGAGATCGTTGATTTCATTGCGAGCCAAAACGCCATGTTCGATTCCGTAAAGGCCGAGGCCGAGTCCGCCATCTCCTTGCTTCGGGAGCGCCGTGCCGCGCTGATCTCCGCCGCCGTCACCGGCAAGATCGATGTGCGCGGTCTGGTCGGACCTAAGGTGGTGGCATGAGCGGCCTCGACGCCTTCATCGTGAACGGGCGCATGCCCGACATCGAATACCGGACCGATGCGCCGGCAGAAGTCGTCTGCCCGCGCGTCACGACGCGGGAGGGCGTCCCGGTCGTCTACATGCACAACAAGCGCGACGAAGCGGACAAGGGCTTCGTTCCGGTCGAGCAGTTCCTGGAACGGCTGGCGCGTCGCGAACCCGACCTGGCCGTCACCGGCTACCGCGCCAACGGCCGGCAGACGACGATCTCCTTCAACAAGCGCGAGCGCGTCGCGTTGTCCGCCCGCCTGCAGGCCCATCTTTCCGCCATCACTGCCCCGCGTGGCGGCCGGAGCGGCGCCATCGTCGCTTTCCTCGGCAACCTGATGCCGCTCTATGTGCATGAGCGCTTCGGGGCCGCGCAGTGCGCTCGCTCGCTTCAGGACGGCACCCTCATCCTGCCGGTCGACGAGTCGGAATGGGATCAAGAGGACGGCGAGGTACTCGTCTACTGGCAGGGCGACCCCGCGCGCAGTACGCGCGTCCATGGCGACCACATCGCCGCGCTGGCCATCGAACGCTACGTCCGTCTGCACGGCACAGGTGCCAGTGAAGAATCGATCGCCGCGGAACTGTGGTTCATGGCGCGCCACTACCGTTTCAAGACCGGCGGCGCTGCGTATCTGCCGCAGCTTCAGGAGCCCCCGCATCGCCTGGTGCGCGCAGGCAAGACTGCCGTCCGCATGGGCGAGGGCATCCTCGTCAATTTCATTTCCAGACTCGTCGGCGCAGGCTGACGAAAAGCACTCGCCACCAGGCCATCGTTCGATTACACGGGGGATGCAGGATGCAACAGCAGAACATTTCGATTTCGACGTTGGTGGACATGTACAAGCGAGGCGAACTGCGCCTCCCGGAGATCCAGCGCCACTACGTGTGGCGGGCGACGCGCGTACGCGATTTGCTGGATTCGCTCTACCGTGGATACCCCAGCGGTTCGATCCTCATGTGGGAAACGGATGAGCCGGTCCCTACCCGGGACTCGGCCATCGCGCAGGACACCAGTGCTTTCGTCGGCCGCAAACTGCTGCTGGATGGACAGCAGCGCCTGACCTCGCTGACGGCGGTGGTCAACGGCGAGCCGGTGCATGTGCGCGGCCGCAAACGCCCCATCGAAATCCTGTTCAACCTCGAACACCCGGATGGCCCGCCGACCGATGTCATCGAGGTCGAGAGCGACGAGGAGTCGCCGCTCAGTGCCGAGGACGAGTTCGACGGCGACGAGGAAGATGCGGACGAGCGTGAGGGGTTTCATGAAAAGCTGAGTCGCCGGACGTTCGTGGTCGCCAGCAAGGGCCTGCTGTCCCAGCCGCAGTGGGTACGCGTCAGCGAAGTCTTCGGCAACAACAACGACGGGCAGCTGCTGCAGAAGGCAGGCGTCAAGTCCTTCGACGATCCGCGATACCAACGCTATTCGGATCGGATCAAGAAACTGCGCGCCATCTGCGACTACAGCTATGTCGTCCACGTGCTGGAACGGACGATGAGCTACGAGGAGGTGACGGAGATCTTCGTCCGTGTGAATTCCCTGGGCGCCAAGCTGCGGTCTTCGGACCTGGCGCTTGCGCAGATGACGTCGCGCTGGCCGAATCTGTTGAGGCAACTGGAGGAATTCCAGGACGAGTGCGAGCAGAGTTGGTTCACGATCGAACTCGGGCAACTGGTTCGTGCGATCGTCGTATTCGCGACCCAGCAATGCCTGTTCAGGAGCGTTGCGACGACGCCCGTCGACAAGTTGAAGAAAGGCTGGGAAGAAGCAAAGGAAGGCCTGCGCTTCGCAATCAATTTCCTGCGCAGCAATGCGGGCATCGAAGACGAGTCGCTGCTGTCCTCGCCGATGTTCATCCATGCCCTGGCGGCGGTCAGTCGGGTCAAGGACAACAAGCTGACTGGCGACGAGCAGAGGAAGCTGCTGCATTGGCTGCTGGTGGCGAACGCACGCGGACGTTACTCGCGCGGTTCCACGGAAACGCTGCTCAACGAGGATCTGGCGATCATCTTCCGCGGAGCGGGCATCGAGGGGCTGATCGACCCGGTGAAGCGCCAGTTCGGCCGATTGCATGTCGAGCCCGGTGATCTCGCCGGACGCGGCGTCAACAGCCCGCTGTTCTCGCTGGCCTATCTCGCCCTGAAGGCCAATCATGCCAAGGATTGGTACAGTGGACTCGGGCTTTCGCTGACGCACTAGGGCAAGCTGCACTTCGTGCAGTGGCATCACGTCATCCCGAAATCCCTGCTCAAAGCCAAGGGATACGAGACGGGCGAGATCAACGAGATCGCCAACATGGCGTTCATCACGGGGCAGACCAATCGCCGCATCAGCAACAAGGAGGCCTCCCAGTATCTGGCCGACATCGTCCAGAAACAGGGCGCCCAGGCACTTTCCAGTCAATGCGTCCCTCTCGAAGCCGAGCTGTGGAGCGTGGAGCGCTACCGCGACTTCCTCTCCGTCCGACGCGCGGCGCTTGCTGATCGGATGAATGCCTTCATCATGGCGTGCGCTGGGCTGCAACACGCTTCGACGGGCGATGCGGAGGCCACGTGAACTTGCACCAGGAACACCACTTCGAACGCGAGATCTGCGACTACCTCGCCGCGCATGGCTGGCTGCATGCGGAGGGGGACGCCGGCCTGTACGACCGGACGACGGCGTTGTTCCTGCCCGACCTGCTGGCCTGGATCGAGGCGACCCAGCCGCAGGCGTGGCAGGCGCTGACGAAGGCGCATGGCCCGCATGCGGGCCGGCGCGTGGCCGAGCGCGTGCGCAAGAGCCTCGACGAGCGCGGCACGCTGGACGTGCTGCGCCGCGGCGTCGAACTGGTGGGCCTGAAGGCGCCGCTGTCGCTGGCCCAGTTCAAGCCGGCGCTGGCGACGAACCCGGTGACGCAGCAGCACTACGCTGACAATCGGTTGCGCGTGGTGCGGCAGGTGCATCATTCGCCCAACCGGCCGCAGGACGCGATCGATCTGGTGCTGTTCGTCAACGGCGTGGCGGTCGCCACTGCGGAATTGAAATCCGATTTCACCCAGTGCGTCGACGATGCGGTGGACCAGTACCGCCACGACCGCAGTCCGCATCCCAAGGGTGGCGTGAGCGAACCGCTGCTGTCGTTCCCCGGAGGGGCGCTGGTCCATTTCGCGGTCAGTCAATCCGAAGTGATGATGACGACGCGGCTGGACGGGACGGACACCCGCTTCCTGCCGTTCAATCGCGGCAACGACGGCGCCGCCGGCAATCCGCCGAACCCGGAAGGTTTCGCGACCGCCTACCTGTGGGAACAGGTCTGGGCGCGCGAGAGCTGGTTGCAGATCCTCGGCCGATACCTGATCGGCAAGCGCGACGACAAGAAGCAATTGGTGTCGGTGATCTTCCCGCGCTATCACCAGTTGGATGTGACCCGGAAGCTGGTGGCCGACATCCGCGCCAACGGTGCCGGCCAGCGCTACCTGATCCAGCATTCCGCCGGCTCGGGCAAGACCAATTCGATCGCATGGACCGCGCACTTCCTCGCCGACCTGCACGATGATGCCAACCACAAGGTCTTCGACAGCGTGCTGGTGGTCTCCGACCGCAACGTGCTGGACGCACAGTTGCAGGAGGCAATCTTCGACTTCGAACGGACGACCGGCGTGGTGGCGTCGATCACCGGCGAGCAGGCTAGCAAGAGTCGGCAACTGGGGCAGGCGCTGAAGGACGGCAAGAAGATCATCGTCTGCACGATCCAGACATTCCCGTTCGCCTTGAAAACCGTGCAGGAATTGGCGGCGACCGAAGGCAAGCGGTTCGCCGTGATCGCCGACGAAGCCCACAGCTCGCAGACGGGCGAAGCCGCCGCGAAGCTGCGCGAGATCCTGAGTGCCGAGGAATGGGCCGAGTTGCAGGATGGCGGCGAGGTCGATTCGCAAACCATCCTTTCCGCCAGTATGGCGGCGCGCGCGGGCGGCCATGTCGGGCTGACCTATGTCGCCTTCACCGCGACCCCGAAGGGCAAGACGCTGGAACTGTTCGGCCGCCCCGGCTCGGATGGCAAGCCCGAGCCCTTCCACGTCTACAGCATGCAGCAGGCGATCGAGGAGGAATTCATTCTCGACGTGCTGTGCAACTACACGCCGTACAAGCTGGCGTTCCGGCTTGCGCATGGCGGCGAGGAGTTCGACCAGTCGCAGGTCGAGCGTTCCGCGGCGATGAAGGGCCTGATGCAGTGGGTGCGCCTGCACGACTACAACATCGCGTCCAAGGTGCAGGTGGTGGTGGAGCACTACCGCGAGAACGTGCAGCCGCTGCTGGCCGGCAAGGCCAAGGCCATGGTGGTCGTCGCCAGCCGCAAGGAGGCCGTGCGCTGGCAGAAGGCGATTCGCGCCTACATCGAGCGGCAGGGCTATCCGCTGGGCGTATTGGTGGCGTTCTCTGGGGAAGTGGACGACCCCGAGAGCTACCCCGAGCCAGTCACCGAAAGCAATGCGCTGCTCAATCCCGGGCTGAAGGGACGCGACATCCGCGAAGCGTTCGCGCGACCCGATTACCACCTGCTGCTGGTCGCGAACAAGTTCCAGACCGGATTCGACCAGCCGCTGCTGTGCGGCATGTACATCGACAAGCTGCTCGGCGGTATCCAGGCCGTGCAGACACTGTCTCGGTTGAATCGCGCCTACCCGGACAAGGACACGACATACATCCTCGATTTCGTGAACGACCCGGCCGAAATCCTCAAGGCTTTCCAGACTTACTACAAGACCGCGCAGTTGGAAGCGACGACCGATCCCAACCTCGTGTTCGATCTGAGGGCGAAGCTGGATGCCGCGGGCTACTACGACGCTTTCGAGGTCGACCGGGTGGTGGCCGCGGAGATCGATCCTTCCGCAACGCAGGCGAAGTTGAGCGCGGCGATCGAACCGGTCGCCGACCGATTGCTCAAGCGCTACAAGGCGGCCCGGCAGGCGCGTGTCGCCGCGGAAGCAGGCGGACATGCCGAAGCGGCGAAGGCGAACAAGGACATCATGGACGAGCTTGTCCTCTTCAAGGGCGACATGGGCGCATACGTCCGCCTCTATGCCTTCCTGTCGCAGATTTTCGATTACGGCAACACGGACATCGAGAAGCGCGCCATCTTCTACAAGCGTCTGATCCCGTTGCTGGATTTCGGCCGGGAGCGCGACACGGTGGACCTGTCCAAGGTCATCCTGACGCACCATTCCCTGCGAACGTCAGGCAAGCAGGCGTTGAGCCTGGACACCGATGGCAACTACAAGCTCAAGCCGATCGACGCCACGGGCAGCGGTCGGGTCCAGGACAAGGAGCGGGTCTATCTCGTCGAGATCATCGAGAAGGTCAATGGTTTGTTCGAAGGCATCCTGTCGGAATCCGATCAGTTGCAGTACGTCGACGGTGTCATCAAGGGGAAACTGCTCGAGAACGAAACCCTGCAACGCCAGGCACTGAGCAATTCGAAGGAACAATTCGCCAATTCCCCCGACCTGCACACGGAGTTGTTGCACGCCATCATGGACGCGCAGGAAGCACATGCCTCGATGAGCAATCAGGCGCTTGCTTCGGAGCGTATTCGCCTGGGGCTGCTGGGAATTCTTCTGGGCCCTGGGCGTTTGTACGAGTCTTTTCGGGAGCGCTCCGCGCCGGGGCCATGATGCGGTAAATGAGTGCGACAGCGGGTACGCTGGTCGCGACTTGCGTCGCTACTACAGGGGCAGGGCGGCGGGCTTGAGCCCGCCCTACAACCCGCGGACCTTCTTGAGATAGCGGTACAGCACCACGCGGGCGACGGCGATGTCGATGAGGATGGCGTTCGCTGGGTAGGGTGAGCGCAGCGATGCCCACTCTTCCGACATCCGATACCTGCAGGCATCGAACGTAGCGACGATCGCATCGCAAGCGGATTCGGGATGGGCGGTGGTTCGAGTGGGTCTGGTTGCGCGCCCTCACCCCTCTAACCGTCGATCAGAAGATCGGGCCTGAAGGCCCTCCTGCCGGGGCGGCGGGCGTGTAGTGTTGCAGGAGGGGCTTCAGCCCCGAGCCTTGCGACGGATCAAGATCAAGCGCTCGGGCCTGAAGGCCCTCCTACGGGGATGGCGCTGCGTCGCGGCGCACATGCCGACCGCCCGCCGTGCGGGCGATCGGCCGGATCGGTCCCGGACATTCGCCGGTGGTTAGAGCCAATCCACCGAGAAGTTGGTGATGTAGACCGTGTAGTCGCGCTGACTGCCCGTGGCGTAGCCCAGCGTGTAACCCGTCAGCTCCACGGGAAAGGGGCTGGCGGGATTCGCGAATTGTCCGCTGGCGTTCCAGATGTCCGACTTGACCAGCGTGTTGGTGCCGGTGTCGATGATGCTGTACGAGATGTTGCCGTTGTCGCTGACGCGGATGTCCACGGAATACGTGCGGTTGTTCGCCAGCGTGCTGCTGCCCGGGTTGGCGCCGCGGAGGTTCCCGCCATCGTTGCCGGCCACCCACCAGGATTCGGTGAAGACCTGGTTGGGCATCTGGGCCGGCCAACTGTTGTTGGGCATCGATATCGATTGCCCGAAGATGATCATGCCGAGACCGCGATGCCAGGTGCAGCTCGGGCCGACCTGATCCTGGCTTGGGCAGACATTCAGCGCATTCGGCGAGCCCAGCGAGAATCGGCCATGCAGGGAAAAGAACAGATGGTCGGTGCTGCCGAAGTAGTCGGGCGACCAGAACCTGAAGCGCATGCGCTGCGTGGTTCTGCCTGCGGGTTTCGAGGTGGCGGCGACGCCGGTGCTGCCGAAGTAGTAATCGCGGTAGTTCGGAATGTTCGGATTGGTGCCGTTGCAGTCGCCCGCCGCCCTGCCCGGGCAGCGCAAGCCTAGGATCATGCCGCCGCTGACCGTCGGGTTCGCGGTCGTATACACGTAGCCCTGGAGACCGTCCGATCCCCAGCCCTGGGTCGTCAGGTTGTAGAGTTCGGTCGAACTGAGCGTGTACTTGTGGACGAGATCGCCGGTGGCGCCATCGTATTTCGCGGCGCGGTACATCGGAACCGAACCCGGCACTTGGGTCGTGTAGATGTAGCCTTCGATGCCTTCGTACACGTAACCGGCGGCCAGCACCTGACTTTCTTCGGTCGCCGATGCCGTGTAGAAATGATCGAGCTGCGGTGCGCCCTTGAAGAATCGCTTGAACGGCCTGGTGCTCGGCTGCTGCGTTTTCTCCATGTACGCCAGAATGCCCGTGTTGGCGTATCCGTGGTTGCCGACGGCCGTCGCGTGTTGCTGCGCGTCGATGGTGTAGAAATGGTCGGTGTATTGCGCGTTGTATGCCGATCGCAATGCGACGAGGGGCGGTTGCGGGGTGATCTGCCCGATGCTGCCGGTCGAAAACACCATGAGGAGGGCGAAGATGCCGATTCTGGTTTTCATGATCGTTTCCTTTGTCATGTCGTGCGCATTGTCGTGGGGAATTCGGCAGATGAGTCCGCGGTTCGTTTCGCGAATCTCAAGCACCAGTCTGCGATGGAACGAGGATGCCTGCTGTTCCGCGGCGGGATCGTTCGGGCGGGCTTGAGCCCGCCCTACAGCCAGCGGACTTTCTTGAGATAGCGGTACAGCACCACGCACACGACGACGACGGTACCGATGAGGATCCAGTAGCTGTACTTGCCGTGCAGTTCGGGCATGTGTTCGAAGTTCATGCCGTACCAGCTGGCGATCAGCGTGGGTGCGGCGAGCAGGGCCGCCCAGCCGGCGAGTTTCTTGACGGTTTCGCCCTGCTGGATGGTGACCAGCGAGAGGTTGACGCTCATCGCGGCGCTGAGCATTTCGCGCAGGGTGTCGATGGCGTCGTTGAGGCGCACGACATGGTCGAGCACGTCGCGGAAGTAGAGCTTGGCTTCCTCGGTCACCTGGGTCATCTGGGTGCGGGTGAGCTGGGCGAGGATGTCCTGCAGCGGCGCGATCGCGAGCCGCAGTTGGGTGAGTTCCTTCTTCAGTTCGTAGAGCTTGACGATGGTGTCGCGGCGCCACGAGGACGCGAGGATCTCGTGCTCCAGCGCGTTCAGTTCGTCGCGGAATTCGTTGACGATGGGCTGGTAGTTGTCGACGATGAAATCGAGGATGCCGTACAGCGCGAATGCCGGGCCCTGCGACAGCAGCTCGGGTTCGCGCTCGAAGCGGGCGCGGACGTGGCGGTACGACAGCGAGGCGCCGTGGCGTACCGTCACCAGAAAGCGCGGGCCGACGAAGGCGTGGGTCTCGCCGAAGCGCACGTGGCCTTCGACCAGCTGCGCGGTGTGCACGGCGAGGAACAGCGAATTGCCGTAGGCCTCGATCTTCGGGCGCTGGTGCGCGTGCTGCGCGTCCTCGATCGCGAGGTCGTGGAGGCAGAATTCCTCCTGCAGTTTGTCGAGCAGGGTTTCTTCCGGTTCGTACAGGCCGACCCAGACGAAGCTGCCGTCGTCCGCGGCGAGCACGTCGCTGATCTGGTCGAGGCCGATGTCGGTGCGGACGCCGTCGCGGTAGACGGCGCAGTTCACGACGCATTGCGGCAGCGTCGGGACGGCGGGATTGGGCGTGCTCATGCGCGGCATCGTGCCGGGATCGGGCGGGTGGGGCAAGCGTGGGCCTGAGCGCCGCAGGATCCCGTAGGAGGTGGGCGGTGTGAGATGGCCTGTAGGAGGGGCTTCAGCCCCGAGCTCTGCGATGAATCAAGATCAAGAGCTCGGGCCTGAAGGCCCTCCTACGGGGGCGACGGGCGTGTGATTTGTAGGAGGGGCTTTAGCCCCGAGCTCTGCGACGGATCAAGATCAAGAGCTCGGGCCTGAAGGCCCTCCTACGGGGGCGACGGGCGTGTGATTTTTGTAGGAGGGGCTTTAGCCCCGATCTCTGGGATGGATCAAGATCAAGAGCTCGGGCCTGAAGGCCCTCCTACGGGGGCGACGGGCGTGTGATTTGTAGGAGGGGCTTTAGCCCCGAGCTCTGCGACGGATCAAGATCAAGAGCTCGGGCTTGAAGGCCCTCCTACAGAGGGAGGCCTTGCGAAAACGGATAGGCGTCGGCGGTGTCGACCAGGCCCGCACGCACGGGATTGTTGAGGATGTAGTTCGCGACGGTCGGCAGGTCTTCTTCGGCGCGCAGCGCGCGATCGTGGAAGCTGTCCTGCCAGACGCGCCCGGCGTGCGGATGACGCTGCCCCAATGTGCGTGCGCTCGCGCCTTTCAGCCTGCCGATCAGTTGCGAGAGAGAGATGTCCGCATCGAGCCGGATCAGACCGTGCCAGTGATCGGGCATCAATACCCATGCCATGAGGTGCGCGCCGGTCCAGTGCCGGGATTCGAGCAGTGCGGCGGCTGCATCGGTGGCGATTCCGTGTTCCCGGAAGATCGGTTTGCGTGCGTGGGTGCAGAACGTGACCAGGTAGATTCGGCCCGGTTGCGAAACGCGGCCTTTTCGGAGTCGATGATGTCCGTGGTTCATCCGGGCAGGATGCGTGGATGCCCGAGTCTGTGGAATCAGGCCAAGCCGCGGTTGGAGGTAGGCGTTTTCCGAGGGCGGGAAAGCTCGGGCCTGAAGGCCCTCCTACGGGGCGACGGGCGTGTGGTTTTGTAGGAGGGGCTTCAGCCCCGAACTCTGCGATGGGATCAAGATCAAAAGCTCGGGCCTGAAGGCCCTCCTACAGGGGCGATCTATGGGCGCGGGCGCAGCCACGCCAGCGCGAGGGCGGCGTGTATCGGCAGCAGCAGGGCGATCCAGTGGCCGTTGGCCTGCGGTACGGCGGCGACCCAGTGCGCGAAGGGTGCGAGGACGGCGCCGACCGCGACCGTCGCGAGCGCGATACGGAACAGGCGTCCAGGTGCGCGGCCGCGCAGCAGGCGCCAGCCGCCCGGCAGCAGCAGCCAGCACAGCGGGCTGAGCAGCAGCAGATTGCGGTTGGCCCAGCCGAAGCGGTGTTCGGTGCCGAGCCAGACGAGCAGCATCACCGTGCCGAGTGTGGCGGAGGCGAGCCAGAACAGCGTCGCGGCGGCGGCGGCGCTGCGCGGTGCACGCGAACGCCAGAGGCTCCACAGCGCGGCGATCGCGAGTCCGGCGAGCAGCCAGCGCCACCACACAAACGCGAATTCGGCGGGTTCGGGCGCGATGCGGTGCGGCGCGACCTCGTCTTCCGCGAGTACCAGCGGACGGCCGTCGGGAAGGCGCGCTTCGCGCAGGCTGTCTGCGAGGCGCATCGGCACGTAGGCGTCTTCCCAGCGCGACAGCGGCATATCCGAGGCCGGGCCGAGACCGATGTCGAAACCCAGCCACATCCACGACGCCGGACTGGCCAGGCGCACCGCTTCGTTGCGGTAGGTGTTGCCCTGCGAGCGCGAGACGAGCTGCGGTTTCAGCGCGCCGCCGAGCGCGCGGTCGACGGCGTCGCGCACGCGGGTGGCGCAGTTGTCGGTGAAGTAGTCGTAGCGGTAGCGCGCGTTCTCGGGCTTCGCGTTCTCCGCCAGCGCGGCGGCCATCGCCTCGGCCTGCGCCGGTGTGAGGTCGAGCCATTGGATGCGCACGCCGCGGCCGCTGTCGAGGTAGTACTGCAGGTCGTCGCGCCACGGCAGGCGCGCGAGGTAATAGCGCATGTCCCCCTGGATGAAGCGACCCATGAAGCCGGCTTCTTCCATGTCGAAGAAACCGAAGTTGTAGGACAGCGTTTCGTTCGTCGCCGGATCGTCGACGACGATGGCGTTGTGGCCGAAACGTTCGAAGAAGATCTCGCCCGGCTGCATCGTCGCCACGCCGATCCGCGGCGCGGCCTGTGCCGCCAGGGCGAAGAACAGCGCGCAGAGCCCGATCAACAGGCGCCGCGCGCGTTGCATCGGCTTACGCGGCATGCACGCTCACGTGCAGCGTGTGCAGGCGACGCGCGTCGGCGTGCGCGATGCGGAAACCGAAGCGGCCCAGCGTCAGCTCTTCGCCGGCTTCGGGCAGGTGGCCGATGGCCGAGGTGACCAGCCCGCCGATGGTGTCGTATTCGTCGTCGGCGAAATCCGCGCCGAACCGGGCGTTGAAGTCGGCGATCGGGGTCAGCGCGTCGACCAGATACTGGCCGTCGGCCTGGGCCGCGATCAGCGCGTTGGGGTCTTCGGCGTCGTCGTGCTCGTCGTCGATCTCGCCGACGATCTGTTCCAGCACGTCCTCGATGGTGACGAGGCCGGCGACGCCGCCGTATTCGTCGATCACGATCGCCATGTGGTTGCGCGACTGGCGGAACTCGCGCAGCAGGATGTCGAGGCGCTTGGATTCGGGGACGAGCACCGCGGGGCGCAGCAGTTCGCGCACGGTGCTCGGGCCGTTGTCGGTCACCACGCCGCGCAGCAGATCCTTCGCGAGCAGGATGCCGAGGATTTCGTCCTTGTCTTCGCCGTGTACCGGGAAGCGCGAATGGCCGGATTCGACCACTTCCTTCATCAGCGCGAGGAATTTGCCGTCGACCGGCAGCACCACCATCTGCGCGCGCGGCACCATGATGTCGCCGACGCTCATGTCGGAAATGGCGACCGCGCCTTCCATGATCCGCAGGGTGTCGGCATCGATCACGCCGTCGGCCTGCACGTCGCGCAGCAGCTCGACCAGATCTTCCTGATTGTCGGGCTCGCCGGAAATGGCGGCGCTCAGGCGGGAGAGCCAGGAGCGGCCCTTGTCGGCCTTGCGGCCGTTGGGTTTGTCGGAAGCCGGCTTGTCGGCGGGCTTCGCGGCGCCGTCCGGCGCGCGGGTACTGTCGTCCTCGGACATTGTCGTCATGGCATCGCCCGTGCGGGCGGAGTGGGCCAGTTTAGCGGAGCGGGGCGAGGTGCGCATGCGGGGTGGGGCGTTCGCGACCGGGGTCGGCCGGGGGATTCTTTGCAAAATCAAACGCTTGGATGAATCCGGGGCGTTGCGGACACGAATTGCCCCTGTCTTCCGGCCCTGTCGTGCGCATCGGCGGCGCTGCTACGGTCAGCGGCCCGAAAGCCGTGCGTGCCGAGCGCACCGGCTCCGGTCCCGTCTCCATTCCCGTCCGATCGAGCCTCGCCATGCGCAGATTCGCCTCCGCCCTCGTCCTCCTCTGCGCGCTCGCGGCGCCCGTCGCCGCGGCCTTCGCCGCCACGCCGGTTGTGCCCGATGTGGAGCAGCTGCGCATCAAGCACGAACGCTTCGTGCTGCCCAACGGCCTGACCGTGCTGGTGCACGAAGACCACAGCGTGCCGATCGTGGCGGTGAATGTCTGGTATCACGTCGGCTCGCGCGACGAACGTCGCGGGCGCACCGGCTTCGCGCATCTGTTCGAGCATTTCTTCTTCAACGGCAGCCAGAACTATCCGCACGGCTTCCGCGAGGCGATGGACGATCTCGGCGCGAACAACCGCAACGGCACGACCAATACCGACCGCACCAATTTCTTCGAGGACGTGCCGGTCTCGGCGCTGGAACGCACGCTGTATCTCGAAGCGGACCGCATGGGTTTCCTCGCCGCGAACATCAATCAGGAGATGCTGGAGCGCGAACGCGGCGTGGTCCAGAACGAGAAGCGGCAGGGCGAGAATCAGCCCTACGGCCGCAGTTTCGAGCGCCTGCTGCAGGTGATGTACCCGTATTCGCATCCCTACAGCTGGTCGACGATCGGCAGCATGGACGATCTGCAGGCGGCGAAGCTCGAAGACGTGAAGGCGTGGTACGCCACCTACTACGGCCCGAACAATGCGGTGCTGGCGCTGGCCGGCGACATCACCGTCGAGCAGGCGAAGGCGCTGACCACGAAGTATTTCGGCGCGATTCCGCCGGGCCCGCCGCTGCCGCGGCTGGAAGCCTGGGTGCCGCGGCTCGACGGCGACATCCGCGACACGATGCAGGATCGCGTGCCGCAGCACCGCATCTACCGCGCGTGGCCGCTGCCGCCGGGCGGCGCGCGCGACGTGCATGCGATGGAACTGTTTGCCAGCGTGTTGTCGGGCAGCGACAGCGCGCCGCTGGATCGCCGGCTGGTGTTCGAGACCCAGCTCGCGACCAATGTCGGCGCCTTCGTCAACGATGGCGAACTCGCGAGCACCTTCATCGTTACCGTCGACGTGAAGCCCGGCGCCGATCCGGTCGCCGCCGAACGTGAACTCGACGCCACGCTCGCCGCGCTGTTGAAGCAGGGGCCGGCGCCGGCCGATCTGCAGCGTGCGCGCACGCGGTTCCTCGCCGCGTTCGCCCGCGGCATCGAGCGTCTCGGCGGTTTCGGCGGGCGTTCCGACGTGCTCGCGGAAAGCCAGACCTATCACGGCGATTCCGAAGCCTATCTGCAGCGGCTGCGCGATCTGGCGGGACTGAGCCCGAACCACGTTCAGACCACGGCGCAGACGTGGCTGCGCGGCCATCACGCGACCCTGGTGGTGGAACCCTTCCCGAAACTCGCTGCCGGTCGCGACACGTTCGACCGCACCGCGCTGCCCGCGCTGGGCGCGCCGCCGAAGGTCGCGTTCCCGCGGATGCAGCGCGCGACGCTGTCGAACGGCATGAAGGTGGTGTTGCTGGAACGCCATTCGGCGCCGCTGGTGAGCATGGCGCTGGCGGTCGATGCCGGCGCCAGCGCCGATCCGGCGACGGCCCCGGGCACCTCGCGTTTCGCGCTCGATCTGTTCCTCAAGGGCACGACCACGCGCGATGCCTTCCGCATCGCCGACGAACGCGATGCGCTCGGCGCGACCCTGGGCACCGGCAATTCGCTGGACCAGTCGTTCGTGTACATGACCGCGCTGCGCGCCAACCTCGGCGGCTCGCTGGATCTGCTCGCGGATGTCGCGCGCAATCCCGCGTTCCCGCAGGACATGGTCGACCTGCAGCGCAAGCAGCAGCTCGCCGCGATCGAACAGCAGCGCGCGAATCCGGGCGGCGCGGTGCAGCGACTGCTGCCGCCGCTGCTGTACGGCGCCGAACATCCCTACGGCCGTCCCGGTGGCAGTCTCGGCACGGCCGCGTCGGTGTCGGCGCTGCAGCGCGACGCACTGCTGGACTGGCACCGGCGCTGGTTCGTGCCGTCGAACACGACGCTGGTGGTCGCCGGCGACATCGATCTGTCCACGCTGGTGCCCGAACTGGAACGCAGTTTCGGCGCGTGGCGCGGCGGGCAGGCGCCGGCCAAGGCGCTCGCCGCGGCGAATTCGCCCGGCCGCGGCAAGGTGTATCTGGTCGACAAGCCCGATGCGCCGCAGTCGGTGATCGTGGCCGCGCATCTCGGTCCGGATGGCGCCACCCCGGGCGATCTCGCGCTGGAAACGGTGATGCGCAATTTCGGCGGCATGGCGACGTCGCGCCTGAACCGCAATCTGCGCCTGGAGAAGCACTGGTCGTACGGCACCTCCGGCGGGCTGTCCGGCGCGCGCGGCACCCGCAGCTTCGTGGTCACCGCGCCGGTGCAGACCGACAAGACGAAGGAATCGATGATCGAAGTGCTGAAGGAAATCCGCGGCGTCGCCGGCGCGCGTCCGCTGGTCGGAGAGGAATACGACAGCATCATGCGCAGCCAGGTCGCGCGCCTGCCGGGTCGCTTCGAGACGCTCGACGCGCTGATCTCGGCGGCGGTCGATCACGTCAACACCGGCCGTGCGCCGGAGTACTACTACGATTACGCCGACAACCTGCGCGCGCTGGATCCGGCCGCGCTGGCCGAGGCCGGCCGCGTGGTGAAGCCCGATGAGCTGGTGTGGATCGTCATCGGCGATCTGAAGACGATCGAAGCCGGCGTGCGCGAACTCGGTTTCGGCGAGGTGGTGCGAGTGCAGGTGGAATAAACGCCGAGCCCGATCATCGCAGGAGGGCCTTCAGATTTTGTAGGAGGGCCTTCAGGCCCGAGCTTCACGCGCGGACATCGCGATCGGGCATCGCGATCGGACCGAAAAGCTCGGGCCTGAAGGCCCTCCTACGACAGCGGCGTGCTCCGCGGCGTCAATCGCGGATGCGATAGGGATCGGCGATGCCCAGTTCGGCGAGGATGTCGCGCTCCAGTTGTTCCATGCATTCGGCTTCGCGTTCGTCCTGATGATCCATGCCCAGCAGATGCAGCACGCCGTGCACGGTGAGGTGGGCGTAGTGGTGCGCGACCGGCTTGTCCTGTTCGGCGGCTTCGCGGGCGACGACCGGCACGCACAGCACGATGTCGCCCATCAGCGGCAGGGTCACGCCCTTGGGCAGCTTCACGCCTTCCGGCAATTCGCCGGGGAAACTCAGCACATTGGTCGCGTAGTCCTTGCCGCGGTAATGGCGGTTGAGCGAGCGGCCTTCATCCTCGCCGACCAGGCGGATCGCGATGTCGGCCTCGCGGATGCGTCCTTCCAGCGCGGTCGCGACCCAGCGCCGGAAACTGGTCGCCGCCGGCACGCCCGCGCGCGGCGCGGCGTAGCCGACGGCGACATCGAGGCGGATCGGGCCTTTGGTCATTGCACGCTCCAGTCTGCTGGCTCGTATCGGATGGTCACGACTTCGCTGCTGTCATTCGATGAGGTGAGCGTGGCGGCCGTCGTCGATTCGACACAACTGCGCCAGCCCATTTCCTCCATCGCATGGAGAATCTGTCCGATGCTGGCGGTCGCGGCGTCGTTCACGTACATCGACATTGCGCCGCAACGGCCGATGTTCTCGATTCCAATCTGGGAGACGATGTTTTCGATGATCTCGTCCGATCGTTTTTCGAGTTCCTGATTTGGGAGAACTCCGGTGTTCGTCACCGTGGCGCGGATGAAATACATATGGCGATTGAAGAGATAGATGTACTTGCTCCGGCGGGACGGCGCATCGTTGCCGGCTCCGCGGTCCAGATAGGTCGTCGTCATCCGCTGTCCGCGCAGCGGTTTCTGTGGATAAAGGACATCGTTCTGCGAGGAGGGCGTCGGATTGGGTATCGGCTGACCGGTGGCGAGGTCGATGGTCGTCGAGTTGCCGCGCTTCGGCGGCAGCTTCACCGATACGCCGGAGACATCGACGACTTCGTAATCGGCATGACCGGCGCTGGCGGCGCCCTCGGCGAGCCGTGTCTGCAAGGCACGGAATTCAGCCTTGAGCGACTTCTGCTCCGGCTCATCCCCGGCCGGGTGGATCACGAACGTGATCGTCGTTTCCGGAGCGTTGCCGTCGCGGTAACGAAGGACGACGCCGGACATCCTTCGAGCGACATCGTGCTCCGCAGCCGTCAGCAGCAGCGAGCCGGCATGCTTCGGCGCGGAGATGCGGGATTCCTCGACGTAGGGGCGCAGAAGGGGCGCTGGCGTGTCCGCAGCGCGAGCGGCAGACAGCGCCGACGCGATGCAGACCAGCGCACACCACGCGCGGATGTCGGATTTCATGGGGCGGCCTGTTCCCTTGAGGTCTGCGCTTCATACGCCCGCACGATCTTCGCCACCAGCGGATGGCGGACCACGTCGCGGGCTTCGAAGAAGGTGAAGCTGACGCCGTCGACCTCGCGCAGCACGTCGATGGCGTCGCGCAGGCCGGATTTCACGTGCTTCGGCAGATCGATCTGGGTCAGGTCGCCGGTGACCACGGCGGTGCTGCCGAAGCCGAGGCGGGTGAGGAACATCTTCATCTGTTCGATGGTGGTGTTCTGGGCCTCGTCGAGGATCACGTAGGCGTCGTTGAGCGTGCGTCCGCGCATGTACGCCAGCGGCGCGATCTCGATGACGTTCTTCTCCAGCAGCTTCGCGACCTTTTCGACGCCGAGCATTTCGTACAGCGCGTCGTAGAGCGGACGCAGGTAGGGATCGACCTTCTGCGAGAGATCGCCAGGGAGGAAGCCGAGCTTTTCGCCGGCTTCCACCGCCGGGCGCACCAGGACGATGCGCTGGATGCGCGCGGTGTTCAGCGCTTCCACCGCCATCGCCACGGCGAGGAAGGTCTTGCCGGTGCCGGCGGGGCCGATGCCGAAATTGATGTCGTGGGTGGCGATCGCGTGCAGATATTTCTGCTGGTTCGCGCCGCGGCCGCGCACGGTGCCGCGCTTGACCTTCACCGCGACGTCCTGCGGCTGGTAGCCGCCAGCGTTCACGGGCGTGGCGGGCTCGTCGCCGCCGAGGCGCAGATGGATCGCCTGCGCGTCGAACGTGGTTTCGGCGGCTTCCTCGTAGAGCGCGCGGAGCAGTTTCTCGGTCGCGGCCACGCTGGCTTCGTCGTCGCCGCTGACGCGGAAGAGGTTGCCGCGACCGGCGATTTCCACGCCGCGCCGCAGTTCGATCTGGCGCAGATGGGCGTCGAAAGGGCCGGCGAGGTTGGCGAGGCGTTCGGGATCGGCGGGGTCGAGCGCGAAGTCGCGGCTGTAGGGGCGGAGCGCATGGGTCTGCATAGGCCGGAAAGGGTAGCGCGCGATGCGGGCGGAGACCATGCCGCCGACCGTTCGTCGGTCGGGCCGGGGTTCAGGCTGGACATTAATTAATCGAACAATTAATTTTATGATCATGTCGCCATCCAAACCTTCCGGCACCGCTTCCCGCCCCGCCTTGCGGCCTCGCGGCCGGTCGCCCGGTCGGCCCGCCGCGGATGATGGTGCGGATCTGCGCGGACGGCTGCTCGACGCCGCCGTCGCCTGTTTCGCACGCCAGGGCATCGCCGGCAGTTCGCTGCGCGACATCGCCACCGCGGCCGGGGCCACGCCGGCGCTGCTGCACTATTACTTCGGCAATCGCGATGCGCTGCTGGACGCGGTGATCGAGGAACGATTGATGCCGGTCACGCAGCATCTGCGCGCGCCGCTGCTGGACGCCGGCGACGATCCGCGCGCGCTGATCCGCGGGTTCGTGCGCGCGGTCTTGGCCACCGCGATGGCGCATCCGTGGCTGCCGCAACTGTGGGTGCGCGAAGTGCTGCACGAAGGTGGCGGACTGCGCCGGCTCATGCAGGAGCGCATCGGCCCGGTGGTGGCGCGCGCGCTGGCCGAGCGCTTCGCGCAGGCGCAGGCGCAGGGCCGGCTGAATCCGCGGATCGACCCGCGCCTGCTGGTGCCCTCGCTGATCGGCCAGACGATGTTCATGGCCGCGAGCGCGCCGATCTGGCGCGGTCTCTTCGACGCCGCCGACATCGATGCCGACGCGATCGGCGATCACGTCCTCACCCTTCTCGAACATGGTCTGGAGCTGCGCGATGCGTAGACGGTGCTGTTTCCTTTCGAAGTGTTTCGTTCCGATTGTTACGGTTCCCATGCTGGCGGCACTGCTGCTCGCCGGCTGCGCCGACGACGCGCCGCAGGCGCTGGGCACGTTGGAGTACGACCGCATCGCGTTGCCCGCGCCGTCGGCGGAGCGGATCGTCTCGGTCGACGTGCGCGAAGGCGACCGCGTGAAGGCCGGCGCCACGCTGATGACTCTGGAACCCACGCGCATCGCTGCGCAGACCGATGCGCTGCGCGCGCAGACCGACCAGCAGCGCGAGGTGCTGGCCGAACTGGAGGCGGGCACGCGCGACGAACAGATCGATCAGGCGCGCGCGCGGGTGGCGAATGCGCAGGCCGTGGCCCGCGACGCCCGCGCCTATCTCGCGCGCGTGCAGCCGCTGGGGCAACGCCGGCTGGTCGCGGCGGCGGAGGTCGATCGCGCCCGCGCCGCGGCCGAAAGCGCGGACGCGAGCGTGGGGACGGCGCAGGCCGCGCTGGATGAGTTGGAACATGGTGCGCGGCGCGAGCGCATCGCGCAGGCGCAGGCCGCGGTGCGTGCGTCCGAAGCGCAGACCGCTGCACAGGCGGTGACACTGGACAAACTGAAGATCGTGGCGCCGCGCGCGGGACGCATCGACAGCCTGCCTTACGAACTCGGCGATCAGGCGCCGGTGGGCGCGCCGCTGGCGATCCTGCTGATTGGCGACGCGCCGTATGCGCGCGTCTACGTGCCCGAGCCGATCCGCGCGCGCGTGAAGATCGGCGATGCGGCCTCGGTGCATGTCGACGGCCGCGATGCCGTGCTGCGCGGGCGCGTGCGCGCGATCCGCAGCGAACCGAGTTTCACGCCGTACTACGCGCTGAGCGGCAAGGACGCGGCGCGGCTGAGCTATCTCGCCGAGATCGTCATCGAAGGCGGCGCGGATCTGCCGGCCGGGCTGCCGGTGCGGGTGGATTTCGCGGCCGCGAAACGGTGAGCCCGTGAACGCCCCCGACCATGCCGCCTTGCCTCGGGAAGATCGTCCCGCGGATCGTTCGGCAGATCGTCCCGCAATTGTCGCCCGCGGTCTCGGCAAGCAGTTCGGCGCGCTGAAGGCCGTCGATGGCGTCGATCTGCGCGTGCCGCGCGCCAATGTCTACGGTTTCCTCGGACCGAACGGTTCCGGCAAGTCGACGACCATCCGCATGCTCTGCGGCCTGCTCACGCCGACCGCGGGCGAGATCGAAGTGCTCGGCTTCCGCATTCCGGAGGAAGCGGAGGCGCTGCGGCGCCGGATCGGCTACATGACCCAGAAGTTCTCGCTGTACGAGGACCTGACCGTGCGCGAGAACCTCGAATTCCTCGCCGAGGTGCAGGGCCTGAAGCGGCCGCAGCGCAAGGTACGGATCGATGCGTTGATCGAGGCCTACGATTTCGCCGATCGCCAGAAACAGCTCGCGGGCACGATGAGCGGCGGGCAGAAGCAGCGCCTCGCGCTCGCCGGCGCGATCGTGCATGCGCCGGAACTGCTCTTCCTCGACGAACCCACCAGCGCGGTCGATCCCGAATCGCGTCGCGACTTCTGGGAAAAACTCTTCGATCTCGCCGACGCCGGCACCACCATCCTCGTGTCCACGCACTACATGGACGAGGCCGAACGTTGCCACCGGATCGCGATTCTCGACACCGGGCGGCTGGTCGCCGACGGCACCCCGGCCGAGCTGACCCGCGCGCTCGCCGGACGCACGCTCGGCGTGCGCGCACCCGAGCCGCGACGCGCGCAGAGCGCGCTGCATCGCGCGCCGGGCGTGCTCAGCGTCGCCCAGATCGGCAACGAACTGCGGGTGCTGACCGCGGCCGGCGGCGACGCGGCGCAGTTGCAGGCCTGGCTGCGGCAGGCGGGCATCGACGGCGAGGTCATGGACATCGAGCCGAATCTGGAAGACGTGTTCGTCTCCGCCACCAGCCACCGCACCGATCCGGCGAGGGCCGCATGAAATTCGCGCAGATCTTCGCGGTGATGGTGAAGGAGCTGCGGCAGATGCGCCGCGACCGGCTCACGCTCGGCATGATGATCGGCATTCCGACCCTGCAGCTGATGCTGTTCGGGTTCGCGATCAATCCGGACGTGCGCAATCTGCCCGCCGCCGTCGCCGACATGGCCGACACCGCGGGTTCGCGCGCGCTGGCGCAGGACATGCTGGCCACCGGCGTCATCCGCCAGGTCGCGCCGGCGCGCACGCCGCAGGACATCGACGCGCTGCTCGACCGCGGCCGGATCAAGATCGGCGTGATCATTCCGCACGATTACGAACGCCGGCGTCTCGACGGCCGCGAAGCGGTGCAGGTGGTCGTCGACGGCAGCGATACTTCCGTGCAGGCGACCGCGCGCCAGCTCGCGGCGATGCCGCTGGACGGCGGCAGCGGGCTGAAGACCGCGTCCATTTCGGTGTTGCCGCTGTACAACCCGGAGCGGCGTTCGGCGGTGAACATCGTGCCCAGCCTGATCGGCGTGATCCTCACCATGACCATGGTGATGTTCACCGCGATGGCGATCGTGCGCGAGCGCGAGCGCGGCAATCTGGAACTGCTGATCACCACGCCGGTCTCCAGCGCGGAACTGATGATCGGCAAGGTGCTGCCCTACGTCGGCGTCGGCCTGGTGCAGACCAGCGTGGTCCTGCTGCTGGGGATGACCGTGTTCGATGTCCCGGTGCGCGGCAGCCTGATCGACGTCTACGGCGCGGCGATGCTGCTGATCGTGGCCAACCTCTCGCTCGGCTTGATGGTGTCCACCCGCGCGCAGACCCAGTTCCAGGCGATGCAGATGGCGTTCTTCCTGTTCCTGCCGTCGATCCTGCTGTCGGGTTTCATGTTCCCGTTCGACGGCATGCCGGTCGCGGCGCAGTGGATCGCGGAAGTGCTGCCGCTGACGCATTTCGTGCGCCTGATCCGCGGGGTGATGCTGCGCGGCGCGGATCTGTGGGCGCTGTGGCCCGATGCGCTGGCGCTGATCGCGTTCACCGCGGTGATGATGACGCTGGCGATCGCGCGGTTCCGCAAGCGGCTGGATTGATGCGGCATTCGATATCGGCCCCGGGCAGGTCGCCCGGGGCCGTGTCGATCAGCGCAGGGCCTGCGTTTTCGGGGTCGGCCGGACCCGGCGATACGCCACGATCGCGTGGTGCAGCAGCACGTATGCGACGATCAGCCCCATCAGCGTTTTTGCGGTGCCGTCGCTGTGCGTGGACAGGAAGATCGGGCCGTCCACGATCGCCCACACCATCGCCGCACAGGTGATCAGGCCCAGCACCGTTTCGATGCGTCGCAGCCGCGGCGACCAGCGGCCCTGCGCCATCACCGTGATGTACAGCGGCACGTTCACCGCGATCAGCGCGAGCAGCACGAAGGCGGGACCGTGCACGAACGTGTCGGTGTAGGTCAGCGCCGTGTACGCCGCCGGCGCGGCGTTGCCGCCCCAGACGATGTCGAGGATCCACCGGGGCTCGATCAGAAGCGCCATCCCGCAGAGCATGCCGACCACGCCCATCGTCATCGCGATGCGGCCGCCGGCGATGCGATGTTCGGGGCGCGGCGTCCAGTTCGAGGTGCGCGACCGGCGCCGCCGGGACGCCGCCGCCATGGCGAAGCCGGTCACCAGCACGCCCGGCCACCACAGCGACGAGACCACGGTGCCGCCCAGCCACTGGCCGAGCAGGGTCAGCATGCGCCCCCAGCCCCAGCCGTCCTGGGCGCCGCGCTGCAGCAATTCCAGCAGCCCGAGGCCCCAGATCACCGCCAGCCCCACAACGCTCCAGACCAGGAACGTGCGGCCGTCGGCCGGATCGACGATGGTCAGCGCCGGGCGATAACGCGCGGCCACCTCCGCGGGCTGGCCGAACGCGCGCAGGAATTCCAGCGCCATCGCGGCATCGACGACGCGCCCGCCATCTTCGGCTTTCGCCTGCAGTTCCTCGTGGAGCAGGGCGCGCAGTTCGAACGCCACGTCGTTGCGCTGCGCCCGCGGCAACCGCACGGCGACATCGGCGACATAGCTGTCGATCATTTCGTTCGCATCGAATGTCGCATGCGCATTCATCTCGGTGCTCTTCATGTCAGTCCCCCTGGAGGAGTCGATGCATCGTGGTGTTCATGCCCTGCCACGACTCGGTGAGTTTCTTCAGCAGTGCGAGCCCGTCCGCGTTGACGGCGTAGTAACGCCGCGGCGGACCGTCCTGGATCTTCCATTCGCTGGTCAGGAAGCCCTGGGTTTCCAGTCGACGCAGCAGGGGATACAGCGTGCCTTCCTCGATGACCATGCCCCTGTCCGCCAGCGCCTGACGCAGTTCGTAGCCGTAGCGCGGGGCCCGCAGCTGCGACAGCGTGGCCAGCACCAGCACCCCGCGCCGCAGCTCGAGTTCGAGTTTTCCGAAGGCATCCGTATCGACCATGGGCCGCACAGTACTGTGCGAAACACAGTATGTCAACCGCAGAATGGGGACAGCGGTGCGACCGCGTACGCGGAGGGATCCTGCGGGGGTGCTTTCGCGCGATCGTCGCGCGAGGTGGCGGTGGCGGGCCGGAGCCCGCCTTACAGCGAATCGAGGAAGCCGCGCACCGCGGGTCCGAAGCGGGCGATGTCCACCAGGAATGCGTCGTGGCCCTGCGGCGAGGGCAGGGCCAGACATTGGGCATCGGTGCCGCCGGCCAGCAGGCCGTCGGCGATTTCCTGTTGCTGCTCGATCGGGAAGAGGATGTCGGTGTAGACGCCGATCGCCAGCGCGCGGTTCACGCGCACTTTCGACAGGCCTTCTTCGCAGGTGCCGTGGCAGGATTCGCCGAGATCGAACCAGTCCATCGAGCGGCTGAGGTAGAGATAGCAGTTCGGATCGAAGCGGCGCACGAAACGGCGCGCATGGCCTTCGAGATAGCTTTCGACCTCGAATTCCAGCCCGAACGGGTCGTCGCCGACGCGGCGGTCGGCGTCCAGGCGCACGCGACCGAAACGGCCGTCCCACTCCAGCGCCGAGCGATAGGTGATCACGCCGAGCTTGCGCGCCATGCGCATGCCGGCTTCGGGGTAGGCGTCGTCGTCGTATTCGCCCAGGTTCCACTGCGGATCGAGGCGGATCGCTTCCCGCTGCAGCGAGCGGATCGCGATCGAGAACGGCAGCGCGCGTGCGGCGCCGGAGATGTTGATATGGCCATGGGCGATGCCGGGAAAGCGCTGCAGCAGCGCCAGCGCGACCATGCCGCCCATCGAATTGCCGATGACGCAGGCCAGACGTTCGACGCCGAGCGCGCGGACCACGTGCGCGGCGGCATCGGCGCCGTCCTCGACCGACAGCTCGGGGAAATCGAGCCGATAGCTGCGGCCGGTGTCGGGGTCGATCGAGGCGGGTCCGGTCGAGCCCTTGCAACTGCCGAGCGAATTCACGCAGATCACGAACCAGCGGCGGGTGTCGATGTACTTGCCGGGCCCGAGCATCGATTCCCACCAGCCCGGTTCGCGATTGCCGGCATGGCTGGCGGCATGCGCATCGGGCGAGAGCCCGGTGAGGATCAGGATGGCGTTGCCGCCGTCGGCATCCAGTGCGCCCCAGGTTTCGTAGGCCATGCGCGCGCCATGCAGCGCGCCGCCGCGCTTCAGCGGGAACGGTGAGGGCAGGTCGATGAAGCGGCTGCCTGGCGGAATGAATTCGGTCATCCTTGCGATCCGGTCGTTCATCTGGGGCGGAAGCGCGGATCGTACGCGATGGACTGCGGTTTTCCGAGGACGCCGCCGTGGCATCAGCGTTCCACGAAGCGCCCGGCGCGCCGCAGCGTCGCCCTGACCGGCAGGTGATCCGAGCCGATGGCGGGCCCGCGCACGGTTTCGCCGCGCCGCCAGTGCGCGCTGGCCAGCACATGATCGATCGGAATGCCGATATGCCGCCCGGGCCAGGTCGGCGCGCTGCCGGTGGCGCGGAACAGGCCACCGCGGGCGCCGCCGGCCAGCGCGGTCGACCACGGCGTGGCATTGAGATCGCCCGCGACCACCATGGGCGTTGCGGCCGCGCCGCCCGCCAGCATCCGCAGCAGGCGATCGCGTTCCTCTTGCCAGTGCGGCGCCATCGGCGGCATCGGATGCACGGCGACGACGCGCACCGCGGCGCCGTCCAGCGCGATGTCCGCGCCCAGCGAAGGAATGCCGTCGACGCTGCCGCGGCGTTCGATGCGGGTCAGCGGGTGGCGCGACAACAGGCCGATGCCGAAGGCAGAATCGTCCGGCGCGAACGCGCGGTGCGGATAGAGATCGACGAGCGCGTTCGCGAGGGCGTCGGCGTAGGCCGGCGTCAGCTCGGTCAGCATCACCACATCGGCCGGCTGCGCGCGCAGCCAAGCCGCCAGAGGCGCGGGATCGCGGTTCGCGAGATTCACGTTCGCCGCGACGATCACCAGCGAAGGCCCTTCGCCGTCGGACGCGGGCAGCATGCGCGTCGCGGTGAACAGCGGCAGCGCGGCGAACGGTGCGAGCAGCAGGTATCGCCGGTCGCGCATCGCGCAGAGCAGGCACAGCGCGAACCACACGACCGCGTACTCCCACTGCCAGTGCGCGGCCAGATCGAGCAGCCAGCCGAGGGTACCCGGGGATGCGGGTTGCAGCCGGTTGAGCAGGGGCAGCATCAGGGCGAATGCGCACGGCCACAGCAGCCAGCGCGCGATCGCGGCGATGCGCCGGGCCGCGCGCGGTGCCCGGCCTGCGGTCATTGCGCGCCGAGCGTGAGTTCGATCGGGGCGTTCGCCGGCAATGCGACGCGCACCGGCTTCGATTCCAGATCGCCGTCCTGGCGCATCGGGTTGCCGCTTGCGGAGATGCGCGCGATCACTTCGACTTCGCGCAGTGCGGACAGCTTTGCGGTCGGCATCGGGCCGTCGGCGTCGTCGAGCGTGATGCGCAACGGCAGATCGGCCACGGTGTGCTTCTCCACCGCGACCGGCATCGGCGGGCCATCGGGGGCGCGTGCGATCACGAACACGGTGGCGTCGCCGCGCAGGCGTACGCGCGCGGCGAAGTCGGGATCGAGCGCGACCTGCACCGTGAGCGCACCGGCCGCGGCCGGTGGCGGTGCATCCGGCAACGCGGGCAATCCGGCGTCGATGCGCGCGGCATCGATTTCGGCGCGCAGGGTGACGGCGTTTCCGGCGTCGATCTCGGCCAGCAACGGCTCCCACGTCCGCGCGGCTTCTGCGGGCTTGCCCTGCTGCCGTAGGGCGATGCCGAGGAAGAACCGCGCGCGCTGGTGGCGCGGGTCGGCCTTCAGCGCGCGCTGCAGATAGCCGACGGCTTCGGCATCGAAGCCGCGCTGGGCGTCGGCCTGCGCGCGCGCTTCCGCGGCGGCGGCGAGCACGTCGGCGTTGTCGGGCGCGCGCTTCAGCGCCTCCCGCCACGCATCGCGGGCCTGCGCGGCCTTGCCGAGACGGCCGTACGCGGTGGCCAGCATCACCCAGCCTTCGTGATCGGGAAATTCGTCGCGCTTGCGTTCCAATTGCGCGACCGCTTCCTCGAGCGTGTCCGGCCGCTCGACCATGGCGGCGTCGAGCGCGACCGGCGTGCCAACGAGGTGATACAGCACCGCCGCCAGCACGCTGAAGCCGGCGAGCAGGGCGGCCGCGGAACGCGGTCGCGCGCGCCACAGCGGGCGCAGCACGAAGCCGAGGGCGACCAGGGTGGCGGTGGCCGCAATCAGGGCGAAGACGAGCGCAGCGGAACCTTGCATCACCACTCCTGGGAATCGTCGCCGTCGACGTTGGCCGGCGGCGGCAGTGCGCCGCGATTGCGGCGCAGCAGGCGCCAGACCACGATGCCGCCGCCCAGCGCGAACAGCAGCGGGCCGAACCACAGCAGCCACGTCTTCGCGGTGATCATCGGCCGGTACAGCACGAACTCGCCGTAGCGCGCGACCAGAAAATCGCGCACTTCCTGATCGCTGCGGCCTTCGCGCATGAGCGCGAGCACTTCGCGGCGCAGATCGACCGCGATCTGTGCGTTGGAATCGGCCAGCGACTGGTTCTGGCACATCACGCAGCGCAGTTCGGCGACGAGGTCGTGGAAGCGCTGTTCTTCGGCGGTGTCGTGGAACTGCAGCGGCGTGCCGTCGACCGCCTTCTGCGCGAAGGCCGCGCCGCAGCACAGCGCCAGCAGCAGCGCGCAGATCGCGATCCGGAGGCGCGTCGCGGTCATCGTTCGCGCTCCAACGCGTCGAGCAGCGGCAGCAGTTCGTCGCGGACGATGTCGTCGGTCATCGCGCCGACGTGTTTCCAGCGCACGACGCCGTTCGCATCGACCAGGAAGGTCTCGGGCGCGCCGTAGATGCCGAAATCGATCGCGGTGCCGCCTTCCTCGTCCGCCAGCACCAGCCAGTACGGATTGTTGAAGCGTTCCAGCCACGCCAGCGCGTCGGCGCGTTCGTCCTTCCAGTTGTAGCCGATCACGCGCACCCGCTTGGTCTCGGCGAAGCGGGTGATGACCGGATGTTCGACCTGGCATTCGGGGCACCAGCTGCCCCAGACGTTGAGCAGATAGGGCTGGCCGCGCAGGTCCTTCGAGGACACGATGCGGTTCGGCTCGTGCAGCACCGGCAGCGCGAATTCGGGCGCCGGTTTGCCGATCAGCGGCGAGGGCAGGGCGTCGCGGTCCGGGCGGCGGCTCATCCACACGCCGACGGCCATCAGCGCGGCGATCAGCAGGAAGACGAGGAAGGGAAGCCAGCGTTTGGCGGACATCAGGCGGTGCCTCCCGTCGCGACAGGCGTCGTGTCGTTCGCGTCGTTCGCGCTCTTCCGGCGGAACCGTCGATCCAGCGCGGTCACGAACCCGCCCAGCGCCATCAGCACCGCGCCCAGCCAGACCCAGCGGATGAAGGGCTTGATGTGCACGCGCACCGCCCAGGCGCCGCCGCCGAGCGGTTCGCCCAGGGCGACGAAGACATCGCGGGTCACGCCGGGACGGATGCCGGCTTCGGTCATCACCTGACCGCCGCTGGCGTATTCGCGCTTTTCCGGGTGCAGCACGGTGACGAGGCGGTCGTCGCGGTACACGTGCACGGTGCCGCGGCTGGCGACGTAGTTCGGGCCCTGCAAGCGCTGCACGCCGTCGAAGCGGACGCTGTCGCGGCCGAGCGTCAGCGTTTCGCCGGGCTTCATCGCGATCTCGCGCTGCTGCACCTGCGCTTCGACCAGCAGGGCGCCGATGAGGAACACCGCGATGCCGCCGTGCGCGAGCACCATGCCGAACATTTCCGCGGTGAGCGGACTGCCGAGCGTGCGCACGCGCTGCCACACGAAGCGCGCGGTGCCGAAGGCGATCCACACCGCGCCGGCCACGCCGGCAGCGGTCTTCAGCGGGCCCTGCGGCGCCATGAAATACGCGATGGCGCCGGCGACCAGCGCCAATCCCGCCCAGGGCAGCAGCAGGCGCAGCGGGCGGCCGAGTTGATCGCGCTGCCAGCGGATCAGCGGGCCCAGCGGCAGCAGCAGCACGATCGGCGTCATCAGCACGATGAACAGCAGCGAGAAATAAGGCGGGCCCACCGAGATCTTGTGCTCGCTGCCGACCGCGTCCAGCAGCAGCGGGAACAGGGTGCCGAGCAGCACCGCGGTGCAGGCCGCGGTGAGGAAGACGTTGTTGATCAGCAGCAGCGCTTCGCGCGAAGCGCCGGCGAAAGGCTTGCCGCCGTCTTCGTCGGTGACGCGCAGCGCATACAGCACCAGCGACGCGCCGATGACGATGCCGAGGAAGATCAGGATGAACAGGCCGCGGCCGGGATCGGCCGCGAACGCGTGCACGCTGGTGAGCACGCCTGAGCGCACCAGGAAGGTGCCGAGCAGCGACAGCGAGAACGCGGCGATCGCGAGCAGCAGGGTCCAGCTGCGGAAGCTGCCGCGCTTCTCGGTGATCGCCTGCGAATGCAGCAGCGCCGCACCGGCCAGCCAGGGCATGAAGGATGCGTTTTCGACCGGATCCCAGAACCACCAGCCGCCCCAGCCGAGTTCGTAATACGCCCACCAGCTGCCGAGCGCGATGCCGAGGGTCAGGAAGGCCCAGGCGACATTCGTCCACGGTCGCGTCCAGCGCAGCCAGCTGGCGACCATCGCCTTCGACGACGATCCGCGGTCCAGCAGCGCGGCGATCGCGAAGGCGAACGGCACCGCGAAACCGACGTAGCCCATGTAGAGCATCGGCGGATGCACGATCAGGCCGAAATCCTGCAGCAGCGGATTGAGGTCGCGGCCTTCGGCGGCGGCCGGCAGCACGCGTTCGAACGGATTGCTGGTGAAGATCAGGAAGGCGAGGAAGCCGAGGCTGACCACGCCCATCGTGCCGAGCACGCGCGCGACCACCGCGTCCGGCAGGCCGCGCGAGAACGCCGCCACCGCCGCGGTCCACACCGCGAGGATCAGCGCCCACAGCAGCAGCGAGCCTTCGTGCGCGCCCCACACCGCCGAGTAGCGGTACACCATCGGCAGCAGCGAATTGGAATTCTGCGCGACGTAGCGCAGCGAGAAATCCTGGGCCACGAATGCCCAGGTGAGGATGGCGAACGCCACGCCGACCAGCGCCAGCTGCGCCCATGCCGCGGGCCGCGCCACCGCCATCCACGGCGCGAGGCCGCGATGCGCGCCGATCAGCGGCAGCGTCGACTGCAGGCACGCCACCAGCAGCGCGAGGATCAGGGCGATCTGGCCGAACTCCGGAAGCAGATGCATGCGGATCAGCGCTCCGGCACCGGTGCGGCCGTCGCGGCCTCATCGCCTGGGGCCGGCGCGCCCGCGGAAGGCATGTCCGTGGCAGGCAGGCTCGTCGTCTGCACGTTGTGCTTCTTGTGCGCCAGACCCATCTTGTCCGCCACTTCCTTCGGCACGTAGGTCTCGTCGTGCTTCGCCAGCACCTGCTCGGCCATGAACACGCCGTCGCGCATCCGGCCCGTCGCCACCACCGCCTGCTTCTCGCGGAACAGATCCGGAAGAATCCCGGTGTAGCTCACCGGCAGTTCGGCATCGCCGTCGGTCACCCGGAACCGCGCCTCCATCGAACCTTCGGCGCGCTCGAACGAATCCGCCGCCACCATCCCGCCCAGCCGGAACATCACGTCGCCGGTCATCACCTTCGCGCCGGCATCGCCGCCCAGCACTTCCCGCGGCGTGTACAGATAGGCGACGTTGCGCTGCAGCGCCAGCGTCACCAGACCGGTCGCGACCACCGCCGCGGCCAGCACCGCCAGCACCAGCCACATGCGCCGTTTGCGCGAAGGATTCATCGTTGCAGCTCCGGAGGAAGAGGGGCGTCCTTCGCCGCCGCGCGTCGCGCGCGAAGACGCACGTTGCGCAGCACCCGGCGGATGCGCAGCAGCGGCGCGGCCAGATCCCACAGCAGCACCACCGCGAACACCGCGTAGGCGGCGACGACGTAACCGAGATAGGTCATGCCGGTGGCATTCATCGTGCGGACGCCTGCGCCGCGGCGCGCTCGCGCACCCAGTCCTTGCCGGCCTCGCGCTCGAGATTGTCGGCGCGCGCGCGCAGCAGCAGCGAACCGAGGAACCAGAACTTGGTGCCGATCACCATCGCGATCAGCGGCGGCAGCATGCTCGGGTCCATGCTCGACTCGCCGAACACCTTGATCGTCTGGCCCTGGTGCAGCGAGTTCCACCATTCCACCGAATAGCGGATCACCGGCAGCAGCGCCACCCCGACGATCGCCAGCAGACCCGCCGCGCGCGCCGCGTTGCGGCGGTCGTCGATCGCCTGATACAGACCGATCACGCCCAGATACAGGAACAGCAGCACCAGTTCGCTGGTCAGCCGCGGGTCCCATTCCCACCAGGTCCCCCACATCGGCTTGCCCCAGATCGAACCGGTCGCCAGCGTGATCACCGTGAACCCGGCGCCGATTGGCGCGCAGGCCATCGCCAGGATCTCGCACAGCTTGATCCGCCAGATCAGCGCGATCGCCGAATAGAACGCCATCAGCGCGAAGATGAACATGCTCATCCACGCCGACGGCACGTGGATGTAGAGGATGCGGAAGCTGTCGCCCTGCTGGTAATCCGCCGGCACCCCGAACAGCGCGCCCCAGATGCCCCAGGCCATGACCAGCAGCGCCAGCCCGAAGCACCACGGCGCCCAGCGCGCGGCGAAGCGGTCGAAATACGGCGGCGAGCCGAGTTGGTGGAACCAGCGGACGACCGGATTCATGGGTGGGTATCGCGTGTCTTCGTCGGGGTGGCGGGGTGGAAGGCGTGCAGGATTGTCGTCGCGGGGGGAATGCGGGGCATTGACCTGTCTCAAGCGCGTCGCGATGCGCTCAGTTCACCGCGATCCGGATCGCCGCCGCCGCGGTCAGCGGCGCCAGCACCATCGCGACGACCAGGCCCGCCGCCAGCAGCAGCATCGGACCGACCGCGTCGAGCCCCTGCGCGCTGGCGGCGACGCTGCCGGCACCGAACACCAGCACCGGCACGTACAGCGGCAACGCGAGCAGTCCCACTAGGATACCGGAGCGGCGCATGCCCACGGTGAGCGCCGCCACCACCGCGCCGATCAGGCTCAGCAGCGGCGTGCCCAGCGCCAGCCCGGTCATCAGCACCGGCAACTGCGCGTGCGGCAGATGCAGCAGTTCGGCCAGGAAAGGCGTGGCCAGCAGCAGCGGCCACGCGGTGGTGGCCCAGTGCATGAACGTGCGCACCGCGACCAGCCACGCCAGCGGCACCGGCGCCAGCATCCACTGTTCCAGCGAGCCGTCCTCGGCGTCGCCGCGGAACAGCGTGTCCAGCGCCAGCAGGCCGGCCAGCAGGGCCGCGACCCACAGCACGCCGGCGGCGACCTGCGCCTGCAGCTTCGGCTCGTTGCCCAGCGCCAGCGCGAACAGCACCACCACGATCAATGCGAACAGCGCGGGCTGCAGGGCATCGCCGCGGCGGCGCCACAGCAGGCGCAGATCGCGGGCGAGCAGGGCGCGGGCGGACCGCAGCAGGGATGGCGGGTGGCCGGCGATACCCATGCGCGGCGGAGGCGACGTGTCGTTCATGCCGCACGCCTCAGCAAGAGCTCGCGGGTGCGCACCGGCGGCGCGGCGTAGGCGCCGTGGGTGGTGACCAGCGCGGCGCCGCCCTCGCGCAGATGCGCCTGCACCATGCGGTTGACCAGTTCGATGCCGTCGAGGTCGAGATTGGCGTAGGGCTCGTCCAGCAGCCACACCGGTGCCGGCGACAGCCACATCCGCGCCAGCGACAGCCGCTTCTTCTGCCCGGCCGACAGTTGGCGGGCCAGCGCGTCCTGGTAACCGTCCAGGCCGACGATGCGCATCGCCGCCTCGGCCGACTGACCTTCGCGGCGACCGTGCAGACCGCAGAGGAATTCGAGATTTTCGAGTGCGCCGAGGTCGGCCTTCAGCGCCGGCAGGTGGCCGAGATAGGCCAGGGCGCGGGTGCGTTCGGGCGTGACGGTGGCGTGGCCGTCGATCTCGATGCGCCCGTCTTCCGGTCGCAGCAGGCCGGCCAACACCCGCAACAGGGTGGTCTTGCCGGCGCCATTGTCGCCGCGGATCAACAGCGCTTCGCCGGCATCGACCTCGAAATCGAGCGGTCCGAACACCGGTTCGTCGTTGCGCGCGAAGCGCAGGCCGCGGGCTGACAGAAGCGGCACGGAAGGGGAAGGCGCGGTCATCGCGCCGATTTTACGGGCTGGCGGCCGGCTTTGCTGCGATCGTGCCGTCGCGCCGGTCGATCTGCGGATGCGGCGCCGCGACGCCGGGGCACCGGGCGCTTCAGCCCCGAAGCCAGTCGATCGCGGGATGTTCGGGAAACGCGGCGGGCCGCGCGGCGTCCACCCGCATCCGCACCGGCGCTTCGGCGTTCCAGTACAGCGTGGCCAGCTGGCCATAACGGCGCGACAGCGCATCGAATTCGGCCGCCGCCATGTCCACCACCAGCCAGCTCGGTTCGCGCCAGGAGCGGTTGGCGGCCGATGAAAACGCCGGCCGGAAGATGCGCCGGCTGTCCAGCAGATCGTCCTGCAGCGCGTCGTCGGCATCGCGGTTGACCGATTCGGGGCGCTGGATCGAAAACGGGTCCCAGGCCGAGAGCAGGCCGAAGCGGGTCGCGTCGGGATAGCGGCGCGCGACCTCGGTGGCCGGCGTGCCGATCCGCAGATTCAGCCACTCGCCGTCCAGCTCCCAGCGGTATTCCGCGACGAGGTACGCCCGCACGAGTTCGGCGATCCGGGCCTCGCCGGCGGACAGAAGGGACGGTTGCATCATGGGCGACAGGTTTAACCCGGACGCGCGGCCCCGTAAACTCTGGCGCCCGCCGCGAAGGATGTGCTAGGCCAGCGTCGAATGCGCCGTCGCACCGTCTTCGCCTCCCCCCCGCGTCATCGCCGCCCATTCCACGGATCCCCGCATGCAGCACAGCAAGTTGCCCAAGGTAGGCACCACCATCTTCACCGTGATGTCGCAGCTCGCGGCCGAACACGGCGCGATCAATCTCGGCCAGGGCTTTCCCGATTTCCCGGTGCCGCAGCGGCTGGTCGACGAGCTCGACAAGGCGATGCGCGCCGGCCACAACCAGTATTCGATGATGACCGGCATTCCCGCGCTGCGCCGCGCCATCGCCGACAAGACCGAACGGGTCTACGGCGTCCGTCCCGACGAGAACGCCGAGATCACCGTCACCAGCGGCGCCACCGAGGCGATCTTCAACGCGATCCATGCGGTGGTGCGCGCGGGCGAGGAAGTGATCGTGCTCGATCCCTGCTACGACTGCTACGAGCCGGCGATCGACCTGGCCGGCGCGCGCGCCGTGCACATCCCGCTCGACCCGCAGACCTTCGCCCCGGACTGGCAGCGGGTGCGCGACGCCATCGGCCCGAAGACGCGGATGCTGATGATCAACAGCCCGCACAACCCGTCCGGCGCCATGCTCGGCGAGGACGACATGCGCACGATCGCGGAGATCCTGCGCGACACCGGGATCTGGCTGCTGTCCGACGAGGTCTACGAGCACATCGTCTTCGACGGCGCCCGCCACGAATCCGCGCTGCGCTACCCGGAACTGCGCGAACGCGCCTTCGTGATCTCCAGCTTCGGCAAGACCTATCACTGCACGGGCTGGAAGGTCGGCTACTGCATCGCGCCGCCTGCGCTGAGCACCGAGTTCCGCAAGGTCCACCAGTACAACGTGTTCTGCACCTTCCATCCGGCGCAGCACGCCTTCGCGGCGATGATCGACGCCGAACCCGAGCACTACGAGCAGCTCGGCGCCTTCTACCAGGCCAAACGCGACCGGTTCCGCGCGCAGTTGCTCGATACGAAGCTGGTGCCGGTGCCGGTGCCGGGCGGCTACTTCCAGCTCGTCGACTACTCGGCGGTGAGCGGTCTGGACGATCTCGAATTCTGCCGCTGGCTGACCATCGAGAAGGGCGTGGCCGCGATCCCGCTGTCGCCGTTCTACGAGACCCCGCCGGCCGGCCAGCGCCTGGCGCGGTTGTGTTTCGCCAAGAACGAGACGACGCTGGACGCCGCGATCGAACGCCTGATGAGGCTCTGACATGGAAGACTTGCGCATCACTCTCGTCCAGGGCGCCACCCGCTGGCACGATCCGGCCGGCAACCGCGAGTACTACGCCCATCTGATCGCCGGCCTGCGCGGCACGACCGATCTCGTGCTGTTGCCGGAGACCTTCACCAGCGGCTTTTCCAACGAGGCCGTCGCCCAGGCCGAGACGATGGACGGGCCGACGGTCGCGTGGATCCGCGAACAGGCGCATGCGCTCGATGCCGCGATCTGCGGCAGCGTGCAGCTGCGCGACGGCGACCGGGTGTTCAATCGGCTGCTGTTCGCCACGCCCGACGGCGATCTGCGCACCTACGACAAGCGCCACCTCTTCCGCTACGGCCGCGAGCACGAACGTTACGCCGCCGGGCGCGATCGATTGATCGTCGACTGGCGCGGCTGGCGAATTTGCCCGCTGGTCTGCTACGACCTGCGTTTTCCGGTGTTTTCGCGCAATCGTTACGACGTGGAGCGCCCGGGGCAACCCGATTACGACCTGCTGCTGTATGTCGCCAATTGGCCGTCGGCGCGCGCGTACCCGTGGAAGACCCTGCTCCGCGCGCGCGCGATCGAGAACCTGTGCTACGTCGGCGGCCTGAATCGCGTCGGCACCGACGGCAACGGTCTGCACTATTCCGGCGACAGCGCGGTGATCGATTTCCTCGGCCAACCCGTGAGCGAATGCGGCGAGGAGGAAGTGGTCGTCACCACCACGCTGCAGGCGAAGGAACTCGCGGCGCACCGCGAGCGCTTCCCCGCGATGCTGGACGCGGACGCCTTCGAACTGCGCTGAGTCGCGCGTCGCGCCGGCGCATGCCCGCGACCGGAGTCTTCGGCGAGGGCAGGGGCGACGCCATCACGCCGCATGTCTCCGCCCGAAGTAGATGTGCTCCGCCGCCCAGCGCATCGGCGCGGAGCCCAGCATCAGGTCGAACGGCCAGTCCATCTGCGCATGATCGAAGGCCCAGCGCAGGGCGCGTTTGATCCGGTAGCGCGGTGCCGCGCGTTCGACCACGCGCTCCGGCGACGGGCCGCCGTCGCGCAGATGGCGGGCGACCGCCTCGCCGGTGGCCCAGCCGTGCTGCCAGGCCGAATGGATGCCGCCGGCGGTGACCGGCGAGACGATGCCCGCGGCATCGCCGGTCAACAGCACGCCGGGCTGCGCCAGCGGAGACACCGGGCCGCCGCAGGGAATCAGGCCGGCGCGGATCGCGCTGGGCGTCAGCGCGTCGGCGATGCCCAGCGCGTGGCCCACGCGCGCGCGCAGCGCGTCGATGTCCGGCGCGCCGCTGCGCGAAGGGCGATGCCGGAACGCGAGGCCGAACTGCACGCCGGTGGGGTTCTGCGTCGCCCAGCCGATGTAGCCGGGCGCCAAGCGTTTGTCGACGAAGCAGTGCAGGGCATCGGGTTCGCGCAATTCGAGGCCCGCGAACTCGTATTCCACGCCGTAGAGGAAATCGCGGACGTGGCCCAGACCGAAGCGCTGCGCGACCCGCGATTTCGCGCCGTCGGCACCGACCAGCCAATGGGTGCGACCGATCCCCGGCAGATGCCAGCGGCCGCGGCGCGCATCCGGTTCGCGCGAGGCGTGCAGGAACGACTGCGACAGGCGCAGGTCCACGCCCTGCGCACGCATTTCGTCGGCCAGCCAGCGCATCAGGTTCGGCGTGTCGGTGGTCAGGAAGTAATAGTCCGGCACCTGCAGCGCGACGTTGCGCAGGTTCGGCGCGTACAGACGCACGCGTTCGACCCGGCGCACGAGATCCGCCGGCATCCGGTTCAGCCAGGTGCGTTCCGCGGCTTCCTTCACGATGATCCCGGTGGTGTGCAGCTTCAGGCCGGGGTCGCGCTTGCGCTCCAGCACGCAGACGCGCAGGCCGTACTGCGCCGCGGCGATGGCGCAGGCGGCGCCGGCGAAACTGGCGCCGACGATCAGTAGATCGTATTCGCGTTCGGGGACTGCGGCCATGCGGGCTCCTGCGGGGAAGTCGGGCGCAGTCTGGGCGGCCGGGGCGGGCGCAGGATGGCGTCTGTGTGAAGTCGGGGTTCACACGGCGTTTCCGATGGGCATCGATGCGGGTCGGCTGGCGCCGCATCGTTTCCGCATGCGCCGGCGCCGCGCGTTCGCGGATGCCATCGTTCTGACATCTGCCGCTGTTACAAGCTTGCGGACCCATTTGCATGGACGATGACGATGCGCGTGTTCCAGATTCCGGTGTTGGCGGTGTGCGCGATGCTCTGCACGATGGGTTCCGCGACGGTCTCCGCGTTCGCGGCGACGCCGCGGTCCGGCTGGGTGGTGTCCGAGATCTACGCGTACAACCATCCGTATGCGGCCGCCGCAACCGGCGAACTGGAAACCAAGATGGCGACGATGGCGCAGAGCGCCTACGGCTTCTATCGCGGGACCGATCATCTTTTCTTCCGCGACATGACGACGATGCCGGCGTCGGCCTATGCCACCAGCCAGACCGGATATGCCTGGATCGGCGGCGACACGCACCTGGGCAATTTCGATGCCTCGCGCGACAGCGGCGGCAAGGCCGTATTCGCGGTCTCGGATTTCGACGAAGGCCAGCTCGGCCAGTACGTGTGGGACCTGCGGCGGCTGGCGGTCGGCATGGTGTTGGCCGGGCGAGAGAACGGTCTTGCGGATACCGACATCCGTACCGCGATCGAGACCCTGGTCGGCGCGTACGCCGACAAGATGAGCGATTTCAAGGGTTCCGGCGCCGAGCTGAGCTTCCAGCTCACCCCGGGCAATACCACCGGCGTGGTGGACGACACCATCGTCGAGGCCGACGGCAAGACCCGCGCCGCCCTCTTGTCGAAATACACCCGGCTCAGCGGCAGCGCGCGGTCTTTCCAGGACCTGCCGAACCTCGTGCCGGTGCCGGCAGCCACCTACAGCGCCATCGTCGGCGCGGTGGGCGGTTATGTGAATTCCATCGCCGCATCGAAGCGATATGCCGCGAGTTATTACGCGGTCAAGGATATCCGTCAGAAACTCGGGTCCGGCGTCGGCAGCCTCGGAAAACTGCGCTACTACGTGCTGGTGCAGGGGGCGTCGACGGCTACCACCGATGACGTGATCCTGGAAATGAAGCAGGCGTCGACCAGCGTGGTGGCGATCGCGAACGGTGGCCGGTTGCCAGCGTCGTCCTATGGCGCCCACGAAGGCGCGCGGGTGGCGAAGACTGCGAAGGCGCAACGCATCAACGCGGATGTGCTGATCGGGCACGCGAGCGTCGCCGGCAGGCCGTACTACGTGCACGAGAAATCGCCGTATCAGGAAGACTTCGATTACACGCTGCTGAGTACCGCCGGCAGGATGAATACCGCCGCGACCTATTTCGGGCAGGCCCTGGCGTCCGCGCACGCCATCTCCGATCAGGATTACGACGCGACGATCGTCACCTACAGCATCGACAAGCAGGTCGCCGATGCGATCACCAGCAAGAGCGGCCTGAAGGCGGAGATCTCCGCCTTCGCGTTCGAATACGCCGCGCAGGTGCAACTGGACTGGCAGGCATTCGTCGTCGCCTACGACAACGGCACGCCGCTGTACTGACGATGCGCGGCCGGCGGCCGCGCATCGGTGGCTTTCAGCCGGCCAGTCGCCCCCGCAACGAATTGCTCATCGCTTCGGTGACGACCACGTCGACGAACTGTCCGATCAGGTTCGCGCCGACGGGCGCCGGAAAATTCACGAAGCGCATGTTTTCGGTGCGGCCGGTAAGCTCGTTCGGATTCTTCTTCGACGGGCCTTCGACCAGCACGGTCTGGGTGGTGCCGACCATCGCCTGCGCGATCCGCTTCGCGTTGTCGTTGATCGCGGCCTGCAGCCGCGCGAGGCGCGCGTGCTTCTCGTCGTTGCTCACGGTGTCTTCGATGTCGGCCGCGGGCGTACCCGGGCGGCGCGAATAGATGAAGGAGAAACTCTGGTCGAAACCGACGTCCTCGATCAGTTTCATGGTCTTCTCGAAATCGGCGTCGGTCTCGCCGGGGAAGCCGACGATGAAGTCCGAGCTGATCGAGATGTCGGGGCGCACCGCGCGCAGCTTGCGGATCTTCTGCTTGAACTCCAGCGCGGTGTAGCCGCGTTTCATCGCCGAGAGGATGCGATCGCTGCCGGACTGCACCGGCAGATGCAGGAAATTCGCGAGCTTGGGTACGTCGCGGTAGGCCTCGATCAGCGAGTCGCTGAATTCGAGCGGATGCGAGGTGGTGAAGCGGATGCGTTCGAGGCCGTCGATCTCGGCGAGGGTGCGGATCAGCAGGCCGAGGTCGGCGATCTCGTTGTCTCCGTAAGGCCCGCGATAGGCGTTGACGTTCTGGCCGAGCAGGGTGACTTCGCGCACGCCCTGGGCGGCGAGCTGGGCCACTTCGACCAGCACGTCCTCGAACGGCCGGCTGACCTCTTCGCCGCGGGTGTAGGGCACCACGCAGAAGCTGCAGTACTTCGAGCAGCCCTCCATGATCGAGACGAACGCGGTGGGGCCTTCGGCGCGGGGCTCGGGCAGGCGATCGAACTTCTCGATCTCCGGGAAGCTGATGTCGACCTGCGGTTTGCCGGTCTCGCGCTTGGCGCGGAGCAGGTCGGGCAGACGGTGCAGGGTCTGCGGGCCGAACACCAGATCGACGTACGGCGCACGCTTGATGATGGCTTCGCCTTCCTGGCTGGCGACGCAGCCGCCGACGCCGATCACCACCGGTCGCTCGCGGCCCTTCAGCGCGCGCCAGCGGCCCAGCTGGCTGAAGACCTTCTCCTGCGCTTTTTCGCGGATCGAGCAGGTATTGATCAGGATCACGTCGGCTTCGTCGGCGTTCTCCGTCATCACCATGCCTTCTTCGGCGCCCAGGACTTCGGCCATCTTGGCCGAGTCGTACTCGTTCATCTGGCAGCCGTGGGTCTCGATGAAGAGTTTTTTCGGAGCGGTTGCGGTGGCCGGCGCGGCGGCCTGCGAAGCGGGAGTGTCGGTCATGGCGGTGTCCGGGGCGCGGCGGTGATTCCGGGCCGGAGTCGTGAAAGGGCGCACAGTGTAGCCGCGGCCGGCGGCGGTCGGCGGCGATGGCCGGAATCGATGCGGCTGCCGCGTTCGTCGGCTCAAGCCGATCAAGGACTTGGCAAAGCTTTCGAATCCGGGGACACTCCTCGGCCATGACCCGGGGCTCCGTCATTCTCTTTATCGGCATGCTGATGGCGGCGACGCTGGCGGCGCCCGCGGCGCATGCCGGCACGGTCTATCGCTGCGAGAGCCCGGACGGCAGCCGCACCTACGCCAGCAAGCGGGTCAAAGGCGCCAAGTGCACCGTCGTCAGCAGCTACACGCCATCCACCGCGGCCGCGCGCAGTGCGCCGTCGTCGGCGAGCACCGCGCGCTCGGCCAGCGAGCCCATGACCGCCGCCGTCCTGCCTGCGCCCGCGATCGGCGCGATCTCGACGCCGGTCGCCGGGGTTGTCGGCGCTCCGATCGCACCCGCCGTCCCGCTGCAGCCGATCGCACCGCCGCCGGCCGCGCCTCGGCAGGGCACGACCCGGCGGGTGGAAGGACAGGTCTATTCGTATATCAAGGATGGCGTGCGCCACTACACCAGCAAGCCGCCGCGCGGCGTGGCCGGCGCCACCGCCGTCCGCTCGATCCGCTACAGCTTCCTCGAGACCTGCTATGCCTGCGCCCCGCTGCCGGGCGTGAATTTCGGCACCCTGCGCCTGAACATCGACGCCTACGCCGCCGAGATCCGGGCCGCCGCCACCCGGCACGGGGTCGACGAGGCCATCGTCCGCGCCATCATCCACGCAGAATCCTCGTTCAACCCGAACGCCCGTTCGCGGGTCGGCGCGGAAGGCCTGATGCAGTTGATGCCGCCGACCGCACGCCGCTTCGGGGTCGGCAATTCCTACGATCCCGCGCAGAACATCCACGGCGGCGTCCAATACCTAGCTTGGCTGCTCAAGCGCTACAACGGCGATCTGACCCTGGCCGCCGCGGGCTACAACGCCGGCGAAGGCGCGGTCGACCGTTACAAGGGCGTTCCTCCCTACAGCGAGACCCGGCGCTATGTCGAGCGCGTCCGCGTTCTCGCCGAGCGCTACCGGGGCGTGCTCGGCGGCCGCGGCTGACCGGTCTGTCCGGCCCGCCGTCACCGGCGGCCGACGCTTTTTCGCCCGCATCCGCGGCCCTTTCCCGGCCCTCGGCCCCGCCCGCGTCCGGCGCGGCCAAGCCAAACATTGTCGGCCGATTCAGCGTTCCGTTACACTTTGTCGTCTTTGCCGGCCGGCTTCGGAAACGGACCCTGCCCGCAACCCAAGTATCCCAATGCTTTCGCGGAGTGCCGGATGGCAACAAAAGTCGTAGGCGGGTCGGATCACCAGCATGGTGACGGCGCGCAACCGGTTGACGCGGGTCGTCGCCGCTTCCTGACCGCCTCCACCGCCGTGGTGGGTGCCGTCGGTGTCGCCGGCGCCTCGGTCCCCTTCATCAAGTCCTGGTTCCCGAGCGCCCGCGCGAAACTCGCCGGCGCCCCGGTGATCGCTGACATCAGCGGGCTGCAGGAAGGCCAGCGCCTGATCTTCGAATGGCGCGGTCAGCCGATCTGGATCGTCAAGCGTTCCAAGGCGACCCTCGACGCGCTGCCGACGCTCGATGGCGAACTGCGCGATCCGAAGTCCGAGAACCTCGATCAGCAGCCGTCCTACATCAAGGGCGAGTTCCGCTCGATCAAGCCGGACATCTCGGTGCTGGTCGGTCTGTGCACCCATCTGGGCTGCTCGCCGGAAATGAAGGCCGAAATCCGGCCCGAGCCGTTCGATCCGGCGTGGAAGGGCGGTTACTTCTGCCCGTGCCACAAGTCGAAGTTCGACATGGCCGGTCGCGTCTTCCAGGGCGTGCCCGCGCCGACCAACCTGCCGGTGCCGCCGCACCATTTCTCCGACGACAACACGATCGTGATCGGCGTCGATCCGGAAGGGAGCGCGTAAGCCATGGCGAACATCCTGACCCGCACCGCCAACAACGCGATGGACTGGTTCACCTACCGGGCGCCGGCATTCATGCCGTTCTACCGGAAGCACATGACCGAGTACTACGCGCCGAAGAATTTCAACCTGTGGTACATCTTCGGCATCTTGGCCACGGTCGTCTTGGCCAACCAGATCGTCACCGGCATCTTCCTGACGATGCACTTCAAGCCGAGCGCTGCGGAAGCCTTCGCCTCGGTCGAATACATCATGCGCGACGTCGCCGGCGGCGACACCATCCGCTACATGCACAGCACCGGCGCGTCGATGTTCTTCATCGTCGTCTACCTGCACATGTTCCGCGGCCTGATGTACGGCTCGTACCAGAAGCCGCGCGAGCTGGTGTGGATCCTCGGCATGCTGATCTACCTCGTGCTGATGGCCGAAGCCTTCATGGGCTACGTGCTGCCGTGGGGCCAGATGTCGTTCTGGGGCGCGAAGGTGATCATCTCGCTGTTCGGCGCGATCCCGAAGATCGGGCCGGCGCTGACCGAATGGATCATGGGCGACTACCTGCCCAGCGACGCCACCCTCAACCGCTTCTTCGCGCTGCACGTCATCGCGCTGCCGCTGGTGCTGCTGCTGCTGGTCGTGCTGCATCTCGGCGCGCTGCATGAAGTGGGTTCGAACAATCCCGACGGTGTCGAGATCAAGAAGGGCCCGAAGGGCAACCGCTGGTCGCCGACCGCACCGGCCGACGGCGTCCCCTTCCATCCGTACTACACGGTGAAGGACACGTTCTTCGTCGGTTGCTTCCTGCTGATCGCGGCCTTCATCGCGTTCTTCGCGCCGGCCTTCGGCGGCTGGTTCCTCGAGCACGACAACTTCACCGAGGCCAACCGCCTGGTGACGCCGGCGCACATCAAGCCGGTGTGGTACTACACCCCGTACTACGCGATGCTCCGCGTTGTGCCGCACAAGCTCAGCGGCGTGATCGTGATGTTCGCGGCGATCGCGATCCTGTTCGTGCTGCCGTGGCTGGATCGCGCCAAGGTCAAGTCCTACCGCTACCGCGGCAAGCTGTCTTGGGCGATGCTGCTCATGTTCGCGATCAGCTTCGTGTGGCTGGGCAAGATCGGCGCCGGTCCGGGCACCGATCCGGTCGAAACCATCATCGGTCGGGTCCTGACCGTCTACTACTTCCTCTTCTTCCTCACCATGCCGGTGTGGACGAAGATCGACAAGACCAAGCCGGTGCCGGAACGGGTGACGATGCATGACTAAGCCAGCCTCCTTCCGGACTTCCATGGGCCCGACCGCCACGATGAAGACTTCGATCCTCAAGCGCGCTTCGACCGTCCTCGCCGGCATGCTGGTGTCGTTTTCGGCGCTGGCCGCCGAGGGCGGCGCCCTGCAGCACGCCGGGACCGACATCGAAGACAAGGCCTCGCTGCAGCGCGGCGCGCAGCTGTACATGAACAACTGCGTCGGCTGCCATTCGCTGAAATACATGCGTTACTCGCGCATCGCGGACGATCTCGGCCTGAGCGAAGACCAGGTGATGAACAACCTGAACTTCACCGGCGCCAAGTTCGGCGAGCACGTGATCAGTGCGATGCCGGTCGCGCTCGCCGAGAAGTCCTTCGGCAAGGCGCCGCCGGACCTCAGCCTGATCGCCCGCGTCCGCGGCAGCGACTGGGTCTACACCTACCTGAAGTCGTTCTATCTCGACGAATCGCGCCCGCTGGGCTGGAACAACCAGTTGTTCCCCAACGCCTCGATGCCGAACCCGCTGTGGGAGATGCAGGGCCTGCAGCGCGCGGTCTACGGCAAGAAGGACGAGAAGACCGGCGAAGCCCCGGTCGAACGTCTCGAAATCGCCCAGGCAGGCACCCAGAGCGCCGAGGAATTCGACCGGACTGCGCGCGACATCGCCGCGTTCCTCGAATACGTCGGCGAGCCGGGCGCGCTCAAGCGCCAGCAGACTGGCGTGTGGGTGGTGCTGTTCCTGGCGTTCTTCACGTTCATGGCGTGGCTGTTGAAGAAGGAATACTGGCGCGACGTGCATTGATGGCGCAGCGCTGCCTTCGATCGACGACGATCACACGCAGGGCGGCCGGCTCGTCCGGTCGCCTTTCGTCTTAATGAAGATGGATGGCGAGTTCGCGTATGCGTAATGCTCTGACCCTGTTTTCCTCCGTCGACGATGTGCTGTGCCACCGGGTTCGCCTGGTCCTGGCGGCGAAAGGCGTGACCTACGATCTGGTGCCGGTGGATCCGCAGAATCCGCCCGAAGACCTGATCGATCTGAATCCCTACCACTCGGTGCCGACCCTGGTCGAACGCGACCTCGTGCTGTATGCGGCCTCCGTGGTCAGCGAGTACCTCGACGAGCGTTATCCGCATCCGCCGCTGATGCCGATCGACCCGCTGTCGCGCGCGCGTCTGCGGCTGGCGATGCTGCGGATCGAACACGACTGGGTGCCGCAGGTGCAGGCGGTGCAGTTCGGCAACCGCCAGCAGGCCGAAGCCGGGCGCAAGCGCCTCAAGGAACTGCTCACCGCCGCGGTGCCGCTGTTCAAGGCGAGCAAATTCTTCCTCAACAACGAAATGAGCCTCGCCGACTGCGCGATGGCGCCGATCGTGTGGCGCCTGCATGCGCTCGATGTGCCGCTCCCGAGCGACGGCAAGGCGATCGAGGATTACGGCAATCGGATTTTCCGCAACCCCGGTTTCGTCCGCAGCCTGACCCCGCAGGAAAAAAGCCTGCGCGACCTGCCGGCCTGATCGGCCTCGCATTCTTGCCGGACGATCCCGGGAGTACACTCCGGCCATGAGCGAAGGCCCGTCGACACGCATGACCAGCCACCGTCCGTACCTGCTGCGGGCGCTCTACGCCTGGATCGCCGACAACGGCATGACTCCGCACCTCATGGTGGATGCGGGCCGCCCGGGCGTGCAGGTGCCCGCGTTCGCCGTGAACGAAGGCAAGGTCGTGCTGAACATCGCCGAGCGCGCGGTGGTCGGGCTGGACATGGGCAATGAGCTGATCACCTTCACCGCGCGCTTCGGCGGCGTGAGCCACCCGGTACGCGTGCCGGTCGGCGCGGTCATGATGATCTACGCCCGCGAGACCGGGCAGGGCATGGGACTGCCGGAAGAACCCGTCCTGCCGGCCGAGGAAGCCCCGGGGCTGGACGAAACGCACGCGGACGACGACGATGGCGGCGACGGCGGCGACGATCTCGCGCCGCCGCCGAAACGCGGCGGGCATCTGCGGGTGGTCAAATAACGCGACGGCTTCGTGCCGGCGTACGGGTTCCGGGGGGGAAGCCATGCGATCGATCCAGCAACGCAGGAACGGCGACGTTCCGTCCAGCATGCTTCAGTCCAGCATGACCCGCGAGGCCGAGGCCACCGGGCCGCTGAACGACACCAGACGCTCGCCGTGCAGCACCAGCCGGGCGATGTGGCGGTCGGTGCCGTCCTCCGAATACTCGAAGCGGAAGCTGCGCTCGAAACCGAGCCGGCCGTCTTCGCCGCGGCGCAGGCGCAGCCCGGTCGCGTGTACGGTCTGGTCGATCAGTTGCACGCCGGCGGCCTGGCAGGCCTCGCCGCCGAGGCGCACGGCCCGTTCCGCAGCGGCCCGCGACGCGCTCCAGAATGCGAACACCATCGCACCCAGAATCATCAGGATCAGTAAAGTCGGCATTCCTCCAATGTGCGGTCGTCGCGCATCGGATGCAATCCCTCCACCGGAGCAAGATCGCCCATGAAGCTCGTGTTCGCCGCCGGCGAATTTCCGCCCACCCTGCTGCAGCAGGGCGTCAAACGCATCGGCTCGGCGATCGATGCCGATATCGGTCTCAGCGGGCCCGACATCCTGCCCCAGCACTGCGAACTGCAGGTCACGCCGCAGGGCGTGCGACTGAAGATCGCGCCGGGCGCCGTGGTGACCGTGAACCAGCGTCCGGTGGATGGCCTGATCGCATTGCGCACCGGCGACCAGATCGCGTTCGGTGGCGTGCAGGCATCGCTGCTCGCGCTGGACGCGCCGCGTCCCGCGGGCGCCGCGCCGTCGCCTGATGCCGACGATGTGGGCACCACCACCGTCCGCGCCGCATTGCCGAAATACGCGCTGCGCGCGCAGAGCGGGCGCATCCTCGGCCGCAGTTATCCGCTCACCGGTGCGACCATCGTCGGCCGCGCGCCGGACTGCCAGCTGCGCCTCGAAGACACCAGCCTCTCGCGCAAACACGCCAAACTCATTCCGACCAACGAAGGCGTGGTGATCGAAGACCTCGGTTCCACCAACGGCAGCTTCCACAACGGCAAGCGCGTGCAGCGCGCGGTGGCGTTGCCGGGCGACGAGATCGGTTTCGACACCGTGCGTTTCCAGTTGCTGGAACTCGGCCAGGATGCCATCGGTGGCGCATCATCCGCGCCGGCCGGCGCCGGTGCCGGCGCGCCGCGCTGGTTGTGGCCGGTCTTGGCGCTCGTCGTCGTGGCGATCGTGGTGGCGGTCCTGCTCTGACGTGAGCCTCCTGGCATGAACCTCGCGATATGAACCTTGTGACATGAACGCCGTGATATGAACCAGCACGATCCCACGCTCAAGGCGGCGCACGACCGCTCCAGTCTGCATCGCGCGGAAGTGCTGGCCAGCGTGATCTGCGGATGTTTCTACTGCCGCAGCACCTTCGAACCCGGCGATATCGGCGAATGGGTCGATGCCGCCGAGGATGGCGACGGTCTTGGCCAGACCGCGCTGTGCCCGCACTGCGGCGTGGACTCGGTGCTGGGTTCGCAGTCGGGCTATCCGATCACGCCGGAATTCCTCGCGACGATGCACCAGTACTGGTTCGGTTGACCCGCGACTTCCCGGGCAGCGGCGCCGCGCGATCAACCGCCCGGCGGAGGCCCGAGTTTCAAGGACAGATCGATCGCGCGCACGTGTTTGGTCAGGCCGCCGATCGAGATGCAGTCGACGCCGTCTTCGGCGATGCCGCGCAGCGTGGTCATGTCGACGCCGCCGGAGACTTCCAGCGGAATGCGCCCGTGCCAGGGCGCGGACTTCGCGATGCGCACGGCCTCGCGACGTGTGGCCGCATCGAAGTCGTCGATCAGGATGCGGGTGCAGCCGGCGTCCAGCGCTTCGCGCAGTTGCGCGAGCGTTTCCACCTCCACGATCAGCGGCAGCGTCGGATGCAGGGCGCGCGCGGCCTGCACGGCGCCGCCCAGCGAGCCGTAGGCGCGGATGTGGTTTTCCTTGAGCATCACCGTGTCGTACAGGCCGATGCGGTGGTTGTCGCCGCCGCCGACGCGCACCGCGTATTTCTGGGCGATGCGCAGGCCGGGAATGGTCTTGCGGGTATCGAGAATCCTCGTGCCGGTGCCGCGGACGGCGGCGACATGGTCCGCGGTGATGGTCGCGGTGCCGCTGAGCGTCTGCAGGAAATTCAGCGATGCGCGCTCCGCGCTCACCAGGGCGCGGCTGCGGCCGGCGAGGGTGGCGACGACCGTGCCCTTGGCGATGCGGTCGCCCTCGGCGATACGCCAGTCGATGCGCACGTCGGGATCGAGCGCGCGATGACAGGCGTCGAACCACGGACGCCCACAGATCACGGCGTCTTCCTTGCACAACAGATAGGCGATGTCGGGGCCATCGGGCAACAGCGCGGCGGTGACATCGCCGCTGCCGAGATCCTCGGCCAGCGCCGCGGTCACGTTGGCGGCGACCACCTCGACCGGCGGCGCCGGGACGTTGGCGACCTGTGCGCTCACAGGCCGTGCACGGATGCGACCGGGATGCCCTCCTCGATCAACAGCACCGGGATGCCGTCGTCGATGCGGTAGAGGGTCTTGCGGTCGCGGGTGATCAGCGCCTCGCGCACCGTTTCGGTCTGCGGTGCGCCGTCCTCGCGGGTCACGCCGCCCGCGGCGATGGCCGCGTTCAGCGCTTCCAGGCCGGGCTTGTCCAGCAGCGCGAGCGGTTGGCGGGTGGCGGGGCAGACGAGCAGATCGAGCAACTTGCGGTCCATTCGATGAAGCCGGGGTGGGTTGCCGCTAGAATACCGTTTTGCAGCAGGCGTGACGCCGCAGGGTGCAGTCATGGCAGGAACGAACGCGGGCGCCACCGGCCAGCCGCTGGTCGGGATCGTGATGGGGTCGCGCTCCGACTGGGAGACGATGCAGCACGCCGCCGCGAAGCTCGAAGCGCTGGGCGTGCCGCACGAGGTGCGCGTGGTCTCCGCGCATCGCACGCCGGATGTTCTCTTCGAATACGCCGCCACCGCGCGCGACCGCGGGCTGCGCGCCATCGTCGCCGGCGCCGGCGGCGCGGCGCATCTGCCGGGCATGCTCGCGGCCAAGACCGCGGTGCCGGTGCTCGGCGTTCCGGTGCAGAGCAAGGCGCTGAACGGCATGGATTCGCTGCTGTCCATCGTGCAGATGCCCGCGGGCATCCCGGTCGCGACCTTCGCCATCGGCAATGCCGGCGCCGCCAACGCCGCGCTGTTCGCGGCTGCGCTGCTGGCGCACGAATTCCCGCAGATCGGTGCCGCGCTCGATGCGTTTCGTGCGAAGCAGACGCAGGATGTCGTCGGCAACGACGATCCACGGAGCTGATGCCGCCATGACCACGGTCGGCATCCTCGGCGGCGGACAACTGGCGCGCATGCTCGCGCTCTCCGGCGCACCGCTCGGTTTGCGTTTCCGCGTCCTCGACACCGTCGCCGACGCCTGCGCGGGGCAGTTCGCACCTCTGATCGTTGGCGATTACCGCGACGAAGCGGCGCTGGCGGAATTCGCCGCGCAGGTCGATGTCGCCACCTTCGATTTCGAGAACGTGCCCGCGGAGTCCGCGCGTTGGCTCAGCGAACGCGTGCCGGTGTTCCCCAACCCGCGCGCGCTGTCGATCGCGCAGGATCGGCTCGCGGAGAAGACGTTGTTCCGCGAACTCGGCATTCCGGTGCCGGCGTTCGCCGATGTCGCCGATCGCGCTGCGCTCGACGCCGCCGTCGCCGTCATCGGCACGCCCTGCATCCTCAAGACCCGCCGCCTCGGCTACGACGGCAAGGGCCAGTTCCGGATCAAGTCGCCGGCCGATGTCGACGCCGCATGGGACGCGCTCGGCGCGCAGGCCGCGACCGTCGGCCTGATCCTCGAAGCGTTCGTGCGCTTCGAGCGCGAGCTGAGCGTGGTCGCGGTCCGCGGTCGCGACGGCGAATTCCGCGCCTGGCCGCTGACCGAAAACTGGCATGTCGACGGCGTGCTGTCGGTCAGTCTGGCGCCTGCGCGCGTGGACGCGGATCTCGCCGCGCAGGCCGACGCGCATGCGCGCGCGCTGGCGGAAGCGCTGGATTACGTCGGCGTGTTCGCGCTGGAACTGTTCTGCCGCGACGGCGTGCTGCTCGCCAACGAGCTCGCGCCGCGCGTGCACAACTCCGGGCACTGGACGATCGAGGGCAGCGAAACCTCGCAGTTCCAGAATCATCTGCGTGCGGTGCTCGGTCTGCCGCTCGGCGACACCCGCATGCTCGGCCACGCCTGCATGCTGAACTGGATCGGCCATCTGCCCGACGCGGAGCCGGTGCTGCGCGAACCCGGTGGTCACTGGCACGACTACGGCAAGGAACCGCGCGCCGGCCGCAAGGTCGGACACGCCACGCTGCGGGCCGACTCGCCTGCGGAACTCGCCGCCGCGATGGCGCGTGTCGGACGCGCCCTGGGGCGCGACGACATCGTCGCGCACGCCGCCGGCATCGATTGACGGAGCGCCGACATGGCAGGCAAGACGACATGGCTCGCGATCGCAGGTGTTTTGGCGGTCGGCATCGCGGGTGGCGTGTACTGGTTTTCGGGTCGCGATGCCTCGCCAGGCGCGACCGCATCCGGTGCGATGGGCGAGGCGTCGGCGAACATCGGCGCCAGGGCCAGCGGAAGCGCCGGCGTTGAAGGCGCCGCGCAGGGGCGCAACGCGCGCCCCGCGCCGCTGTCGTCCGCGCCCCTGCCGCCCCTCGACGCGCCGCTGGCGACGGTCGTGCGCGAGCTGAAGCCGCGTGCGCAGGCCGGCGATGCCCGCGCCCTGTGCAGGCTCGCGGTGGAATACCGCTACTGCGCCGAACTGCAGGGGCGCATGCAAATGATCGAAAGCGGCGTCGCGCGCGCGCAGGAGCGCATCGAGCAGGGCGGTCAACAAGGCGGCGAGGGCGGCCAGGGCGATCGTCGCGGCGGCTGGCGTTCCACAGAACGCATGGCCTCGGCGTTCGAACAGACCAGCGAGTTGTACCGGCATTGCGAAGGTGTGGACGTGCCGAAATCCAGCGACATCGTGCGCTATATGCGCGAAGCCGCGGTCGCGGGGCATCCGCAGGCGGCCGGCCAGTACGTGTCCGGCGAACTGTTCACCGGCAGCGACATGCTCGACAACCTGCCGGAGCTCGCGCTGTACCGCGACAACGCCGAATCGATGGCGCTCGCCGCGGTCGCGCAGGGCGATCTGCGCACCGCATGGAAGCTCGCCGAAGCCTATGCCAGCGAACCCGGCGACCGCCGCCGCACGCTGCTCGCGCAGGCGGTGGAATCGCAGCCGGCGCGCGCGCTGTCGCTGTTGTATGCGCTGCGCACCGCCGTCGGCGATCAGGCGACGGCGTCTGCGACAGGGAACGATCCCGCCCAGGCCATCGTGGCGCGCCTGCAGCAGCGGATCGCATCGCTGGAGCGTCGCCTGCCGTCGGCGGATGTCGCCCGCGCGCGCAGCGAACCGGCGGAGATCGGCGTCGGCGCGGGCCCGGCCCGTGCCGACGCACTGCAGCGTTTGTCCGGCGCGATGGCTTCACGCGGTCGCGACGACTGGTCGCGCGATATCTGCGATTGACCGCGCGCTGCGCCGCTCAGCGGCAACGGCCGTAACGATCCGGCGACGCGCCCGGACCACCGCGCCAGCCCGGCGGATTTTCCCAGTTGGTGCCGCGACCGCCCACCGGGCCCGGCGGATTGCGGTCGTTGTCGCGCCAGCAGCGCTTGGCCTGGTTCCAGAAACCGTAGCGCGGGTGCCAGTAGCCGTAGCCCGGATGGAAGTAATAGCCGCCGTCGCGCACGACGAACCGGTAGCGCGTGCCGTTGTGCTTGTAATAGCGGTGATCCGGCGAGGCGCCGGGGCCGCCCTTCCATCCGGGCGGATTCTCCCAGTTGGTGCCGGGGCCACCGGCCGGACCGGGCGGATTGTGGTCGCGATCGCGGGCGGACGCGTGGCCGGCGACGGCGAGCGTGAGCAATGCGGCGGACAGCAGGGACACGAGCGGTTTCATCGGTGACTCCGGTTGCGGGAAGACGACCGGTGAATGCCTGTGCGGGCCGCTGCGTTGACGCTCCCGGCGGCGGCGTTCACATCGCAGACGGTTTGCCGCCGCGGACGCGAGCGATGCGCAAAAACGAAAACGGCCGGGTTTCCCCGGCCGTTCCAATACATGCGGTGCCGCTGCGATCACTTCATCTGCGAAGCGACGAAGTCCCAGTTGACCAGGTTCCAGAACGCCTCGACGTACTTCGGGCGCGCGTTGCGATAGTCGACGTAGTAGGCATGTTCCCACACGTCGCAGGTCAGCAGCGGGGTGTCTTCGCCGGTCAGCGGGGTGGCGGCGTTGGAGGTGCTCACCAGCGCCAGCGAACCGTCCGGACGCTGCACCAGCCAGCCCCAGCCCGAACCGAAGGTGCCGACGGCGGTCTTGGTGAACTCTTCCTTGAACTTGTCGAAGCTGCCGAACGCCGCGTTGATGGCGTCCGCGAGTTTGCCGGCGGGCGCGCCGCCGCCGTTGGGCTTCAGGCAGTTCCAGTAGAACGTGTGGTTCCAGACCTGCGCGGCGTTGTTGAACATGCCGCCCTGCGACTTGCGGACGATCTCCTCCAGCGACAGATCGGCGAATTCGGTGCCCGCGATCATGTTGTTGAGGTTGGTGACGTAGGTCTGGTGATGCTTGCCGTAATGGAAATCGATGGTTTCGGCGGAGATGTGCGGTTCCAGACCGGTGCGGTCGTAGGGCAGGGCTGGCAGCTCGATGGCCATGGGGGCGGGCTCCTTGACGTTGGGTGGACGCGCCGGGCAGGTCCCGGGCCGCGCGAAGGCTTACAATGGACGACCATTCTAACCTCACCGCCGTTGCGACGCTCCGCCGTCGCCGGCCTCGTCCCAGGAGACAGACCATGCCGGTGTTGGAACGCATCCAGTCCGAGATCGAAGCCCATCCGATCGTGTTGTTCATGAAAGGCACGCCGCAGTTCCCGATGTGCGGTTTCTCCAGCCGCACGTCGCAGGCGCTCAAGGCCGCTGGCGCCAACGGTTTCCACAGCATCAACGTGCTGGAAGACCCCGAGATCCGCGCGAATCTTCCGCGCTATTCGAATTGGCCGACCTTTCCGCAGTTGTTCATCAACGGCGAACTCATCGGCGGCTGCGACATCACCCTGGAGCTGTACGAGTCCGGCGAACTCGCGCGCATGATCGCCGAGGCCCAGAAGGCCTGATGCCCGAGGCGATGACGATGTCGTCGACGACCGTCGCCGACGCGCACGACGCGTCGCGCGCGCTGGAAGGCCGCACGGTGCTGATCGTCGGTGCGCATGGCGCGCTCGGCCAGGTCGCCGCGCGCGCCGCCGCGGCCGCGGGCGCGGCCGTCGTGCTGCTGGGTCGCAAGGTGCCGAAGCTCAATCGCGTGTACGACGCGATCGTGCGCGAGGGCGGCAAGGCGCTGCTGTATCCGCTCGATCTGGAGGGCGCCACGCCCGACGATTACGCCGAGTTGGCCGCGCGCATCGAATCCGGTGCCGGTCGTCTCGACGGCGTGCTGCACTGCGCCGCCGATTTCCCGGGACTGACGCCGCTGGAGAACACCGACCCCGGCGCCTTCGCACGCGCGCTGCACGTGAATCTCACCGCGCGCTGGTGGCTCACCCAGGCCTGCCTGCCCTTGCTGCGCCGCGCGCCCGACAGCGCGGTGGTCTTCGCCATCGATGATTCGGCCGGACGCGGGGGCGCGTACTGGGGCGGTTATGGCGTCGCACAATCGGGCCTGACCACGCTGGTGTCGATGCTCCACGCCGAACTGGCGAATTCGCCGGTGCGCGTGTCCGGCCTCGCCCCCGGTCCGATGCGCACGCCGCTGCGCGCGAGGGCCTTCGTCGAAGAAGGCGATGTCGCCCGCGAGCCCGCGGAGTTCGGCCCGGCCTGCGTGCATCTGTTGTCCCCCGCCGGCATCGAGCGCCGCGGCGGGGTGTGGTCGCCGTGACCATCGCGTCGGCCGCGCTGCTGCTGTTCCTGATTCTCGACCCGCTGGGGAACATCCCGGTGTTCCTGAGCCTGCTGCGGACCCTGCCGCCGCAGCGGCAGCGCATCGTGCTGGCCCGCGAACTCCTGATCGCGCTCGGCGTGCTGATGGCGTTCCTGTGGGCGGGCAAATACGCGCTCGAACTGATGCACCTGCGCCAGGAATCGGTCTCGATCGCCGGCGGCATCGTGCTGTTCCTGATCGGCATCCGCATGATCTTTCCGCCGCCCGAAGGGCTGATGGGCGAGATCCCCGACGGCGAGCCCTTCATCGTGCCCATGGCCATCCCGCTGGTGGCCGGGCCGTCGGGCATGGCGGCGGTGATCCTGATGGGCAGCAACGAACCCGCACGCCTCGGCGACTGGAGCCTGGCCCTGTTCATCGCCTGGGCCGCCACCGCGGCGATCCTGTTTTCCGCGACCTACCTCTACAAATGGCTGGGCCAGCGGGTGCTGACCGCGGTCGAGCGACTGATGGGCATGCTGCTGGTCGCGATCTCGGTGCAGATGCTGATGGACGGCATCGCCACCTACCTCCACGTGCAGGGCCCTTGAGCGGGCACCATCGCATCTCCGTTCGCTGCCGCAGGGTGAAGAACCCTTTGCGAGCTGACATTCAAGTGATCCATGAGGAATGTTCAGTCAATGATTTCAATGGCTTACGCTGGCGCAAGCCGTCATTCCACTGTCATCTTCAAGCTCTATCGTGTTAACCTATAGTTAACCCCGACCTATTTGGTTGTACAGGTGGCGGTTCCAATCTCCCCCGATCACCGATCGCGGCGCCGAGGCGTTCGCGATCCTTCCGTACGATCCAACGCATCGTTTTCTCCATCGAGGCCCAGAGCATGAACCACAGCAACCGTCTCCGACTTTCGAAACTGTCGATCGGACTGATCGTCGCCCTCGCCGCGGCGCCGGCATTCGCCCAGAACACCACGGCCGGCCTCAGCGGTCAGGTCGTCGGTGCGGATGGCCAGCCGGTCGTCGGCGCCGAAGTGACCATCCTCCACACCGAGTCGGGCACGGTCAGCCGCGTCGTCACCGACGGCAACGGTCGCTACAGCGCGCGCGGCCTGCGCGTCGGCGGTCCGTACAAGGTGACCGCGAACAAGGAAGGCGCCGGCACCCAGACCGAGAGCGACGTCTACCTCGCCCTCGACCAGGTCTCGCAGATCGACATCGCGATCGGCGGCCAGGAACTCGACACCATTTCCGTGATCGGCAGCGCCGGCCCGACCGTGTTCAGCCCCGACAAGATGGGCGCCGGTACCGCCATCAGCCGTCAGGACCTCGACAACTACGCCTCCGTCCAGCGCAATCTGCAGGACTACGTGCGTTTCGATCCGCGCATCTCGCAGACCGACAAGGAGCGCGGCGAAATCTCCGCCGGCGGCCAGAACTCGCGCTACAACAGCATCACCATCGACGGCGTCGCCACCAACGACACCTTCGGCCTCGAAGCCAATAATCTGCCGACCGCCAAGCAGCCGATCTCGATCGACGCGATCCAGTCGGTGCAGGTCAACATCTCGAACTACGACGTCACCCAGAAGGGTTACACCGGCGCCAACATCAACGCCGTGACCAAGTCGGGCACCAACGACTTCAAGGGTTCGGTCTACTACATCTACCGCGACGACCGCGGCGCCGGCCGCCGTTTCAACCGCACCACCGGTGCCTATTTCGACGCTCCGGAATTCGAGGAAGACACCAAGGGCATGACCTTCGGCGGTCCGCTGATCAAGGATCGCCTGTTCTTCTTCGCCGCCTATGAAGAACTGACCAGCAGCCGCAGCACGCCGGAATTCGGCCCGCTCGGCAGCTCGCGCACCAACGTCGCGATCACCCCGACCGCCATCAGCGGCGCCCAGGGCATCGCCAGCACCAACTACAGCGTCGACATCGGCACGGTCGAAGCCGCCGCGTCCGAGCTCGAAGTCACCGACGCCCTGATCAAGCTCGACGCCAACATCGGCGAGAACCACCGCGCCAGCCTGCGCTGGAGCAAGACCGAGCAGACCGATCCGATCTTCCCGACCTTCTTCAACAACGCCATCTCGCTGAGCTCGCACTGGTACAACCAGGACAAGACCATCGAGACCTACGTCGGCGAACTGTTCTCCGACTGGAGCGACAAGTTCTCGACCGAGTTCAAGGTGTCGTACCGCGACTACGTCAGCGCCCCGGTCAACAATTCCGATCTGCCGCAGATCCGCCTGAACTTCGCCGGCGCGCTGCCGCCGGGTTCGCCGGCCGTGTCCAGCACCAACGCCGGTCTGGTGTTCGGTACCGAGCGCAGCCGTCACTTCAACGATCTCGCCACCGAGACCTGGAACTTCTACGCGGCCGGCAACCTGTTCCTCGGCGACCACACCATCAAGTTCGGTGCGGACTACGACGACAACACCGTCTACAACGCGTTCCTGCAGGACACCAAGGGCAATTACACCTTCGCCTGCATCAACGGCGCCGCCGGCTTCTATCAGTTCACCGCCAGCGCCATCAACTGCAACACCGCGACCCGCGCCCAGAACGAAGCCGCCGTGCTCGAGAACTTCCGCCGCGGCCGTCCCACCAGCTATCAGGTGCAGATCGGCGCGCCGGGCTTCACCCTCGATGACGGCGTGGCCAACTGGGACTACCAGAACCTCGGCCTGTTCCTGCAGGACACCTGGGTCGTCAACGAGAGCCTGACCCTGACCGCCGGCCTCCGCGTCGACCGCAAGGGCATGGGCGAAAGCCCGCTGCTGAACACCGCCGCCGCCGCCGCGACCGTGCCGGGCACGATCACCGGTTCCACCAATCCGCAGAACGGCACGATCACCCGCGCCACCGGCGGTTTCGGTCGTCGCAACGATGTCACCCTCGACGGCAACAACCTGTTCCAGCCGCGCCTGGGCTTCAACTACACCTTCGCGTGGGATCGTCCGGCGCAGCTGCGCGGCGGCGTCGGCCTGTTCGAAGGCGCGGCCGCCAACGTGTGGCTGTCGAACCCGTACTCCAACACCGGCATCGCGACCCGCATCATCGGTTGCGGCATCGCCGGCTTCGCCGCCTGCCCGACCACAGACGGCCTGTTCACTCCGAACACCGGCGCGCAGCCGACCAGCTTCAGCGGTTCCACGCCTGCCGCGAACGTCGACTTCCTGTCGAGCGATCTGCGTCAGCCGTCGGTGTGGAAGGCCAACCTGGCGTTCGAACATGAGCTGCCGTGGTGGAACATGGTCGCGGGCATCGAATACATCCGCACCCAGGTCAAGGACGGCATCTACTACCGTCACCTCAACCTCGGCAATGCGACCCGTCAGGGCACCGACGGCCGCAACCTGTACTACACCCCGCAGGGCTACAACGGCGCCTGCTGGAACGCCAACGGTTCCAACAGCACGACGGGCGCCTGTACCGGTTTCCGCAACCGCGCCCTCAGCAACGCGAACTTCGCCAACGTGCTGCTCGCCGAGCGCACCAGCAAGGGTTACGGCGACAACCTGACCCTGTCGCTGAGCGGCAGCTTCCTGGAAGATTGGCGCTGGGGTCTGGGTTACTCCTACACCCGCGCCAAGGAAGTGAGCCCGCTGACCTCGTCGGTGTCGAACTCCAACTGGAACTCGGTGTCGGTGTTCAACCCGAACGAAGATGTCGCCGCCAACTCGGCGTACCTGGTGAAGGATCGTTTCGTCGGCCAGCTGACGTGGGAACACAAGTTCTTCGGCGACAACAAGACCAGCTTCGGTCTGTTCTATGAAGGCCGCGCCGGCAAGCCGTACAGCTGGATCTACAACAACGACCTCAACGGCGACGGCATCACCAACGATCTGATGTACATGCCGAGCGGCTTCGGTTCGGGTGAAGTGGTGTTCCGCGACCTCAACGCCAACGGCAGCGGCGCCGACGAAGAAGCGTTGTTCTGGCAGATCGCCAACGCCAACGGCCTCAACCGTTACGCCGGCGGCGTGGTCGAGCGCAACAGCGCGTTCGCCTCGTGGACCAACAACTTCGACGTGCGCGTCAGCCAGGAATTCCCGGGCTTCTTCGAAGGCAACAAGGTGCTGCTGTCGCTCGACATCATCAACGTCGGCAACCTGCTGAACAAGAAGTGGGGCCGCATCGACGAAATCGCGTTCCAGTCGAACGGTGGTCTGGCCCGCAGCTTCGTGAACTACCAGGGCCTCGACGCGCAGGGTCGCTACATCTACGGCGTCAACGGTCAGGTCGAAGACTTCGTGACCCGCCAGCAGCGCGGCGAATCGCAGTGGGCCGCCCAGCTCACGCTGAAGTACAGCTTCTGATCCATCGGTCCGAAGCGTGATGCAAGGCAAACGGCCGGGGAAACCCGGCCGTTTGCGTTTGCCCGGGCGTTGTTCCCGGAGCCCGGGCTGGGATACAGTCCCGCAGACACAGACGAAGACAGAGCAAGCAAGCGATCCCATGAACGATTCCGACCAATCCATCCTTCCCACCGTCGACGCGCACATCTATCCGCGCGGTGCGCTCGACGTGTTGTCCCGCGACGAGGTCGCGCGCCTGCGCGACGCCTCCATCGGCGGCATGCACGAACTTCTCCGCCGCTGCGCGCTGGCGGTGCTGACCAGCGGCAGCGCGTCCGACGACCCGCGCGCTGCGCGCGAGCTGTATCCCGATTTCGACATCCAGGTGCTGCAGCAGGACCGCGGCGTACGCATCGATCTGGTGAAGGCGCCGGCGATGGCCTTCGTCGACGGCGACATCATCCGCGGCGTGGCCGAGTTGTTGTTCGCGGTGGTCCGCGATCTGGCCTACACCGCGATCGAGCTGCGCGAAGGCCACGGCAGCCGCGATCTTTCCACGTCCGAAGGCATCACCGATGCGGTGTTCGGCCTGCTGCGCAATGCGCGCATCCTGCATCCGATCGATCCGAACCTCGTGGTCTGCTGGGGCGGCCATTCGATCAATCGCGACGAGTACCTCTACACCAAGCAGGTCGGCTACGAGCTGGGCCTGCGCGGCCTGGACATCTGCACCGGCTGCGGCCCGGGTGCGATGAAAGGCCCGATGAAGGGCGCGACGATCGCGCACGCCAAACAGCGCCACCGCCGCATGCGTTACATCGGCATCACCGAGCCGGGCATCATCGCCGCGGAATCGCCGAATCCGATCGTCAATCATCTCGTGATCATGCCGGACATCGAGAAACGTCTCGAAGCGTTCGTGCGCATGGGCCACGGCATCATCGTGTTCCCGGGCGGCGTCGGCACCGCGGAGGAGATCCTGTATCTGCTCGGCATCCTGCTGCGCGAGGAAAACGCGGGCCTGCCGTTCCCGCTGATCTTCACCGGCCCGCAGGCTTCGGCCGCGTATTTCGAGCAGATCGACAGGTTCCTGCGGCTCACGCTCGGCGAAGCCGCGACCTCGCGCTATCGCATCATCGTCGGCGATCCCGCCGCGGTGGCGAAGAAGATGGCCGCCGGCATCCGCAAGGTCCGCGAATACCGCATCGCCGAAAAGGATTCGTTCTACTTCAACTGGTCTCTGGAAATTCCGCTGACGTTCCAGCAGCCGTTCGTGCCCACGCACGAGGCGATGGCCGCGCTCGACCTGCACCATGGGCGCAAGCCGCACGAACTCGCCGCCGATCTGCGTCGCGCGTTCTCGGGCATCGTCGCCGGCAACGTGAAGGAAGACGGCATGCGCCGGATCGAAGAGCACGGCCCGTTCAAGATCCACGGCGACACCGACATGATGCAGTCGCTCGACGCGCTGCTGCGGGCGTTCGTCGAGCAGCGCCGGATGAAGATCTCGGGCGCGTATCGCCCCTGCTACGAGGTCGTCGCCTGATCCGCCTGCCGGCGGCGGCCTGTCAGGCCTTCGCCGGCAGTTTCACCGTCACCAGGAAGCGGCCGTCGCCGGCGGTCGCTTCGACGCTGCCGCGGCCTTCGGTATAAGCCTCGATCTGCGCGAGCGACGCGGGCAGGCCGACGTTGTGGCCGGTCGAATGGCCCGCGGGTTCCGCGGGCATCGGGTTCGAGATCGCGATGATCACACCACCGGCATCGTCGCCCTGAACGTGGATGTCGATGTCGCCGCCGCTCGGGATGCGCTCGATGCCGTGCTTGATCGCATTCTCCACCAGCGGCTGCAGCGACAGCGTGGGCACCAGGATCTCGGGCATGGGTTCGGGCAGGCGCCAGCGCACGCGCAGGCGCTCGCGGAAGCGCAGCGATTCGATTTCCAGATAACGCTCGATCAGCGCGAATTCCTCGCGCAGCGGAATTTCGCGCGCGCCACCGAGCGCTGCGCGGAACAGGTCGGCCAGATCCAGCAACAGCTCTTCCGCTTCGTCCGGTCGATGATGTACCAGCGCCGCGCCGGTGTTGAGGGTGTTGAACAGGAAATGCGGTCGCACCCGCGCCTGCAGTGCGGCGAGCTCGGCCTGCTTGGCGCGCACCGCGAGCTGGCGCAGGCGCCAGTGGTTCTGGAACGCGGCCAGCGCCAGCCAGCCCACCACCAGCACGATGCCGGTGACGCGCAGGAAGACGTCCCAGCGCGCCGAGGCTGGAATCCGCCAGAGTTCGCCCAGCAGCAGATCGCTCACGCCCAGGACCGACCAGCTGCTCATCAGCAACAGGCCCAGCGCGAGCCACGCGATGCGTTGCGGACGGGTGTCGCGCAGACGTTCGCGCAGGAGATACAGGCCGCCGAGGGTCAGTAGCGCCACCCATTGCACCATCAGCGACAGCAGCCCGAAGCGGATCCAGCGCCCGGAGGGTGCCTCGCCCGCGAGCGTCAGCACCGCCGCCAGACCTTCGGCGGCGAGCACGACCCAGATCACCGCGCGGCCCTGCCACAGACTGTCCAGCGGCGCGCCGCTGCGGGCGGCGACGGGGGCGCGCGATGCGGGGGCGGGCGTGGTCATCGCGCCATGATGCCCGCCCGGGGCATCGTCGGGCAGGGGGGGACCGCTCATGCGGCCGTGCCGGCCGCCCATCGGCCATCGGCTGGTCGCCTCCTGAACGAACGCTATGCTGCCGCCATAGACCCAGGAGGCGAAATGCGACTCTTCCCCCGACGCAGACATCCTTCGCCCGGCGAATGCGCCACCGGCGCCCGCATCGCCGCCGGACGGGCCGGCGCAACCGGCTTCACGCTGGTCGAAATGGCCATCACCGTTGTCGTGCTCGCGGTGCTCATCGGCATCTCCATTCCCCTCTTTACCGGCCTGATCAACGGCAGCCGCCTGACCGGCAACGCCAACGAACTGGTGGCCGCGCTGCAGATCGCGAGGACGGAAGCCATCCGTCGCAACGTCCGCACCACCATCTGCCAGAGCGCCGACGGCCTCACCTGCACCAACGTCTCGCCGTGGCGGGGCTGGATCATCTTCGCCGACGACGATGGCGATGGCGTGGTCGATGCCGGCGAGATCGTGCGCACCGGCGTCGTCGAGCAGCCCGTGCAGGTCCTGCCGAGCCCCACCGTCACCGCCAGCAACAATCGCATCGTCTTCCGTGCCGACGGTCTGGCCTATGCCGGTAATGCGCTGCTGGAGGCGAACATGCGGGTCTGCCTGCCGGTCGCCAATCCGAACCTCAACGTGCGCGACGTGAACATCGCCATCGGCGGTCGCGTCGCGGTCCGCGCTCCGATCAACGCCGCGGGCGCCTGTCCCGCACCGGGGAATACCTGATGGGCATGCTTTCCTCTCATCTCCGTCCGCGCGCCGGGCTGCGCCGCCGCGCGCCGCGCCGCGCCGCGTCCGTTCGCGGCGTGGGCCTGATCGAAGTGCTGGTCGCGGTGCTCGTGCTCGCGATCGGTCTGCTCGGCGTGGCCGCGATGCAGGCCACCGCCCTGCGCAACAGCCAGAGCTCGCTGGAGCGCAGCCAAGGCGTGATGCACGTCTACACCATCCTCGACGCGATGCGCGCGAATCCCCAGGCGGCCCGCGCCGGGGGCTACAACATGGGCATGACCTGCGTTCCGCCGGCGGCCGGCACCCTGATCGGCAGCGACCAGAACGCATGGATCTCGACCCTGCAGCAGAACCTCGGACCGACCGCATGCGGCCAGGTGGCCTGTGCCGGCCCCCTCTGCACCATCAGCGTCCGCTGGGACGATTCGCGCGGCACCGCCGGCATCGCGACCCAGACCTTCACCGCCACAACACGGATATGACCCCCATGAACACGCTTTCGGGACGCCATTCCGTCCGCGGCCGCAGCGCGCGCAGCGCCGTCGGTGGCCTGACCCTCGTCGAGCTGATGATCGCCATGATGCTGGGCCTGCTGGTGGTGGGCAGCGCGACCGCGATCTTCATTTCCAATCGCCAGACCTATCGCGCCACAGAGGGTCTGGGTCGCGTCCAGGAAAACGGGCGCATGGCCTTCGAACTGATGGCCCGCGATCTGCGCGAAGCCGGCGGCAATCCCTGCGGCAATGCCGACCGCAAGGAGCCGATGAAGATCGTGAATGTCATCAACAATCCGGCCACGCGATGGTGGACCAACTGGAACGAGGGCATTCTCGGCTACGAGGCGGCCATCGCCGTCGCGCCGCCCGCGAACCGCTTCACGGGCGCCGACGCTCTCGATCTGATGGCCGGCGACAGCTCCACCAGCGCGATCGTTTCCAGCCACGACACCGGAACCGCGCGGGTCACGCTGAACCGTGCCGATCACGGCCTGGCCGTCGGCGACCTCGCGATTCTGTGCGACTGGAGCCAGGCCTCCCTGTTCCAGGTCACCAACGTCAACGCCAGCGTCATCGAACATGCCAACGCCGGCAGCCCCGGCAACTGCTCCAGAGGTCTGGGCTATGCCAGGCCCGCGGTGTGCACGCCCGTGGGGCGGATCAAGCAATATGGCCCGATTCCCACCGAGACCAACGCGAGCGCCACGATCATCCGCATGCAGCCGGTGCGGTGGTACGTGGGCAACACTGCCGGCGGCGGTCGATCGCTGTTCCGCAGCGCCGTCGTCAACAACGGTGGCGTATTGCAGGTGCGCGAGCAGGAAATCGCCGAGGGCGTGAACGACATGGAAGTGCAGTACCTGCTGCAGGGGGCCGCCAACTACGTCGACGCCACGGCCGTGCCCGCCAATCGCTGGAACGATGTGACCGCGGTCCGGGTCACGCTCGACATGCTCAGCGCGGATCGCGCCGGCGTCGGTGGCGCGCAGCTCGCGCGCCGCATCGCCCATACCGTCACTCTCCGGAATCGCATGGAATGAACCGTCGCACACGCCATCCCGTCGCGCCCGCCCGCCGGCAACGTGGCGCCACCCTCGTGGTGGTGCTGATCCTGTTGCTGGTGATGACCCTGCTCGGACTCGCCAGCCTGCGCAGCACCGTGCTCGAAGAGCGCATGACCGCAAACCTGCTCGACCGCAGCCTGGGCTTCCAGGTCGCCGAGGCCGGTCTGCGCGAAGCCGAGGCCACGCTCGATCCGCTGCCGGTGTTTCCCGCCGCCGGCTGCAACGCCAACGGTCACTGCGCCCGTCCCAATCCGACGGCGATGGAGCGCTGGCTCGACCCGGGCTTCAATGCGTGGCGCACCGGTTCGGTGTTCGACGCCACCACCGACGCACCGCAATTCATCATCGAGGAAATGGGCGAGGGGCCGAACTGGCGCGACTGCGACCGTCTCTCGCCGATCCACCCGCTTTGCCTGACCCAGCGCTATCGCGTGACCGTGCGCAGCCAGCAGAACGGACGCGCGTCCGTGCTGCTGCAAACCATCTATGCCGGTAAATAAGACCGAGGCCGCCGTGAACACCACTTCCCGCACCGTCCACGCCCGCAGCGCGCGCCCGTCGCGTCTTGCGCCCATCCTGGCCTGTCTCGTGACCGTGCTCGGCCTGCCCGTGCATGCCGGCGTTTCGCTGCCCGATACGCCGATGCAAACCAACAACGGCGTGCCGCCGAACATCTGGTTCATCCTCGACGACTCGGGTTCGATGGGCAGCGACTTCATGCCCGATTCGGTCCCGGCGACCACGCCGACCAACATCGCGTCGCAGGCCTACACCCGCAACACGATCCACTACAACCCCACCGTCACCTATCGTCCGTGGCAGAACGCGGACGGCAGCTACATGGCCGATACGCCTTACACGACGGTTTCGGACAACGACGACATCCTCACCGACATCATCAATCTCAGTGACGCCACCAGGACTTTCTACGTCCCGCTGCCGACGATCACCGACATCGCGGATGCCCGCCAGTACACGCGCTACCAGTTCCTGACCAACGGCACCGCAACCGCCTGCACCTGGCGCACCACGCCGGCGCCGACGGGCTTCAACATCTGTCTCCCGGTGGTCGCCTTCACCTGGCCCGGGCCGATCGTCCGTACGCTCGCGCAGGAAAAGGCCAACTACGCCAACTGGTACACCTATCACCGTACCCGCATGAAGGTCGCGAAGGCCGGCGCCAGCTATGCCTTCAACGATCCCAGCGTGTTCAACGACGACAACGATTACCGGGTCGGCTTCACCACCATCTGGCAGCGCAACGAATTCCGCATTCCGGTCGGCAACAACAGCGGTCTGTTTCGCGGCAACAACACCGGCGAAAACCGGCGGGTGTGGTTCGACCGTCTGTTCGCGGCGAGAAATGGCGGCAGAACGCCGCTGATCCCGGCACTGACCCGCGCCGGCAATTATTTCTCTGAAGCCGGCAACACCGGTCCCTGGGGCCCGCAGGCCAACGGCTCGCAGTACGAGTGCCGCCAGAACTTCTCGATCCTGACCACCGACGGCTACTGGAACGAAGGCGCCGCCGCCGTCGGCAATTCGGACAACACCAACGGTGCGTCCATTTCGCGTCCGGATGCCGGGCCCTACCAGTACACCGCCGCCGACCCGTATCGCGACGCCTGGACCAACACGCTCGCCGACGTGGCGATGCATTACTGGAAGAACGATCTCCGTCCGGAAGCCCAGATGGAGAACATCGTGCCGGCGTCGGCGTCGAACCCGGCGTTCTGGCAGCACATGGTCACCTTCGGCATTTCGATCGGCCTGCAGGGCACGCTCGATGTGGAAGACACCCTGGTCCTCGTCAGGAGCAACCAGGCGGTCGCGTGGCCGAACCCGATGGATGCGGAGAACCTCGATCGCATCGACGATCTGTTCCATGCGTCGGTCAACGGTCGCGGCTCGTTCGTGGCCGCGGGCAATCCGACCCAGTTCGCCGAAGGTCTGGGCAACGCGCTGCGCGCGATCGCGGCGCGCAAGGGCTCCGGCTCCAATGCCACGGTGACCGGCACGTCCACGTCCGCCGGCAACAAGGTCTTCCAGGCCAAGTACTTCTCTTCGAAGTGGTACGGCGAACTGCAGGCCTTCAGCGTCACCGCGACCGGCGTGAACACCACCACGCCGCTGTGGACCGCGAGCATCCCCGCGGGTATCCGCAGCAACATCTACACCCACAACGGTTCGTCCGGCACGACGTTCCCGACCGCGGCGCAGAGCCTGACGCTGACGCCGACGATCGCGAACTATCTGCGCGGCGACCGCAGCCTCGAATTGCCCGGAACGGGTCGCCTCTACCGCGAACGTTTCTCCCTGCTCGGCACCGTCGTCGACAGCTCGCCGACCTACGTGAAGACCTCGAACACGGTGGACACGGTCTACGTCGGCGCCAACGACGGCATGCTGCATGCGTTCAATGCCGCGGACGGCGTCGAGCGCTTCGCCTACGTGCCGCGCGGTATCGATCTGAACGATCTGCGCGACTTCAGCGATCCCGACTACGGTCACCGCTTCTTCGTCGATGGCCCGATCATCACCTCGACCAGCCGCGAACTGGCCGCAAAGACCGTGCTGGTGGCCACCCTGGGCCGCGGCGGCAAAGGTCTGTTCGCGCTGGATGTCACCAATCCGGTGGCGTTCAATTCGACCAAGGTGCTCTGGGACCACGACGGCTCGTTCGATTCGGACATGGGCCAGATCCTCGGCAAGCCGCTGATCGCCAAGCTCAACGACGGCAGCACCGCGCTGCTGGTGCCGAACGGCCTCAACAGCAACAACGAACGCGCCGTGCTGTTCGTCATCGATCTGGAAACCGGCGTGAAGATCGCCGAAATCGATACCGGCGTGGGCTCGTCCAGCGCCACCAACGGCCTGTCCTCGCCGCGCGGCTGGGATGCCGACGGCAACGGTACGGTCGACGTCGTCTACGCGGGCGACTTCCGCGGCAATCTGTGGAAGTTCGATCTGAGCAGCACGAACAAGTCGTCCTGGAACATTCCCGGCAATCGTCCGCTGTTCGCGCCGGCCACGCCGGGTGCGCAGCCGGTCACCGGCGGCGTGACCATCGCCGTGGATCCGTCCACCGACAAGCGCTGGGTCTTCTTCGGTACCGGTCGTCTGCTCACGCCTGCCGACATCACCGATACCTCGCGTCAGACCTGGTACGGCGTCATCGACGATGAGGCCGCCACGTCCTCGGTCACCCGCACCGGCATGACCGCGCGCAACATCGCCCAGTTCGATTCGGCGACGCGCAACCGTGCCTTCGAGCCCTACGCTGCGCTGCCCGTCAACAGCAAGGGCTGGTACATCGATCTCGATCTGCCCCCGTCCAACACCCTGGAAGGTGAACGCATGGTCGGCGATCAGCAGGTGGTGAAGAACGCGCTCATCGCCGCCAGCGTCATTCCCAGCACCAACAATCCCTGCAAACCGGGACGCGGTTACATCAATGCGATCGACGCCTTCACCGGCACGAGTCTGGAGAGCGGTCTGTTCGACGCGAACCGCAACGGGACCTTCGGCGATGCCGGCGACAAGATCGGCGGCAATGCAGTCGGCTCCATCGATCTGGGCGTGGGCATGGTCACCGACCCGGCGCTGCTCGACAAACTGCTGGTCGCGGGCGGTTCGCTGGCGACCCTCGCATCCACGCCGCTGGATCCGACGCTTTACGGCGGTCGCATCTCCTGGCGCGAAATCATCCGGAGGTGATGTCCATGAGTCTCGATCGTCCCGCCCGCAATCGTTCCAGGCACGCCATCGCACGTCACCCGGCCAGGGGCTTCACCCTGGTCGAGGTCATCATCGTGGTGCTCATCATCTCGGTGCTGGCGGCCATCGCCTATCCGGCCTACCAGGATTCGGTGGTGAGAACCCGCCGCAACGCCGCGAAGGCCTGCCTGTCCGAAGCCGCGCAGTTCATGGAGCGCTTCTACACCACGAATCTGCGCTACGACCAGACCGGCGCCGGCGTGGGGGTCGTGCTGCCGCCGTGCGCGGCCGGTGTCGACGTCACCAATCACTACAACGTCACCCTGGCCGCGGTCGCGCGCACCACCTACCGCCTCCAGGCCGCGCCCATCGGCCTGCAGGCGACCAAGGACACCAAGTGCGGCATCCTCGGACTGAACAACACGGGTACCAAGACCAAAACCGGCACCGAGAGCGTCGACATCTGCTGGTAAAGCCATCCGGTCGTACCGAAAGACGAAAGGCCCGCTCGATGAGCGGGCCTTTCCGTTTGCGGCGCATGCTTCCCGTCGATCCGCATTTCATCGAAGCAAAAGAAAACCCGCGACTCGCGTCGCGGGTTTTCAGGATCTGGCGCCCGAAGTTGGACTCGAACCAACGACCCCCTGATTAACAGTCAAGTGCTCTAACCGGCTGAGCTATTCGGGCGGGGCTGCATATCGTAATGGCCTCGCCCGGCGCGATCAAGCCGCCAAGTGTTCATTCTTTCCGTCGGCGACCGCCGTCACAGGCCCGCGGCACAGGTCGCGGCCGCCGCCGGGGTGGGCTGATCGCTGCGGAGGCGGCCGCCGTTGGAGAGGATCAGCGCCTGCGCATCGCGCGGGCCGCGGCGGTCGCAGAGGGTGAAGGTGATGTTCGAGCCGGCGTTGCCGCCGTTGGGCTGGAAGACGATGCGCGGCCTCCCGGCGCTGCCGAGCAGGCGGATGCGTTCGGGCAGCGCCGATTTGCGGCGGATAAGCTGCTCGCCGGGCCCCCGCATGCGGTCGCCGTCGCGGTCGATGAAGGCGATCCAGCCCTCGCTCCAGTCGCGACCACCGACGCACTGGTCGGCGGAGGCCGGGCAGACCACGATTTCCTGACCGAGCACGGTGGCATGGCGCAGGGCATCGAACAGGGTCGTGGTGAGGTCGGAGCGGGTCGAGCCGGCCTGGATCCGGGCCACGGTGTTCTGATAGGCGGGGATGGCGATGCCGAACAGGATGCAGGCGATGGTCATCGCGATGAGCAGATCGAGCAGGGTGAATCCGCGCAGCGAATGCCGGCGAGGCGAGGGCTTGCAGAATGGGGCGAGGGACATGGCGATCTCCGGTGGCGTGAACGTGCGTTCAGTCTCGGGATCGGCGCCGACCGGCGGCATCGGCCGGTCGCCCGCCACGGGGTAGGAAAACCCCGCGCCCGGCGCCATGTCTCGGTAGACTTTCCTGCTTGGCCCGACGAAGGCCCGCCAGACGATTTCCAGCGATGAACGAACGCACCCTCTCCGATGCCGCCTTCCAGCTCGTCGCGCCCTATGCGCCCGCCGGCGACCAGCCGCGCGCGATCGCGGCGCTGATCGACGGATTCGAAAGCGGGCTGGCGAAACAGACGCTGCTGGGCGTCACCGGTTCGGGCAAGACCTACACCATCGCCAACGTGATCGAGGCGGTGCAGAAGCCGACTCTGGTGATGGCGCACAACAAGACTCTGGCCGCGCAGCTGTACGGCGAGTTCAAGGCATTCTTCCCGCACAACGCGGTCGAATATTTCGTCAGCTACTACGATTACTACCAGCCCGAAGCCTACGTGCCGTCCAGCGATACCTTCATCGAGAAGGACAGTTCGGTGAACGAACACATCGAGCAGATGCGGCTGTCGGCGACCAAGGCGCTGCTGGAGCGGCGCGACGCGATCATCGTCTGCACGGTGTCGGCGATCTACGGTCTGGGCGATCCGAACGAATATTTCAAGATGGTGCTGCACATGGTGCGTGGCGAGCGCATCGACCAGCGCGAGCTGATCCGCCGGCTCACCGAAATGCAGTACAGCCGCAACGACACCGAACTGCGGCGCGGCACCTACCGCGTGCGCGGCGAAGTGATCGACGTGCATCCGGCCGAGTCCGACGCCGAAGCGCTGCGGATCGAGCTGTTCGACGGCGAGATCGAGCAATTGACGCTGTTCGACCCGTTGACCGGCGAGAGCGTGCGCAAGTTGCCGCGCTACACGATCTATCCGAAGTCGCATTACGTGACCACCCGACGCACGGTGCTGGACGCGATCGAGGCGATCAAGGTCGAGCTGCGCGAACGGCTGGAGCAGCTGTACGCCGCGAACAAGCTGGTCGAGGCGCAGCGGTTGGCGCAGCGCACCCAGTTCGATCTGGAAATGATGGCCGAGGTCGGCTTCTGCAGCGGTATCGAGAACTACTCGCGCCATCTCACCGGACGCATGCCGAACGAGGCGCCGCCGTGCCTGTTCGATTACCTGCCGCCGGACGCACTGCTGGTGGTGGACGAATCGCACGTCACCGTCCCGCAGATCGGCGCGATGTTCAAGGGCGACCGCGCGCGCAAGGAAACGCTGGTGGAATTCGGGTTCCGACTGCCGTCGGCGCTGGACAACCGGCCGCTGCGGTTCGAGGAGTGGGAGGCGCGCTCGCCGCGCACCATCTTCGTGTCGGCCACGCCGCGCGAGTACGAAGTCGAGAAGTCGCAGGGGCAGGTGGTCGAACTGGTGGTGCGTCCGACCGGTCTGGTCGATCCCGAGGTGGAAATCCGTCCGGTCGGCACCCAGGTCGACGATCTGCTGGGCGAGATCTCCGAGCGCGTGGCGATGGGCGATCGCGTGCTGGTGACCACGCTGACCAAACGCATGGCCGAGAACCTCACCGAGTATCTCGGCGATCACGGCGTGCGCGTGCGCTATCTGCACTCGGACATCGAGACCGTCGAGCGCGTCGAGATCATCCGCGATCTGCGTCTGGGCAAGTTCGACGTCCTGGTCGGCATCAATCTGCTGCGCGAAGGCCTGGACATGCCCGAGGTGTCGCTGGTCGCGATCCTCGATGCCGACAAGGAAGGCTTCCTGCGTTCGGCCGGCTCGCTGATCCAGACCATCGGCCGCGCCGCGCGCAACGTGCGCGGCAAGGCGATTCTCTATGCCGACACGATCACGCGTTCGATGCAGGCGGCGCTGGACGAAACCGCGCGTCGCCGCGAGAAACAGCTGGAATACAACGCCGAGCACGGGATCGTGCCGACCTCGATCGTGCGCGAGATCATGGACGTGATGGAAGGCGCGCGCAGCGAGCCGGCGCCGGGCGAGAAGCGCGGTCGCGGCAAAGCGTCGCGCGTCGCCGAACCCGCCGAGGATTACGCCGCGCTGCCGCCCGCGCAGATGGCGGCGCGGATCGCCGCGCTGGAGCAGACGATGTACCAGCACGCGCGCGATCTCGAATTCGAGGACGCCGCGCGCGTGCGCGACGAGATCCGCAGGCTCAAGGAGGCCAGTCTCGGATGAGCGCGACGGCCGCCGGGTCCGCGGATGCGCGCTTCCCGCGCCTCGGCTGGCTCGGTGCGCTGTGGCTGCTGATCTATCTGCCGACCTACCACGTCGCCTACGGTGCACTGAATTTCCTGTTCCTGTGCAACATCGGCGTGATCCTGACCGCGATCGGACTGATCGTCCGCAGCCGCCTGTTGTTGTCCAGCCAGGCGGTCGCCGCGCCGGTGATCGCGCTGGCCTGGGCCGTCGATGCCGCGTGGAAGCTCGCCACCGGCGAGTTCCTGTACGGCGGCACCGCGTACATGTGGGACCCGGCGTTCCCGTTGCCGGCGCGGCTGTTGTCGCTGTATCACCTGGCGTGGCCGCTGCTGCTGTGGTGGGTGCTGCGCAGGATCGGCTACGACCCGCGCGGCTGGCCGTTGCAGGCGATCATCGCCGCGCTGGCGATGATCGCCGGGCGGCTGCTGGCGCCGGCGCTGGACAACGTCAATTTCGCCTGGACGGACCCGTTCCTCGGCCGCCAGTTCGGTCCGCCCGCGCTGCATCTGCTGATCTGCTGGGCGCTGCTCTGCGCCGTGGCCTACGGTCCGACCCACGCCCTGCTGCGGCGTGCGTTCCCGCTGCGCTCCGGTCCGCTGGCGGGTTCCGTACCGCGTTCCGGAGTGTTACCATAGCCGCCCTTCCGGGGGCCGACACGGACTCGATGGGCGGTTAGCTCAGCGGTAGAGCACTACCTTGACATGGTAGGGGTCACAGGTTCGAACCCTGTACCGCCCACCACTCGCAAGTGGTCGAACGGCGTAGCATTCACATGCTGCGCCGTTTTGTTTTGCGGTCCCGGGAAAACGCAGGGTCGCCATGCGGTCGCGCTGAGCGTTCGCAATGAATCGCCGCAAACGAATGGCCGCATCCGCGGCGGCTCCGACGCCGTCGCCGCCGACAGAGGACGTCCGATGCTGTTCCGCCCCTTGCTGCCGAGCAACGTGCTGGTCGCCGAAATGGCGCCGGTCGATGCCGACCCCACCTGCCTGCCGTCGCGAGAGCGAGCCCTGATCGAACGCGCGGTGGCGCAGCGGTGCCGCGAGTTCGCGGCGGGCAGGACCCTGGCGCGCGGCCTGCTGCGAGACGCCGGGGCGGACATCGACGCTCTGCTCAGCGATTCCGACCGCGTGCCGATCTGGCCACAGACGGTCTTCGGTTCGATCACGCACTGCGGCAGTCTCTGCGCCGTCGCCGTGGTGCCCGTCGCGCACGCCGACGGCATCGGCCTGGATGTGGAGCCGGCCGTGCCGGTCCCCGAATACCTGTTGCCCCGGATCGTGCGCGATACGGAGCGCGCGCAGCTGGCCGCGCTGCCGTCCGCGCTGCGTCCGCTCGGCGGCCTGCTGGTCTTTTCGATCAAGGAAGCGGTGTACAAGGCGATCTACCCGCAGTGCCGGGTGTTCCTCGATTTCCATCAGGTCGAGATCGCGTTCGAGGGCGACGATGGTTTCGTCGCCGATGTCCTGGTGCCCGCGGCCGCGCCGCCGGCGCATGCCCGCATCCATGGACGTTTCCGCATCGCCGACGGCCACGTCGCCAGCGCGGTCGTGCTGCCGCGACGCTGAGGCTCAGTCGACCCGGATCCGGAAGCCGCGCAGGCGCTCGTACACCGGTCGGCAGGCGTCGGCCACGGCCAGGGCTTCGCCCGTCAGTCGATCCTCGCGCGCGCGCCACGGCTCGAAACAGGTGGATTTCCACACTGCGTCGTACCAGTAGGGCGCCCACACGCCATCGCTGTCGCGCGGCCCGGCGGGCCACGCCAGCATGCGCGGCGTGAACGCGATGCCCAGACGCGCACACAGCGCGCGCAGATGCGCTTCGGGCGCGCGCAGGAAGTCGCCGGCATCGATCACCGGCGGGGTTTCGCCCAGCCGATCGCGCAGCAGATCGAACAATCGTCCCTGCTGCGGCAGGCCGATGTCGTCCGGCGTCACCGTCGCCCGCGATTTGAGATACGACGCGACCACTTCGGCGGGATCGCGGATCAGGAAGACGTTGCGCAGCCCCAGCACCCAGTCGACCGTCATCTCCGGCAGCAGGTGATGGCTCATGTGTTTCTGGTACCAGATCGGTGCGCCGTGCGGCGCCGGGCCGAGCAGGGCGTCGATCACGCGCCGCCAGTCGGTCTCGCCGGCGGCGATGACCGCATCGCGGCCCGGATGGTCCAGTCCGGTCATGGCGAGATACGCCGCGTACAGCGGTTCGTCGCTCACCGCGCAGTCGCCGCGGTTTTCCCACGCGCGCATCATCGCCGTGGAGATGTTGCGCGGGCCGCTCCACATCGCGATTCGCAGGGTCATGCCAGGCGCACTCCGGCGCGGAAGGCCACGTCGCGCGCGATCAGATCGCGGTACAGCGCCCGCAGTCGCGCGGTCATCGGGCCGGGCAGGGCGCCGCCATCGCCTGACGCATCGTTCCCGATCCGGCGGCCGTCGATCTCGCGTACCGGCGCCAGGCCCGCGAATGTGCCGGTGGTGAACGCTTCGTCGGCCGAATACACCTGGGTCAGGCTGAAGTTCTTCTCGAAACAGGGAATCCCGGCTTCCCTGCATGCGCGCAGCACGTTGGCGCGGGTGATGCCGCCGAGGCAGTAATCGCCGGTCGAGGTCCACACCTCGCCCTTGCGCACGATGAAGAAATGGGTGGAATTGCAGGTCGCGACGAACCCGTGCGGATCCAGCATCAGCGCTTCGTCGGCGCCGGCCTGGGTGGCCTGGATGCAGGCGGTGATGCAGTTGAGCTTGCTGTGGCTGTTGAGTTTCGGGTCCTGCACATCGGGATATCCGCGGCGCACGTGTACGGTGAACAGCTTCAGGCCCGCGGCGAGCGTTTCGGGTTTTGCGACCTTGAACTCGGGAATGATCACGATGGTGGCCGGACCGACGGTGACGCGCGGGTCCTGATAGGGCGTGCGCTTCACGCCGCGCGACACCATCAGCCGCAGGTGGACGCCGTCGCGCATGCCGTTCGCATCGAGCGTGTCGTAGATCGCGCGGATCAGCTGCGCGCGGTCCAGGCCGATGTCCAGCGCGATGGCCTTGGCGCCTTCGAACAACCGCTCCAGATGTTCGTCGAGGAAGACCGGATGGCCGTCGATCACCCGCAGCCCTTCCCAGACGCCATCGCCCAATACGAACCCGCTGTCGAACACCGAGACGGTGGCCTCGGCACGCGGCTTCAGCGTGCCGTTGATCCAGATGCGGATGTCCGCGTTGCGCGGGTCGTCGTGGAAGTCGTGGATGCTCTGCGCCATCGCCGGCCCTCGTTCGCCTGCGTCCCGAAGAGACCCGAGTGTAGAGCCTGCCGCCGATCCGCGGGAACCGCGCCCGCGACCCCGTCGCGAGGGCGCCGGAACCGGCTGTATTCGTTGACTTTCGCCCCACCGAGGCCTAACTTTGCCGCATCCGCGACAGAACCGAGGTGGCCCCGGGAAACCGGCGCCGAGCGTGCGACATGAGCACTACCATCCGCCCCTGATCGATCCGCCCGAGGCTCGCGAACACGCGAAAGCGCCTTCGGGGCGCTTTTTTGTTGCCTTCCCATTTCTGCGGCGCGCCGAGGCGTGCCCCATCGACCACATACCGAATCCCCATGATCGCCATCACGCTCCCCGACGGCAGCCGCCGCGAATTCGAATCCGCTCCCACGGTCGGCGAGGTCGCCGCCTCGATCGGCGCCGGTCTGGCCAAGGCCGCGCTCGCCGGCAAGGTCGACGGCCAGCTCGTCGACACCAGTTTCCGCATCGAACGCGACGCCTCGCTCGAGATCGTCACCGACAAGCACCCCGATGCGCTCGACATCCTCCGCCATTCCACCGCCCACCTGCTGGCGCAGGCCGTGCAGCGTCTGTTCCCGGGCGCGCAGGTCACCATCGGCCCGGTGATCGACAACGGCTTCTACTACGACTTCGCCTACGAGCGTCCGTTCACGCCGGAAGATCTGCCGGCGATCGAGGCCGAGATGCAGAAGATCGTCAAGGAAGCGCATCCGGTCGGCCGCAGCGTGAAGTCGCGCGACGATGCCGTCGCGTTCTTCAAGGGCATCGGCGAGGCCTACAAGGCCGAGATCATCGAAAGCATTCCGGCCGATCAGGATCTGTCGCTGTATTCGCAGGGCGAATTCACCGACCTGTGCCGCGGCCCGCACGTGCCGGCGACCGACAAGCTGCGCGCGTTCAAGCTGATGAAGGTCGCCGGCGCCTATTGGCGCGGCGATTCCAACAACCAGATGCTCAGCCGCATCTACGGCACGGCCTGGTTGAACGACAAGGATCTCAAGGCCTATCTGACGCAGTTGGAAGAAGCCGAGAAGCGCGACCATCGCAAGATCGCCAAGGCGCAGGATCTGTTCCACCTGCAGGAAGAAGGCCCGGGCCTGATTTTCTGGCATCCGAAGGGCTGGGCGATCTGGCAGGTGGTCGAGCAGTTCATGCGCAGGGTCTATCGCGACAGCGGCTATCAGGAAGTGCGCTGTCCGCAGATCCTCGACGTGTCGCTGTGGCAGAAGTCCGGCCACTGGGACAACTACAAGGACAACATGTTCTTCACCGAGTCGGAGAAGCGCACGTATGCGCTGAAGCCGATGAATTGCCCGGGCCATGTCCAGGTCTTCAACCAGGGCCTGCACAGTTACCGCGATCTGCCGATCCGTTACGGCGAGTTCGGCGCCTGCCATCGCAACGAGCCGTCGGGCGCGCTGCACGGCATCCTCCGGGTCCGCGGCTTCACCCAGGACGACGGCCACATCTTCTGCACCGAGGGCCAGATCGAATCCGAGGTCCGCGCCTTCCACGAGCAGGCGCTGCAGGTCTACACCCACTTCGGTTTTTCGGACATCCAGATCAAGATCGCCCTCCGTCCCGAATCGCGCCTCGGCGACGACGCCACCTGGGACAAGGCCGAGGACGCCCTGCGTTCGGCCCTGCGCTCGGCCGGGGTGGCCTGGGAAGAACTCCCGGGCGAGGGCGCCTTCTACGGCCCGAAGATCGAATATCACCTCAAGGACGCCATCGGCCGGACCTGGCAGTTGGGCACGATGCAGGTCGATTTCATGATGCCCGGCCGCCTCGGCGCCGAGTACGTGGACGAGCACAGCCAGCGTCGGCACCCGGTCATGCTGCACCGCGCCATCGTCGGTTCGATGGAGCGTTTCATCGGCATTCTGATCGAGCACCACGCCGGCCAGTTGCCCGCCTGGCTGGCCCCGATCCAGGCCGTGGTGATGAATATCACCGATGCGCAGGCCGATTATGTTGAGCAGGTCCGGAAAACCCTTATGAATCAAGGCCTCCGGGTTGCGGCCGATTTGCGGAACGAGAAAATCGGCTATAAGATTCGCGAGCACACGCTGCAGCGGGTCCCGTACCTGCTCGTGATCGGCGATCGCGAGCGCGACAACGGCCTGATTGCGGTGCGTACACGGGGCGGGGAAGATCTGGGGTCCATGACCATCTCCGATTTCGTTGCGCGCATCGCGGCCGAACCGGCTGCGGCATGATGTGAATCCCGTCCGGCGCGCCAGCCGGGCGGATCCTTTCCCTTTGGAGACAGCGATATCAGTACCCCCCAGGACAAGCAGAACCGCAAGAATCACGAAATCCGCGTGCCTCGCGTGCGCGTGATCGGCAGCGACGGCGAAATGATCGGCGTGCTGTCGCGTGATGAGGCGTTGGCCAAGGCCGAGGAAGAAGGCCTCGACCTCGTCGAGATCCAGCCCAACGCCGATCCGCCGGTCTGCCGGATCATGGACTTCGGCAAGTTCAAGTTCGAACTGCAGAAGAAAGCCTCGGCCGCCAAGAAGAAGCAGAAGGTCGTCGAGATCAAGGAAGTCAAGTTCCGTCCGGTCACGGACGAAGGCGATTACCAGATCAAGCTTCGCAAGATGCGCGAGTTCCTTGCGGAAGGCGACAAGATCAAGGTCAACATCCGGTTCCGCGGCCGTGAGATGAGCCACATGGAACTGGGCCGCGAAATGGCCAATCGCATCGAGGCCGATCTCGGCGAAGACATCGTGATCGAATCGCGCCCGCGCCTCGAAGGCCGGCAGATGGTGATGATGATCGCGCCGAAGAAGAAATAAGCGTTCGCGGCGGGTCGTCTGACCCGCATGTCGAACCGCGCCGTCGCCCGCTTCGATCGCGGGCGCACGGACGCGAATAGGAGGGCGCTGCGGCGCCCTTCGTTTTGGTCGCGATCCCGTTCGCGCCGCCGCGTTTGCGCCGCACGAACGCCCATGCTATTCATGCCGTCGACCCACGCAGCGGCCTGCCGGCCCGTGCACAAGGAGGCGCAGCATGTCCGTCGTCGAAACACCCGTGTCGCCCCGCGACATCTTCCCCGATCCCCGTGCCGCCGACCTGGCCGAGGCGCTTGTGAATGGCGATCCCGGAAAGGTGCGTGCGCTGGCCGCGACCAGCGATCTCGCCGTGCACGGCGACCAGCGCATCACGCTGCTGCAGTGGGCGCTGCTCAACCGCAATCTCGAGGGCATGCAGGCCCTGCTCGATGCCGGCGCGGACCCCGCGCAGCCGGGCATGGATGGCGATACCGTCGTCCACTTCGCGGCGATGTTCGACGACCCGCGATTCCTGGAAACGCTGCTGGCGCGTGGCGCCGATCCCGATACCGCCAACGGCGACACCGGTGCGGTTCCGCTGCGCTCGACCCTCGTCGCCGATCGCGAAACGCAGTTCCGCATGCTGCTGTCCGCCGGCGCCGATCCCGACCGCGCCGACGTCATGGGCAACACGCCGTTGCATGTCGCCGGTCTGGTCAATCAACCGCAGCGTGTGCTCGCGCTGCTTGATGCCGGCGCCGATCCCGCGCGCCGCAATGCGCAGGACGTGACGTTCCAGCGTTATCTGTTCATGCCGCGTCCGGATCTGCTGGAAGCGGAGGCCAGCCGCGCCTGGGAATCCGTGCTGAGCTGGCTGTTCGCGCACGACATCCCGCTGGACACCGCGCCGGTCTGAAATCGCCCCATGCAGGCGCGCGCGCCGTCGCACGATCCTGCGCCATCCATCGCCGCATCGGAGGAGCCTCGTCATGGAAAAAACGCCCGGTGAGACCAGTCCCGGTCTTTTCAGTTTTCTCTCGTCCTACATGCGGCCGCATCTGCCGGCGCCCCGCACCGAACCGATCCGCGCGGAAACCATGGCCAGGATCGCGGACGACACCTACGATCGCGGCGGCGAACGGCCTGCGCAGATCGACGGTTTCACGCGTATGAGCGAACAGGCGCTGCGCGACAGGGGCGTCGACCCGTCGCTGCTGCACACGCCGAGCGGCATGCATGCCGATGTCTATCGCGACGAACGCGACGGTCGCACCGTGCTGTCCTTCCGCGGGACCGACATGCCCAAGGTCGATGTGGTGACCCGGCCTTTCGAGGGGCCGTCGGGGCTCGACCCGGAAATCGACATGATGAACGCGCTGCGCGGCACCGAGCAGTCGCTGCGGGTCACCGGCGTCGCGCAGTCCGGTCGCGACTGGATGACCAATTTCCGCCAGGGCCTGGGTTTCGAGACGCAGCAGCACAACGACACCGTGGCGCTGGCGAAGCAGTGCGATGTCGCTTTCGGGGACAAGCTTGCGCTGACCGGTCATTCCAAGGGCGGCGGTCAGGCCGAACTGGCCAGCGTGGTCCTCGGCCGGCCGGCGATGACCTTCAACCCTGCCGGCGTGCACGACGAGACGATGCGCCGGTTCGGCATCGATCCCGAGCGCGGGCGCGAACTGGCGCATGAGCGGATCACCAGCGTCATCACCAAGGGCGAAGCCGTCGACTTCATCCAGGGCCGCGAATTCATGGGGGTGAGAACGCCGGTTTCGCTGGGGCAGCGGGTCGAGATCGTCCCCGCCGACGAATCCCTCGGCAAGGTGCCCAGACATCTGATGACGCCCGGCGTGCTTCCGCAGCTCGACCAGCTGGAAGGTCGCCAGGTCGAATTGCCGCGGCGCGAGACATTCGTCATGCCGATGCTGCAGAACACGATGTTCGGGCCCGGCGCCAGCGGGCTTGGGCTGGCCGATCCTTTCCGGTTCCCGCTGCATGGCAATTTCGGCTCGGCGCTGGCGCTCATGCGCGAACCGCCGGCCATGACTCTCGACAACGAGCGGCACCCGGCGCACGCGCTCTACGGCCAGATTCTGGATCACGTCAAAGAGGCGTCGGAGGTGGACCGCCGCGCGGCCGGACTCGTCGATGTGGGCAGCGCCAAGAAGCTGGCGGGTGCGCTGACGGTCGCGGCGCTCGATGCGGGTGTCGAGCGGGCCGATCACGTGGTCTTCGGGGCCGGAGGCAAGAACGCGTTCGTCGTCCAGGGCGATGTCGAAACCAGCGGCCTGCGTGCGCGCGTCGACACCGCGACCGCCGTGCAGACGTCGTTCCAGGAGAGCAGCCGCCGGGCGGCGGACATCATCGAGCAGCGCCCCGATCCGGCGCTCGAACCGCAGTCGCCGAAACAGGAGCGGGGCGGCTGCGCGATCATGTAACTGTGGCGCGCTCGCGCCCGCGAAGCGGCCGGTGTAGGATCGAACCCGGTCGGTCGCGAGCGAAAACCGCGGCCCCGCCCAATTCCCAAGGGGTGTCATGTCCAGCCTTCCGGCTCGCGCCAGCGTTCTCGCCGCATCGCTGATCATCGCGATGTGTGCGGTCATCCCAGCCTGCGCAATGGAGAAATCGATGTCCGCTACAGCTCAAGCCCGTGCCGTGGATGCACGTGAAGTCTTCTCCGACCCGCGCGTCGCCGAGTTGGCCGAAGCGGTGGCCCGGGGCGACGAAGCCCGGGTTCGCACGCTCGCCGCCGGTGCCGATCTTTCGATCACCGGCGACAAGCACGTCACGCTGCTGCAATGGGCGCTGCTCAACCAGCGACTCGACAGCATGAAGGCCCTGCTCGATGCCGGCGCCGATCCGCGGCAACCGGGCATGGACGGCGACAGCGTCGTGCACACCGCCGCGATGGCCAACGATCCGGCCTATCTCACCGAACTGCTCGCGCGTCGCGCCGATCCGAATGTTCCGAACGGGACCACCGGCGCCGGCCCCCTGCGTTCCGCGCTGATGGGCGAGCGCGAAGAACAGTTTCGCGCCCTGCTGGCCGCCGGCGCCGATCCGGACATGCCGGATCGCATGGGCAACACGCCGCTGCATGTGGCGGGCCAGATCAACGAACCCGCGCGTGCGCTGGACCTGCTGGACGCCGGCGCCGACCCGCAGGCCCGCAACGCCCAGGGCGTGACGTTCCAGCGTTATCTGTTCATGACCCGGGCAGCGTTGCTCAACGCCGAGACCCGCCGCGATCGCGAAGCGGTCGAGGCGTGGCTCAAATCCCACGATATCCCGCTCGAAGGCGCGCGCTGATCGGCCGCTCCGACGTTCCATGCATGCAACGGCCGGTCGTCTCCCGGCCGCTCGACCCGATCAGCGGAGGAAACACGGATGAGTGCACAGTTCGACCCCAACAATGCGCAGGGCGGCCGCCAGACGACCGACCCGCTGACCGGCAACACCTACACCCGTCCGTCGTTCGCGGATGAAGTGCGTGGCCCGGCACCGAAAGACATCGATCTCACGCTCGCGCGGCTGGCGCAGGATGCCTACCGTTCCGACGATCGCGGGCGTGGCGAAGTCGCCGGCTGGAAACCGCTGACCGACGAGCAGTTCCGCCAGGTCGGCATCGACCCGGCCCTGCGCACCAATGCCGCCAGCGGCTTCGACGCCGACATCTACACCGACGGCAAGGGACGCTATGCGTTGGCCTATCGCGGCACCGACGCCGGCAAGGACTGGGGTACCAATCTCGGTCAGGGGCTGGGGTTCGAGACCGCGCAGTACAACCAGGCCATCCAGTTGGGCCGGCAGGCCAAGGTCGCATTCGGCGATGAGCTGGTGATCACCGGTCATTCCCTGGGCGGTGGCCTGGCCGCGGTCGGCGCCGCCGCTGCGGACGCTCCTGCGGTGACCTTCAATGCCGCGGGCGTGAAGGACAAGACGCTGGAGCGGATCGGTCTCGATCCCGCCGCGGTCCGGGAAGAAGCGGAGCGCGGTCAGATGCGCCGCTATGCGGTCGACAACGAAATCCTGACCGAACTGCAGGAAAAGAAATTCCCCACCAAATACCTGATGCCCGATGCCATCGGGAACAAGATCGAACTGCCGGACCCCGATCCGCTGAGCTTCTGGCAGAACCTCAATCCGGTGAAGTCCATCAAGCACGGTATCGAGATGCACATGATGGACTCGGTGATCCGTGCGCAGGAGCGAGCGTTCGGCCACGGCATCGGCGAGAATGGACTCATGTCGCACCAGGATCACCCGTTCAATCCCCAGTACCAGCGCATCTTCGACCAGTTGCAGCCGCAGCTCGAAGAGCGGGGCATCGGCATCCGCGAAGCCCAGAACGTCGCCGGCGCGCTCGCCGTCGAGGCCCAGCGGACCGGCATCGTGCCCGATCGCATCGTCGCGAACGGCGACCGCGTCTTCGCGGTGCAGGGCACGCAGCCCGAGACCCAGCGTTATGCGCAGGTCGACATGCAGGCGGCGCAGACGCCTCTGGCCGAGAGCAGCCGGCAGTCGCTGAACCTGCTCGCGACACAGGCGCAGCCGGCGCCCGAGCAGGAACAGGCGCCGCAGTTGCGCGCCCGCCTCTAACGACGTGCGTGTGCCGGGCTGCCGGCACGTGAAGCATTTGATTTGCAACGGAAACCGCGGCCGGGCATAATGGCCGGCCCGGTTCGCCGGGCTGTTGTCCGCTTTACCCAGGACCCGCCTTCTGTATCCGCATCGTCATTCGGATCAAGGGCTTACAACCGGCAGGGCAGGACGGAAAGTGTGGCCTCGGCCACCGCCCACGCCAGTACTCGTAACGACCCCAAGGACCATTCCATGCCCAAGATCAAGACCAACCGGGCGGCTGCCAAGCGCTTCCGGAAGACCGCTTCCGGCAAGTACAAATGCGGCCACTCCAATCGGAGCCACCTCCTCACCAAGAAAGCGACCAAGCGGAAGCGCAACCTGCGGCAGACGAATCACGTCCGCGCCGAAGACGCCGGCCGCCTGGACCGCATGCTTCCGTATTTGTGAGGAGACTGAGCAATGGCACGAGTTAAACGTGGTGTAACGGCGCGTCGCCGCCACAAGAAAATCCTGAAGCAGGCGAAGGGTTACTACAACGCCCGCCGCAAGGTCTTCCGCGTCGCCAAGCAGGCGGTCACGAAGGCCCTGCAGTACGCCTACATCGGCCGCAAGCAGAAGAAGCGCAATTTCCGCACCCTGTGGATCGCGCGCATCAACGCCGCCTCGCGCGCCAACGGCATCAGCTACAGCCGTTTCATCAACGGTCTGCTGAAGGCCGGTATCACCCTCGACCGCAAGGTGCTGGCCGACATCGCCGTGCACGACGCGAAGGGCTTTACCGCGCTGGCCGAAAAGGCGAAGAGCGCGCTCGCGGCATAAGGCACGAGGAATTCCCGCGACCCGCACGTCATCCGTGCGGGTCGACGGCGAAATCACCGAACCATGCATGGGGAAGGGCGCAAGTCCTTCCCCATGTTCGTTTCCGGCTCCATGAACGAGTCCGACATGAGCGATATCGAACAACTTTCGGCGCAGGCGCTGGCCGACATCGCCGCCGCCGATACCCCCGATGCGCTGGAAGCGCTGCGCGTCGCGCTGCTGGGCAAGAGCGGCAGCGTCACCGCACAGCTCAAATCGCTCGGCGCGCTGCCGGCGGACCAGCGCAAGGCCGCGGGCGAAGCGATCAACCGCGCGCGCGACGCCATCGGCGACGCGATGAACGCGCGCAAGACCGCGCTCGACGACGCGGTGCTCGACGCGCGTCTCGCCGGCGAAACCATCGACGTCACGCTGCCGGGTCGCGACGCCGCGCGCGGCGGTCTGCATCCGGTCACGCGCACGCTGGAGCGCATCACCGAGATCTTCGGCCGGCTCGGCTACGAACTCGCCGACGGTCCGGAGATCGAGGACGACTGGCACAACTTCGAAGCGCTGAATTTCCCGCCGCATCATCCGGCGCGGGCGATGCACGACACCTTCTATTTTCCGCCCGACAGCCTCGGCGAAGCGCGCCTGCTGCGCACGCATACCTCCGGTTGTCAGGTGCGCTACATGCTCGACCAGAAACCGCCGCTGCGCATGATCGCGGCCGGCAAGGTTTATCGCAGCGACAGCGACCAGACCCACACGCCGATGTTCCATCAGGTCGAAGGGCTGCTGGTCGACGATCGCGCCAGTTTCGCCGATCTGAAGGGCACGCTCGCCGAGTTCGTGCGCGCGTTCTTCGAGCGCGATTTCGAGATGCGTTTCCGTCCCAGCTATTTCCCTTTCACCGAACCTTCGGCGGAAGTCGACATCGCCTGGCAGCAGCCGGATGGCTCGACGAAATGGCTGGAAGTGCTGGGCTGCGGCATGGTCCATCCGAACGTGCTGCGCAACGTCGGCATCGATCCGGAGCGCTACACCGGCTTCGCCTTCGGTCTCGGCGTCGAACGGTTCGCGATGCTGCGTTACGGCGTGAACGACCTGCGCGATTTCTTCGACAACGACGTGCGCTTCCTGAGGCAGTTCGCGTAATCCGCGACGCGGCGACAATCGCCGTCATCCCGAGCGCAGCAAGGGGCCTGCTTCTCAATCCGGACATTCGAACGGCAGGTGCCTCACTGCGTTCGGAACGACACAACCAAGGTGTCCAAGCATGAAATTCTCCGAAAACTGGTTGCGGCAACACGTGAAGACCGATGCCTCGCGCGAGCAGCTCGCGGCGACGCTGACGGCCATCGGTCTGGAAGTCGAGGAACTGACCGTGCTCGGCGCCTCGCTCGACGGCGTGGTCGTTGCCCGGATCGTCGAATGCGCGAAGCATCCGGAAGCCGACCGCCTGCAGATCTGCCAGGTCGACGCCGGGCAGGGTGGCGTGTTGCAGATCGTCTGCGGCGCGCCGAACGCGCGCCCGGGTCTGATCGCGCCGCTCGCCACCATCGGCACGCAGGTCGGCGAATTGACGATCAAGGCCGCGAAGCTGCGCGGCGTCGAATCGAACGGCATGCTCTGCTCTGCGAAGGAACTCGGCATCGATGCCGACGCCTCCGGCCTGCTGGAACTGCCGGCCGATGCGCCCGTCGGTACGCCGCTGGCGGATTATCTCGGTCTGCCGGATGCCGCGATCGAACTGAAGCTCACGCCGAACCGCGCCGACTGCTTCGGCGTGCGCGGCATCGCCTTCGACGTGGCCGCCGCGCTCGGCAGCCGCGTCGAGCCGCTGGATGCGACGCCGGTGCCGGCGCAAAGCGATGCGACGCTGGCGGTCGAACTCGACGCGGGCGAGAAGGTGCCGCGTTTCGTCGGCCGCGTGATCGACGGCGTGGACGCCAACGCATCGACGCCGCTGTGGATGGCCGAGCGCCTGCGCCGCAGCGGCGTGCGCCCGATCAGTTTCCTGGTCGATGTGACCCAGTACGTGATGCTGGAGCTCGGCCAGCCGATGCACGCGTTCGACAAGGACACGCTGCAGTCGCCGGTCGTCGTGCGTCCGGCGCGCGCCGGCGAGGAAACGAAGCTGCTGGACGGCCGCACCGTCGCGCTCGACGACGATTTCCTCGTCGTGTCCGACAGCACCGGCGGTCGCGCAGCGCGCGCGGTCGCGCTGGGCGGGATCATGGGCGGTCACGACACCCGCGTGACCGACGCCACCCGCAACGTGTTCCTCGAAGCCGCGCACTGGATTCCCTCCGCGATCATCGGCCGCAGCCGCAAGCTCGGCATGCACACCGATGCCGGCCATCGTTTCGAGCGCGGCGTCGATCCGGAACTGCCGCGGATCGCGGTCGAGTACGCGACGAAACTCATCCTCGATGTCGCCGGCGGCGTACCGGGCCCGGTGATCGAGGCCGTGCGCGACGCCGATCTGCCGCAGCCGCGGATCGTGGGCCTGCGCCGCGCGCGCCTCGCGCGCGTGCTCGGCGTCGACGTGCCCGATGCCGAGGTCGAACGCATCCTCGGCGCGCTCGGCCTGGGCGTGGAAACGACCGCGGACGGCTGGCGGGTGACCGCGCCGACGCGCCGTTTCGATCTCGAGATCGAGGAAGACCTGATCGAAGAGATCGCGCGCATCCATGGCTACAACGCCATTCCGACCACGCTGCCCGGCGGTGCCACCCGGATCGCCGCGCCGAGCGAGACCGTACTCGACGAAACGACGGTGCGCCGTCAGCTGGTCGCGCGCGATTACCTCGAAGCGATCAATTACGCCTTCGTCGACGGCACGCTGCTGGCGACCTGGCAGGCCGCCGACGGTGGGGTGGCGCTGGCCAATCCGCTCAGCGCCGAACTCGGCGTGATGCGCACGATGCTGTTGCCCGGACTGGTCGCCGCACTGGGCCGCAACGCCGCGCGCCAGCAATCGCGGGTGCGGCTGTTCGAAATCGGCAAGACCTTCGCCGTCCGCGATGGCGGCGGGGCGCCGCTGGAAACCCGTCGGGTCGCACTGGTGGCCTGCGGCGACGCGGCGGCCGAGCAGTGGGGCGCGCAGGCCCGGCCGGTCGATTTCCACGATCTCAAGGGCGATCTCGACAGTCTGGCGGCCGCGTCCGGCGCGATGCTCGAATACCGGCCTTCGCAGCCGGCCTGGGCCCATCCGGGCCGATCGGCCGACGTGTATCGCGATGGCGTGAGAATCGGCTGGATCGGCGAGCTTCACCCCCGGCTCCAGAAGGCGCTGGAACTCGATCATCGGGTGCTGGCCTGCGAGCTGGATCTCGCCCCGCTGCAGCACCGCGCACTCCCCCGGGGCGCGGGCCTCAGCCGCTATCCGTCCGTCCGCCGGGATCTCGCGTTCGTCGTCCCGGAATCGGTCTCCTGGGCCGCCCTGGAGACCAGCGTCAGGCGCGCCGCAGGCCCGTCGCTGCGCGATCTCCGGCTGTTCGACCGCTACGTCGGCAAGGGGGTCGAAACCGGATGCAAGAGCCTCGCTATGGGCTTGATTCTGCAAGAAGAATCACGCACTCTGACCGACCGCGAAGTCGATGCGGCGGTGGCTCAGGTCATCGCTGCGCTGCGGGGGGAACACGGCGCGGAAATCCGCTCGTGAACCCGGGCCCGGTCGGCTTCGGCCGGCAGGGCCATGACCGGGCGGCACGATGAATCAGGCACGTTTTGGGGGAAACGGATGGCATTGACCAAGGCTGAAATGGCCGAGCGACTGTTCGACGAGGTCGGACTGAACAAGCGCGAGGCGAAGGAGTTCGTGGACGCGTTCTTCGACGTGCTCCGCGAGGCGCTCGAACAGGGACGCCAGGTCAAGCTGTCGGGTTTCGGCAATTTCGACCTGCGCCGCAAGAACCAGCGCCCGGGTCGCAATCCCAAGACCGGCGAGGAAATCCCGATTTCGGCCCGCACCGTGGTCACCTTCCGCCCCGGCCAGAAGCTGAAGGAGCGCGTCGAGGCGTACGCCGGAGGCAGCGATGCTTGATCCCGGCAGCAACCGAGAACTCCCGCCCATCCCGGCCAAGCGTTATTTCACCATCGGCGAAGTCAGCGAACTGTGCGACGTGAAGCCACACGTGCTGCGTTACTGGGAGACGGAATTCCCCAGCCTCAAGCCGGTGAAACGCCGCGGCAATCGTCGTTACTATCAGCGCCATGATGTGCTGATGGTCCGTCAGATCCGCAGCCTGCTGTACGAACAGGGCTACACCATCGGCGGCGCGCGCCTGCGCCTCGACGGCGAGGGCGCCAAGCAGGAATCGGCGATGAGCTCGCAGATCATCCGCCAGGTGCGGATGGAACTCGAAGAAGTCCTGCAACTCCTCAAGCGTTGACGCCGTCACGACGCGGACCGCAACGCTGGCCGTAGCCGCCCGCGAGCGGGTACAATGTTCGACCTACCCGGGGTATAGCGCAGCCTGGTAGCGCACCAGTCTGGGGGACTGGTGGTCGTCGGTTCGAATCCGGCTACCCCGACCAATACATCGCGGCAAACCCTCTCTGCCGTATTCCGAAAACCCCGCAAATTGCGGGGTTTTCGCGTTTTGGCTGTGGACTTCAGTCTTGGGCCCTGGTGCCCGGTTTGGCGAAAATTTCGCCAATTTTTCTCTCTCTTTCTCCGGCCCTGTGGACTTCCCGATTGTCAAGTCCACAGGACGATTTTCGGAATTCCTTTCCGGTCAACGAGTTACGTGTGGTCTCGGGAGAGCGGTTTTTTGCGATCAATGCCTCCCAGCACAATTCCAAAAATGCATTTGCAATAGTTGAGGACAACGCTGACTGGCAGCGACGTTCAATGCGTTGGTCCTCAGCAACATCGCAAGACACGCTCAGGAAGCGCAAAGCACTGCGCGAGACAACAGCACTCCTTGGCCGCTGGCCTGACCGCATGGCGCCCTGCATATGTATTTCACGAGCAGTGCGACACCGAATATACAGCGGCCTATATGCTTCTCGGATTAATGAGACAACAGGCTAACGTTCGCTTTACATTCCGCCACCCTGATCCGCTAGTATTGGTGTATGCCCACCCTTCCGGCGCTATTGCGTATCTTCCTGATTCTGGTCCTCGTGTTGAACGGGATCGGGAATGCCTATGCGTCGGCCATGATGGTGACGGGTGCAAAGCAATCAAGTGTAGAAGCCCGGTCGGCGGATGCGAGTGGGGATCGTGCGCTCACATCGTCCTGCCCTGATCATCATGACGCGATGGCGATGGAACCCGGGATGATCGAGCGCGAAAAGCCTGCAAGCCCGCCGTCATCGGGTGACCGGCACGGCAGCCCCGACTGTTGTGATCCATCGCATTGCAAGTGTCCCTGTATGCATGCCTGCGCCGCCCTGCCTGTCCTGGCGGTCAGAATGCGCGTTCCCTTGGGCAATGATGTCGGCGTGCGTCGCCTCTCCCTTGGGCACCCTGCCCCGGTGCTTCCTCATCTGATCCGACCTCCGATCGGCTAAGCGTCTTCTCGGCGCTTACGGCGCCGGCTGGCGTGCGCGCTCGTCCGCGATCTGCGGTCTTGGGCGTTGCACCTCGTCAAGTCCGCGCCCTGCGGACCTATTTGGACGTTCGGAGATTCTCATGTCATTCGATTCAGACGCTGGCTCTGCCGGCGGCCCGCGGCATGTGTCGCGGCGCCGCTTCGTGCAGGGACTGGCCGCCGGCGGCGCGCTCGCCGGCCTGGGCCTTTGGGCCAAACCTTCCTGGGCGTTGAAATCGCCCGGCCAAACCGAAGTGCTGGCCGGCACGGATTTCCGGCTCAGCATCGGCGAAACGCCTGTCAACTTCACTGGACGGACGCGGCCGGCGATCACCGTCAACGGCAGCCTGCCTGCACCGATTCTACGCTGGCGGGAAGGCACGACTGTCAATCTGCGGGTGGGCAACGCCTTGCCCACCGGATCGATCTATGGCGACATCACTTCGATCCATTGGCACGGGATTCTGCTCCCGTCCAACATGGATGGCGCCCCGGGTTTCAGCTTCGACGGCATCCGGCGCGACGAGGCCTATCAATACCGGTTCGATGTTCGTCAGAACGGTACCTACTGGTATCACAGCCACTCTGCGATGCAGGAGCAGGCTGGGCTCTACGGAGCGATCATCATCGACGCCGCCGAGCCGGAGCCGTTCGCCTACGACCGCGACTACGTCGTGCTGCTGTCGGACTGGACCGACCTTTCGCCGAAAGCGTTGATGAACCGTCTGAAGAAGATGTCGATGCACGACAACTACTACATGCGCACCGTCGGCGACTTCGTCCGTGATGTGCGTGAGGACGGCCTGAAGGCGACATTGGCCGACCGCCGGATGTGGGGCCAGATGCGGATGACGCCGACAGATCTGTCGGACGTGAACGCCAACACCTATACGTATCTGATGAACGGCACCACGTCGCTCGGCAACTGGACCGCACTGTTCCGCAGCGGCGAAAAGGTGCGTCTGCGCTTCATCAACGGCTCGGCGATGACCTATTTCGACGTGCGCATTCCGGGCTTGAAGATGACGGTGGTCGCCGCCGATGGCCAGTTCGTGCATCCGGTAACGGTGGATGAATTCCGCATCGCCGTCGCCGAAACCTTCGACGTCATCGTCGAGCCCAGCGGCCAGAACGCGTTCACCATTTTCGCCCAGGACATGGGGCGAACCGGCTATATCAGCGGCACGCTTGCGGTGCGCGAAGGTCTGCGCGCTCCGGTACCTGCTGTCGATCCTCGCCCCATCCTCACGCTCGACGACATGGGACACGGGGGGATGGGCGGACACGGCGGACACGACATGGCGAAGATGCAGCCGAGCGACGCAGCTCCCATGGCCGGGATGGACCATAGCCAGCATGGCGCAGCCTCGATGCCGGGCATGGACCATGGCGCGCAGGGAATGGCTGGCATGCCCGGGATGGACCACGGCGGGGGCATGCAATCGCACCCCGCATCCGAGCAGGGAAATCCGCTTGTAGACATGCAGACCATGTCGCCGACGTCCAAGCTCGACGATCCGGGCATTGGTCTTCGCGACAACGGTCGCAAGGTGCTGACTTACGCAGCAATGCGAACGCTGTTCGAGGATCCCGACGGTCGCGAACCCGGGCGCACGGTGGAGCTGCATCTGACCGGCCACATGGAGAAGTTCGCCTGGTCCTTCAACGGCATTTCGTTCGCGAGCGCGGAGCCGCTGCGCCTGAACTATGGCGAGCGGATGCGGATCGTGCTGGTCAACGACACGATGATGACCCACCCGATCCACCTCCACGGCATGTGGAGCGACATCGAGGACGACGCCGGCGAGTTCCACCTGCGCAAGCACGTCGTCGACATGCCGCCGGGCAGCAAACGCAGCTTCCGCGTCCGCGCCGATGCGCTCGGCCGCTGGCCGTTCCACTGTCACCTGCTTTACCACATGGAGTCCGGAATGATGCGCGAAGTGCGGGTGGAGGAATGACGCCATGAACAACGCCCATCGAAACCATAGAAACGCTGTGCTGGTCGTCGCCATTGGACTGGTGCTGACGGCGACATCCGCCGCAGCCCAGGAGATGGATCACAGTCAGCATCAGATGCCGCCCATGCGCACAGAGCCGGCAAAACCCAAGCCAAAGCCGAAACCCGCGTCGGATCGCAACGACCAGACGAACGCCGGAACATCGGTATCAAGCGATGACCATGCGAACATGCAACACGATCCAGCCGCTTCCCCGGACGCTGAGCAGGACGCCGACGGTATGCCGGGCATGGACCACGGCGCGATGCAAGGCATGGACCACAGTGCCATGGGCGATTCCGACCCATCGCCGACCGAACCACGGCAGCCGATCCCCCCCTTAACCGATGCCGAACGCGCCGCTGCCTTTCCAGATCTCGCCGGACACGACCACGGGCAAACCATCCATTCGTTCTTCCTGCTCGACAAACTCGAAGCATTCGACGCGGACCCCGGGACTGGTTTGACGTGGGAGGGGTTGGGTTGGATCGGTAGCGACACGAACCGCCTCTGGCTGCGAAGCGAAGGGGAGCGCACCGACGGCAATACCGAATCCGCCGACCTCGAAGTGCTTTACGGTCGCAGCATCTCGCCCTGGTGGGACATCGTTGCTGGTGTGCGCCACGATTTCAAACCGGGCGCCTCGCAGAGCTTCGCCGCTTTCGGCGTGCAGGGTCTGGCGCCGCAGAAGTTCGAGGTCGAGGCCACGGGTTATGTCGGAGAACGCGGGCAGACAGCCGCGCGCTTCGAGGTCGAATACGAATTGCCGTTTTCCGGCCGTCTGATTCTGCAACCGATGGTCGAAGCCAATCTGTACGGCAAGACCGACCGGATGCACGGAATCGGCTCCGGGCTGAGCACTGCGGAAGTCGGGCTCCGCCTCCGCTACGAGTTCACGCGCAAATTCGCACCCTACGTCGGGGTGGTGTACGAGCGCGCCTTCGGCAATACCGCCGATCTGCGCCGGGACGATTTCGAGCGTGTCGACGACACGCGCATCGTCATCGGTCTTCGCACCTGGTTCTGAGGATCATGAGCATGAAAACGAACAAAAGGAAATTTCTTGTCGTCAGCGTCCTGATCGGACTGGCTTTCCTCGGCGGTGCGGCCGCGATGTATGCGGGCGTCTACAACGTGGCCGCAGACGACCCGCACACCCGTCCGGTTTACGCGATGCTCGAAACCGCTCGGGATCGCTCCATTGCTGCACGCGCCGCCAAGCTGCAGGTTCCGGACGGCTTGGACGATCCTGCCCGCATCCGCCAGGGTGCCGGGAACTACAACGCGATGTGTACCGGTTGCCATCTTGCGCCGGGCATGGCGCCGACCGAGCTGAGCAAGGGGCTGTATCCGGCGCCTCCGGACCTCACACGTGAACGGGTGTCCGCTGCCGAGGCCTTCTGGGTCATCAAGCACGGCATCAAGGCCAGCGGCATGCCTGCCTGGGGCAAGAGCATGGGCGACGACTACATCTGGAACATGGCCGCGTTTCTGCAAGAGCTGCCAAAGCTCGACGAAGCGCAATACGCCGCCTTGGTCGCGAGCAGCGGCGGACATTCGCACGGCGGCGGCGAAACGGAGCCGCATGGGCATGACGACGGCGAGATGGACGATCACGGCGGTGCCATGCCGTCCGGATCGGCAACGCATCCGCATCCCCCCGGTACGCCCCCGCACGACGACAGTCCCGCGAGCGGCAGCCACGCCGGGATGGACATGGGAAGCGGTCAAGCCGCCGAAAGCAAGCCGCACGCGCACGGTCCGAACACGCCGGCCGACCACCACGCCCCGAGGCCGTCGGGCAAAACGACATCGCCCAAGACTGCAGCGAAGCCCGCTACGGGCACCGTCGAGCACCGGCATGCCGACGGCACGGTCGAATCGCATCCCGCGCCTGTACCCAACCCGCCTTCCAACGATGGCCACGACGATCACCACCACTAACCGAGGAACCCGACCATGAACACCAAAACGATGACCCGCTCCCTGCTGCTCGCCGCTTTCATTGCTCCGTTCTCGCTACTCGCTTTCGCGCAGACCAAACCCGACGCGCACGCACAGCACGCCAAACCTGGCGCGGCCGCATCTGCCATGGATGTCCCGCAGGACGCGCTGCCTGCCGTGGAGATCGTCGATCAGTTCGGCAAGGCGCTCGCGTCCGGCGATCTGAAGACCGTCGGCGACCTGCTCGATCCGGCGGTGCTGATTCTGGAGAGCGGCGGCGCCGAACGCTCGCGCGATGAATACCTGGGCCATCATGCGATCGCCGATGCGGCCTTCCTCAAAGGCGCGCATCAGCAGATCAAACGTCGCATCGCGCGCATCAGCGGAGAAACGACGTGGGTGGGCACCGAAAGCGAACTGCACGCGACCAAGGACGGCAAGGCGACGACGACGCTGAGCACGGAAACGATGGTGCTCAACCGCACCCCGCAGGGATGGCGGATCGTCCACATTCACTGGTCTTCACGAACGAAGCGCTGAGGAAACCCCGATGCGCACGCACCGCAACTCTTTCGTCTTGAGTACGTTGGCGGCCAGCCTCGCGCTCAATGCCTGCACACGGCCACCGGAAACGGTGGCCGTGCCATCCGCCGCTCCGCACGCGCACGAATCCGCGGCCGCTCCCGCAGCGACCGCGATGCCTCGCATCCTCGTCCATAAAAGCGCGTCTTGCGGATGCTGCGGATCCTGGGTCGAACATCTGCGCCGATCCGGTTTTGCCGTCGAAGTCCGGAACGAGGACGACATCGGCCCGGTCAAGGCGCGCGTTGGTGTCCCCTACGGTAAGGGCTCGTGCCATACCGCTGAGGTCGGCGGTTATTTCATCGAAGGGCACGTGCCGGCGGAGGACATCAAGCGGCTGCTGGCGGAGCGGCCTGCGGCAAAAGGATTGACGCTTCCGGGCATGCCGGCGGGTTCCCCAGGCATGGAAATGCCGGACGGTCGGATCGACCCCTACACCGTGGAGCTGGTGAACCCTGACGGGAGCACGGCCCCTTTTTCCCGGCACGGCAAAACGGGTTCCTGAAGAAGAAGCATCGGGACTTGACTCTGGACCATGGTCAAGGGTCGAGACTGGAGTCGGGTCACGAGGAGCAAGCGATCATGATGAAAATCGGCGATCTGGCGAAACGCGCGGGCGTGGGCATCGACACGGTGCGTTACTACGAGCGCGAAGGGCTGCTGCCGCAGGCGCAGCGGCGGTCGTCCGGCTACCGGATGTACGACGAGGACGACATCCAGCGTCTGCGCTTCATTCGCCGCGCCAAGGCGTTGGGGTTCACGTTGCCGGAAGTTCGCGAGCTGCTCGCATTATCGAGCCGCAAGGACGACGACATGGCCGCGATGAAGGCGGCGGCTCGGCAAAAACTGGTCGATGTCGACGCCAAGATTGCCGAATTGACCCGCATCCGCGACGGGCTCGGCGCTTTGATCGACGCCTGCCCCGGTCAAGGCGCCTTGGCCCGCTGCCCGATCCTGAATGCCATCGCAGAGGAACCCGCATGAAACCGCACGATCACACCGACCATCCCGAACATCCATCCGCCACAGCGCACGCATGCTGCGCGAAGCCCTCTCCCGCCGCGACGGGCTTGGTCATCGACCCGGTGTGCGGCATGCAGGTCGACCCTGCTGCAACGCCGCATCATGCCGAACTGGAAGGCATGGCATATCACTTCTGCTCGACCGGTTGCCGCGAGAAGTTTCTGGCCGCTCCGGAAAAGTATCGTTCGCAGACATCGGTTGCGGTCGCGGAGAAATATCATGCCATCGAAGGTGCGATCTACACCTGTCCGATGCATCCGGAGATTCGCCAGCCCAAACCCGGCATCTGCCCGATCTGCGGGATGGCGCTGGAACCCGAGATGCCGAGCCTGGACGAGGACGAGAACCCGGAACTGCGGGATTTCTCGCGCCGGTTCTGGTGGACGTTGCCGTTGACCCTGATCGTGCTGGCGCTGGCCATGCTCGGTCATCGCATCGAGGCGCTGGCGACCGGGATGCGCACTTGGCTGGAGCTTGCTCTCAGCGCGCCGGTGGTGCTGTGGGCAGGGTGGCCTTTTTTCGAGCGCTGCGTGCAGTCGATCCGAAACCGCAGCCCCAACATGTGGACCTTGATCGGCGTCGGCGTGGCTGCGGCGTTCGGCTACAGCGTCGTGGCCACCATCGCTCCTGGTCTCTTTCCTGATTCGTTCCGCGAGCACGGCCGCATCGGCGTGTATTTCGAGGCTGCGGCGGTCATCGTGTCGTTGACCCTCCTGGGCCAGTTGCTCGAACTGCGGGCGCGGTCGAAAACCTCGGCTGCGATCAAGGCCCTGCTGGGGCTGGCACCGAAAACCGCGCGCCGGGTCCGCGAGGACGGTAACGAAGAGGACATACCACTGGAACTCGTCCACGTCGGCGATCGCCTGCGGGTGCGGCCGGGCGAAAAAGTGCCGGTCGACGGCACGGTACTGGAGGGGCGCACGAGCATCGACGAGTCGATGCTGACCGGAGAACCGATTCCGGTGGAAAAAGTCCCGGGTGAGCGCGTCATCGGTGCGACCATCAACGGGACCGGCAGCCTGATCGTACGCGCCGAGAAGGTCGGATCGGACACGGTGCTGGCGCAGATCGTGCAACTCGTCGCGCAGGCGCAACGCTCGCGTGCGCCGATGCAGCGGATGGCGGATCAGGTGGCTTATTGGTTCGTTCTCGCCGTGTTCGGCATCGCCCTCGCGACGTTCTTCGGCTGGGGCCTGTTCGGTCCGGAGCCGTCGTGGACATACGCCGTACTCAACGCGGTCTCGGTGCTGATCATCGCCTGCCCCTGCGCGCTTGGATTGGCGACGCCCATGTCGATCATGGTGGCCACCGGCCGCGCCGCCCAGGCGGGTGTGCTGTTCCGCGATGCGCAGGCGATCGAACAACTGCGCACCATCGACACGCTCATCGTCGACAAGACCGGCACGCTGACCGAGGGCAAACCCGCTTTCCGCGACACCATTTCGGCCGAGGGCTTCGATTCCGACGAACTGCTGCGTCTCGCCGGGAGTCTGGAACAGGGCAGCGAACATCCCTTGGCGGAGGCGATCCTCGCCGAGGCCAGGCGTCGGGAACTGCCGCTCTCGACCGCTGCGGACTTCGATTCGATCACGGGCCAAGGCGTGCGCGGTCGCATCGACGGGCGGGATGTCGCGCTGGGCAATCAAGCGCTGATGGCGTCGATCGGTGCGGACATCGCAGCCGTGCGAAGCAGCGCCGAACATCTGCGCGCACAGGGCGCCAGCGTGATGTATCTCGCGGTCGACGGGCGATTGGCGGGCGCGATCGCCGTGGCCGATCCGATCAAGCCGACGACCCTGGCGGCCCTGAATGCCCTGCGTGCCGACGGCCTGCGGCTCGTGATGGCATCCGGCGATGCGCAGGCGACAGCCGAGACTGTCGGGCGCGAACTCGGCATCGAAGATGTCCGTGGCGGAGTGCGCCCCCAGGACAAGGCCGAGCTGGTCCAGCAGTTGCGCGCGCAAGGCCGTCGGGTCGCGATGGCGGGCGACGGCATCAACGACGCCCCGGCGCTCGCGGCGGCCGATGTCGGCATCGCGATGGGCACGGGCACCGATGTGGCAATGTCCAGCGCCCAGGTCACCCTGGTCAAGGGCGACCTGCGTCGGATCGTACAGGCGCGGGCGATTTCCAACTCGACCGTGGCCAACATGAAGCAGAACCTCGCCTTCGCCTTCGTCTACAACGCCATTGGCGTTCCGATCGCGGCAGGTGTGCTCTATCCGATCTTCGGCCTGCTGCTCAGTCCCATGATCGCCGCGCTCGCCATGAGCCTGAGTTCGGTCTCCGTGGTCGCCAATGCACTGCGATTGGCGCGAACGGCGGTACCCGAACTTCATCCCTCCGACGCCCGCCATGTCGAGCCGGTGCGCGGCGCGTCCTCACATTGACGGCTCATCACTCCCCAGGAACCCCCCATGAAACATCTCGCAACCGCTTCCCTGCTCGCGCTTTGCCTGCTCGCAGGCACTGCCCCGGCCGCCGGCCAGAGCAATCCGCCTTCGGCCGCGAAACCCATGACCGGTCACGCGCAGCAGGGCCACATGGACCACGGCAAGATGGACGGCAAGACCGGCGAGTTCGCAGTGCTGGACGCCAACAAGGACGGCAAGCTGTCCAAGGCGGAACTGGCCAAGCACAAGCTCGGACCGCATTTCGGCATGCTCGACGTCAACAAGAATGGAACCTTGAGCCCGGACGAGTTCGCAGAAGGCAAGGCGATGTGAGCCTCGATGCGAAAGGGCCGCGAGAACCCCTTCGCTCATTTCGGTGTGGTTCACTTAACTGCTTCGCGTAGTCTCGAAGTAGCTGGATGGGCGATCACACCAAAGTAACGCCATGTGCTTTTCCTCCGCCGCGTGATCGCGCTAGCCCGCGCTGCCGCAACAGGGACTGTGCTGCTGGACGGGCGGGCACGGCACCGTGCCATACGAGCAGAACACGCAGCAATCCCCTGGTTTTGGGCGCAGGAGCGTGCTGCAGGCCAGGCATTCGTAGAAGAACTGGCATGCCGTGGTCGGCATGGTCTCGATCGCTTTGTGCCCGCAGGACGGGCACGTAAGCGTGCTTTGCAACTGCACCTCAGTCACTGTTTTTGCTCGTTATCGCGGTTGCGGGAAAACCCGCGTCGGTGATGGCCTTCGCGATGACACCCGGATTGGTGCGTTCGGAATCAAAGCCAACGGTCACGGTGGCGTCGCGGACATTGACACGTTTGGCAGTGACGCCGGATACCTTGTCCAGCGCCTTTTCGATCGTGATGCTGCATGCCGGACAGGTCATGTTCTCGACGCGAAGGACGACCTGTTTGGGCATCGCCGCGCAAGTGATGCCCATCCATGCCGTGAGGATCAAGCCGAGGAAGATCTTGCGCATGGAAATCTCCTACAGGAACCAGCCGATGTAGTACGGAAAGAGCAGCAGCAGGGTGATCAAAAGTGTGGCAAACCACAGCCAGCGGCGACGCCTCAGTCGAGCCGTGTCGGCACAGATGCCGTCGTCGCGACAGCGTGATGCCGGCCCATAGGATGCCCAGAACGCCCAGGCCAAGCAGACCAGTGCAACCACGCTCAACCAGGGGCGCCAAGCCTCCAGAGCGGTGAGGCTGGTGATCCAGGCGCCGCTTACACCCAACAGGACCAGCGCCAAAGGCACGACGCAGCAGACCGAAGCGCCGATGGCCGCTGCGGCGGCACCGAGGAGGGCGGCAAGCGAAGTGCGGGAGACTGGCTGACTCATGGACTGATGTTACTCTCCGTACCTACGTACGGAGTCAAGCCATGACTACCAACGCAATGACGATCGGTCGGCTGGCCGCTGCCGCCGGTGTGCATGTCGAGACCGTTCGCTATTACCAGAGGCGGGAGCTTCTGCGCGAGCCTTCGCGTGCGCTGGGCAGCGTACGGCGTTACGGGATCGAGGACGTTGGCCGATTGCAGTTCATCCGCCGGGCCCAGGCGATGGGATTCAGTCTTGACGAAATCGCGGGCCTATTGAGGGTCAAAGGCCAACGCGCGTGTGAAGAGACGCGACGACTGACCGAACGGAAGCTGGCCGAAGTGCGGCAGCGGCTTCAGGACCTCAGACGACTGGAAGTCGATCTGGAGACGATGGTGGAACAGTGTCACCGCGTCGCAGCCGGTGCAGATTGTCCAACGCTGGTTTTGCTCGCCCACGCAGCTGGGCCCTCTGCAGAATCGGAGTCCTAGCAACCTGACGAAAGTCGTTGGGCGTGATGTCCGTTCATCATCGCCTACGTCCTGCGCGCTTGGCGGCGGGCCGATCGAACAGATCGACCATCGTCCTGAGCCGGTCCTTGTCGGCCCGGTCCATGCGGATGTACTTACGGAAGAACTGCAGGTCTTCGGGGGAAGCCTGCAACGGGGGAGGCTCGCCCATCAGATCCTGGGTGGTGACCCCCAGCGCCTTGGCCAGATCGACCAGAACCTTGACCGACAGGTGGGGGACTTCGCGGTTCTCCAGTTCCCAGACATAGCTCTTGCTGATGCCCGCCGCGTTGGCCAATCCCTCCATCGTCAGGCTTGAATTCTTGCGCAGTCGCCGCAATCGGAGGCTGAAAGAGGTCGCCATTCGCCTTCTCCCTCGGTCGGAGGCGCCGCCAATACGGCGCATGAACAGGAATGTGTAAATTTTATCACCGTATGACTTCAGGCGATTGACAACTGTGACCTGAGTTCTAGAATCCGAATCTTACGTATGGTGAAAGTGAACAAGCGTGGATCTGCGGGGCGCTTTGTCGGCGAAGGGGATCGTCGACGTAAGAACTGGGGTTACGCTGGAGACGAATCGTGTCCAGCTCTATGGTTTATCTGGAATTGTTGTTGAAAATCCCGCCGGATGAAGTCCTCCTGGATTTTCTGGCGCAATGCGGCCTGACACTGTCCTTCGAGATCGAGAGGCCGGAAGGCGATACCTACAAGCGGTTGCGCATCGCGACCGCGATCGAGCGCGCGCCCGAGTCCGTGCGTGGCTGCATTCTGGCGGGCATGCGTCATGTCGCGTTGTTGGCCGATGCTGCCGGTCTTGATGCATTGCGCGCCGCGAACGAGGCGCATGCCGGGCAAGTGAACCCGCTGCATCTGCCGGATGCGCCTGCGCAGTGCGCGCTGTGGATGTACCTGCGCCACCCGGCGATCTTCGATGACGCTGTCCGCATGCGCGGACTGTATCCCCTGCTTGCCGATCCGATGCCGCAGCCACTGGACTACCTGCGCCGCCCCTTGATGCTCCCGGACGAGATGGCCGTGGAAAACGTGCGTCTGCTCGAAGCGACCATGCTCGATGAAATCACGGGCGGCGAGATCGCGATCATGGCGCCTGCCTGCGACACGCGTGTCGGCGTGCTGGAGGTGCTGGACATCTGGATGCCGATCGAGAACCCGATGCGTCGCCGTCGCTTCCGACTGGTCGAGGCGGTGCTGGGCGTCGACTTCTTCCCGGAACCGGGGCAGCCGATCGGCCGCTCGGTGATGCTCGCGCTCAAACGGCGCGGCGGCAGCAATCTGGGCGACTTCGATGTCGGCACGCGCGCGCAGATCGAAACATGGCTGATCCGCTGGCGGCAGGCGCCGGGTCGCGATACCCCGATGGGGTCAACCTTGCCGACGACGGTCTGATGAGCAATGGACTGCCTGGCATTGTTGGCCTCCTGCATCGAGGAGGAGGGTGGCGCGATCGCGCCTGCATTGGCCGACCCGGTCGAACGCAGGCAACTCGAACGATTGCAGCAGATCGGGGCGCTGGTCCCGTCGCGCGCGCGGACGATCATCTGCCCGCGCTGCGAGGCGCATAGCGTCCGCGTGATCACCGCGGGCTCCGCGCTTTGCGTGGGGTGCGGAAAGGTCGTGCTGGCGGCACAGGATTTGCAGCGGCTCGCGCCTGATGGCGAATGGCTGCGGCGCCGTATCGCCCAGGCGTTGGGCTTGCCCGTTGGACCGCCCTGGTCGTTGGTGCCGGGGCAGCTCTGGCGGCTGGGCGATCTGGGCCGCGGGAGTGCGCGACGCCGCATCCTGTATGGCGAGCGGCTGAGGTCTTCAAGGACCGGGCGCGCACTCCATGCCGTGTGGCCGTCGCTGGTGGGGCAGGGGCCGGCGATCCTGCTGACGACCACTGCGCCGGATGATGTCTTTCTGCCGGGGCTGCCGGTGTCGGTCGTACCGCTCGCTTCGGCGTTCCAGGTCCGCGGGACGGGCCTGGTCGTGGCCGGCCCGGTGTGGGAGGGCATACTCGATGAGGCATCGCTAGGCAACGAAGATGGTCGCCACGGGCCGTTCGGGCCGGATTTCAGAACGGTGCTGCTGCCGGGGGAGACCGAACCGGTGGCGCTCACGCCGACGCAGTCGGCGCTGCTGCGGGTGCTGTGGGAGTTGTCCGGCGAACGGATCGAGCGTGAAGCGTTGCTCCGCCGGGCGAAGGTCGATCTCGACAAGCCGATCGTGGCCTTTCCGCAGAGCAAGTATCCGCAGGCGCATCGGGCGTATCGCGCGTTGGTGCGCTCGAACCGACAGGGCCAATACTGGTGGGCGCGAGATGTTGCCGCCGACACGGCCAAGCTGTGAGCCTGCCTCGACGGGCGCCGGAAGTTGCACGATCCGCGCGCGAGCCCGTACAGTCGTGCGCCCATGTCGACGATGAACGCGAAGGGATGCTCGGTCCATGATGATCAATTGCACGGAGTGTGGCAAAGCGTACTCCGACCAGGCGAAAGCCTGCATTCACTGCGGTGCGCGCAATCCCGCCAGCACCGGCGGAGGTTGTCTCAAGGCCGTCATCGGTCTGGTGGTGATGGTGGTGCTGTTCGCGATCTTCGTCGTCGCCATTCGGATGTACACCTTCGATCCGAAGGAAGCGAGCGAACAAGAAATGATCATGGCGTGCCGAGATGCTCTGAACGATACCGCGAACGGGATCGAAACACGCCAGACCTTGCGCGAAGCCTGCGATTCGTGGGAACAGAAATTCAGGGAAAAATACGGCCACGGGCCATACTGACGCCTGCGGTGTTCCTGCTTCGGGTGCCGCCGCGCGCGGCGGCTGTGTCAAATCATCCTCGATCCCCGCCCCGGATTGTCCGGCGTGGGTTGATCCTGTTGCTGCGCCAGCGCTTGCGCCTGTTGCTGGTTCACCGCATCGAGCTTCTGTTGCGACTGCTCCAGTGGGCGTTCAACGGCCTGTGCCACGTCGGTCATGGAGCGGCGTGCCGCCGGGTCGGAAGGATCCTGTCCCTGCACGACGAAGAGCAGTGTCCCGCCTGAAACCCGTGAACCATCCTGCTGCAGCTTGCCGGCAGTATTGAGGGCGATATGGTCGGCCGAGGTGATGCCCGCAGCTTTCGCGTCGGCGAGCGTGCTCATCGCCAATCTCTCGCTGGTTGCATCGAACGTGCGGCCGGTCGAGGCGTCGATGCGGGCGACGCCGGCTTCGATCTGTTTGTAGAGGCGGTGATCGGGGTGATCCGCGTCGCGCGGATCGGGAAGTCGTGGCGACAGCGCCAGTGTCGAAGCTGCAACCGGCTCGACGCGATCATTGGGCGATGGCGCCTTCTGTTTGTCGTCCTGCCGCGCATCCGGCTCCTGAGCGCCATCGTCGCGGCGTCCGGAACTGGCCATGCGCATGGTGGCTGCGACCGTCTGGGCACCTCCGTCCTGCGCCAGCCCCTGCAGGTTCGCTTCGCGTTGCGCCTGTGCGCGGGCGTCGCGGTCCTGTTCCGATGGACGTTCGATCGCATGCGGCGAAAGCGTCGCTTCTGTCCGCGCCCGCTCGATCTCCTCGGCGGTGGTGACGCTCTTGATTTCCATGCGCCGATCGTCGTGGCCGACCAACGTCGCGATGGAACCATCGGGACGCACTTCCAGCGTGTAGGGCGACCGACCGAGGCCATCGCGTGAGTGATCCTGCGTGACCGCCCTCGTCGCAGCATCGATGTCACCATCACTGCGCACGACGCCAGCCCGAGCGTAGGCATCGGTCACCGCGTTGCGCAGGCCGTATTCCGTTGGCGTCGGATTCGCCCGCGCGATCGCGGCGTACTCGGACAGCTCCTGCAATCCCACCTGCTGCGCCTGCCATGTGCGATTCAATTCTTCGCGGGTGTTGCCCGACGCCTGGTTCGTGCCGAGCATTCCGGGCCTGGTCCATTCCCCGTCGGCACCGCGGGTGTAGGTGTTCCCATCGGACGCCGGCAGCGTCTCGGTCTGTGCGGCAGAATTGCGGATCACCGGTGGAACCGGTTCTTTCGATGCGAATTCGCCCCAGGCGAACTGGTCGTGGGCGATCTGATACCGCGCAGCGATCACCGCAGGTGTGTTGGCGGCGTTGTTGGCGATGATCAGCGCCGACTGGCGTTCCAACTCCGTCGCACGTTCATCGCTGACCGGTTCGTGCCGGGTCAGCGGTATGCGGCCGTCGAGGTTCTCTCTGATCTCGATCTGCCATTTCCCGGACTGCGCGTCACGCACATAGTCTCGGCCGATCTCGAACGGGGCTCGCGGCGAGTCGACTCCAGGTTCCGCAGGCAGCCGAAACGGTGCTTTCGGCTCCGGAGGATTCGCAAGACCCAGCGAATAGGAGTCGTTGGCGGATCTGTAGTTCAGTTCGTCGGCCAGACGACCGACGGCGACGAGTCGTGTTTCGTCGAACCCGCCTGTCGCATTCGGCGCACGCGTCGTGCGCAACCATGCGCCTTGAGGATCCGCAGGGTCCCGCGTCCACGCATTCCCATTGACGTCGGTCTGGGTATAGATCTGCTCGAGTTGCTTCTGATCCGCCCATTTGTCGCCCAGATAAGCCCCAACACCGCCACCGACCACCCCGGACACCAGCGCACCTGGGCCGGTCCAGGAACCGGTGGCGGCGCCGTAGGCGAAGCCTGCTCCGAAGCCAACCAGCAGGCCGCCCGCATTGCGACCGACGAAGCGCGTGCCAGCGGCTTCGGCCGCGGCGTCGTTGCCTTGCGCCCGCAGTTCAAGAACACGATGGCCGGTGCTGACGAAATCGTAAGCCATGAGAGCGACGCCCGCCGCGCCGACAACACGCAGGGCGCGGCCCGAACCAGGCGCTCCGCTGCGAGGCGTGTCCACGTCCGGCACCGTGCCGCCTTCCACCAGCGGTCCACGCATTTCCGGCAACGCAGGCGCGCGCACGAGCGTGGGCGGCATCTCCTGCGGGAAGGCGGCACGCAGCCTGACCTCCATCGGTTCCGACAGCGGCAAACGTCCCGCTTCGTTCGCCTGCGCAACGGCCGAGCCGAGCGATTGTCGGCCTGCGGCAGGATCGCCACCCACCGGCTTCATACCCGGTTGTTCGATCGCATCGAGCGTCGCCGCGACGTTGCCTTCCGATCGGGTCACGCCAGCCCAGCGCGCCTCCTGTCCAGGCATCCTGCCGATCTCCGCTATCTGGGTCGCGTGACTTTGTCGATACCCGTCGATGTCGCCGAAGAATTCGCGAATCCGCGCATTCGTCTGTTCGCGCGTCATGCCCTGTGGCGTGTTGGAATGCAGATCACCGTTGACCAGTCCGGCTTTCATCGTATCGGTCAGTTCGCCCACCCTGACAGCCATGCGTTCTGCAGCAGCGCGGTCGCCTCGAAGTGCGGCTTGGCCGTCGGGACTTTGTTGCAGCCGCTCAAGCCGCAACTGGACACCTTCGGAATATGCACCGAGGGGGCCGCCTGGGTGCGGTGAAAGATCAAGTTGAGCTGCCAACGCACGATCGACAGGCAGATTGAGCAGGTTGCGGGGAGCATGCAGATCAAACAAGCCTTGCTTCGACAATTCCCGAAGCAGTCGGCTTTGTCTATACGCATCCTGCTCGATGACGTGATGCCCCTGAAAAACAGGCGTGTCGCTCATGAGTGCAACTCCTTTGCGGACATATGCCTGGCAATCAGCAGTCAGCGGCGTCAATGAACTTCACGCCCGCGACGTCTGCGGCATTCACAGCGTCATAGAGCATGCGATCACAGAACACCGTAAGTGCGAAAGGAGTCCGAAACACATGCGCTGATCCGACGACTTCCTCCTTGAAGATCAAACTCGCTCCCCCCGAACGGTCGTAGTACTTGCCATTGACGAAATCGCCAGTTTCGATCTTCACCCTCGACGCACTCTCATCGAGTGCGTCCAGTGTTCGCAATACACCGCAGAAGTAGAGCTGAGAGCCCGGTGAACCATCCGCGAGCGTGAAATCGCAAGCGACGAAGACGAACCCATCGGGGTCGACCGACTCGAACACGCATTTCAACGCCTCGGAGACGATCCAGATGCCGTACAGATTTTCAAAATCGCGCGGCAAGCCACCCTCTTCGGGCACATGAATCAGATGCGGACGCTCCGCGTACTGATTCGGATCGCCGTTGGGTGGCTCCACCGTGTGAGCGCCAGGAAGCGCCAAAGTGTCTTCATTGGCGATCTCCAAGCCCGGGATCCTACCGCCGCCCCAGAAGCTCGGCTCGATGATGAAGAACTTCCCTTTCTCGAATGCGTTCCCCACCGTGACGGGGATCGGAGCTTCGCTGGCCATGACCGCTTCCTTCTTGTGTGCGACGGGGCTTTGTTGGCTGCCCCGAGATACCCCGATCCTACCGTCCGGCTAAAGAGCGGGGCAAGCGTTTTCGATATGCCGATCGGCAGAAAGTCCAATCAATTCAATGACTTTAAGGTTGGAAAAAAATTCCCGGTTTTCCAACCGTCTTTCCACCTGTATTCCAACCGTCCGATGCATAGTCTGTGTGTCGCCCGCTGCTACCGCAGCACGACGAGAAGCACGACATGCAAGACCGCACCCACGCGCAAGGCGTCTCCGACGACGCTCGCGCCTTCGATGAGAACCAGCTCGCCCGGCGCTGGGACATCTCCCACCGCACGCTGCAGCAGTGGCGCCGGATGGGGATCGGCCCCGTCTATCTGAAACTCGGCAATCGCGTCAGTTACCGTCGCGAGGACGTCGAGGCCTACGAACGCCAGGCGCTGCGCCGCGGCACCGGCGAACGCGCGTTCGCGTGAGGACGACGATCATGACCGACCTCACCCTCCTGCCGGCGGAACTCGCCGAACTGTCCGTCGCCCAACTGGCGGCGCTCTCCCCTCAACAGAAGATCCTCCTCGCCCAGCAACTGGAGCAGGCGGGCGACTGGCTCAAGCAGGTCAAGGCCCGCTTCGATGCCGCGCTGGAGCAGACCTACGGCGATCGCATCCGCGCCGCGCGCAACGACGGCGGCAAGGACTTCGGCGTCGTCCACGTCGCAGACGGCGATCTGCGCCTGACCGTGGACGTGTCCAAGCGCGTGACCTGGGACCAGGCGCAACTGGCGACGATCGCCAAGCGCATCGATGCCGCGGGCGAGTCCGTCGAGGAATTCATCGACGTGAGCTACAGCATTTCCGAATCGCGCTTCCAGAACTGGCCGTCGACGCTGCGCTCGCAGTTCGAGGCCACGCGCACCGTCAAGCCCGGCAAGCCGACGTATCGGCTGACGCAGGCAGGGGAGGGCTGAGATGACGCTTCCCATCATCGGCGCCGATCAGCGCATGTCCGAGCGCCGCGGCGTGAAGGGCGTGCTGATCGGCAAATCCGGCATCGGCAAGACCTCGCAGTTGTGGACCCTCGACGCAGGCTCGACCCTGTTCCTCGATCTGGAGGCGGGCGACCTCGCGGTCGAGGATTGGGCCGGCGACAGCCTGCGCCCGCGCACTTGGAGCGAGTGCCGCGACCTGGCGGTGTTCATCGGCGGCCCGAACCCGGCGCTGCGCGACGACCAGGCGTACAGCCAGGCGCACTACGCCGCCGCCTGCGCGCGCTACGGCGATCCGGCGCAGTTGGCGAAGTACCACACGTTGTTCGTCGACTCGATCACCGTCGCCGGTCGGCTCTGCCTGCAGTGGAGCAAGGGCCAGCCGCAGGCGTACTCCGACAAGACCGGCAAGCCTGACATGCGCGGCGCCTACGGCCTCATGGGCCAAGAGATGATCGCGTGGCTCACGCACCTGCAGCACACCCGCGGCAAGAGCGTGTGGTTCGTCGGCATCCTCGAGGAGAAGATCGACGACTTCGGCCGCCGCCTGCTGCAACTGCAGATCGACGGCAGCAAGACCGGCCTCGAACTGCCGGGGATCGTCGATGAAGTCGTCACGATGACCGAGATCGCGGCCGACGACGGCACCGCATACCGCGCCTTCGTCTGCCACACCCTCAACCCGTGGGGCTATCCGGCCAAGGACCGCTCCGGCCGGCTCGATCTGATCGAGGAACCGCACCTCGGCCGCCTGATGCAGAAGATCGCCGGCAGCGCGCGCCCCGCGCTCGAACGGCTCGACTTCACGCGCCCCGCGACCACGACCACCACCACTTCGCACGCGCCGGCTGTTGCCGCGCAGGAGACTCCATGACCGTCTGGAACGATTTCAACGACGCCGAACAGCAGCAGACTTTCGACGTCATCCCCAAGGGCACCGTCGCCTGGGTACGGATGACGATCAAACCCGGCGGTTACAACGATCCCTCGCAAGGCTGGACCGGCGGCTGGGCGACGCGCAGCGACGAGACTGGCGCGATCTACCTGGCCTGCGAGTTCGTGGTGCTGGAAGGCCCGTTCGCCAAGCGCAAGCTGTGGTCGAACATCGGCCTGTACAGCCCGAAAGGACCGACCTGGACCGGCATGGGCCGGAGCTTCCTGCGCGCGATGCTCAACTCCGCGCGCAACGTCCGACCGGAGGACAACTCGCCGCAGGCCGCCGCCGCACGGCGCATCCAGGGCTTCCACGAACTGGAGGGCATCGCCTTCGTCGCGAAGATCGACATCGAGCGCGACGGGCGGGGCGATGCGAAAAACATCATCAAACAGGCGGTGGAACCCGGACAGCCGGACTATCCGCCGGGCGCGCCGCCCGCGGCCGGTGCGGCGGCCCGCGTGGCCGCGCCGGCTGCGACGCACGTCGGGCCGGCAGCCCCGACTGGCCGCCCGACGTGGGCGCAGTAAGGCCCGCTCGTGCGGTGCTGGGCCTGCGGCCAACCGGCGCGCGGGTTCGGTCACCTTGACCTGAGACACCCGCCCGCCGATCCACGGCGTTACCCGCACCGCTGGGCCTTCTGCTCGCGCCGCTGCCAGGACGCCTTCCACCAACTCTACGACACCCGCCGCCGGCACGAGCCGGCGGCGCTGGAGGAGCTTGTTCCCGTGACTCTGCCCCTGTCCCCCGATGCCCAGCGCGCCTGCCTGCTCGCGCTCGGCAATGCCGCCGACGCGGTTGGCTTCGCCGTGCCGCTGGCGCAGTACTCGCAGCGGCAGGCGCTGCACGTCATCGATGCGGTGATCCACGCCTACGAACGCCAGCAGCACCAGCAGTCCCGCGCGCTGCGCGGACTGCCGCCGCTGGACGATTTCGAAGATTCCGAAATTCCCTTCTGAGGCCGAACGATGCTGGATTTCAACTCATCGTCGACCGAGTCCGGACGCCTCGAAGCGTTGATCGACATCGGCCTGCAGCAGGCGCGCGCGGCCGAGCCCCGGCGCACTTATCTCGGTGCATCGCGGCTGGGTGTGGCCTGTTCGCGTGCGCTGCAGTACGAGTATGCCGACGCGCCGGTCGATCCCGGCCGTGACACCGACGGCCGCATGCTGCGGATCTTCGAGCGCGGTCACGTGCTCGAGGAGAGCATGGTCGCCTGGCTGCGCGGCGCCGGTTTCGATCTGCGCACGCGCCAGGACGACGGCACGCAGTTCGGCTTCTCCGCGCTCGATGGGCGGCTCAAGGGGCACGTCGACGGCGTTTTCGTCGGCGGCCCCGAGGGCTACGACTACCCGGCGCTCTGGGAGTGCAAATTCCTCGGCGCGAAGGCCTGGCGCGAACTGGAAAAGAACAAGCTCGCCGTCGCGAAGCCGGTGTATGCCGCGCAGGTCGCGATGTATCAGGCCTATCTCGACCTTCACGCGAATCCCGCGCTGTTCACCGCGATCAACGCCGACACGATGGAGGTTTACGCCGAGCGCGTGCCCTTCGACGGCCAGCTCGCGCAGCGGATGTCCGATCGCGCGGTGCAGATCGTGCTCGCCACGGATGCCGGCGAGCTGCTGCCGCGCGGCTTCTCCGATCCCACCCACTTCGAGTGCCGGTTCTGCGCCTGGCAGGACCGCTGCTGGAGATCCGCATGACCCCCGATGTCCTACCCGATTGCAACGCGCCGATGGTCGCCGCGCGCACCGCGCACCAGGCGCTGCGCATTCCGATGCAGTGGCTCAACAACAAGGTCGAGCGCAGCGCGCGCGGCGTGCCGCACTATCGCATCGGCCATCTGGTCCGGTTCCGGCTCAGCGAACTGGAGCAGTGGCGCGATCGCCACGCGGCCGTGATCGCACCGCGACTGGAACAGGCCGATGCCGCAACGGTCGTCGTCTCACCGCCGCCGGTCGCCACGGATTTCAACGGCGTGAACTGGCACCGCCGCGAAGGGCTCGCCGAGATCTTTGTGCGCCGCCACAGCAACGACTGCCGTTACAGCGCGCGCCAGCGAAGCTGGTTCGTTCGCACCGATCAAGGCTGGCACCGGGACGATACGCTTGTCGTGTTCGACCGGGTGCGCGGCATTTGCCGTGAAGCCGCTGATCGCGCCCGGACAGAACAGGCACGGCGCTGGTTCGCCAGTGCCACGACGGTCGCGGCCGTGGAGCGGATCGCGCGTCTGCGCGCGGATGCGATGCCGGCCGGCGAGGGGAGCGCGCAGTGACGCATCCGTCTCTGGACTTCAACGATGTTCCGCAGGTCGCCGCGCCACGCGACGGTCGGGACGAGATCCGCGCGCAACTGCTCGATCGTCTGGAATCGGTGCTGACCGCGCTGTTCCCCGCCGGCAGAAAGCGGCAGGGCAAGTTCCTGATCGGCGACGTGCTCGGCAGTCCCGGCGACAGCCTGGAGGTGGTGCTCACCGGCGAGAAGGCGGGTCTGTGGACCGACCGCGCCAACAATACCGGCGGCGACATCTTCGACCTGATCGCGGCGCACTTCCGGATCGATGCACACGCCGAGTTTCCGCGCGTGCTGGACGAGGCGGGTCGCTTGCTCGGACGTGCGTCCGCGATGCCGATCGCGAAACCGAAAAAATCGCCGCCGATCGACGACCTCGGCCCGGCGACCGCGAAGTGGGATTACCTCGACGCCGACGGCCAGTTGATTGCGGTGGTGTACCGCTACGACCCACTGGGCGGCAAGAAGGAGTTCCGGCCGTGGGACGCCAAGCGCCGCAAGATGGCGCCGCCGGAGCCGCGGCCGCTCTACCACCAGCCGGGCATCGCCGCCGCGGACACCGTCGTGCTGGTCGAGGGCGAGAAGTGTGCGCAGACGCTGATCGACGCCGGCATCGTCGCGACCACCGCGATGCACGGGGCGAACGCGCCGGTCGAGAAGACCGACTGGTCGCTGCTGGCCGGCAAGACGGTGGTGATCTGGCCCGACAAGGACAAGCCCGGCTGGGAGTACGCCGAGTGCGCCGCACAGGCGATCCTGGCCGCGGGCGCGCACGGCTGCCGGATTCTCTATCCGCCGGAAGACAAACCCGAAGGCTGGGATGCGGCCGATGCGATCGCCGAGGGCTTCGATGTCGCCGGATTCCTGGTCGCCGGCCCATGCACGCCGGTCCGGTATGCGGGCGATCTTCTGGCGACGCAGACCGCGCAGGCGGGCGATCCTGCGGCCGGGCACGGCCTGTTCGAGGATCTGGACTGGACCTCGGAAGCCGGATTGGCGCGGGCGTTCACCCGGCGCAACGGCCAGGACTGGCGCTACTGCGCACCGTGGGGCAAGTGGCTGGCCTGGACAGGCACGCGGTGGAACGCCGACCAGCGCCTGTACGTCATGCACCTGGCGCGCGAAATGTGCTGCGCGGCGGCGCTGATGTCGAAGTCGCCGCCGTTGAGTCGCCGGCTGGCCAGCGCCGCCTCGATCGCCGCGGTCGAGCGGATCGCACGATCGGAGCCCGAACTCAGTTCGATCCCGGACGAGTGGGATGCGAACCTCTGGGCACTGAATACGCCGGGCGGGGTCGTCGATCTGCGCAACGGCCGATTGGCGGCGCATCGGCGCGAGGATGCGATGACCCGAATCGCCACGGCGACGCCGCGCGGCGACTGCGCCCGCTGGCGCGCGTTCCTTGGCGATGTGACCGGCGGCGACGCGGAGTTGCAGGCGTACCTGCAGCGGATGGCCGGCTACTGCCTCACCGGGGCGACCAGCGCGCACGCGCTGTTCTTCCTGTACGGCACCGGCGCGAACGGCAAGTCGGTGTTCGTGACCGCACTGGCGACGATCCTTGGCGACTACGCGACCAACGCGCCGATGGATACGTTCATGGAAGCGCGCGGCGATCGCCACCCGACCGATCTGGCCGGACTGCGCGGCGCGCGCTTCGTCGCCTCGGTCGAAACCGAACAGGGCCGGCGCTGGAACGAGTCGAAGGTCAAGGCGATTACCGGCGGCGACAAGGTCTCAGCGCGCTTCATGCGGCAGGATTTCTTCGAGTACACCCCGCAGTTCAAGTTGGTCATCGCGGGCAATCACAAACCGGCCATCCGCAACGTCGACGAAGCGATGAAGCGGCGCATGCACCTGATCCCGTTCACGGTGACAATCCCGCCCGAGCGCCGCGATCCGAAGCTCACCGAGAAGCTGCTCGCCGAGCGCGACGGCATCCTCGCCTGGGCGCTGGCCGGCTGTCTGCAGTGGCAACGCAGAGGCCTGCAGCCACCCGCGAGCGTGCTCTCGGCGACTGAGGAGTACTTCGAGGCCGAGGATGCGCTGGGGCGGTGGATCGACGAGCGGTGCGTCCGCGACGCGAACGCCAAGGCGTTGACCGGCGAGTTGTTCAACGACTGGAAGGCCTGGGCCGAAGCGGCGGGCGAGTTCGTCGGCTCGCAGCGTCGGTTCTCCGACCAGATGGTCGCCCGCGGTATCGAGAAATGGCGTAACCCGTTGGGTGTCCGCGGCTTCCAGGGCATCGGCTTGAAGGTCGCGCCAAAGGTTGGATTCACGCCCTACGCCGACTTCGACTAACACGCCTGACACAGCCGACACGGCTCATGATTTACGCCCATACCCGCGCGCGTAAGAGGTTAACCATGAACTGAGTCGGCTGTGTCAGACCTGATCCCCCACAGGACTCCGGAATGACCAGAACCCTTCTCGCGCTCGACCTCGGCACCACCACGGGCTGGGCACTGCGCACCCCCGATCGCCGCATCGTGAGCGGCTCCCAATCGTTCAAACCGCAACGCTTCGAGGGCGGCGGCATGCGCTTCCTGCGCTTCGTCCGCTGGCTGGATGAACTGCAGACGCTCTCGGGCGGAATGCAGCAGCTCGCGTTCGAGGAAGTGCGCCGGCACGCATCCACCGACGCCGCACACGCCTACGGCGGCTTCCTCGGTCAGCTTTCGGCCTGGTGCGAGCAACGCCAGATCCCGTACCAGGGCGTGCCTGTCGGCACGATCAAGAAGCACGCGACCGGCAAGGGCAACGCGAACAAGGACGCGATGCTCGCCGCGGTGCGGGGCTGGGGCTACGCGCCCGTCGACGACAACGAAGCGGATGCGCTCGCGCTGCTGCACTGGGCCATCGCGCAGGAGCGTTCGGCATGACCGTGTGGACGTTCGACGAAGTCGAGCACCGCTTCCACGAAGCCGCAGCGACGTCTTACCGGTTGCCCGCCGCGCGCGTGGCAGGCTACGTCAGCCTGTGGCCCGAGATCGCGCGCCAGTCGTGGGAGGGCTACGCGGACGAGCGGATCGTGCTGCGCTTCCCAGCCACACCTGCGGCCGTCGATCGCCTGGCCGAGACCACGCAGTGGCTGCAGTGGCTGAGCGTGGAGCAGCGCAAGCTGGTGTGGGCGCGCGCCCGCTACGTGCCGTGGCGTGCGATCTGCGAGGCGCAGCACTGCTCCAAGCCCACCGCGTGGCGGCGTTGGCGGCACGCGCTCACATTGATCGTGGTGCAGCTCAACGGCCAGCCACCACGCATCGTGGAGGCGATTACGCAGCATGACGCGACGTGACGCAATCGAACGCAAGCGCGCGCGTTGGATCGTAAAATCCCACGAAAATTGGTGAAACACTCCCCCCGATTCCGGGGTATCTTTTCTGCCACGGTGGTCATGCGTCCTGAAGCAGCACGCTTCGGACGTGATGGCGACCCACGAGGTCAGTTGTAGACCCACAGGGTCTACGGGTCCTCCCTGCGCCCCGCCTAGAGCGGGCGGCAGAGCCGCGGAACCTCGCTACCGTCAAGCTGCAAACCGAGGTTTGCACCGTTTGCGGTTTGCACACCGGGTTTGCGCCTCGCACGTTTGCACCCCTCTCTCCAGCCCATCGGCCAGCGCGTTCGTCCCCCCTGTTCCCGGACGCGCTGGTCGGTGGGTTTCTTTTTCCGAGCCCACGATGCCTCACGCCCTCACCGTCGAGACCCGCCGGGTCGAGGCGCTGATTCCTTATGCGAAGAACCCGCGCACGCACAGCGATGCGCAGATCGCGCAGATCGCCGCGAGCATCGTGGAATTCGGCTGGACCTCGCCGATCCTGGTCGATGGCGACAACGGCGTGATCGCCGGCCACGGTCGGCTGCTCGCCGCACGCCGGCTCGGCATGACCGACGTGCCGGTCATCGAACTGGCGCACCTGGACGCGGCACAGAAGCGCGCGCTGATCATCAACGACAACCGCATCGCACTCAACGCGGGGTGGGACGACGCGCTGCTGGTGCTGGAACTCGCGGACCTCTCGGACGCGGGGTTCGACCTGGACCTGACCGGCTTCTCCGCCAGCGAGATCGAGCGCCTGCTCGACTTGGTGGAAGACGGCGACGCGGTGGGTGGCGATACAGAACACGCATTGCGTACTGCGGAAGCGGCGAACGACGAAGGTGCCGATGCCGACGCGCCGGAGGACAGCGACGAAGACGGTGACGAGGACCACGATCCCGTACCAACGATGGCGCCGGTGTCCCGCGCGGGCGATGTCTGGATCATCGGACCGCACCGCCTGATTTGCGGCGACGCCGCCGATCCGGCCGTGGTCGCGGCGCTGATGCGCGGTGAGACCGCACACCTGTGCATCACCTCGCCGCCCTACGCCCGGCAGCGCGACTACGCCAGCAGCATCGGCGACTGGGACGCGCTGATGCGCGGCGTGTTCGCTGCCGCCGACGATGCATTGCGCGACGACGCGCAGTTGCTGGTCAACCTCGGCCTCGTCCACGACGACAACGAAGTGCAGCCGTATTGGGACGGCTGGGTCGCGTGGATGCGCGAGTCCGGCTGGCGCCGTTTCGGCTGGTACGTCTGGGATCAGGGGCCGGGTCTGCCTGGCGATTGGCGCGGTCGCCTCGCGCCGAGCTTCGAGTTCGTCTTCCACTTCAACCGCAGCAACCGCAAGCCGAACAAGACCGTGCCCTGCAAGTTCGCCGGGCAGGACATTCACCTGCGCGCCGATGGCTCGTCCACCGCGCTGCGCGGCAGGGATGGCGGCGCGCTGGCGTGGTCGCACGAACACCAACCGACGCAGGCCATGCGGATCCCGGACTCGGTGATTCGCGTCATGCGCCACAAGGGCAAGCTCGGCCGGGGCATCGACCATCCGGCGGTGTTCCCGGTCGCGCTGCCGACGTTCGTGATCGAGGCGTATACCGACGCCAGCGAGATTGTCTACGAACCCTTCGGCGGCAGCGGCAGCACGTTGATCGCCTGCGAACGCACCGGGCGCGTCTGTCGCGCGGTGGAGATCGCTGGTGAGTACGTCGATGTCGCCATCGAACGCATCCGCCAGCAACTGCCGGGTCTGCCGATCACGCTGGAAGCGACCGGCCAACCCTTCGATGTGGTCGCCGCGGAACGCCGCGGCAGCGGGCAGGTGGCGGCATGAGCTGGGTCGCGGAGAAGATCGCGCACTGGCCGCTCGCGCGGCTGTTGCCCTATGCGCGCAACGCACGCACGCACTCGGACGAGCAGGTCGCGCAGATCGCCGCCAGCATCGTCGAATTCGGGTTCACGAACCCGTGTCTCGTCGGTGCCGATGGCGTGCTGGTGGCCGGTCACGGTCGCCTGTTGGCGGCGCGCAAGCTCGGGCTGGAGACGGTGCCGGTGGTCGTGCTCGATCATCTGACGCCGACCCAGCGTCGCGCGCTGGTCCTCGCGGACAACCGTATCGCCGAGAACGCAGGCTGGGACGACGCCATGCTGCGCACCGAGTTGGAGGCGCTACAGGCCGACGGGTTCGACCTGGACCTGACCGGTTTCGATCCGGACGCACTCGCCGAGTTGCTGGCGGGCGAGGAGACCGACCAAGCCGGCGAGGTCGACGATGACGACGTGCCCGAGGAAGCGGTCGCCGTGGTGTCGCGCCCAGGCGATGTGTGGGTGCTGGGCGAACACCGCGTGCTGTGCGGCGACGCCACCGACCCGGAGAGCTACGTGCGTCTGCTGCCCGGCGAACGCGCGGACATGGTCTTCATCGACCCGCCCTACAATGTCGACTACGCCAACAGCGCGAAGGACAAGCTGCGCGGCACCCAGCGTGCGATCCTCAACGACAATCTCGGCGCGGCCTTCCACGACTTCCTGCTCGCGGCGCTGACGCCGATCGTGGCGCACTGCCGCGGCGCGATCTACATCGCCATGTCCTCGGGCGAACTCGACACGCTGCAGGCCGCGTTTCGCGCCGCGGGCGGTCACTGGTCGACGTTCGTGATCTGGGCGAAGAACACCTTCACGCTCGGACGCGCCGACTACCAGCGCCAGTTCGAGCCGATTCTTTACGGTTGGCCGGAAGGCGCGCAGCGCCACTGGTGCGGCGATCGCGACCAGGGCGACGTGTGGCAGATCAAGAAGCCGCAGCGCAACGATCTGCACCCGACGATGAAGCCCGTGGAGTTGGTGGAGCGGTGCATCCGCAACTCCAGCCGGCCGGGCGATGTGGTCCTCGACAGCTTCGGCGGATCGGGCACGACCCTGATCGCCGCGCACAAGAGCGGCCGGCGCGCGCGACTGATGGAACTCGATCCGAAATACTGCGACGTCATTGTCCGGCGCTGGCAATCATGGAGTGGTGAGCAGGCCGTGCGCGAAGGCGACGGCGTCGCGTTCGACGACGCGGCGGATGCGGTCGAGTGAACGCGCCGATCCACGCGCCGGCCTTCTACAACGAAATCGAACCCTACCTCTGCACATGGCTGAATCACCAGATCGCCGCCGGCCTGATTGCGCCGGGGCGCGTCGACGGGCGCGACATCCGTGACCTCGACGCGAACGACCTCGCGGGCCACCGGCAGGTCCACTTGTTCGCGGGCGTCGGCGGCTGGGCCTACGCCGCCCGGCTCGCCGGCTGGCCCGACGACGTCGAACTGTGGAGCGCCTCGTGCCCGTGCCAGCCGTTCTCGGTCGCGGGGAAGCGCGGTGGGACCAACGATCCACGGCATCTATGGCCCGACGTGTTTCGGCTCGTCCGACAGCGTCGCCCCGCCGCACTCGTGGGTGAGCAGGTTGCAGCGGCGACTGGCCAGGGTTGGCTCGACGGAGTGTTCGCTGATCTGGCGAGTCTCGGCTACACCTGCGAAGCGGCGGTTGTTCCGGCTTGTGCCGTCAATGCGCCCCATCGACGCGATCGACTGTGGTTTGTGGCTTACACCGACGACGCGCGACTACAAAGACTCGTGGGGGATGTCGCTGGCGCCGAGGAAGGATGGCGCGTCGCGGACGGATCTGCTGCCGCGTCAGGTGTACGCGACGGTGCGGGCGCTGTGGGCGACGCCGACGGCGTCGGCGGACAAGTCGATCCGCACGCCGGAGGGCGCGCGCCGGGAAGTCGAGCGCGACCGCTCGCCGGATCTGGCGGCGCAGGCGCTGGCGTTGTGGCCGACGCCGACGAGTCTGGCGCCGCCGAAGGATGGCTACAACGGTGCGGGGAATTCGGCGGGGTTGGTGGCGATCCGGCAGATCGCGCTGGGACTGTATCCGACCCCGACGAGCGCCTGCGCGAGCGGCGGCCAGACCTCGCGCAGCGGCACGCGCAGGCACGAACCATTGCTGCGCGGGATCGCGATGGACGTGAGCGCGGCGCTTGGGACGACGTCGAGTGGATCGTCGGCCACGACGGCAAGGCGCGCCGGGTCCCTCGCACCGGAATTCGTCTTCTGGCTGATGGGATACCCGCGCGCATTCCTCGATTGCGCGCCGCCGGCAATGCGATCGTCCCGGTCCTCGGCGCGGAAGTCATCCGGGCGTTGATGGACACGTTGTCGGATCGCTGAGGTGGATCGCAACGCGGGACCGGGCGATGCCCGATCCCGCAGAGGTGTCGTTCGGTGGGTGCGTCAGATCTTCGCGACGCTGAACTCGTCGTCTTCGTAGATGCGTTTCGACATGCGCGCATCGGCGTTCGCGCGCAGTCCGTCCTCGCCGTACCGGCTGAGGGCGGCGCAGCGCGCGAGGGTGTCGTTGCGTTCGTGGACGGTGCCGATGCAGCCGACGCCGGTGACGTGGATCTGCCATTCGTGCATGGCCTGCTCCGTGGTGGCGTTCGAGGAAGGGACCGGGCGCGGCCTGATCCCGGTGCGGTCAGGCGTCTTCGTTGAACATGAAGCTGCCGGGGCCGTTGCCCTCGTCGTCGCTGAGCAGGATGAGCGTGCGTTCCTTGCCGTCGCGGCACTTGACGACGAAACCGTACAACTCTTCGTCGAGGGGATCGTCGCTCGCGCCGCTGCGTGCGAGCGCGGTGATGGTGCCGCCGACCAGCGGCGCGAGTTGCTTGAGGTAGAAATCGATCGAGGAGGACATCGGAAACTCCAGTGCTTGGGGGTGAGGGTGGAATCGTCGAGGCGCGGTCAACCGCGCTCGGCGGTCTCGTCGTGGATCGCGGCGTGCATCACGAAACCGGTGAGGTAAGGCAATCCCTGCGGAATGCCGTAGTCGATGGCGGTGCGCCGTTTGATGGTCATGCGCATCCATGCCGCGACGGTGGTCGTGATCGCATCGGGCAGCGCCTGACCGTGGTACTGGTGGCCGCTGACTTCATCGGCGAAGTGCCGTCCGGCCTTGCTGTCGAGAAAGGCGCGCACCGCGTCGAGCGACTCGCCGGTGGCCTCGGCGATGGCGGTCATCGCGAGCGGCCACGCGACGCTGGCGTAGCCGCGCATCGTGCCCCAGAAGCCCCAGCTTTCGTTTTGCGTGGCGGGGATGGCGGTGTCCGTGTTCGTGCTCATGTGGTGATGTTTTCGTGTGGTGTGTGTGCGGACATGAACGCGCTGTTCGCGATGGAAGCCAAGCGAAAGATCGCGCTTATCGGCTTGTTTTTTCGCTCTTTCGCGAGGTCCGTCGCGCATCGATTGTCGGTGCGCAATGCCGCGTATCGGCGCGGCATTACGTCAGACTGCGTTGCGCTGCGACATCACGCCGTCGGCGCGGCCTCGGCGATGCGGTAGACGCGCACGCCGCCTTCGGCCTTGTCGGAGGTGACGGTCAGGCCGAGCTTCTTCTTGAAGGCCCCGGCGAAGGTGCCGCGCACCGTGTGCGCCTGCCAGTTCGTCGCTTCGCAGATCTGCGCGATGGTGGCGCCTTCGGGTCGCTTGAGCATCGCGATCACCTGCGCCTGCTTGCTGTTCTCGCGGGTGCGCGGCGCGGCCTGTTCGCCTTCGCCGGAGGCTTCGGTCTTCGGTGCGGCCTTGGCTTTGCGTGCGGCCTTCTTGCCGGCCGGCGTCGCCGTTTCGGTGGCGGCGGTCTGCTCGGGGCGCGCGCGGCCCAGCGCCTCGTAGGCGGCATCGGTGACGATCCAGTCGCCGTTGTTGCCGATGATCATTGCGCGGGTGAAGAGGCCTTCGATGACCTTCTTGCGCGCGCCGCCCTTGATGGTGTCGGGGAACCATTCGACCTTGCCTTGCGTGCGGTCGATGGCGTGGGTCAGCACGGCGGTCTGGGTGTCGTTGAGCGTGATCGGCTTGGCGGTGGTGGCGGTGTTCATTGCGGTGCTCCTGTTTGCGTGTGGTGTTTGGGTTTGGTTGGCGCGATGGGATGAACGCGCTGTTCCCCACCGAAGCCAAGCGCTCATTCGCCGATCCGTGCGTCGTTAAGCCAACGGACGGGAAGCCGTCGCCTGGCGCGCTGTGCGCGCGCGAAGTCAAGTCATTGGTCAAGCATTCGGATGGGAATTTCGATCCGCGCGTATGCGCGCCATCGCGGCGTCACCGACACCGCGGTCCACAAGGCGATCCGGGCCGGGCGCATCGCGCCGGAGGCCGACGGCACCATCGATGCCGCGAAGGCCGACGCGGAGTGGGCGCGCAATTCCGCGCCGGCACGCAGCGGCACGCAGGCGCGCGCACCGCGCGTGACGGTGCCGGAGGCGGCCGACATCGGGCGCGAGACGGGCCGCGACGCGGGCACGGCGGCGCTGCCGGCGGGCGGTGCCTCGCTGTTGCAGGCGCGCACCGTCAACGAGGTGGTGAAGGCACAGACCAACAAGGTGCGCCTCGCGCGCCTGAAGGGCGAATTGGTCGAGCGTTCGCAGGTCGTGGCGCATGTGTTCAAGCTGGCGCGCGACGAGCGCGATGCGTGGTTGAACTGGCCCGCGCGGGTGTCGGCGCAGATGGCGGCGACGCTCGCGGTCGATCCGCATGCGATGCATCTGGCGTTGGAAGCGGCAGTCCGCGCGCACCTCGCCGAGTTGGGCGAAGTGCGCGTGAAGGTGGATTAGCCCACGAGCAGCGCGCAGGCCTGTTGCAGGAGGTGCTCGATCATGACGAGGCGCGCGTGCTGCGCGGGGTCATCGTTGGCCTCCTCGCTGCGCGTTTCGAGGCGGATGTGCATTTCGGCGAGCAGGCTCTCGATGCCGTCGAGGTGGTCGCCGGGGTGCAGGACGGCGTCGGGTTCGCCGCCGGCCGCGCCGAGCGCCTGCTCGATGCCGCTGACCGCGAAGTTCAGGCCGTTCTGGAACTCCTCGTCGTCGGGATAAGCGTCGTACAGCGACTCGATGCGCTGGCGGACGAGCAACAGATCGGTGTGGAGCGCGTCGTGCATGGCGGTGTCCTTGATGGCCGGTATGGCCGGGGACCGCATGAACGCGCTGTTCGCCACCAAAGCCAAGCAGCGCCGACGTCGCACTGCAACAAGGTTCACGAATGCTCGACTACGAAGGCGCGAACGCGATCGACCGCGCCTGGCACGAGGGTCTGACCCCCGATCCGCTGCTCTCGGTCTCCGCCTGGGCCGACCAGCACCGGATGCTCTCCAGCAAGGCCTCGGCCGAGCCTGGCCGCTGGCGCACCGCGCGCACGCCGTACCTGCGCGAGATCATGGACTGCCTCTCGCCGGCCTCGCCGGTCGAGCGCGTGGTCTTCATGAAGGGCGCGCAGGTCGGCGGTACCGAGTGCGGCAGTTGCTGGATCGGCTACGTGATCCACCACGCGCCCGGCCCGATGATGGCGGTGTGGCCGACCGTGGAGATGGCCAAGCGCAACTCGAAACAGCGGATCGATCCGCTGATCGAGGAGTCGCCGGTGCTGGCGGCGTTGATCGCCCGGGCACGCTCGCGCGATGCGGGCAACACCATCCTCGCCAAGGAGTTCCGCGGCGGCGTGCTGGTGATGACCGGCGCCAACAGCGCGGTCGGCCTGCGGTCGATGCCGGTGCGGTATCTGTTTCTCGACGAAGTGGATGGCTACCCGCTCGACGTCGAGGGCGAAGGCGATGCGATCTCGCTGGCGGAAGCGCGCACGCGCACCTTCACGCGCCGCAAGATCTTCATCGTCTCGACGCCGACGATTGCGGGCACCAGCAGCATCGAGCGCGAGTACGAGGCGAGCGATCAACGGCGCTACTTCGTGCCGTGTCCGCACTGCGCGCATGCGCAGTGGTTAAGGTTCGAGCAGTTGCGTTGGGAGCGCGGCCGACCGGAGACGGCAGCCTATGTCTGCGAGTCCTGCGAGACGCCGATCGCCGAGCACCACAAGACGGCGATGTTGGCGCAGGGCCAGTGGCGGGCGACCGCGCCGGGCAACGGCCGGACCGCCGGGTTTCACCTGTCGTCGCTGTACAGCCCGGTGGGCTGGCGCAGCTGGCGCGAGATCGCCGCGGCGTGGGAGAGCGCGATCGACAAGACCACCGGCTCGGCGTCGGCGATCAAGACGTTCAAGAACACCGAACTGGGCGAGACCTGGGTCGAGGAGGGCGAGGCGCCGGACTGGCAGCAGTTGCTCGAACGGCGGGAGGACTACCGGATCGGCAGCGTGCCGCGCGGCGGCCTGCTGCTGGTCGGCGGCGCGGACGTGCAGAAAGACCGCATCGAGGTCTCGGTGTGGGCGTTCGGCCGCGGCAAGACCGCGTGGCTCGTCGAGCACCGCGTGCTGATGGGCGACACCGCGCGCGACGCGGTGTGGACGCAACTGCGCGCACTGCTCGCGGAGACCTGGACGCACGCGGGCGGGGCGCAGTTGCCGCTGGCGCGCTTCGCCATCGATACCGGCTTCGCGACGCAGGCCGTGTACGCCTTCGTGCGCGCGTCCCGCGATCCGCGGGTGATGGCGGTCAAGGGCGCGGCACGCGGCGCGGCGCTGATCGGGACGCCGACGGCGGTGGACGTCACCGTCGCCGGCAAAAAGCTGCGCCGCGGCGTGAAGGTGTACACGGTGGTGGTCGGCATCGCCAAGCAGGAGCTGTACCAGCATCTGCGCCTGCACGCCGACGTGGCGGAGGACGGTCTGACGCCGGTGTACCCCGCCGGTTACCTCCACCTGCCGAAGATCGACGCCGAGTTCCTGCAGCAATTGTGCGCGGAGCAGTTGATCACGCGGCGGGACCGGAGCGGTTATGCGGTCCGCGAGTGGCAGAAGCTGCGCGAGCGCAACGAGGCGCTCGATTGCTACGTGTACGCGCGCGCTGCAGCGGCAGCGGCCGGACTGGATCGTTTCGAGGATCGTCACTGGCGTGAACTGGAACGCTCGCTCGGCATTGCCCGGACGAACGATCCACCGCCCATCGCCACCACCACCGGACCCGAGGAGGCCACCGACAACGGTGGCCTTTCCACATCTGCGCGCCCGAATCGTCGGCGCGTGATCAAGAGCCGTTGGCTCCATCGCTGAGATTCGTTGCATGAGCTACACCCCCGAACAACTCGCCGCGCTCGAACGCGCGCTCGCGACCGGCGAACAGCGCGTGACCTTCGGCGATCGCACCGTCGAATACCGCTCGATCGACGACCTGATCGCCGCGATCGGCGTCGTGCGACGCGGTCTCGAAGAGCAGGCGATCGCCGCCGGCACCGTCAAGCGCCGCCCGCGCCGCGTCGTCGTGAACACCGACAAGGCGACGTGATCGCATGAGCTGGTGGTCGCGGCTGCGCGCCCGGATGTTCGGCGCGTCGCCCACTTACGACGGCGTCGGCGGCGGGCGACGTGCCCGCTTCTGGCAGGTCGGCAATCCCGGCGCGGTCGCGGCGCTGGCGTATGCGCAGGATGAACTGCGCGCCAAGAGCCGCGATCTGGTCCGCCGCAACGCCTGGGCCGCGACCGGCGTCGAGGCGTTCGTCGCGAACGCCATCGGTACCGGGATCAAGCCGCAGTCGATGCTCGCCGATCTCGTCCAGCGCGAGGCGGTGCAGGCGCTGTGGCGCGACTGGTGCGAGGAGGCGGATGCGGCCGGCCTGACCGATTTCTACGGCCTGCAGGCGCTGGCGTGCCGGGCGATGCTCGAAGGCGGCGAGTGCCTGGTGCGGCTGCGCTACCGGCGGCCGGAAGATCGGCTCAGCGTCGGCCTGCAGCTGCAACTACTCGAACCCGAGCACCTGCCGACGACGCTGAATCGGGAGCTGCCCAACGGCAACGTCATCCGCGCCGGCATCGAGTTCAACGGCATCGGCGTGCGCGTCGCCTATCACTTGTACAAGAGCCATCCCGGCGACGGGATGCTCACGCCGATGTCGGCGCACGGCGGCCTGGACACGGTGCGTGTGCCGGCGAACGAAATCCTGCACCTGTTCCGCCCGTTGCGCCCCGGTCAGATTCGCGGCGAGCCGTGGCTGGCGCGGGCGCTGGTGAAGCTGCACGAACTCGACCAGTACGACGATGCAGAGCTGGTGCGCAAGAAGACCGCGGCGATGTTCGCGGGCTTCATCACCCGCGGCGGCCCGGAAGACCCCTTGCTCGGCGAAGGCGAAGCCGATGCGCAGGGCGTCGCGATGGCGAGCCTGGAGCCGGGGACGATGCAGTTCCTGGAGCCGGGCGAGGACGTGAAGTTCTCGCAGCCGGCGGACGTGGGCTCGAGCTACGCGGAGTTCATGCGCCAACAGTTCCGCGCCGTCGCCGCGGCGATGGGCATCACCTACGAGATGCTCACCGGCGATCTGACGCAGGTGAATTACTCCTCCATCCGTGCCGGCCTGCTGGAGTTCCGGCGCCGCTGCGAGGCGATCCAGCACGGCGTGATCGTGCATCAATTGTGCCGCCCGCTGTGGCGCGCGTGGATGACGCAGGCCGTGCTCGAAGGCGCGCTGGTACTGCCCGGTTACGCGCGCGGCGGCATCGCGCGTCGTCGCCAATACCTCGCGGTGAAGTGGATCGCGCAGGGCTGGCAGTGGGTCGATCCGAAGAAGGAGTTCGACGCGATGATCGCGGCGATCCGCGGCGGCCTGCTGTCGCGCGCGGAAGCGATCTCCAGCTTCGGCTACGACGCCGAGGACATCGACCGCGAGATCGCCGCCGACAACGCACGCGCCGACGCGCTCGGCCTGCGCTTCGACTCCGATCCCCGTTACGACCACCCCGCGCAAGCGGCGGCGACTCCTTCTTCCCAGGCGAATTGATGACTGCTCTCGTCCACCTGGCGTCCCGTCTCTACGGGACGCCGCTGCTGATCGCGCGCGCCAAACTCGACACGATTCTCGCCGTGCTCGGTCCGCGCATCGGACTGGCGCCGACCGAGCTGGCGTTGCCGGTCATCGTGCCGGAAGCCTCTGAACCCGAGCCCGGTCCGACCGCGCCCGGTATTGCGGTGATTCCGATCCACGGCACGTTGGTGCGCCGCGCAATCGGGCTCGATGCCGCTTCGGGCCTCACGTCCTACACGCGCATCGCCGCCGATCTCGATGCCGCGCTCGCGGCCCCGGAGGTCGCCGGGATCCTGCTCGACATCGACTCGCCCGGCGGCGAAGCCGGCGGCGTGTTCGAGTTGGGCGCACGCATTCGTGAAGCGACCGCACGAAAGCCGGTGTGGGCGCATGCCGGCGACAGCGCGTTCTCCGCCGGCTACGCCATCGCTTGCGCCGCGCAGCGCGTGACGCTCTCGACCACCGGCGGCGTCGGCTCGATCGGTGTGATCGCGCTGCACATCGACCAGTCGGTGCGCAACGCGCAGAACGGCCTGAGCGTGACCGCGCTGTATGCCGGCGCGCACAAGAACGACGCCACCCCGCACGCGCCGCTGACGCCGCAGGCGACCGACGCGCTGCAATCCGAAATCGACCGCCTCTACGCCCTGTTCGTCGATCACGTCGCCGCCATGCGCGGGCTCGACGCCGCGGCCGTGCGCGCGACCGAGGCGGCGCTGTTCTTCGGCGAAGACGCACTCGCCGCGGGCCTTGCCGATGGCGTCGCGTCGCTCGACGCCACGCTCGCTGACTTTGCCACCGCGCTTCGCGGGCGTTCGCCCGGTTCCCCAACACCGCTCGCATCGACGAAGCGGCTTGCACTTCCAACCCCCACGGAGACTTCGATGACTGTTCCCACCGAGACGGCGCCCGCGTCGTCAACGCCCCCTGCCGCGCCCGCACCGGCCGCCGTGCCCGTGGTCGCGCCCGCCGCCCTGCCGGCGCCGACCGCATCCGTCGCGCCGCCTGCGCCCGATCCGCAAGGCGAGGCCGTCGCCATCGCCGAGGTGTGCCTGCTCGCCGGTTGCCCGGAACGCACCACCGAGTTTCTCGCTGCACGCATGAGCGCCGCCCAGGTCCGCCAGGTGTTGCTGCAAGCCCGCGCCGACCAAGTTGAGATCGCCTCGCACCACCTCGCGAACGCGGCGCCTGCTGCGGCGACCACCACCAACCCGGTCCTCGATGCGGTGCGCAAGCGCATCGCGTCGACGACGCCGCAAGGAGCCTGAGCCATGCCCGTCCTGCACGAACCCGCCAACCTCGCCGACCTGCTCAAGTACGAAGCCCCGAATCTGTACTCGCGCGACGAAGTCGTCGTCGCCGCGAACCAGACCCTCGCGCTCGGCGCCGTCGTCGGCCGCGTCACCGCGACCCGCGAAATCGTCGCCCTCGACCCCGCCGCCAGCGACGGTCGCGAGATCGCCGCCGGTGTCCTGATCGAAGCGGTCGTCACGGCCGCGACCGAACGCCGCCGCAGCGTGATCGTGGCGCGCCACGCCACGGTCTTCGGCGGCGCGCTGGTCTTCGCACCCACCCTCACGTCCGAACAGACCGCCGCTGCCCTCGCGCAGTTGGCGGCGCTCGGCGTCCTCGTTCGCCAATTCCCCACCACGGCCGCCTCCCATGCTGAATCCCTTCGCTAATCCCGCGTTCTCGATGGCGGCGCTCACCGCCGCCATCAACCTGATTCCGAACCGCTACGGCCGGCTGCAGGAACTGGATCTGTTCCCCGAGAAGCCGGTGCGCTCGCGCCAGATCCTCGTCGAGGAGAAAGCCGGCGTGTTGACCCTGCTGCCGACCCGGCCGCCCGGTTCGCCCGGCACGCTCGCCGCGCACGACAAGCGCCGCGTGCGCTCGTTCGTCGCCCCGCACATCCCGCACGACGACGTGGTCCTGCCCGAGGAAGTCAGCGGTCTGCGCGCCTTCGGCTCGGAGACCGAACTCGAATCGGTCGCGGGCGTGATCGCCGAGCGCCTGGAGACCATGCGCAACAAACACGCGATCACCCTGGAGCACCTGCGCATGGGCGCGCTCAAGGGTCAGATCCTCGACTCGGACGGCAGCGTGCTCTACGACCTGTTCGAGGAGTTCCGGATCGCGCAGCAGACCGTCGCCTTCCAGATCGACAACCCGAACAACGGCACCGATGTGAAGCAGAAGTGCATCGAGACGTTGGCGCTGATCGAGGAGGGACTGCTCGGCGAGTTCATGACCGGCGCGCGCGTGCTGTGCTCGCAGGAGTTCTTCGCCGCGCTCACCTCGCACAAGGACGTCAAGACCGCCTACGCGCAGTGGCAGCAGGGCGCGGTGCTGATCAACGACGTGCGCAAGGGCTTCAGCTTCGGCGGTTTGGTGTTCGAGGAGTACCGCGGCAAGGCGTCGGACCTGGAAGGCACCGTGCGCCGGTTCATCGCGCCGGGCGAGGCGCACGCCTTCCCGATCGGCACCCTCAACACTTTCGGCACCTACAACGCGCCGGCCGACTTCAACGAGACCGTGAACACGCTCGGCCGGCCGGTGTACGCCAAGCTCGATGCGCGCAAGTTCGAGCGCGGCACCGACCTGCACACGCAGTCCAATCCGCTGCCGATGTGCCTGCGGCCGAGCGTGCTGGTCAAACTCTCGATCAACTGAGGCACGCCCATGAACGACCACGACACGCTGGCGGCAATGCCGCCGGCCGGGGATCGCTTTGTCCGCGCGATCGACCGGGTGCTGATCCACGAGGGCGGCGATGCCGACGATCCGCGCGATCCCGGCGGTCGCACGCGCTGGGGCATCAGCCAGCGCACGTATCCGACGCTCGCCATCGGCAAGCTCACGCGGACGGAGGCGATCGCGCTATACCGGCGCGACTTCTGGACGCCGCTGCAGGGCGATGCGTTGCCGCCCGCACTCGCATTCCAGGCGCTCGATGCCGCGGTGAATCACGGCGTCGGCCGCACGGTGCGCTGGCTGCAGCGGCTGGCGGGCGTGCGGATCGACGGGCAGCTCGGGCCTGTCACGCTCGCGGCCCTGCGTTCGGCCGATGAGGCGTCACTGATCGAGCGGCTGCTCGCGCTGCGGCTGGACCTCTACGCCGAGCACGACCGTTTCGCAGTGTTCGGTCGCGGCTGGACGCGGCGGATCGCCGAGAACCTGCGGTATGCCGCGCGGGATCTGGCGTGAGCAGCCCGCTCGATCCGGCCTTCGAGGCCGCGCACGACGCCCTGTTCGCGGTGTTCGGCGAGCCGGCCATCGTGCGTCGGGGTCGCCGGCTGCCGGTGCCGGTGCGTGTGGTGATCACCTACAACGTGGCCGAGCTGGGCGACTACAGCCAGGGCCTCGCGCGGGTCACCACCGTGAAGTTCCTCAACATCGAGTGGCGGCCACGTGCGGGCGATGTCCTGCACGTGCCCGGCGGCCGGTTCCGGATCGATCGTGTGCTGCTCGACGACGGACTCGTGACGGAGACCGTCCTGCATGGCTGACACCCCAATTCCGTGGGCGATTCTTGAGCTGGTGCAAACGCGATTGCGCACCGTGCGTCGGGCGAACGACTACCGCACCGATGCCGGTCGCGACGTGCGCCTGGAGCCGGCGCCATTCGATCCGAACGATGGCCCGTGCCTGACGCTGTATCCGCTGACCACCCTGTATCCCGACGATGCGCGCAGCGCGGGCGAACGCGGCTTCACGTTCGTCGTCGAGGCGCTCGTGCCGGTCCGGATCGACAACGCGCAGCAGCGCATCGTCGAGACCATCGCCGACATCGAGGATGCGTTGGACGGCTACGCGCAGGCACCACTGGCGCTGCCGCTGCAGTTCCAGGAATCGGTGCTGCTCGACCGGCCGGATGGCCTCGCCGCGATGGCGGCGCAGGTGCTGTTCGGGACGCGCTACCGACGCGCGGTGCCACGATGAGCGCGTTTCTGCACGCCGATCTCGACGGCCTGCTGTCCGCCTCCCGCAACCTGAGCGTGCTGGCCTCGCGGCTGCCGACCCTGCACTCGCGCGCGATCGGCACCTTGTCTCGGCGGTTGCCGGTGCAGGCCCGCCGCGACATCCAGGCCGAGTACCAGATCGGCGCGCGCCGCCTCACGCAAGACCTGTCATCGCGCACCACCGACGAGGGCGTGCGCCTGGTCGGCCGCTTCCGCGGCATCGGCCTGCGCAATTTCGCCGCGCGTCCGACATCGCGTGGCGTCACCGCCGCGATCGTCCGCGGCAAACGCAGCCTGCGCGAACGCGCCTTCATCCGACGGGGCCTCGCGGGCAATGAACACGTCTTCCGCCGCGAAGGCCCCAAACGCCCGATGCAGCAGGGCCGGTATGCCGGCAAGCCGCGTCAACCGCTGGTCGTCGAGTACGGCGCCACCGCCGCGCAAATGCTCGCCAAGGGCCGCCGCCCCGAGCGGTTGGTCGACTACGCCCGCGGCGTGCTCGCCGTCGAATCCGAACGTCTCCTGCGGCTCGCCGCCGCGGCGTCCGCCCCTTCTTCCCCCAACGCGCCACGCACATGAAAACCATCCGTCTGTACCACCCGCACACCCACGAAGGCATCGCCTACGACCCGCCGCCGGACGGCATCGAACTCAGCGTCAACGACGCCGACGCCGCCGTGCTCGAGGCCTGGGGCCTGACCACGCCGCCGCCTGCGCTCGCGGACGCACCGACCGCGTCCGACGCCGACGCCCTTGTCGCCGATACGGCGGGAAGCGAAGCGACGGCAACCGAGGCGACCCCGCCGCGCCACGACCGCCGCGCGCGCGTCGCGGTCGATCTTTCCTCCACCGAACCGGCCGCCGACACGACGGCCAGGAGCGCGTAATGCAGGACTTTTCGTTCCAGGGAAAACTCTATCTGGGCAACCGCCTGCCCGGCGGTCGCCCCGGCGCGCTGCGCTGGGTCGGCGATGCCCCCAAGTGCGATCTCACCCTCAAGACCGAGACGGAAACGCGCAAGGAATCGTACTCGGGCAATCGCCTGACCTCCGCCGTGCTGCAGAAGGGCAAGGAGGCCGAACTCACCGTCGCGATCAACTGGGCCGACATCGACAACCTGCTGCTCGGTCTGTACGCGAGCAAAGCGTCGATCGCGGCCGGCACGGTGACGGGTGAAGCGTTCCCGGCCGGGCTCGCGGCGAACGATGTGATCGCGCTCGACCACACCACGATCAGCCAGTTCGTCCTGACCGACGGCAACGCGGCGCCGGCCACGCTGGTGGCGAACACCCACTACCGGATCGAGAGTATCCGCGCGGGCCTGATCAAGCTGCTGAACCTCGCCACGTTCGTCCAACCGCTGCGCGCGGCCTACCGCTATGGCGCACGCACCAGCGTGGCGATGCTCACCACCTCGGCGCCCGAACGCTTCCTGTATCTGGACGGCACGAACTCGATCGACAACGCGCCGGTGCAGGTGCGCCTGTACCGCGTGCAGTTCAATCCGGTCTCCAACCTCGGCCTGATCCACGAGTCGTTCGGCCAGTTCGAGCTGACCGCCTCGGTGCTGTTCGATCCCGAGGCCGCGGCCGACCCGCTGCTCGGCGGCTTCGGACGCCTCGATCTGCCGGAGGTGGTCTGATGGCCACCAAACTGCCCGCAGCGCCGGCCTCCGAAGCCACCTCGACTGCGGACGATCTCGCGATCCTGCATCCGGATCGCACGCTCGTTCTCGGCGGTCGCACGATCGTCCTTCGCGAGTACGGTTTCTTCGAGGGGCTGGACGTCGCCGACCGCGCGTCCGGTTTCATCGCCGACCTCGTCGACGCCAGCGACGACGGTGCGCTGCGCTACGCGCACGTGCGCCGGCTGTTCGGTCGCCACCGGGCGGTGATCCCCACGATTGCGGCGCAGGCGGGCGATGTCGACGCCGTGTGGCTCGAGGCGCTCGCGCCCGACGAACTGGAGCTGTATCTAGCGACCTGGTTTGCGGTCAATGCGGCTTTTTTCGTGCGCGAGGTGCTGGCGGAACTGCGCGAAGCCCAACTGCGCGAAGTGCAGCGGCTCGCGGCCGGCGCCTCGGTTGGAGCGATCTCTTCGCCCGACTCGCCGCCGCCGGATGCGGCGACCTCGCCCGACTCGGCCGGATGACCGAACGCCAGCTCCTCGCGACCTTCGAGGCCGTCGACCGTGGCGAACGCCACCGGCGCGCGGACTTCATCGAGGACGTGGCCACCGCCGTGTGGGGCGGGGAGGCCGCCGAGGCGCGTGTGAAGTCCCTGCGCGGTCGTCCGTGAGCAGATCTCGATGAACCCGTCCCGATGAATCAGGATTTCGTTCTCAATCTGAAGGTTCGCAGTGACTCCGCGCAGGCCGAGACCAGTCTCGGCCGGCTGCAGACGGCGCTCGTCCAGGTCGACCGCGCGCTCGGCCAGGTGCGCGCCGCCGGTCGGGCGGTCACCGTCGATGCGCAGACCGGACCCGTGCTCGCCGCGCAGCGCGCGATCACCGCCGAGGTCGAGCGGCGCACGCGCCTCGAAGCCGACGCCGCGGCCCGCAACGCCGCCGCGCTGCGCCAGCAGGCGGTCGAGCAGGCGCGCATCGCCGAGCGGCGCGCCGCGTCCACGGCGGTGTTCTCCGCCGCCACGCCGGACCAACTGCGCACGCCGGCCGAACGCACCGCAGCCCTGGGTCAGGCCCAGGCGCTGCGCCGGGACGCCGAACTGCGGATGCTGGAGATCAACCGCCGCGCCGACGCGCTGGAGGCGCGGCTGGCGACGACCCGCACCGGGCTCGCCACCGCGACCGTCACCGCCGCGCGTGCGACCGACGTCGGTCGCCGGGCGGTGGACCAGTACGGGATCTCCGTCGGTCAGACCCGGCAGGCGATGCGGCAGCTACCGGCGCAGATCACCGATATCTTCACCTCGCTGGCCGGCGGTCAGAAACCGTGGCTGGTGGCGATCCAGCAGGGCGGTCAGTTGAAGGACTCCTTCGGCGGCATCGTGCCCGCGGCCCGCGCGTTGCTCGGCGCGATCACGCCGATGGTCGCAGGGCTCGCCCTGGTCGCCGCGGTCATCGGCAGCGTCGCAGTCGCGACGCTCTCTGGCTATCGGGAGACGCAGGCCTACGAGCGCGCGCTGATCGCCAGTGGCAATGCCGCCGCGACCACCGCCGGACAGTTGCGCGTGGTGAAGGACAGCGTCGGCGGCGCGACCGGCGAGTACGGCAACGCCGAGGCCGCGCTGACTGCGCTGGCCGCCGCAGGCACCGTCGCGGGCGACACGCTCGCACTCGCGGCGAGCGCCGCGGTCAATCTCTCGACCCTGACCGGCGCGTCGATCGAGGACACGACCCAGAAGGTGATCGCGCTCGCGCGTGCGCCGTCCGCGCAACTGCTCGAACTCAACCAGCAGTACCGCTTCCTCTCGGTCGAGGTCTACCAGCACGTCCGTGCGCTCGAAGCGCAGGGCCGTGCGCAGGACGCCGCGCGTCTCGCGATCGAGACCTTCGCGCGCGTCCACGAGCAGCGCGTGCAGGAAGCGTATGCGCGCGCCGGCTCGCTGGAGCGGGCGTGGATCGCGCTCGGCAAGGTCATCGGCGGGGTCTGGCAGACGATCCGCAACATCGGCCGCGACGATCTCGCGTTCCGGTTGTCGAAGACCACCGACGAGCTGAACCGCATCGGCAACGAGTGGCGGGAACTCGGGGGTCTGAACTCGCTCGATGCCGTGCTCGCCAGCGCCGAGGTCGATGCGGACACGAAGCAACGCATCCGTGCGCTGCGGCAAGAGCAGGCGACCCTGCAGCGCGAGGCGAACGCCGAGCAGGCGAAAGCCGATGCGCAGGCGGCGACGCAGGCCAAGCAGACGAACGCGATCAACGCCCTCGGTCGCGCGCAGGCCGCGCTCAGCCAGGATCGTGCGGTCGCCAAGGCGCAGCAATTGCGCGAGCTGGAGCGCGATATCGCCGCGCTGCGCGCGGGTGGCGTGACGCAAGTCGAAGGCGTGTCGATCGCGGCGTTCGAGAAGACGCGGCGCGCGCAAATCGACGACCAGTTCAAGGCGCCGAAGGGGCCGCGCGCACCGAAGCCCAAGGCGACCGACGCCGACCGCGCCCGCGAGGCCGCCGAGCGCGAACTGGAGTCCCTGCGCCGCGAAGTCGCGCTGCTGGGCGAGGTCGAAGCGGGCCAGACCCGTGCCGGTGAGGCCGCGCGCGTCCGCTACGAGACCACGCAGGGCACCCTCAAAGCGCTCGCGCCCGCGCTGAAGGCGCAACTCGTCGCCGAGGCCGAAGCCCTCGACAAAGCGCGCGCGAGTGCGGATGCCGAGCGCGAACGCAAGGCCGAACTCGAGAAGACCACGCGCGCCTACGAGACGCTGCGCGCGAGCCTGCGCACGCCGGCCGAGGTCGCGCTGGACGAAGCGCGGGTGCAGGTTGCGCTGCTCAATGATGCGCTGCAAGAGGGGATCGCGACCAAGGCCGCGTTCGACACGGCGATGGCGCGCGTGGCGCAGACGAGCTTTCGCAAGCCCGATGCGGCGCTGGACCGCGTGCCCGGCGCGACACCGGATCTCGGGCCGGCCGGCGGCGATCTCGCGCAGATCGAACAGTCGCGCACGCGGCTCGAAGCCTGGCATGCCGAACAACTCGCGCTGCTCGCGCAGTTTCGTTCGCAGCGCGCCGATCTGAACGCGCAGTGGGACGCGCAGGAAGAGACGATCGAGCGCCAGCACCAGGCCGCGCTCGCGCAACTGCAATCGGCGCAGACGCAGGTGCTGCTCGCGGGCGCGTCTGCGACCTTCGGCCAGCTCGCCGACATCGCCAAATCCTTCGGCGGCGAGCAGAGCGCCACCTATCGTGCGTTGTTCGCGCTCAGCAAAGCGTTCGCGATCGCGCAGGCGGCGCTCGCGCTCGCCAACAACGTGGCCGAAGCGAGCAAGGTCGGTTTTCCGCAGAACATTCCGTTCATCGCGGGCGCCATCGCGCAGGGCGCGACCATCGCCGGCCTGATCGCGCAGGCGACTTTCAATGGCGGGGGCGGCTATGCGACCGGCGGCCATGTGCGCGGTCCGGGCACGGCGACCTCCGACAGCATCCCGGCGTGGCTGTCGGATTTTGAGTTCGTGACCCGCGCCGCCGTCGTGCGCCAGCCCGGCGCGTTGCCCTTTCTCGAAGATTTCAATCGTCGCGGCATGCCGGCGCTGGAGGCCTGGCACGCGCGCCGCTTCGCGGGTGCGACGCCGCCTGCCGTGTCGCTGCCGCGCGCGCCGCGCATGAATTTCGCCGAAGGCGGCCTGGCGCGCGCGGCAGCGGGCCTGAACCCGCAACTCAATCTGCGCCTGATCAACGCGATCAACACCGATGCGCTCGCCGAGTCGATGGCGCAGAGCCGGGGCCTCGAACAGACCATCCTCAACGTGATCGACCGCAACGGCAGCTTCCTGCGCCAAAGGATAGGTGGCTGATGACTTACGCGATCGACACCGTGGTCAAGGGCGCAGGCCCGGACGCCCACCTGCAACTGCTCGATGTCCTGCGAGCGCTCGCCGAGCAAGCCGGCTGGACGACGCTACGTTACGACGCTTCGATTCCCGAGCGCGAACTGATCCTGCGTTCGACCGGCACCACGGGCGAGGAGGAGATCACGGTCGGCTTCAAGGCGTACCAGAACATCGCCGCTGATTACTACAACCTGCTCGCGGCAACGATGACCGGCTACGTGCCGGCCGCCCCGTTCGAGGCGCAGCCCGGGATCAAGACGTCGGGCGTACCGGGCCATAACCAGGCGGTGAGCTACTTCCTGACCGCCAATCCGCGTCGCATCGTCGGCGCGCTCAAGGTCGGCTCGCCGATCTACGCGCACCTCTACGTCGGCAAGGCGCTGGCGTATGCCCGGCCGAGGGAGTTTCCGTCGCCCTTGATCGTCGCCGGGCACTTCGACGGCCGCGATGCGCGACGCTACAGCGATCTGCACTGGTTCCCCTACAAGGGCCGCAAGGGGAGCAGCGAAGCCGGCTACAACGACGGGTTCCTGTTCCTGCGCGATGCCGGCGGGACCTGGAAGAAGGTGCAGATCTCGCCCTTCGGCAACGGTCAGGGTACCGAGACCACCTATGCCGGTCTGGCCGGCGAGTACGTGGGTCGCAATGGCAGCGGGTATCGCTGCCTGGTGCCGGCCGGCACGCTGCACCAGCCGCAGCCGCTCGAACTGTACGAGATGACATTCGGCGCCTACGACAACGACGCGCGCGCCTATCCCAGCAGCGGCAACCTCTATGGCGTGCTCGATGGCGTGAGCATGGTCTCCGGTTACAACAACGCCTCCGAGAACGTGCTGCAGCTCGAGGGCAGCGCGGTGATCGACCAGACCGGGATGAGCGTGCGCCAGGCGGTCGATGCGATCCGTGCGGTGAACGGCCGCGCGTTCGTGGTGCTGCAGGATGGCGCGCGCACGACCTGGCGCGACTACGTCGCGGTGGAGATGGCCTGATGGCGACGTTCACCGGACAGGTCGCGAGTTTCGCGGCCCTGAAAGTCGCCATCGAGACGACACTGACCGCGCGCGGCTGGACGCTCGCGAGCGGCATCCTCAGCAAGGGCGTCGCCTTCGTGCAACTGACCGCGACGGCGACGGAACTGCGCCTGCAGGCCGGAACCGGTCAGGCGGGTGCGGCGCTGACCGGCGCCTGCCCGCAGTCGGCGAAGCTGTTGTCCTTCACCAATGCGCCGATCCAGTGGCCGGCCGTCTACGTGCTGCACGCGTTCGACGCGCCGGACGAGATCTACTGCGTCCTGCGCTACAACGTCGATCGCCACCAGCATCTCAACTGGGGCGTGTCCTCGATGCCGCAGATCGGCGGCACCGGCCTGTGGTGCAGCGGGGCGTTCCGCGGCGACGTCGTCGGGACGTCCGCGACCTGTCGCGTGTTCATCGCCGCCAACAGCGGCACGGATCTCGGTGCGCTGCCCTACGATGGCCTGGGGCTCGGGTTCTTCTTCGCCAGCGCGGCCGGCAGCTATCACAGCAGTTTCATTCACTGCGGTCTCGAAGGTGCGGCGGGCTGGCGCACCGCCAACGGTGGCGCGCCGGGCGAACTGCTCGGCGTCTCGCACAAGGCCGGCTTGTTGCATGCGCTGCCATCCACCTTCAATCAGGCGACCGTGCTGCTGCCGATCGACGTGCTGCTCGCGCGCCAGGCGCAAGGTCAGACCATCGTCGCCACGTTCGCGCACGCGCGTTACTGCCGGCTCGATCACCTCGATCTGAGCCAACCGCTGCTCTACGGCCCCGAACGCTGGTGGGCGTATCCGTTGCACGCGGTTCACCCGGTGCAGCGCAATGGCGCCGGCTGGCCGATCGGCGCACAGCATTCCGGCACCTTCGGCGTCGCGCTGCGGGACACGCCCTGATGGCCGGATTGATCGGCATCGCGCCGACGCCGCGGGCGTTCGGCGCGGCGAACCCGATGCTCTCGATCGAACTGAACGCGCTCGGCGAGGGGGCCTTCGCCCCGGCCGCGTACCGCCGCGAGGGCATCGTCGCGTGGGCAGGGGTGTTTCGGGCGCCGGCCGCGCTGCGCTGGCCCGCGACCGGACGCCTCGCGCACCGGTTCGCGGAGGACCTGTTCGACCGCGTCCACGTCCTGCCGACCGCGCTGTCGCTGGGGAACGTCGTCTCCGAGCTGACCCGCGAAGTCGCGGTGTGGAATGCCTGGCGCACGATCCCGCAGACGCTGACCGCGTTGCGCCTCGCCGGCGATGCCGGCAGCACGCTCGCCGCGCCGGGGGCGTTGCCGCTGGCGCTGCGTCCGTTGCAGGAGCGGGTGCTGACCCTCACCGTCGGCCTCGACGGTCCGCCGGTGATCGACGCGGTGGCGGTGCTGTCCTTCGCGGACGGCGCGACGTGGGCGATCCGGATCGACGGCCTGCGCCTGCAGGCATGGACGCTGCCGCCCAACTGGTCCGAGGCGCTGACCGAAACGCTCGCCTGGCTCACCGACGTCCAGGTCGCCATCGCCGGCACCGTCACCCGCACGCCGCTGCGCGAGGCGCCGCATCGGTCGTGGGAGTTCGCGGTGCTCGCCGATCGGCGCGAGCGGCGCTGGGTCGAGAACGCACTGTTCGATTGGACAGCGCGCGTGTGGGCGCTGCCGGTGTTCGTCGATACGCGGCGGCTCGGTGCGCCGCTGGCCGCGGGTGCGGTCGAGATCCCGGTCGACGCTACGGGTCTGGATTTTGCGGTCGGCAGCCTCGCCATGCTCTGGCGCGACGTGGCGACCTACGAACTGGTCGAAGTCGCGCAGATCGCGAACGGTCGCATGACGCTGCGCGCGCCGACGCGCCGCGCGTGGCCGGTCGGCACACGCCTGATGCCCTGTCGCACCGCGCGCCTGACCGACGCGCCGGAGCTGCGGCGCCACACCGATCGGCTGATGTCCACGCAACTGCGCTTCGAGGCGACCGAATCGTGCGACTGGCCGCTGGTATTGCCGGCGACGCGCTATCGCGGGTTCCCCGTGCTCGAACACCGCCCGGACGAAACCCGTGACCCGAGCGCGATCCTGGCCCGTCGCTTCGATCTGCTCGATGGCGACGTCGGCCGCACCCAGGTCGACGATGCTTCGGGCCTGGCGTGGACCACGCAGTCGCACGCCTGGCGGTTGTTCGGCCGCGCCGAACGCGCCGCGCACCGCGGCCTGCTCTATGGCCTGCAGGGCCGGGCAGAGGCGCTGTGGCTGCCGACCTGGACCGACGATCTTGACGTGATCGAGACAATCGGCGAGACCGCGCTCACGCTCACCGTCGCGGCCTGTGGCGTCAGTCGCAGTCTGCGCCAGCAGGCGGGCCGTCGCCATGTCCGCATCGAACTGGTCGATGGCGCCGTGTTCTACCGCGCGATCGAAGCGTCGAGCGAACTCACACTCGCCAACGGCGATCTCGCCGAACGCCTGCGACTGGATACGGCATTGGGTCGAACGATCACACCCGAACGGGTGCGCCTAGTGAGCTGGCTGGCGCTGGTCACGCTCGCGGGCGATACGGTCGAGCTGCGCCACCACGCCGACAGCGACGGTCTGCTCGACTGCGCGGTGTCCTTCGCCGGGATTCCGGCGGAAGAACCCTGAGTACGCACGCATGAGCCTGCTCTCGCGCGAGATCGAGCTGTACGACTTCTCGATCGGACTGCACCACTGGCGCTACACCGACGCCAAACGCGAAGCGATCGTCGAAGGCCAGCGTTACGCCCCGATCACGCTGACGCGCGAGAAGATCTTGCAGTCGGCGGAGGATGCGAAAAACGCGCTGCAGATCACCGCGCCGCTCGACCTGCCGTTGCTGAACCTGTTCCGCCCGGTGCCGCCGGGCCTGCGCCTGCGCTTGGACCTCAAGCGCGTGCGGGTGCGCGACGGTCAGGTGCGCCTGGGCTGGACCGGGCATGTCGCCAATCTGGACGAGACCCACAGCGTCGCCAAGCTGCGCTGCGAGTCGCTCGCTGCCGCCGTCGAGACGCTCGGTCTGCGCCGCAGCTGGCAGTCGAACTGCCCGCTGGTGCTCTACAGCCAGGGGTTGGGCTTGTGCAATGCCGATCCGGACGCGCACGCGGTGCCGGCGGTGTTGAGCGATGCGACCGGGTATTCCGTCGCCTCGGCCGCGTTCGATGCGTTCGACGACGGCCACTTCGACGGCGGCGTGCTGCAGTGGACGGCGACGCTCGGCGTCGAACGCCGTTTCGTGGTCAGCCACGTCGGCGCCACCCTGCGCCTGCTCACCCCGGCCGCGCTCGCGCCGGATGCGCGCGTCGTCGCGTTCCCCGGCTGCGATCGCACGCTCGGGCCGAACGGCTGCCCCAAATTCCGCAACGAACTGAACTACGGCGGTCAGCCGACCTTGAAGGGCATGCGCAATCCCTTCGGCAGCGATCCGGTCTTCTGAATTCCCCCTTCCCAAGCACCGCCCGGCGCGACTGC